>JBGVBD010000084.1:0-59897 GCA_045225255.1 Prevotella sp. | reverse complement strand
TTTCTTCTACATAAAGTTTTTAAATTTAACGTCACCGTCGTCACAACGTAACACTCGTTGATAATCAGGGAATTACGCGTGACGACGGTGTGACGTTAGTGACGACGAATGGCGTTTTTGGCTTATTTTTGTGAGAAAACCGCCACTTTTCTTTGAGATAGGTGGCACCTTTCGCATGGATAGCCCGTACCTATCGACCCGTTTGCTCGTACCTATCGGGTGGATAGGCGGCACCTTTCTCTTAGAAAAGTGCCGCCTAACTCATGGCGGATCATGATTATGGTTTTCGAAGTATCCCAATAATGATTAGCAAATAGCCCGACAGACAGAGTATCGGGGCAAGGATTATCCTGCGCAACGAGAAAATATCGGGATTGAAAGCGTGTTCGGTACTCCCTGAACCAGCCATCAAAAGATAGCCTGTTGCAATAAGGACGCATGCTACGATGAGGATACAGCGACTGGTCATAAGGAAACGAAGGGTGCGTTGAATGCTATTGATTGTAGTGTTCATATTGATGAATGTATTTTTGGTAAATATCTTTTCTGTCATATTGTGCGGAAACAGCGAGTGCCTGTTGCATTGTCTGCATCCAATTGGAACGGGAATATGCTGACCCTGCACGGCGCGAAGGACTGATGGTCTCTATCCATGAGAGCCATTCGGTGGCACGACGAAGCAGGTCATTGACAATAGTGTCACCCTTTGGGGACTGACTGGTCAGGTAAAAACAACGTGCCATAGAGAGGGCGGCATCCGTATAGGGCACATTCTCCTGCGGCATCTCCTGTTGCCATTTCCTGCAAACCGCCAAGGCACGACGGGTATCACCCTGTTGTAGCAATGAGTCGATGAGTATGCCCATGAGCAGTTGATGCGTGTTTGCCATGTGTTTGACATCCTCATCCACATAGATTCCCTTTGTGTTGAGCCTTCCATAACGGAAGCGATGCATCACGTTATTATAGAGCCGCTCGACGTCCACCTGTCGACTGGTAGCTGTAGGCGACACACGATAGGCAAGTCCTTCGAGTATCAGATGGTCGTGAAGGAACGAGAGATTACTGGACCCCAGACTGATGGATGTGTAGATGGGGCGCTTCCAATTGGCATGTGACAACATTTCCAATACCATCAGTTCGTTCTTATACAACACCTGTTTCCCTTTTAAAGAAATGGTTATCGTGCCTTCTGGCGACGTGATGGTAACGCTGTCTGTCGGTATACACTGCATCTCTTCCCGTTCGTTCAGTATCCAATGGCTGATGATGTTCTTCAGTTCGAACGGATGATCGCCCAATACCTCTTTGGCTTCAATGGGATATTGCCGCATATAATCCAATACCTCGCCTTTCAGTTCCGGTCGTATGAAGATATATTCCCGTTTACCTGCCTGATAATCTTCATGCCGCCAACTGATAGGTAATGCAGGTGAGTCATAGGCAGGTCGTCTCATCTGGTCGATATACCAGTCGGTTTGCAGATACTCTAAGTTACAGTCACGCGTATCGGTACGCACGCCCTCTACCTCATGATTATACCAAAGTGGGAACGTATCATTGTCGCCGTTGGTGAAGATAATGGGATTACCTTCATCTCGCAGGGTCATAAGATAATTGGCACCGAAGTCACGACAGGTATAACGTCCTGAGCGATCGTGGTCATCCCACGTCTGCGAGACCATCTGAATGGGGACGATGAGACAAAGAAGAGCGCCAATGATGGATGCTGTCAGGCGTTTGCTCTTGAACAACTTCTCGCATAAAGATGTGACATAGCCTGCTCCCAAGCCTATCCAGATGGCAAAAGCATAGAACGAACCGGCATAAGCGTAGTCACGCTCGCGAGGCTGAAGCGGTGTCTGGTTAAGATAAACCACGATGGCGAGTCCTGTCATCAGGAACAACAGCATGACGATTAATAGTTGCTGAAGTCCCTTACTGCCTCGGTACCATTGCCAGACGATGCCCAATAGCCCCAGCAATAACGGTAATGCGAAGAAGACATTACGCCCTTTATTCTCGACTAAGTCAGATGGTAGTTTCGATGTATCGCTACCCAATAACAAGTCGTCTATCCATTGGAAACCAGTTATCCAATTGCCATGTTCCACTTCCCCATAACCTTGTATGTTGTTCTGTCGTCCCACAAAGTTCCACAGGAAGTAACGCCAATACATGAAGTTCACCTGATAGGTCAGGAAGAAACGCAGGTTCTCGGCTTTAGTAGGCATCCCATCCTGTTGCTCAATATCGCCTAACCAGTCCTCGTAGGCTTGGACATGACGCATAGAATAGATACGAGGGTAAAGCGGTGTCTCACCATACTGTTCACGATTCAGGTAACTGCCTAACGTCGCAACGGTCTTGGGTTCGTTCTCACACATCGGTGGACAGGCATTTGCACGAATAAGGATAACACCATAACTGCTGTAGCCTGCCATTATCATCAACAGACATGCCAACGATAATTTAAGCAATCTATGTCGCACCTTATAATAGGCAATGACAAGTACAATAGCCAACAGGACGGCAAAGATGCCCAGTTTCACGACACCAGGAATGATGCCATAGAGGATAATGCCCACGAGTAAGGCACCAACCAGTAATGTTTTCAGGATACCCAATAGGGTGATGCGTTTGGTTTGATGGAAATAGACCACGTATGACATGGCGGGCAGACAGAGCAGACAAAGCAGATGAACTCCGATAGACAGTCCTGTGATATAGGCTATCAGGATGATCCATCGGTCATGTGGTTGACTTTCCCATTTCAGAATCAGCCAGAACATCAACGCTGTCAGGAACGAGGAAAAGGCATAGACCTCTGCCTCGACAGCCGAAAACCAAAAAGTGTCGCTGAAGGTGTATGCCAATGCGCCCACCATGCCGCATGCTTCAATACTGATTACCTTTGAAATGGGCATGGCTTCACCTGTGGTATCTATCAGGTTCTTGGCAAGGTGCGTGATGGTAAGGAACAGAAAGAAGATGCAGCCGGCACTTAAAAGTGCTGACAATAGGTTGACCATCAATGCTACTTGTGAGGGTTCGTTGGCGAACTGAGAGAAGAGATTGGCAGCCAACATAAAGAAAGGTGCCCCTGGCGGATGTCCTATTTCTAATTTATAACCGCATGCAATGAATTCCGGACAGTCCCACAAACTGGCTGTAGGTTCAACGGTTAACCCATAAACCAAAGTGGCGAAGACAAGGGAAAGCCACGCTAATCCCGTGTTGAGTTTTGAAAATGTTGCTTGTTGCATCATGCTTTGCTTATTTTTTCGGCAAAGCTAACAACAAACACACAAATACAACGAAAAAACTTCCTGACATTTGTCTGACATTTGTCAGACGGTGTATCTATTTATTTGGAAATCAGACGATAGGCTTTACTACGGTCAGACTCAATGACTAAGTCCGAATGTTGCTCAATGACAGGCTTTAATCTGCGGATAAGCGTATAGAGTGTCTCACTGGCATCGGGCTTCTTGGGCCATAAAGCATCACAGATTTCCGTCTTAGTCAGTGAGTGTGTAGGTGACTGAAAGAACATCTCCATCAATTGATTCTGCATAGGGGTGAGTTTTACGGGATGACCTTTGGCATCCATAAAGCGACCTTCGGATTCAGTATAACTCAATCCACCATATTGGGTAACACCAGACAATAGCACCAGATGTTGCCTACGGCGATAGAAACAGAAGGCAGCCCATAGTAGCGTTATCGTCCAAAGGATAGAGGCAGGACGCTGGTCAGACATCGCGAAGATGGTGGCAGCCGAACACTTTGCCATACACTTAAAGTCCTTCTGCTGGGTATTTACAGCCAACATGGCTTGACCGCGTAATGCTTCTAATTGCAGATAACTGTTAAACTCCCGAATGGTGTCTGCACTGATGACATCACTCTGTTGCTCGGCTAATGCCAATGACAGAGCCTGACTCATGTCATCTTCTACCAACTTTTCTGTAGCCCGATAACTTCGGAAACTCGTTGCCCCTGATGCTACAACCAGCCCAAAGAGCACTAAAACAAAATATTTCTGTTTCATAATTGGCTGCAAATATACACAAGAATTCTTTTCCAAGCAACAGATTAACAGGGTTTAACCCAAATAAAAGAGCCTCACGATTGTGAGGCTCTTCGATGTTATTTCGCAGGTTCGCTGTTCTTGAATTCCAATAACTTCTCGACGATGACATCGAAATCGTCGGTAAGCGTCAACTGGAGGTTCTTGTATTTACCTAATGCTACCAGTTCCTCTAAGAAGGGATAGACGGGCAATTCCTTGGTCCAGAACTCAGTACCGAGGAAGATCATCGGACTGGCATAGCCGAAGGACAGATAGTGGTTCTGCACGGCATCCTGGAAGATTTCCTGCATGGTGCCTGCACTACCCGGCGTGTAGATGATACCACCGAAGGCAACGGTGAGGATGAGGTCCTCACGGATGCTGTTCTCGAAGAACTTGGCGATATGGGTAGCGAAGGGTGCAGAGGGCTCATGACCATAGAGATAGGTAGGAATACCAAGGCTCACATAGTCGCCCACGCGGGGATAACGCTTCATGACTTCAAAGGAAGTAGCCAACCAACCCTTGTCGTTGAACGAAGGTGCAGCCTTGAGAATCTCCACAGCAGCATCTACATCCTGTTCTGTGCGTCCTGCCAACCAAGCACCCAGATGGGTAGCCTCCATCGCACCGGGACCACCACCACTCAACATGATGAAGCCCTGTTCCGTGAGTCGCTTGCTCAGAAGAACGACTTTCTTATACATCGGGTCGGTACGCAGCAAGGCGTGTCCACCCATGATACCCAAGCATAGACGAGAATTGTACTTCTGGAAGAATTCGTTCAGTGCTACATGGATGCCGTTGTCGTGCAAGGCACGAGCCAATGACTCTTCCGCTGTCTGAGCCTGTTTGCCTGTAGCAATGAAATGACGATACACCTTCGTGTCGTAGCAAGTCTCGAAAGTAGCCTCATTCTGAGGGTCGTAACCAGCATAGAGTTCGTCTGCACTATAAAGCGTAGTGCGGTTTACATTAAAAGGAACAGCCTTCAGATAGTCCATCGCTTTAGGACTGAATAGATTGCCAACAGCCTGTGCGTTAACAGTCGTGGCGGCAAGCACCATCAGTGCCATCAAAAATGTCTTTTTCATCGTTTTTATTGTTTATAATTGATTTTATTTCTTAATGATACGTCCTTGCGGCTTGGCATACTGTTGACCAATATAGCCATTGAGGTTTTTGGTGACGAACTCAATAAAAATATCATTGTAGGTCCTCTTCGTCTCCCACGTAATCTTGCTGCCCTTCAAGGTGCTATAGAGTCCACCGTCCGTCACGCAATACTTCGTGGTAGCGACGGTATAGACACGGTCGGGATTCAGAGGTTCATAGTGCTGCGTCGCACCATTGAGAATCTTCACATCGCTGACACGGTGCTCTTTCTCATGAACAACGAACTGCATACCTGATACCTGTGGGAACTGACCGTCAGGCTTGGGTAGGAAACTAACCAACTTCGTCAACATCGATAGAAGGGTGCTGCCCTTCACTTCAGCCACCACGATATAGTTATCGTAAGGCAACATAGAGAGCAGGTCACCATAAGTCAGGTCGCCTGCTTTTACCTCGTTGCGGATACTACCACTGTTGAGCACAGAGATGTCGGCACCCGTGACCATACGGAAAGCATCAGTCACGATGTCACCACCTGTCGTCTCACCTACACGAGCCGCCTCATTGCCTTCGTCATCAAGAATGCGCAGAGGTACTTCGCTATGACAAATCACACGACTCGTCTGTTCGTTCAACATGGCATGGATGCTATCTACCACCTCAGCCACATAGGCATCCTTCTCCGTAATACTCTCTATAGGAATGAGCGAAACCGACATCTTACCATCGGGTGTGATGAGCAACTTACCGACATTGGCAAACTTCGTTCCTGTCTGTGTCACGATGATAGGTTTGCCTACCTTGTTGAATATGGTGTCCGCTACGATGGTAGCATGACTATGTCCATCCAGTACGATGTCGATGCCTGAGGTGTTTGCCACCAACAGATGGGAATCGGAATGACGCTGAGTCTCCTGCTCACCCAGATGGGAATCCACGATGACATAGTCGGCACCCGCCTTTCGCGCCTCATCCACCGCACTCTGCACCAGCGATGGGATATCCTTGACCTGCAAGTCATAGATCAGACTATCGCGATCATCATAGAAAGCATACGCCTCATCTTCCATCGAGGTAGGTGTCACAACACCCACGAAGGCAAGACGCTTGTTACCCACCCACTTCATCACATAGGGCGCAAACACCATCCTACCCGTACGCACATCATGGAGGTTGCAGCACACAATCGGTGCAGGCACCTGACGGAGCAATTGGAACATACGCTCCATGCCGTAGTCAAACTCATGGTTACCCAGCGTAATGGCATCGTAATGCAGTTTCTGCATCACATCCACCACATACTGTCCCTTAGAGATGGCACCTACCGTCTGTCCTTGCACATAGTCGCCATTCGACACCAGAAGGACATCTGCCGTGTCGGCAATGGCATCACGCAAGCCCGCCAACTTGGCATAACCGTCCATCGCACAATGGACATCGTTCTCATAGAGAATGACGATGCTCCGCTGTTTATGGCATTGGCTGTATGCATCTTCTGCATAGCCAAACAATACAAATAACAATGCTAAAATCCACAAATTACTTTTCATATCTTTTGTTTGATTGATTAATATTCCATTCACCACTCATGGTTTCTCGAAATGCTGGTAGTCCTTGACGGTTCGCCAGTTGCCACCCCACTTAAAACCATGCTGGATGAAGAGGCGATAGCAGAGGTCGTTCTTCGTAATCTTATAGGCGAAGTCCTTGCAGCGGTTGACATAGGGCTTACCCGTAGCAGGTTGGATGAGCAAGGTACCGTCCTTCTTGCGACGGACACAAGGGTTATACAAAGGATTGATGTCGATGGCAAGACCTCGTGCATGGTTCGAGAGTTTCGTACTACCCTCCACTACCCTATAACAGTAGCACGACGTGTTATTGGCACGCATTGATGTCTCATCGTCATTGCCATATTCGGAAATAGGACGGATGCGTTCAATGGGATATTTCGCCTTATAGAGTTCCGCAAAAATCTCTGTCAGATCCTGCGATATCTTCTTGTTGCAGACAATAACGCCCTCGTGCGTCACACCCTTACCGTCGATATGACGGACTTGGATGGTATCAAGGATAACACCAGCGGGCTGTGCCTGCGCTGCGCTAAATGACAATTGACAAATGATCAATGATAATAAAAACTTTCTCATCATGTGTTTTTTTAGAATGTAACACTAACGGACTCTCCTTGATAGTTTACTATCTTCTGCGTACCATTGGGCAGAACAACGGTAAACTGACGCGACGTCAACATACCCGGATAGTTGCCCTTGCGCTGAGAAACGGTCAGCGTACGACTACGGTCGTTCCATTGGAACGTGATGGTGGCATACTGACCACGCTCGTAGTTGTAGTTGTCACCCTCGTCCTCATAGAGTGTGAAGGTACCATCAGCACCCGGATAGACACGTACTTCGAGGTTATCCCATGCCTTCTCACCGACATACTGCATCTCAGGACCTAAAGGCAGAATGCTACCCGCACGTACAAACATCGGCACACGGTCGAAAAAGGTTTGCAAGGTAACATCCTGTCCACCCTTCTTGCGCTCTCCCGTCCAGAAGTCATACCAGTCGGTTCCCTTTGGCAGATACTTCGTTGCCGTCTTCGTGGCTGTCCAATCGACAGTTCCGACGGCTGAACCATCGGACACTGTCTTTCTGTCCCAGCCTGTCATGGCATCCGTACGGATAATCTTCTCTTCCGTATATTGCGGATCAACGATGGGTGCCGCAAGGATGCTGCGACCAAACATAAACTCATCGGCGATATCCCACACACGTTTGTCGGCAGCGAAGTCGCTGAACAGCGGACGCAGGTAACTGCCATTATCGTTGGTAACCTGCCAGGCGGTACTGTATAAATACGGTATCAAACGATAACGCAGACGAATCTGTTTCTCAATAGCATCATAGACAGGCTCACCCTTCTTACCGAACTGCCATATCTCACGAGGTGCATCGGCACCATGACTACGGAATACCGGGCAGAACAAGCCATACTGCATCCATCGTACATAGAGTTCCTGGTATTGCGGATTATGAGGTGCAGAAGCAGGTCCTTGCGTATTATAGGCGTTGCAGAAGAAACCACCGATATCGGTATTGAAATTCGGATTACCCGTCAGCGAGAAGTTCAGTCCTGCGGGCAACTGCTTACGCAGCATGTCCCACGACGAGTTCACGTCACCACTCCACATATTAGAACCATAATGCTGTTGACCTGCAAACGACGAACGCGTCATAATGAACACGCGTTTGGGGCTGTTAGGATAATCTTTTCGTTGCGACTGATAGATACCACGTACCGTCTCCAAGGGGAAGGCATTACGCTGTGAGCGCCAAGTACCTCCATAGACCTGATGCTGGTAGTCAGCTTCCGTAGGATAGAAGCAGTCGGGATCGGTAGAGTCCATCCACCACGCATCCGTACCATAGTCGTAGAGTTTACGGAGATATTTCCAATAGATATCGCGAGCCACAGGACTGAAAGCATCATAGACCTTCACACCTGAAGGATAGTCCTTCATCGGTGGCCAGACATGTGAGATACCACTCTGCGGCCACGTCTCGAAAGGCATCAACAGTCCTTTCTCGTTGAGTTCGCGGAACTGCTGTGTCATCGGTCCGAAACTCGCCCAGATGGAAATCATGAAATGCGCATGCTTCTTATGTACGTTCTGTATCAACTGCTTACCGTTGGCAAAGTCTTCCGACAGGAAGTCCATCGCATTCCACAGATAGTTGCTGCCCCAATACTGCCAATCCTGAATGATACCATCGAGCGGTACCTGCAAGGCACGATACTGGTCAACGATACTCTCTGTCTCTGCTGCTGTCTTATAACGCTCTTTCGACTGCCAGAAGCCATAGGTCCAAAGTGGGAACATCGGCACATCACCAGAGAGGTGGCGCATCTCGGCTATCACACCATCGGCACTACCACCATACATAAAATAATAATCGACTCCCTTGCCTACCATAGAAGCAAAGGACATACCTTCTGAGTCATCGTCAAACTGTGTGGGTGAATAGTTATCCCAATAGAGTCCCCA
The DNA here is from genome assembly GCA_045225255.1 of Prevotella sp. GTDB lineage: Bacteria > Bacteroidota > Bacteroidia > Bacteroidales > Bacteroidaceae > Prevotella. The sequence goes on along the minus strand of JBGVBD010000084.1, from coordinate 50,652 downwards.
GCCCTTGATGCTCTGCAACACATTCTGGAAGTCCTCGAGGTTCGACTGCTCCATCAGTTTATGCAAGCCACGACGGTTCAGTTTTCCATCCTGCACCGTACCTAATCCATAGACAGCCTCATCCTTATCGAGCGTGAAGGTCTGCTGTACCTGATACTGTCCTGCATCATTTCCCGTTGTGATGGGTGTCAGTCCATACTTCTTCTCCTGAAGCAGGGTCTTACCTTTGGCAGTATGGAAACTCACAGCACCCGTCGTAGGGTTCACCTTCACAGTCAGTTGTTGAGAAGACACACTATTACCCTGTCGCGTCACAGGCACTGCTTCGGGATTGGCAATCACCACCAGACTCTTGCTTGGCTGTGCACTGCCTTTCGGATATTTCACGATGCGAACGATGGAAGGGGTATAGAACTGCACTTGCAGACAGTTGTTCCCAATCTCCCATGTAGCAGTATTCTGCTCAGATTTTTGGTTCTGCGCCATGACTCCCAGTGTCATGCACAGCAGGACGGTTAACGATAGTATTCTTCTCATTATTTATATTTTATTGTTTCTCTTTTCTCACACTCTTTTTCAGTTTACCAATGGCGGTCTCCAGACTCTCCGTCGGCTCGATGATGTTATAGTCTGCCCAGAAGTCAGGATCGTCGAAATACTCTACCCTATCATAGAAGCGGTCTTTCAGTCCGAAAGACGAACGCCCTGAGGGACGCTTCACAGGTCCATCTACCTGACGATCGGTCACCACCATCTCGCTCACCGTTGTAAACGTGCTGGCAAACAGACGACGCTTCCAGTCACAGTTGAACCGCATCTCGTTACGGACATAACTCATTCGCGTCACACCCTGCGCATCCGTCTCGTAGACAATCGTCACCGTCAGTTCCTTCGGACGGAAACGCAAGCCCAGCGGTTTCTTTACCAACATATAGTCAGAAGCACCACGCCAGTCTCTCACGTCGAGTTGCAATTCCGCACGAGTAAATGCCAATGTCTCTTGATCGATGTAGAGTTTGCCATACATCAATGGAAAAGAAGTCATGGTCTTGGGCTCCATCGTTATCACATATTGCAGACGGTCGTCAATCTTCGCGGGCACTCCAAAATGGAAATTATAAAAGTAAAACTTTTCCTTATCCAACAAATACTCGGGATTCTTGGCGATATCCACCATCAACGGCAATACAGGACCACCTTGTATCTTGACACCCAGCGTGTCCTTCGCCTTCATACTCATCAAACGACGCCCTTTGAGGATGGAAACAGCATCGTAATTCGGATTACGGCTATAGTCTGTCTTATACATTTCCGTCACAGCCTCAGCGATAGAGATAAAACGGGAACCACGACGTGCTGTCTCACGATAGAAACATCTCACCAGTTCTTTTTCTTTCGGATAATTATCATGGATGCGTGCCATCGCAGCCTCCACAATCAACTGGGGCTCAGTAGGCGATATGACAATCTCACTCAGTTCCACGGTGCTACTCGTCATGAGGATACGCAGATTCTCCGTCTGTCCTTCCGTCAGGTTCTGTCGGCGGGTCTTGTAACTAATATGGCTCAGTTGCACATATTTCGGCATTTGGGGGGTCTTCAGCACGAAACGACCTTCCTCGTTGGTGACGGTATGTGCCTTTCCTCCCTCTGCCGTTACACTCACATGGTTCAAGGGCCGCCCTGTCTGGCGGTCTATCACCACGCCACTAACTACCGACTGCGCCGTAGCCGTTAGTAGCATCATCAACAGCATTGCTGTCACGATTAGTCTTACTTTAGTCATAGTCTTGCGTTGTTAGTCGTGACAAAGTTACACAAAATTTTCAGAATGATTGCAACATATTCATAATTATTTCTTAACTTTGCACAAACTTTGCGAAACTAAACAAGAAAAAAGATGGAGAAAAAGACAAATAAAATACTGCTGAAGAACGTGGAACTGCTGTCGAAACTGACACAGCAGGAGGTGGATATGATGCCTGCCGTAGAGGCTCCGCTGCCTTCCGTAGAACAGGTGAAGCAAATCGTGTCATTGGTGAAGATGATTATCTTCCCCGACTATTTCAACAAGCGTCAACCAGACGAGACCATCCGATCGTATAATATCGGTGTGCACATGGAGGAACTGCAAAGACTGTTGGTGAAACAGATTGCCCACGGACTCCAGTTCTGTGAGGATTGCGAACATATCTCCACGAAACAACAAGTATACGAGGAGGCAGAACGGCTTGCCCTGGAGTTCATCAACGAACTACCAGAAATCAAACGTCTGCTGTATACCGATGTACAGGCAATGTATGACAACGACCCTGCGGCTCCCAACTATGGTGAGGTCATCTTCTGCTATCCAGTGATGAATGCGATGACGCACTATCGTATCGCCCATAAACTGCATGAGTTGAAGGTACCCGTTATCCCTCGTATCATCACGGAGTTGGCACATTCGAAGACAGGTATCGATATTCATCCAGGGGCTACCATCGGTGAGTATTTCGCTATCGACCACGGAACAGGTGTGGTGATTGGTGAGACCTGTATCATCGGCAACCACGTGACACTTTATCAGGGTGTGACCTTAGGTGCCAAGAGTTTCAAATACGATGAAAACGGTAATGTGCTTAACGTACCTCGTCACCCCATCATTGAGGATAATGTAACGGTATACTCTAATGCGTCGATTCTTGGACGTATTACCATCGGACATCATAGTGTCATCGGTGGTAACATCTGGGTGACGCACGACGTACCACCCTACTCTCGCATCCAACAGTCGAAAGCCGTCGAAGGTTCTTTCGACGGAGGACTGGGAATATAAAAAGAAAGAGAGCCGCTTGGCTCTCTTTTCTTTTATCTGAAGTCTTCCTTGGAAACCTCTACAGCACCTTCTTCATCTGCCACAGAGCGCATATTCGTTACCTTTACTAAGTCGAATGATGCAAGTTGCGTTCCATCATAAGCGTCATCGAAGTAGCCACGGAAGTGAGCTGTACGACCAACATCATAAAGTTCATAGTCTCTGATGATAATTTCGTAGCCATCATCATAATAGATATGAATCCTCTGGTCCCTAACCTTCCAATCGAAGTTATAACGGGTATAACGTCCTGTTTCGCGGTTGCGGTCTATCTGATAACCTGTGCCACCTCTGGAAAAGTCGCCGTCCTGATAGAAACAAATCTCCGTGTCGTAGACATCACCTGCCAAACCATAGCGGTCGTAATAATAATCACCAATTATTATACCTGACCAAATACCATCAAGGTCGTAAGCCAAACTGACATCTTTATCACAACTGGTTAAGGTTGTCATCATCAGCGCTGTCATAAGCGCCATCACTGTGTAAGAATAAATCTTTTTCATATCGTAAATATTTAAAATTTCTACTGCAAAAGTATGGATAATATTCCATCCTTCCAAGATGAAACACCTATTATCGAGTAGGGAAATTCCTATTCTTCTGTTTCTTCCACTTCTATTGTCTCTTCCACTTCTTCTATTTCCTCTTTTTTCTTTCCAAACTCCGGGTCAATCTTCAGGAATGCCGTCACGATATAGGTCAGTGTACAAGCACTAATCACGATGAGGAAGAATGCCTGATAACCTACCGCCTCCTGTAAGGCACCAGCAAACAAGCCCGGTATCATCATCGAGAGTGCCATAAATGCTGTACAGAGCGCATAATGACTGGTCTTGTGTTCCCCTTGACTATAATATATAAGGTAGAGCATATAGGCAGAGAAGCCGAAGCCATAGCCAAACTGTTCGATGAACACACAGACGTTGATGACCAACAAATCGGATGGCATGACATAAGAGAGATAGACATAAACGAGGTCGGGCAGTGTGATGGCAAGTACCATCGGCCACAACCAGCGTTTCAATCCATCACGGGCAGCAGCCATACCACCTAAGATACCACCTAAAGTCAATCCGATGACACCTACCGTTCCCTGTACCAGTCCGTACTCACCGTCAGAGAGTCCCAAACCACCATTATGAGAGGCATCTACGAGGAAGAGTGCCGATACCTTTGCCAACAAGCCCTCTGGCATGCGATAGAACAGCATGAAACAAATGCCTGCCCATACCTGTGGCTTTTGGAAGAAGGTTACGAGCGTCTGCCAAAACTCCGTGATAATATCACGAGCCGTCTTACGCTCCTTCTCTCCGTCCTCTGCAGGTTTCGGCAATGCCCAATGATGATAAAGCCACAAGCCGATGAAGAGTCCTGCCATTAGGTAGAACACCAGACTCCATGAGTAACGGATATTACGGGTGATGACCTGCAGGGCACCAGCCAGTCCTACCAACAGACCTGACGAGAAGATGGTGGCGATACGATAGAACGTGCTACGGATACCAACGAAATACGCCTGTTCATGCTGGTCGAGTCCTAACATATAGAAGCCGTCGGCAGCAATATCATGCGTCGCACTACTGAATGCCATCAACCAGAAGAACGCCAACGAACCTTGTAACCACCAAGGTCCGGGAATCGTAAAGGCGACACCAGCCAAAGCCGCAGCAATGAGTATCTGCATACTGATAATCCACCAACGTTTGGAGCGTAGCATATCAACAAACGGGCTCCACAGCGGTTTGATAACCCATGGCAGATAGAGCCATGAGGTATACAAGGTGATGTCCGTATTCGAGAGTCCGAGACGCTTGTACATGATGAGCGAGATAGTCATCACAGCCACATAGGGTACACCCTCGGCGAAGTAAAGAGTGGGCACCCAAGCCCACGGGGTTCGTTTATTCATCTTCAATTCTTCAATTTTTCAATTCTTAATAAATCCTTTTGATTTCCGCACCACGATAGTAATGCAACAAGATTTCATCATATTTATAACCTTTCTGTCCCATCACGGCAGCACCAATCTGACAGAGACCGACACCATGTCCCCAGCCTTTTCCTTGCAGACGGAAACCGTTTGGTGTCTTCTCCACTTCGAAGGCAGAACTATAAAGATGGCTCTCACTGAGTGCACGACGAATCTCCAGTTCCTTACCGATGGTGAAAGTTTTCTTCGTACCTACAATCTTCAGTTTCCAGATACGTCCACTCTTACCACGCTCCAAGGGGATAAGGTCGGTAATGGTACCGAAGTCATCTTTCAGTTTTTCGCGGATGAGATCGGAAATCTCATCCACCGTATATTCTACCGTCCAGCGATAGAAGTCGTTCGTTTCTTGGTCGTAGTCGTTCAACACTTGCGAAAGGACTTCTTTATCGTTGGTATTACAGAACGGATCCTTTACAGAGATGAGATAGGGCTTCGGAGTGTCTTCCCAACAATATTGGAACTCCTCCGTCACACCTCCACAACATTTCGAGAAACGGGCATCGCATATCTCGTCACCATAACAGAGGATGCGTCCACGAGTGGCTTTCAACGCCTGTTCCACCGCCTTACTGGTTTGTTTAGTGATACCCTGATAGCGCTGACAATGGTCATCGGCACAGACATCGAAGATTGTATGATCCTCACGATCGTACCAACGGATGAGTTCATCATCTTTCTTGATAAACGAGAAGAAGCCGTCTTTATGTTCTTGATTCTCCTCACGCCGTTTCATCTGTGCCAACAGCCACGAACGACTGATGACGGCATGTGCCTTCAACAGTTCCAATCCTGCCGTAGCCTTCATCTCACTAGAAATAACACTGGCGAGATACTGTTCGACGGGCAGTTGATTGATTGCCGTAATCTTATCGGCCTCCACCACCAGGCGTAGTGTTCCGAGGAACACCTGTGTCTCCTTACGTTCCCAATGGAAGTTCACACCGATAGTGACATCATGCAGTGAGAACGAGGCGGATGGTGACTGAGGCGTGAAGGTCAACTCACGATACTGCATCCCTCGCCAGAGGATACCCCCCTCCGAGAACGTTACTGTCTGTTCACCCTCTATTAGTTCTCCTTTCGCCATATACGGGGCATTAAGGGCAAACTTAATTTCCTGTCCACTCACAATACCCACCGTCACCTCAGGCTGTTTGGAGGCGGAAGTAGAGAGACGTGAAGTGAGCGCATCACTCTTGAGTTTTTCCATCACCTCCTGCATCTGCTCTGGGGTGAGCGACACTTCCCGATAGATTTCCAATACTTTCTCTGGGGTAATCTTACGAAAGTCCTCCTCACGGGGTGTGATGATAAGTCCACCCATATCCACAGCCCCAGGACTGATGATATATTGTGCTTCGCCCTCTTGCGTATAACAGTCAGGACGGTGTTTTTTTCTCGGCAATACCACACTCAACGTCACGTCGCCTTGTCGCCAAGTGATGATATTCATCATCGGCTCTGTCTCATCTTTTCGTTGAGGCAGACATTGGTAGAGACGCTTGAACAACAACTCGTCGTTCTCCAAAGTATGACTGCGAATCAGGAAAGCAGCGGCTGGACAATCGACAATCTGCCAGATACCGTCTTCCTCGTCTATCTTAATGACCTCCGTCATGTTACGACTCAGTCGCTGCCATGACTGTTGCAATGGCAGAACACCTGTACTGACGGCTTGTAGATGGGCATGATCTGGTGCTGATGCTCCACACTTAGGACCGTTATAAAGAATAGTCAGATAAGGGGAACGATTGGCGAGACGATGCATTTCCGCATACATCGAAAGGATCGCCTGCGGCTGATGCTTCAGTGTTGGTAACGTGAAATGTATCGGTAAGATGGGGAAAGGATTAACTAATAATTCATAATCCTTGTCTATCACACGATGGATCTGTTCCTTCGGACGATTCTCTATACACAGGAAACAGGGTCGTTCTGCCAATGAACGGGCATCAATCTTGGCACCTGTAGAACGGATACGGGCTGGATTCCACTGTACGACTACCGCTATCCCCTCGCCTACCAGTTCACGGGTCTCTACACGCGTCAGGTCACGATAACGCTGACGTACCTCTTCCCACGTCTTCAACTGACGGTCGAAGAAACGTGTCAGAGACGATTGGCTCATCCTGTCTTCCTTCCCTGCTGCCATCTGCTGACGTGCTTTCACCTCCATCGTACGCAAGCGGTCTTTATAGAGGTTGTTGGCATTGATTTTCTCCACCGATAAAGCGGCATCGGAATTACCTCCCCATCGGCGACAGAGATAGAGTTCCGTATAGATACGACCGATACGATAATGACGCGAGAACATCAAACCAAGGGCGTAGTCCTCACCATACGAAGTGTTGGGGAACTGCACCTGTCGCAGCAACGGTGTAAAGAAAGCCCTTGGGGCTCCCAATCCGTTGATACGCAGGGCGTTGTTAGGACCGTTCTCGTCTGTCCATTCCTTATGGGCGATGAGTCCTGGTGGCAACGTATTCAGGTCGAAGTCGCACATCCTGTAAGAGCCGACAATCATCGCTGCTTTCTGTTTATGGAAGGCATCAACGATGGTTTGCAACGTCTTGGGTGACGAATAGAGATCGTCGGAGTCGAGTTGTACGGCAAAGCGTCCACAGCACTCACTATTAATCGCCTCGTTCCAACAGCCTCCAATACCTAAGTCTCGACGCTCAGGGACGATCACGTTCAGTTTGTCTGCATTCAATGCAGACAAACGGGACAGAGCCTCGGTGGTTCCATCCGTCGAGTGGTTATCCACCACGATGACATTATATTTGAAGTTCGTCTTCTGTGAGAGAGCACTCTCCACCGCATCCTTGATGGTTTTCACGCGATTGAAAACGGGTATCACGACAGAGGCCTCCACCTCAAACTCCTGTTCGTCGAAATCTACCTCCTGATACTGACTGGTATCCACCAATGCACCTATCTGACGAAGATGGGCAGTACATGCCTGTTCCATCTCAATCTGCACCTCACGGTTGGCAGGATTCACATAGTCAAACTGCTTGACACCAGAGGCACGCAGATCGTTCTCCTCCTCCGTATAAAGGTATTCGTTCAGATGAAACAGCATTCCCTCACGACTCAAGAACAGACGAAGGTCGTAAAAACCTGCCCACTGATAATCACGTTCCCTGTCGGAAGTGGCATACTTATGAATGAGTGAGGTACGGATGAGTAACAGACTACCGAAATCAAAGTCGTCACGCAACGAGCCTTCTTGATAGTCGATGACAGGATGTGCCTTACGCTCACCCTGTTCCATCTGCCAACGGTCACTATATACCATTGCTGCCTGAGCATCGTCAGCCGCCAACAGCATACGCTCCAACGCAGTAGTTCCCAACGAGACAGGTGTGGGTTTCATACTCAACAGCACGTAAGGAGTCACCGCATGTTCTGCTACACGCATCACGAAGTCGCTGCTCTGTAATCCATCTACCGTCACCAGCGTACAGTCTTGAGGAATATCCTTTGCCGCAAACGCACTGTTCACCATCAGGAACACGTGTCTTACAGCACTACTTCTACGCAATTGCACAATCGTTTCCGCCAATTCTTCGACAGATTGGCAAGCGAGGAAGCAATCTATTTTTTGTCTCATATTGGATTCTTTGGGTAATAATTGGGGACAAAGATACAACTTTTTCCTTTAAATCCATACTATTACTCGTTTTTTTCGTACCTTTGCACACATGAATCAAAAAAAGAGACTATTGGGAATGACGTTGGCAGAACTGAAAAGTGTCGTCAGCGGTCTTGGTATGCCCGCCTTTACGGCGAAGCAGATTGCTCAGTGGCTCTACGAGAAACACGCCAAAAGCATCGATGAGATGACGAATCTCTCGAAGCAGAATCGCGAAAAACTGAAGGAGCAATACGAGGTAGGCGCCCTGTCTCCTATCGACTGTCAACGCAGCAAGGACGGCACTATCAAGTATCTCTTCCCAGTTCTCACCTCTCACTTCTCACCTCTCACCTCTATGTTTGTCGAAACTGTCTATATCCCCGACCATGATCGCGCCACACTCTGTGTCTCATGTCAGGTGGGGTGTAAGATGAACTGTCTGTTCTGTCAGACAGGTAAACAAGGGTGGCAGGGCAACCTCACAGCAGCGGATATCCTCAACCAGATCTATGCACTACCAGAGGCAGAGACCCTGACAAATATCGTATTTATGGGACAAGGCGAGCCGATGGATAACCTCGATGCCGTACTGCGAGTCTGTGAGATACTGACGGCTGACTGGGGCTATCAGTGGAGCCCCAAACGGATCACGGTGAGTTCGGTGGGCATACGTGGTAAACTGAAACGCTTCCTCGACGAGAGCGACTGCCATATCGCTATCTCAATGCACTCACCCCTGCACGAACAACGACTGCAACTGACACCTGCCGAGAAGATGATGCCGATAGCAGAGACGGTAGAACTGTTGAAACAATACGACTTCACGCACCAACGCCGTTGCTCGTTCGAATATATCTGTTTCGGCGGTCTTAACGATTCCCCTGTTTTCGGACGTGAGATAGCCAAACTACTCAACGGACTGGAATGCCGCGTCAACCTCATCCGCTTCCACGAGATACCGGATGTCGACCTACCCTCTTCCAACGAGAAACGCATGGAGGCCCTGCGCGACTACCTGACGCATCACGGTATTACTACCACCATCCGCGCCAGCAGAGGACAGGATATCCTCGCCGCCTGTGGTCTTCTCTCAACAGCCAAGAAAAATCAAATAACGAAATAACGTTATAATGAAATAACGACAAAATGATATGGAACAACAAAAAATGATTCGCGTGGCTATCACGCAAGGAGATACGAACGGTGTAGGCTGTGAGGTCATCCTCAAAACCTTCGCCGACGCTGGTATGTTTGAATTATGTACTCCCATTATCTACGGTTCACCAAAGGTGATTGCCTATCATCGTAAGGCACTGAACTTAGAAACGAACTTCAGTATCATCAACCGTGCAGAGGAAGCACGCGACGGACGTCTGAACGTCCTCACCTGCTTCGATGAGGAAGTGAAAATTGAACTTGGACAACCTTCAGAAGAGGCAGGACAGGCTGCCCTCAAAGCCCTTGAGCGTGCGATGAGCGACTATCAGGCAGGACTTTTCGACGTACTGGTAACAGCCCCCATCAACAAGGCAACTATCCAGAGCCCGAACTTTCATTTCCCAGGTCATACGGAGTATATCGAAAAGAAAGTGGGCGAAGGCAACAAGGCGCTGATGATTCTGATGAATGAGAGTCTTAGAGTGGCTTTGGTCACCACACATCTCCCCATCAAAGAGATTTCAAAAGCGATTACGAAAGAAGCGATTATCGAGAAAGCCACTATCTTCCACAAGAGTCTGAAACGCGACTTCCGCATCTCCAGCCCCCGTATTGCTGTACTCTCGTTGAATCCACATGCTGGCGACAACGGACTATTGGGTTCTGAGGAAAAAGAGATTATCCTACCTGCCATCGAAGAACTGGAGAAACAAGGCATTCAAGCATTCGGTCCCTTTGCTGCTGACGGTTTCTTCGGCAGTAACAACTACGACCATTTCGACGGTGTGCTGGCGATGTATCACGATCAGGGATTGGCTCCGTTTAAGACCATTGCCCTTGACAGTGGTGTCAACTTCACGGCAGGTCTTCCTATCGTACGCACTTCGCCCGATCACGGGACGGCATACGACATTGCAGGACAGGGAAAAGCCGACGAGAATTCCTTCCGTCAGGCTGTCTATACTGCCATCGACGTATTCCGCAATCGTCAGGAATACGACAAGCCTTTAGAGAACCCGCTGCCCAAACTTTTCCACGAGAAACGGGACGATAGCGAGAAGGTGCGCTTCGCCATTCCGAAGGCGAAAGACCAGACAGAAAGTTAAATTTCTGCCAAAGTATGCCATTATGTCAGATTTTCTTCGTACCTTTGCCCGCTAAATGAAGAGTTCGGAACTACAAAGCATCAAACAACGGTACAACATCGTGGGCAACTGCGAGGGTTTGAACCATGCGCTCGATGTCGCCCTACAGGTGGCACCGACCGACTTGAGTGTGCTGATTGTAGGTGAGAGCGGCGTCGGTAAGGAGATTATCCCACGCGTCATCCACGACAACTCTCCACGTAAGCGCGAGAAATACTTCGCCATCAACTGCGGCTCTATTCCTGAGGGAACGATTGACAGTGAACTGTTCGGTCATGTGAAGGGTTCGTTTACAGGTGCTATCAATGATTCTCCCGGATACTTCGGAGTTGCCAACAAGGGAACACTGTTTCTCGACGAGGTAGGTGAACTGCCGCTGGCCACACAGGCACGACTCTTGCGCGTGTTGGAATCGGGCGAATATATCCCAGTAGGAGCCACAGAGGTACGCAAGACGGATGTGCGTATCGTGGCAGCCACCAATGTCAATATCCGACAGGCCATCAGCGAGGGACGCTTCCGCGAAGACCTCTACTACCGTCTGAACTCCATCCCCATCCAGATACCGCCCCTTCGTGATCGCGGTGAGGATATCGTCCTGCTGTTCCGTCTCTTCGCCATGCAGATGGCAGAGAAGTATCGCATGGACAAGGTGGTACTGACTGACGAGGCGAAACAATTGCTCATGCGCTATAAATGGCCAGGCAACGTACGCCAGTTGAAGAACATCACGGAACAGATCAGTATCCTCAGTACAGAGCGTCAGATTACGCCTGAGATTCTCGCCCGCTTCATTCCACAGGATCAAGAGAGCACCCAACTCGCCACCATCCATAGTGAGGGCGACCACTCGTTTGAGAACGAGCGTGAGATACTCTACAAGATTCTCTTTGAACTGCGCAGCAACGTCAACGATATGCGTCGTGAGATGAGTACCCTGAAGAAGCAGATAGAGGATGTGCAGACAGCACCAGCCCCCTCTCTCTCTACCACCCAACTCGCTCCAGCGAATCTCTCACCACTCAACTCTCCCCTCTCCCCTCTCACAGAGGATGCTGTCGCCGAGGAGTATGTAGAGCCTGTCAAGGAACCAGAGAATCTGAACCTCAGTGACCTCAGCCGCATCAATCTCGAAAAGGCTTTGGAGCGCAACGGAGGTAATCGTAAGAAAGCGGCACTGGAACTGGGTATCAGCGACCGCACATTATATCGCAGATTGAAACAATATGGATTGGCGAAATAAAACAACATATAGGCTATTGGCCTTTAGCTGTTGGCTATTGGTAGTCAGTGCCTGCTCAGTGAGCTATAAGTTCAATGGAGCCAGCATCGACTATTCCAAGACGAAGACCATCCAAATCAACGAGTTCCCCATCCGTTCCAGTTATGTCTGGGGACCTATGGGACCGATGTTCAACAACAAATTGAAAGACCAGTTTGCCGATCATACGCGACTTGAATTAGTAAAGCGTAACGGCGACTTGAAGATAGAAGGTGAGATTACACAGTATCAGCAGCGCAACAAGTCGGTATCAGCAGAGGGCTACTCTGCACAGACAGAGCTCTCGATAACCGTCAATGTACGCTTCACCAACAATATCAACCACAATGAGGATTTCGAACGCCAGTTCACGGCGTCACAGTCCTACGAGACGACACAGTCGCTCAACTCCGTACAGGAGCAATTGGTAACAGAAATGGTCAAAGACCTCTGCGACCAGATATTCAATGCTACAGTAGCGAATTGGTAAGAGATAAGAGGTAAGAAGTAAGAGATAAAAGAGACGATGGAGATAACAGAACTGATCAATCACCCAGAGCAAATGGATCGCGACACGCTCTATGAGTTGCGTTCCATGCTGGCATTGTATCCGTACTTCCAGACGGTAAGGTTGCTCATGCTCCAGAACCTCTATCTCCTCCACGACCCGACCTTCGACGAGGAACTGCGTCGCTCTGCCGTCTATATCACCGACCGCAAGACGCTCTTCAATCTGGTGGAGGCAGCCCACTATCGCCTTCGGAACACTCAGAGTAATCAGAATACTCAGAGTAATCAGAATGCTGAAAACCGCACCATGTCGCTCATCGACACCTTCCTCGATTCTATTCCTGCTGAGACGACAGAAGAGGAGAAGAAGAAACGCCGCCCCACCCCTGCCGACGCTACCGTCGATTATGTCGCTTACCTGATGGAGAGTGAGATGACCAGTGGACTCCTGCAAGGAGGACCGCAAATGCAGGGACAAGACCTCATCGACCACTTCCTCGAGGAAGAAGAAGGACGTATCCTGCTTCGTGAACTCAGCGACGAGGAAGAGCCTGTAGAGACACCCGTCGTCGAAGAGGAATCCAACGACGAGGAATACTTTACCGAGACACTGGCACGCATCTATATCAAACAAGGACGCTACCAGAAAGCCCTCGACATCATTCAACGGCTCAGTAGCAACTTCCCAGAGAAGAACGCCTACTTTGCCGACCAGATACGATTCTTAGAGAAATTAATAATAAACAGTAATAAAAAACAAAAGTAACATGTACACATTATTCGTAATTTTAATCGTGATTGCAGCCATACTGATGATCGGTATCGTGCTGATTCAAGAGTCTAAAGGTGGCGGTCTGTCTTCCAGTTTCGCCTCTTACAACCAGATTGGCGGTGTCCGCAAGACCACAGACTTCGTAGAGAAGGCTACATGGGGACTGGCTATCGCTATGGTACTCTTCAGTGTCGTATGTGCTTGGGTTGCTCCCACAGCCACTACCGACAGTTCTGTAATGGAAAACTATCAGGCTCCTGCCACCAATCCTACCAACCTGCCTGGTTTCGGTGCCAGTCAGACAAAGGATGGCGCTGCTCCTGCTGCTCCTGTAGCACCTGCTGACGACAAGGCAGCCGATGCTCCTAAAGCACCTGCACAGCCTGCAAAGTAAAGAAAACTGCAAAAAAGTACGTGATTTATTTGGCTATCTCGAATAAATCACGTACCTTTGCATCCGCAAAACCAACATGGTGCCCGTAGTTCAGTTGGTTAGAGCGTCAGATTGTGGTTCTGAATGTCGACGGTTCGAGTCCGTCCGGGCACCCAAAGGAAGACATCGCCGAAAGGCAATGTCTTTTTTGTGAGAAGACCGAACAAGAGACATCGCCGAAAGGCAATGTCTTTTTTTGTGAGAAGGCCGAACAAGAAGACCAAACAAAAAAATCCCTGCAAACTTGCAGGGATTTTTATATATCCTGTATCGACAAAAGCTCTTGTGCCGTATCTTTGATGGCAGCGTCAAAACCTGTCAGTGCAGCAAAGGGCGCAAACTGAGCAGCACGGTTCCACATTGACATCCTCGGATGATGCTTTGGCTCGTAATGTGGCAGATTGATAATATCGTCGTAATCACTTCTCATTTCTCACTTCTCATTTCTCACTTAGGGCATCGCCCGCTCTATGTCCTCCTATCTGTTTGTTGCGTTCCTTGGCTGTGGCACCCTCCTCGAAGTTCAAGCCTCGAAGGATGGCATTCTTGCCGAAACGCTTCTTGATTTTCAACTGTGCCTCCTGCATCCTTCGTTCTTTGTCAATTTGGGCTCGTTCTTCCTGACGCTGCTTTTCCAAAGCCTCGTAGTCGGTGAAGAGATCAAGTTGCTGGGGAGTTTTCTCTTGGGCAGATACTGAAGCCTCTGAGACCACATGATTCGTCGTCAGATTCAGCCTACGTATCAACAAATCCGGATTCACACAACGCTCAAACAACGCTGTTGCCCCATCCATGATAAGCCGCGAGGATGATGTCGGCTTCTCGAAATTGAAGGTGCCGTGAGCATGCTTTGGCACTGCCTTTCCGTAGTAATTGGTGGTAATCTCACCATGATACTTATCGCGGATTTCAGAACGTGTCAGATTCTCCGCATCATAACCTACAGTCAGCACCAGTTGGTCAGTCACCAGTCGCTTTGACACAAGATCAAGGGCCATTCCTTCTGCCATCTCCCTTATCACCACACGGGCTTTCTTGAAGATGTATGGCTCTTGCAGCACCTGTCCACTGCTGAAAGAATTCGTCTCCGGTCGATATGCCTTTACAGCCTCCATCGTACACGGTTCCCACCCCCAGGCATGATCTATCAACAACTCTGCATTCACACCAAAAAGTTGATAAAGCAGTCCCTCGTTCTGTAGTGATAACCTCGCCAGTTTCCCCATGGTGTCAATGCCATAGATAGCCAGTTTCTCAGCAATACCATGCCCCACATGCCAGAACTTGGTCAGAGGCCGGTAGTCCCATAGTTCACGCCGATACGACATTTCATCCAATTCCGCTATTCGCACACCGTCTTTATCGGCAGGTATCTTCTTCGCTACAATATCCATCGCCACCTTTGCCAGATACATGTTAGTCCCGATGCCGGCTGTTGCCGTAATACCTGTAGTGGCAAGTACGTCACGAATCATCTTCATCGCCAACTCGTGAGCGGTCATCCGATAGCTACCCAGATAGGCTGTCACATCCATGAAAACCTCATCGATGCTATAGACGTGTATATCTTCAGGAGCAATGTATTTTAGGTAAGTCTGATAGACTTTAGTACTCACCTCTATATAATGAGCCATACGTGGCGGTGCTGCGATATAGTCGAGTTCAAGGTCAGGGTGTGCCTGCAGTTCCAGATCGTTGAATGATTTTCCCGTCATCTTCCATCCTGCCGCTCTTTTGCGCTCGTTATTGACATTGCGCACTTTCTGAACCACATCGAACAGTCTGGCACGTCCACCAATGCCGTATGCTTTCAGCGACGGAGAAACAGCCAGACAGATTGTTTTCTCTGTCCTCGAAACATCTGCTACGACAAGGTTCGTGGTCAGTGGGTCAAGCCCTCTGTCCACGCATTCCACTGAAGCGTAGAACGACTTCAGGTCGATGGCAATAAATGTCCGTTGCTGCACTGGCATATCACAAATGATCTCTATTCTTTCTGCAAAGTTAATGTTTTTATGTCATTTTTGGTATTTTTGAACCCATATTTAAGTGAATTTAGATAAGAAAGACGATGAAAGAAAAAGAATCAGTTAGATAGGTGCCGCCTATCGGGTAGATAGGTACGGGCTATCGAGGCGATATGTGCCGCCTATCCATGCGAAAGGTGCCACCTATCTCAAAGAAAAGTGGCGGGTTTCTTACAAAAATAAGCCATAAATGCCATTCGTCGTCACTAACGTCACGCCGTCGTCACGCGTAATTCCTTGATTATCAACGAGTGTTACGATGTGACGACGGTGACGTTAATTTTAAAAATTTCATGTGGAAAAACGGAGGAGAATAAAGCCTCTTTTCGACATGAAAGTAGCCTTCATTCGACCCGTTTGAAAGCTACTTTCAAGGTGATTTCGATATAATAATCTTGCAGTGCTGTATTCTATCTTTTGCGTTTGTACATAAAACTGCCAATGGCGAGGAGGATGACGAGAATCGTTACAACGATGGCCCAAACATTGGTAACTCGCGAGGTGGCAGTGATGACGTAGTCGTGAGGAACAAGACGCTCACCCGTCAGCGGGTAGAAGATGATCCCATCGTTGATGATGCCAGTGCCAGCATCGACTATTGTTCCAGGCATTGAGAGGGTGTAAGGTACGGAGAACCATAGGATGTTCATGCGATTCTCCAGTTCTTTGTTAAGCGCCTGACCACAGGGTGTTTTTTCATCGAAGAATATGGCATAGGCGTCAGAGTGGAAGAAGTTACGGAAGGCATCGGTGGGTTTGATGTCCAGAATATCATCATGGCCTTCCAGCATCTTCTTGACCATAGAGTCCTGAAGTTCTACGAACTGCTCTTTGCTGACAGGGGGATTGGCGATGGAATCGTAGTGGTTGGCAATGAAATCGAAGCATGTCTTAGCCAGATTGTCGTTCAGCCATTTCGTAATCTTAGGCTCCATTTGACTTAGTTTCTCAGAAGCCTCTGCACCACTCATGCCTTGTATAAGGTTGGGCTGACCCGTAAACCAGAAACTGACGACATCCTTATCAGCATAGTTGGTAGCAGGCAACTTAAACGTATCGCCCACACAGATAAAAACTTCTTTGAAAGTATACTCTGTATAGAACCAACGAAAGCGCTTGTCGAGTGTAGCCTTCGACTGGAGACGCTTGCCATTCATTAGCAAGGGTGTTTGCTGGCACATTTCTTCAGCAGAACGGAAGGTCTTCGAAAAGGTGGTCGTCACTGTATCGCCTTTACCAATATCCGTGTGACTATTGTCGAAAGCATCGATATTGAGACATTCGGGAATGGGTTGCGACCAGCCTATTTTGCCTTTACCCCACAATGAATCGCGATCTTGCTGTGACATCACGTTGCTATAGGCGATTTCGCGCGTACAGGTACCATTCTCATTAATGATGGTGTGCATCTTTACATCCGACGGACCGCAGGACGTCAGGAGTATGATGGCTGTCAGAAGCAGCCAACTGATACTATTCTTTTTCATAATGCATGGTTTTTAATTGAGTGTAACTGATTGATTTTTCCTGACTGGCGCGTAGATAGCTTGTGTACACGTCCTTTAGGGTGCTACCTGACGTCAGGTCTATAGTTTGGCCATAAAGACCTTGTTGTTCATGATGATTAGGCTCGGTAAAAGTGTTGTATAAGAAGAGTCCTATCAACCAAAGAGCCGCTACAGACGAGATAACGCGGAGAGCTATCAGTATTGTTCCTGGCGCGAGGCCAGCCCCCGTTTGGCGGGGGCTTCCCACCTGCTCAGGCAGGTTGCTCATGATTAGGTCCGTCAGCACGTCGGGGTTGTCGATGGCGGGCTGCTCTACGGCTTTCAATTTCTCCAATATATCTTCTGTCTTATTCATATCCTAAATCTTTTAATCGTTTTCGAATCATTTGTCGTGCTACATATAGGTTGCTTTTTACCTGCTTGGCATCCAGTCCTGTGATTTGCTCAACCTCTATAGAGGGTAAACCTTCCAGTTGGCAGAGCGTGAACACCAGATGTTGCTTGTTGCTCAGTCCTTCAGCTATCATCCTGACAATCGATACCCATTCCTTGTTCTCCAACATCTGTTGGCTGTCGCTATCATCTGCAAAACGTCGAAGAGCCAACTGGTCCTCTGGTAGGGCGACGATACGACTAGCTCGTTTCAATCTGTCGATACAAAGATTCGAGGCGATGGTGTATATCCATGTCGAGAAGGTTTTCTGTGGGTCATAGTTTCTGATACTCTGCCACACGCGGATAAAGGTTTCCTGTACCAAATCCTTTGCCTCTTCTTCGTTGCACAACATCTTCAGAGCAAGCGAGAAGACCATCCGTTGGTAGGTCTGAACCACCCATCGAAAGGTATTCTTGTCGCCTTGTTGACAGCGTGAAATGATATCGCCTTCTATCTGATTCATATAATTTGTTGTTCTACCTGTTATACGACGAAGACTGGCAAAAGTCAAATCGTAACTCTATATTTTGTTATCTGGCCTTCCCTTTAAAAAGGATCCCTTTAGAACTGCCCGAAGAAACATCTGAGTAATCAATATGAGGAGCCCGATTGGACTCCTCATATTAATTATAGAGCAATTGGGACGATTACTTTGAATACGATGTTGCGTCCCATGTTATAGACACCCTGACGACCTGTGACATGATTGATGTCGCAGTACTTTAGGCGGCTCAGGTGATTCTGGTAGGCACGGTTCAACAGGTTGTCGGCAGTGATATAGATTTCAGCAACCTTCTTATTGTTGATGTTCAAGTCCGTACCTGCAGAAAGACTCAGCAGCGTATAACTGGGTGTACGTGTCTCTGTGTCGTCCACCTTATAATAATGGTTCTGTGCGAGATTGCACTCCAAACCTAATGCCACGTATGCATTATTCAGCATGGAATGTCCATGGTGAGTCAATTCGTACTTCAGTTCCGATGTCCAACGGGGAGCAGGTGTCATAGGCAGATACTTGGCACCCTCTGAGGCATGCATCTGTTGGGCATCAACATACGAGAACGTGTTCTGGAAATGAAGGCTGTGGATGGGATGGAAGTCGACACCAACTTCAAAACCCAGCAGACGAGCATCGCCCTGTGTATATTCGTAGGTACGAAAGCCTTCCTCTATGACCTGGTCAATGCGCTTGGCAAAGATATAGTTCTCGATACGGTTGGCAAACAAGGCTATCTGTGCAGAGACATACTTCGACGTGAAGTCAAGACCTAAATCTGCCTGCCAACTGTATTCAGGTTTCAGGTCGGGATTACCTTTCTCATAGCGCAGTGTTCCCTCATGTACGCCGTCGCTACCCAGTTCACTCATATTTGGTGCACGGAAACCACGTGCCATATTCAGTCGAACGTTAAAGTGTTCACTGGCATTCCAAACAGCACCAATGCTACCCGTTACGCCACTGAAATTACGTGAGTGGAAGTCCAGATGACGATAATCGAAACGAAGACCGCCATTCAGTGTGAAGTCGTTCAGCGACTTGCTGACGGTGGCATAAGCACCGAAGTCGAAGAGTCGGTATTCGGGTATCAGCGATTCCTCACCCAAATTCAACGACTGTTGCCACATTCCGTTGATACCGCCAGCCATCTTCCACTCGTTAAACTCCTGCGTCAGATAACGCACGTCGTAGGTGACGGTGTGGAGTTTGAAGTAGAGTTCATACTCATCGGCATCCTCTTCAAATTCCTGACGACGGTTTTGCTGATAACCTATAATCGCTTTCAACCAACCTTTCGGCAGGTTTAGCGAGTTGTCCCAAACGGCTTTATAGTGATAGATTTGCTGGAAAGGCAGTGTTTTTCCATACCCATGATCCGTGAACCCTTCACTATGAACCAACTCTCCTGTCTCTTCATCACGCTCACCTTCTACGATACTGGGAGTCTGATGGAATATCGTCGCTGTCAGGTGAGTATGTCCCCAATGCTTGTTCAATCCTAACATCAGTCGCCCTGCCCGCTCGCTGAACTGCGAGCCAGGTACATAACCGTCGTATTTGTTCTTATAGGCATGAGCGTATTTATCGGAGAAACGCGCATCCCAGACAAAACCTTTCTGATTGCCTGCGAAGTTCAACGAGTAGTCAAAGAGTCCATTATTGGTCTGGTATTCTGTTGATACGCTGACTTTCATCTCGCCTTCAAGTTGGATAGGACTGCCATGCAGGATCAGTACACCTGCCATTGCGTCACTGCCATACATCAGCGAGGCAGGACCTTTCAGTATCTCTACTGAGTTCACGTTCTGTGCATCAATCTCAATACCATGCTCGTCGCCCCACTGCTGACCTTCCTGACGGATGCCTTCATTCATCACGATGATACGGTTGTAACCCAATCCGCGGATGATAGGTTTCGAGATACCGCTACCTGTCGTTATCTGCGACACACCTGGCTGATGGGCAATGGCATCGATGATATTGGTAGAAGTCGTCTGTCTCAACTCCTTACCCGATACTATTGAGATGGGGGCTGTCGAGTTTTTGAGTTTTGTGTCGCCCGTTACACCCGTCACCGTCAGTTCGTTCAGTTTCAAGTGACGATAGAACACATCAGTAGAGTCATTGGGGTGTTCGTGGTTGTAATGATGTTTATGGTGTTCCTGTGCTGCCACTGCCATACCAATCCACAGTAGCGACAGGATGAAATATATTTTTTTCATTCTGTAATATCGTTATTAAAATAATCATGTAATCGTGTTATCTTCTCCTAAGGATCACAGTACTGATGGTGGTCCTCGGGTAAACAGAACAGACGGTTCTCCTGACTTAATCCTACTGTTCAGAAAACATCTTCTATTCTGTGCAAAGATAACCAGTGGCAGCAATAGCGTAGTGGCGGCTGCCGTATAGACAAAACTAAGGAACTGACAGAGTAGACAGTCGTCCAAGTGGTCGACCGTGGTGGAAAGATGACCAGAGTGATGCACATGGTGGACGCACTCCATGCAGTCGATATCCGCACTCACCACAGCCTCGTGGCGATGCAGTCCCGACAGCAGCAGCATCGATACGAATACCGATAACAGCAACCATGCTAACCCAATCCTTTTACCCTGTCTTTTCATTTTTTATTTGAACAGATACTGTACGAACTCATACAGTGACTTACGCCACACCTGCCATTCGTGGTCACCAGGATAGGAATTGAAGCGCACATTAACGCTCTTGTTGCGCATCTTCTTCACAATATTGCGGGTGTATTCGATACGTGGATCTTGTTCGCCACAAGTCATAAAAAACACGTCAAAGTTTTTGTTGAATGTGTGGGTATCCGTCAGAATACCTGGTACTTCTTTTTCCAAATCGAAGTTCGAAGCACCCTGAATACCACCAAACATTCCCGTAGAGAACACACCTACGTTGGCAAACACTTCCGGATCACGCAAGCCGATATAGAACGATTGACCGCCACCCATCGACAATCCACACATCGCACGGCCCTTACGGTCTTTCCGTACCTTATAATTCTTCTCTATAAACGGAATGATGTTTTCCAACAGTTCCTTGCGGAAAGCCTGCATACCCTCCCAACTGTAGCCACCACCGAAGCCGCCGTTGCGTGAGCGAACATTACTGTTCGAACTCACAATCACCATCGGTCTCGCCTTACCTGCCGCTATCAGATTGTCCATCATCTGGGCAGTCCTACCCTGCTCCATCCATCCGCGATGGTCCTCCCCACCACCATGCTGGATATAGACTACGGGAAGGGGAGCCTTCACGGCATTGTAATTAGCCGGTGTATAAATCATCAACGGACGCCATTCCTCATCTACCTTACTATAATAATATACTGTACGAACTTCGCCGTGTGCCACTCGTTGCACTTCGAAGTCGTCCATCCCAGTCTCCTTGATTTCAATAGCACTCGACCAACGGCTACATCCGAAGAATGTCTGGCTGGCAGGATCGGCAGTCGACACACCGTCGACTATCAGGAAATAATAATGGAAACCAGGTACCTGTGGCTTGGTAGTTACTGTCCAAACTCCGCTTTCCGACTTCTGCATATCATACTTCGTGCCACAGAGGTCTATCTGCATTTGCTGTGCCTGCGGTGCATGCACACGGAACATCACACTATTGTCTTTCAACACACGCGGATAGCCACTACGGTTTACGTTAGTCACTGGAGAGTACGAACCCTCTGGGAAAGTCTCTCTCTGAAATCCCTGTGCTGCAACCTGCGTATAGACAAGTGCCGTTAGCATCACGGCAAGCACCATTTTGATAGTTTTCATCGTCATCATTTAAATTTATCTGCAAAGATAATGATTATTGCGGAATAATCACTATATTTGCAAACAGATTTAACTAATTAATATGAAGATCGTAATACTTGACGGCTATACAGCCAACCCAGGTGACCTATCATGGAAACCGTTAGAAGACATCGGGCAACTGACCGTCTATGACCGTACAAGACCCGAAGAGATTATTGAACGGGCAAAGGATGCGGAGATTGTTCTGACAAACAAAGTGTGTTTGCGAAAGCAAGAAATCGAGCAACTGCCCAAGTTGAAATATATCGGTGTACTGGCAACAGGATATAACGTAGTGGACATAGAAACTGCCCGTGAACATGGTATCACGGTGACTAATGTGCCTGCCTATAGTACAGAGAGTGTGGCTCAAATGGTCTTTTCCCATTTGCTCACTGTTACCAACCATACCGAACACTATGCCCTTCAAAACCGAAAAGGGAAATGGACGGCGAGTCCAGATTTCAGTTATTGGGACACACCTTTAACGGAACTCGCAGGAAAGGTCTTCGGTATTGTCGGACTGGGGAACATCGGTCAGCATGTGGCTGCCATCGCCCATGCTTTCGGTATGAGTGTCATCGCCTTCACCAGTAAACCAGCCGATCTGTTACCGAAATACATTAAGAAAATATCGTGGTATGAGTTGTTAGAAGAGAGTGACGTGCTAAGCCTGCATTGTCCTTTGACGTCAGACACTCATCACCTCATTGATCGCCATGCACTGCAAAAGATGAAGCCCTCTGCTATCCTCATCAACACAGGTCGTGGACCGTTGATAAACGACCAGGAAGTAGCAGATGCCCTCAATGGTAACCGTTTGCAAGCCTTTTGTGCCGATGTTTTGACAGAAGAACCACCAAAGGCTGATAATCCATTGCTGAAATGTGAGAATGCCTATATCACACCACATATCGCCTGGGCTTCCAATGAAGCACGAATCCGTCTGGTAGATGTGGCTATCAACAATGTTCGCGCATTCACCGAGGGAAATCCTCAGAATGTTGTGTCAAAGGGCTGAAATGAAATAACAACCTAACTAGAACTACACGAATGATTAAACTGAACAATCATCATGAGATTCCGCAGATAGGTGTCGGCACATGGACACTGCGCGATAAGACAGCACAAAGGAATGTGTGTTTGGCATTAGAAGCAGGTTTCCGTCATATTGACACAGCACAAGGCTACGAGAACGAGGCAGAAGTAGGACAAGGTATCATAGACAGTCAAGTGGCACGGCAGGAAATTTTCCTCACGACCAAAGTCGCTACAAATATTATGCGCGATGGTCAACAAGCCGTCAGGCAGTCTATTGATGAAAGCCTTGCTAAACTGAAAACTGATTATATCGACCTTTTATTGATCCACTGGCCCGTAAAAGACTGCGTGAAGGATACTTGGCAGATGATGGAGGATTATGTAAGGCAGGGCGCAGTGAAGTCTATCGGTGTCAGCAATTTCAACCGCCATCATCTGGACGACCTGCTTTCGTATGCCGAGATTCGTCCCGTCATCAATCAGATAGAGGTACATCCCTTTATGACACAGGAAGAGAATATCGCCTACAACCGTCAGTTGGGCATCCAAGTGGAAGCATGGGGACCGTTCGGACAAGGTGACATTGATGTGGTGGGACATCCCCTACTCCAGTCGCTGGCATCCAAATATGAGAAGACCGCCTCACAGATTGTGCTCCGATGGATTGTACAGCGAGGGTTGATTACCATTCCTCGTGCCAAACCCAACCATTTCGCAGAGAATTTGGAAATCATGACTTTCTCACTGAGTGATGACGACATGCAGGCTATCAGTTCTCTCAATAAGAACCTTCGCTCGAACGTTCTCAATGATCCCGAGGCTTTCCCGTGGTAAACCTACGTGTTATATAATAATATTGTAAAGTTAAGGTTAATTGAGAGATTATCATTATCTTTGCACTCAGATTAACTAAGGTATATGAAGAGACGGACTAATTTTACAGTTATCATGGCTGTATTCTTTGCAACCATGCTGATTATATCGTGCGGTGAGAAAAAGCAACAGAAACACGATGCTGCTCAATATCAGACGATGGTGGTGAGCAGGAAGGACATGACACTCGAACGACAATATAGTGCCCGACTGACAGGTCGCCAGATTGTGGAAGTACGCCCGCAGGTATCGGGCTGCATCACACGTATCCTGACGGGGGAAGGTCAGGCTGTACGTAAGGGTCAGACACTGTTCGTTATCGACCAAGTACCTTATCGTGCTGCGTTAGAGGTGGCTGTGGCTGCCCGCAAGAGTGCGGAAGCACGGTTGGCAACAGCGAAGATGAACTACGAAAACGAGTCGCAGTTGCAAGAGGGACGTGTTGTGAGTGATGTCTCGGTAGTGACCATGCGCAATGCCTTACTCGAAGCAGAGGCAGCATTGGTACAGGCAAAGGCACAAGAGGTGAATGCTCGCAATAATCTGAGTTATACAGAAGTGAAGAGTCCTGTCAGCGGTGTCGCATCGATGATTCCCTGGCATGTGGGTTCGCTGGTCAGCAGTAACATCAGTGAACCGTTAGTAACGGTAGCCGACGATTCGGAAGTCTATGTTTATTTCAGCATCAGCGAGAATCAGGCACTCGACCTCATCTCGCAATATGGTTCCATTGAGGGATTCATCAGGAAGGCACCCCCTGTGGGACTTCGTTTGAACAACGGTAAGGAATACGAACAGAAGGGACATATCAGTGCCGTCAGTGGAACAGTGGATACCCAGACTGGTGCTGTCACATTACGTGCTACATTCCCCAATACTGGCGGACTTTTGCATCATGGTGGTAGTGCTACCGTGATCGTTCCGACACACCGCCAACAGTGTATCGTCATTCCTCAGGAGGCTACCTATGAACTGCAAAACCGCATGTTCGTATATCGTATCGTCAACGGCAAGACGAAGGCAACGCCCGTTACTCTCTTCCCACAGAACAACGGTAAAGAATATATCGTAGAGGAAGGTATCAGTGCTGGTGATACCATCATCGCAGAAGGTGCCGGACTGCTCAAAGAGGGAGTGGAAGTTGGAGGTAAGAAGCAAGAAGTAAGAGGTAAGAAGTAAGAAGGATGAAAGTCAGAACATTCATAGACCGCCCGATACTTTCTGGAGTTATTTCGGTACTGATGGTGCTGGTGGGTATCATCGGACTGAGTCAACTTGCCCTCGAACAGTTCCCAGAGATAGCACCGCCAACCGTCCGTATCATGGCATCATACACGGGTGCCAATGCTGAGACAGTGCAGAAGAGTGTCGTAGTACCCCTTGAAGAAGCCATCAATGGTGTGGAAGGCATGATGTATATGACATCGTCAGCCTCGAACAACGGTTCTGGATCTATCGGTATCTTCTTCCGTCAGGGCACGGATCCCGATATGGCGATGGTGAACGTACAGAATCGTGCCGCCACTGTACAGGGGCGTCTGCCGAGTGATGTCGTAAAGAGTGGACTTACCGTTCGCAAGCGCCAGACCTCAAATATCAAACAGATAGCTGTCTATAGTCCTGACAGTACTTTCGACCGCTCGTTCCTTGCTAACTATACGAAGATTAATATCGAGCCACGCCTAAGCCGTATTCCTGGTGTAGGCGAAGTCAACGTGATGGGTGCCGACTATTCTATGCGTATCTGGCTCGACCCATTGAAGATGGCACGCTACGGGCTGACACCTGCAGATATCACACAAGTGCTCAACGAACAGAATGTCGAGGTAGCAACAGGTACACTGGGTGCTGAGAGTCAGAACACCTTCCAGTATGTACTGAAATACCGTGGTCGCTATGAGGAGGAAAAGGAATACGAGAATCTTGTTATCCGTTCACTACCTGACGGTGACGTGTTACGCATCGGAGATATCGCCCGTGTGGAACTCGGTTCACAGAACTATAACATCATTGGTGAGACGAATGGTAGTCCAGGCATCAATATCAGCATCAATCAGGTGGCTGGTTCTAATGCTAACGAGATTATCAAGGAGATTGACCGTGAAGTGGAAGAGATACGCGGGTCATTACCACCAGGCATCGTCATCGAGGATTTGGAAAGTAAGAAGGACTTCCTTGATGCTTCTATTACCAGCGTTGTAGAGACACTGCTCGAAGCCCTTGTACTGGTCATCCTCGTGGTATGGCTCTTCTTGGGTAGTTGGCGCGCTACCATCATCCCGACCATCGCCATCATCGTATCACTGATTGCCACGTTGGCAGTCATCTATGCCATTGGCTTCTCACTGAATATGTTGACGCTCTTCGCCCTCGTACTGGTCATCGGTACTGTAGTGGATGATGCTATCGTGGTTGTCGAAGCTGTTCAAGCACGACTTGAACATAATGACGGAACTAGTGATTCGAAACTGATGACTGAAGAGGCGATGCATAAGATTACTTCTGCCCTCATCACCACGACATTGGTGTTCATGGCAGTCTTCGTACCCGTCTGCTTCATCGGGGGTGTCACAGGAACATTCTATACCCAGTTCGGACTTACCATGGCGATTGCTGTGGCTATCTCGTTGTTCAATGCTCTGACACTCTCCCCTGCCCTTTCGGCAATCATCATGCGTGACTCGAAACTGAACAAATTCCAAGCACGATTCAATGCAGGTTTTCAGGCTCTCTCTGCCCGCTATAAGCATGCCGTCATGGGCTTCACCCGCCGCAAGACACTCGCTGCTGCCCTCGTTGTCGTCGCCGTCATCGCCCTTGGCTGGATGATGCGCACCACAAGGACTGGTCTTGTACCCAACGAGGATATGGGTACTGTATTTATCAATGTACAGGCTTCGCCAGGAAGTAGCCTCCAACAGACCTATGGTATCTTGAAAGAGGTAGAGAAACGTATCAAAGACCTGCCACAGTTACGTATCTATTCACTGATTGCCGGTAATAGCAACAACTTCGAACAGTCGTCGTCAAACGGTAATTTCACCCTGAAACTGAAGAAATGGGATGAGCGCAAAGGAAAAGGCGATGATGTGCAGAGCGTGGTGGACGAAATTTATCGCCGTACTGCCGATATTGCCAATGCAAAGATACAGGTCAACACACAGAATATGTTACCAGGCTTCGGTCGTCTCAACGGTTTCGAATTACATGTACAAGACAAGCACGGTGGCACCATCAACGACTTGCTTGGCTATACCAACCGTCTGATTGCCGCCTTGAACGAGCGCCCAGAGATTGGTCGTGCCTATACCAACTTCTCCTTGAAATACCCGCAATACCGTGTCGAGGTCGATGCCGCCCTGTGTAAGCGTCGTGGTGTGTCACCCAACGACGTGCTGGCAGCCCTTAGTGGCTATGTCGGTGGTACGTATGCTTCCAACTTCGTACGCTTCACCAAACTCTACCGTGTGATGGTACAGGCATCACCTGAGTACCGTCTCGACATCGAGTCGCTAAATAATATCTTTGTGAGAACCAATAGCGGTGAGATGTCACCCATCGGACAATATCTGACTCTGACACGTGTCTATGGTTCCGAGACACTTTCACGTTTCAACCTCTTCCCCAGCATCATGGTAGGTGGTACTGCCGCAGAAGGTTATAGTAGCGGTCAGGCAATTGACGCTATCCGAGAGACTGCTGCAGAAGTACTGCCAGAGGGTTATGGTTATGAGTTCGGAGGTATGACACGTGAGGAAGCATCTGCACAGAATACGACGGCACTTGTCTTCGTCATCTGTATCATCTTTATCTATTTGATTCTTTGTGCCTTGTACGAGAGTCTGCTCATCCCACTTGCCGTCATACTCAGTGTACCTTTCGGACTGGCAGGCTCATTCCTTTTCGCTAATCTATGGGGATTGGAGAATAATATCTATATGCAGACAGGACTTATCATGCTTATCGGATTGCTCTCGAAGACTGCCATCCTGCTCACCGAGTATGCTACCACACGTCGTCGTCAGGGTTTAGGCATCGTCGAGGCTGCCCTTGATGCTGCTGCCGTCCGACTGCGTCCTATCCTCATGACCTCTATGACGATGGTCTTCGGTCTGTTACCACTCGCTCTCGCCACGGGTGTCGGTGCTAATGGTAATCATTCACTTGGTGTGGGTACTATTGGCGGTATGGTCATCGGCACCATTGCCCTTCTATTTATCGTCCCTGTTCTCTTCGTCATCTTCCAAACGATTGAAGAGAAGATGAAACGTTTACTATAGATTTAGTTACTTTGCAAAAAATATCAAAACAAAATATGAAGAAACTTATCTCTATTATTATTCTATGT
Organism: Prevotella sp.; assembly: GCA_045225255.1. Classification (GTDB taxonomy): domain Bacteria; phylum Bacteroidota; class Bacteroidia; order Bacteroidales; family Bacteroidaceae; genus Prevotella. The sequence continues at coordinate 22,324 of JBGVBD010000084.1, read as the reverse complement.
GGTGTAGCCCTGACTATGAATGCTCAAAAGGTCACATCACCTAACGGGAAATTGTCAGCAAAGACGATCGATAAGAAGTTCGTTATTAACTATAAGAAGCAGCAAGTACTGGAACTGGCTGACATCGAGTTTAACAAACTGGATTTCGTCAGAAAGGTGAAGGATGATTACCAAATGCTGGAAGGTAAACGTCTGCATTGCACCAATGAAGCCAACGAGTATCAGGCATCTATCGGACCGAATGCAAAGATAGTGATGCGACTCTACAACGATGGTATCGCCTTCCGCTACGAATATACAAATTTACAAAACAGTAAGGTACCTGCCGAGCAGACAACATACATCATCCCCGAAGGTACGAAGCGCTGGATGCAGCAATGGAGCGACGGTTACGAGGGTTTCTTCCCTGTGACGACCACAGCCAACGTGAAGACCTTGGGCGGCTTTGGTGGTGCGATGGAGCAAAACACCATCAACACCCATTGGGGATATCCTTTGCTAATAGAGGTGAGAGGTGAGAAGCCAGAGGTGAGAGGTGAGGCTGTCTATGCCCTTATCACCGAGGCAAACATCGAGCGTCGGCAGAGTGCTTCGAGCTTGTTTAACGATGGTGAGAAGTTCAGTGTGAAGCAAGACCAGAACGACCTGCTGTTGTCAGGCAACTGGCATACTCCTTGGCGTGTCGTTATCATCGGTACACTGGCTGATATCGTACAATCCACCTTGGTGACGGATGTCAGTGAACCCTCTAAACTTGCTGATACCAGTTGGATTAAGCCTGGTGTGGTATCATGGATTTATTGGGCTAACAATCATGGCTCCAACGATTACAATATCATCAAGAAATATGTGGATATGGCTGTCACGCTCAAGTTGCCATACGTACTCATCGATGCCGAATGGGACGAGATGGACAAGATAGCCAGCAACGAGGGCAAAACCATCGAGGATGCCGTAGCCTACGCTAATGCCAAAGGTATCAAACCACTGATATGGTACAATTCATCGATTGGCTGGATAAATGGTGCCCCTGGTCCTAAGTTCCGTCTGAACAAGCCCGAAGATAGGGAGAAGGAATTTGCTTGGTGTGAGAAAATCGGTGTGGCTGGTGTGAAGATAGACTTCTTCTCTGGCGACAATCAAGCGAACATGGACTATTGTCAGGACCTGCTGGAGAGTGCTGCCCGTCATCATCTGTTGGTAAACTTCCATGGTGCCCCCATCCCTCGCGGATGGCAGCGCACCTATCCAAACCTGCTCTCCACAGAGGGTGTCTATGGTGCCGAGTGGTATAACAACGTGCCTCACTTCACGAAGAAGGCAGCCAGTCATAACGCTACCTTGCCCTATACGCGCAATGTCATTGGTCCGATGGACTATACCCCCTGTGCCTTCAGCGACTCACAGCATCCACACATCACGTCGAATGCCCATGAACTGGCATTGACAGTACTCTATGAGAGTGGTTTGCAGCACCTCGCCGACCGTCCGGAAAGTTTCCTCTCCCAGCCTCAAGAGGTACAGGATTTCTTAGGAAAACTGCCCACTGTATGGGATGAGACTCGCTATGTCAGTGGCTATCCTGGCGAGAGTGCCGTATTGGCTCGCCGCAGTGGAAAAACCTGGTATGTGGCTGGTATCAATGGTACCGACACTCCCAAGGCTTTAAATGTGCCTCTTGGTTTTATTAAGGGAAAAACTATCACCCTTTTTGCCGATGGCAATCCATGGACTATATCTAATATAGACAAGTTACCCAAGCAGATAAACTGCAAGCCACGTGGTGGCTTCGTACTTGTCATCAACAAGTGATTAATATGGAGAAACTTATCTCTACTATTATTTTATATGGTGTGGCTTTGAATATAATTGCACAAAGCAAGACACTTTGTAGTCCTGTGCCTACAGAGAATCAATTACGTTGGCAGGAGATGGAAATGTATGCGTTTATCCACTACTCGCTTAATACCTATACTGATGAGGAATGGGGATACGGCAATGAGGCAATGGAATTGTTTAACCCCTCAGATTTGGACTGTAGGCAGTGGGCTCGTGTCTGTAAACAGGCAGGTATGAAAGGTATCATCTTCACTGCCAAACATCACTGTGGCTTTTGTATGTGGCCCTCACAATATACAGAGTATTCAGTCAAGAACACGCCTTGGAAAAATGGTAAAGGCGACGTGGTTCGTGAACTGGCCGATGCCTGTCGTGAGGAAGGACTGAAGTTCGCCGTCTATCTATCGCCTTGGGACAGAAACCATAAAGACTACGGTAAGCCTGAGTACGTTACTTATTTCCGCAACCAACTGCGCGAATTGCTCACTAACTATGGGGACATCTTTGAAGTATGGTTCGACGGTGCTAATGGTGGTGACGGATGGTATGGCGGAGCCAACGAGACACGTAAGATAGATCGCACGACCTACTATCAATGGCCTGAGACCTATAAGATGATTCGCGAGTTGCAACCACAATGTGTGATATGGAACGACGGTGGTGATCGTGGTGACCTACGCTGGGTAGGAACAGAAGCCGGTAATGTAGGCGAGACGAACTGGAGCCTACTCAACAAAGAGGGCGATGTGCCTTATGAACAGTTACACTACGGACTGGAGAATGGCAATGTATGGGTGCCTGGCGAAACGAACACGAGTATCCGTCCAGGATGGTTCTATCATGATACAGAGAATGAACACGTGAAGAGTCTGTCAAAGTTGATGGATATCTATTATAAAAGTGTAGGACGTAACTCGACGCTGTTGCTGAACTTCCCCATTGCTCCTAACGGACGCATTCATCCTAACGACAGTCTGCGAGGCATTGCGTTCAAGAAGATGATTGATGAGGTGTTCAAGACCGACTTGGCGAAGAAGTCGAAAAAGACAATAACCAATAACCAATATCCAATAACCACCATTACCTTCAAGAAGCCTACCGCCTTCAATCGTTTTGTAGTTGAAGAGGATATCTGTTACGGACAGCGCGTCAAAAAGTTCTCACTGGAGGCTGAGGTGGACGGCAAATGGCAACCTTTGAAGGATGAACTCGTAGATAATGGAGATGGACTCACAACTATCGGACATCGTCGTATTATCTGCTTCCCAACTGTCAACGCGACTAAATTACGCTTCACCGTTCTCGATGCCAAGTGCGAGCCTATCATTAAGCGTACGTCCGTATACCTTGCGCCAGAACTAACAGCAGACATTCCTAATTCTGGTGAGAAACTATCGTCTAATCTGCATATATTCTTTATTAGTCCCAAACAGATGATTGTAGATTTTGACGACGAACAGGTCATCACCTCTTTCCGCTATCTGCCTCCGCAGGGGACTAAAGATGGAATGGTGATCCATTACTCACTCTGGGCATCGTCCGATTGGCAAGACTGGAAGAAACTCGCCTCAGGTGAATTCTCAAACATCGTGAATAATCCAATCTGGCAGACCATTAAGTTCGCCCCCACAACAGCTAAGATCCTCCGCCTCGATGCCGACCGTCTGGCAGAGGGGAGTCGCATGGGGTACGGCGATATAGAAGTGGTAACAAAAAAATAACCAAGACGATGAAAAAAATAGTGACCATTGTAACCCTGATGCTGTCTATGAACACGATGGCACAGAACAAACTGTTGTTTGACACCGATTGGGAGTTTACCCGTAATGGAAAGACAAGTAAAGTGAACCTTCCCCACGATTGGGACATCTATGAAACTCCTAATCCAGCGACAGGAACTACAAAAGAAGGTGGTGGCTGGTATCCAGGAGGCAAAGGCGAATACCGCAAAACATTTAAGACTCCTCAGGCAGATGTCGTAATGCTGCACTTCGAGGGTGTATACCAAAAGGCAGAGATCTTTGTCAATAGACAGAAGGCTGGACAGCATGCCTATGGTTATACACCCTTCACCGTCGACATTACCCCTTATCTATATAAAGACAAGCGTGAGAATGAAGTAATGGTCAAGGTCGACAATAGTGAGCAGCCCAACTGTCGCTGGTATTCAGGGTCGGGCATCTACCGCCACGTGTGGCTTGAAACAAAAGATCAGCGATATATTGATGAAGGGAGCGTCAGCGTGACGACACCTGATATCCACACGGTAAATATCAAGGCCGAGGTGGTGATGGAGGATGGAACGCGTAAGCCTATCGAGAAAACCATTCATGTAGAGAATCCCCACTTATGGTCGCCTGACGATCCTTACCTTTACCATACCACCATTGAGGCTGAAGGCGATGTATTACCCATCACTTATGGCATCCGCACCATTGCGTATTCTGCAGAGAAGGGCTTTGTGCTTAACGGTAACCCGCTAAAAATCAATGGTGCCTGTGTGCACCATGACGACGGTGTGCTAGGGGCAATGGCCTTCGATGCAGCAGAGATACGCAAGGTCAGGCTGATGAAGGAGGCAGGCTTCAACCTCATCCGTACGGCACATAACCCCACGACGCGTGCCTTCCTTGATGCCTGCGACTCGCTGGGCATACTCGTCATTGGCGAAGTCTTCGATGGTTGGCGAACAGCGAAAAACCCTTACGACTACTCCACACTCATCGACTCGTGCTACCGAGAGGATATCCACGCCATGGTGCAGCGCGACCGTAACCACCCTAGTATTATCGCCTGGAGCATCGGCAATGAAGTTATCGAGCGCAAGGACATCCGCGTCATCACTACTGCAAAAAATTTGAAGGAGGCCATTCTGGAGATGGACAACACGCGTCCTGTGACAGAGGCACTCTGTGCATGGGATAACGACTGGGAAATCTACGACCCACATTTTGATGTGCTTGACATCGGCGGATACAACTACATGATTCACAAGCATGAAAGCGACCACCAGCGCAACCCCAAACGTGTGATGTGGCAGACGGAAAGTTATCCGCGTGATGCCTTCAAGAACTGGGCACTGATACACAATTATTCCTATATCATTGGTGATATTGTATGGACAGGGCTTGACTACTTAGGCGAATCAGGTATTGGTCGCAATTATTATGAAGGGGAACGCCCAGGTGAACACTGGATTGAAGGTGGACAACCCGACTGGCACGGCGCTTACTGTGGCGATGTGGACATCACTGGTTGGCGCAAACCCATCAGCCACTACCGCGAGATGCTATGGAAGGATTCAAAAGGTTTGTATATGGCCGTAAAAGAACCCGATGGTTATCATGGAAAGATCCATGAAACAGCATGGAGCGTATGGCCTACATGGGAGTCGTGGAATTGGAAAGGCTGGGAAAATAAACTTATCGAAGTGGAGGTCTATACAAAGGCTCCTGAGGTGAAACTCTATCTGAACGACAATATTTTCGGGACTAAGGTCGTCAATCGGAATACGGAATTCAAGGCTGTCTTTGCTGTACCCTACGAAGCAGGCACACTGCGTGCTGAGGCAGGGGGACAAAGCGTAACACTCAGCACTGCCGAAGAGCCTGCTGCCCTACGACTGACAGCCGACCGTTCCATAATAACTGCCAACGGACAGGATTTGGCATATATCACTGTAGAGGTGGTAGACAGCAAAGGCAACGTTTGCCCTAATGCCGCAATTCCCTGTGAGACCATCGTAAAAGGTCAAGGTCGTTTGCTGGCATTCGCCTCCGCCGACCTCAAAGACCGAGAGCCATACACTTCGCCTCGCGTCACCACTTGGAAAGGCCGTGCCCTGCTAGTGGTACGTAGCACGGAAAAGAAAGGAAACGTGCAGATTAGTATTAAGAGTACTCTACCAACATCAACCATCAACATTATGAGTAAATTATGAAAAGGCTATCTTTTATCATTTGTCATTTATCATTTAGCGTAACGCTTTTGTTGCAGGTCATAACAGCACAGGCACAAACGACTCACGACTGGGAGAATCCTGCCATATTAGGTATCAACAAACTACCGTATCATGCCACTCTGCAGTTGCCTTCGAAATGGAAAGAGTGTCAAGAGATCATGTCTCTTGACGGGCAGTGGCTATTCCATTGGAGCAGAAATCCCGAAGAGAGACCTGTTGATTTCTATCGCGACAATTATGATGTAAGCAGTTGGGACAGGATCACCGTACCTGGCAACTGGCAGTTGCAAGGATTCGGCACACCTATCTATACCAACATCAGTTACCCTTTCCAACGAAACAGACCGAGCGTAACGAGTGAGCCACCTAAAGACTGGACAGCCTATGAGAACCGCAACCCCGTAGGCTCGTATGTGACATTTGTGGATGTGACAAAGGAGATGCTCAATAAGAATCTGATTCTACACTTCGGTGGTGTGCACTCAGCGATGTACGTCTGGATTAATGGACAGAAAGTGGGCTATAGTCAGAACTCTATGTCACCAGCAGAATTTGACGTGACAAGATACGTTCATGAAGGTCGTAACAAACTCGCCGTGGAGGTGTATCGCTGGAGCGATGGCAGTTATCTGGAAGACCAAGACATGTGGCGACTATCAGGTATCTTCCGTGAAGTACAATTATGGGTACGCCCACTGGTGCATATCGCTGACTATCACGTGACAGCAGTTCCCAATGATGATTTCTCACAAACTAACGTGACGGCTGATATCACTCTTTGCAACACAGGCAAACATAAAGCGAAAGACCTGAAGGTTGTCTTGAAACTTGATGGAAAGACCATTGAAGGACAAATGAAAAGCCTTGCTATAGGCGATACATCTCACCTCCAACTTACATACCTCATCAACTATCCTAAACTATGGTCAGCAGAGAAGCCCAACCTCTATCCGTTCTCCGTCGAACTCATTGACAAGAAAGGCAAGATGGTTGAGCACTTCGACTACCATCTGGGTGTGAAACGTGTGGAATGTGTGGGCGAAGTATTTAAGATTAACGGCAAGAACGTAAAGTTGCGTGGTGTGAACCGTCACGATCACCATCCTCGAACGGGTCGTTACGTGGATGATGCCACCTACGAACAAGACCTCCGCTTAATGAAACAGGCGAACATCAATTTCCTTCGCACTTCGCACTATCCTGACCGTGAATATCTCTATGAACTCTGCGATCGTTGGGGTATTTATGTGATGGACGAGGCGAATCAGGAGACTCATGGCTATGGCTATGCCAATCATGAGATGGGCGAGGATACAGCATGGGAAGGCGCCCACGTAGATCGTGCCGAATCATTGGTGAAGCGTGATTTTAACCACCCATGCGTGATTCTGTGGAGTCTCGGTAACGAGGGCGGCGTAGGTCCTAACATCCAGGCTATGTACGACACGGTATGCCGTCTCGATTCCACTCGCCTACCCTTCTACGACTGCCATCCCCGCTATTCTGCCCTTCATGACTTTGGCTATCCCACACCCGACGTACTGAAGGCTGAAGCCGAGAAGGAAACGGAGAAACCATTAATCGCTCGCGAATACGCCCACGCGATGGGAAACTCAATGGGAAACTTCCAAGAATATTGGGATGTCATCTATGCTGATAGCAGTATCGCCGGTGCCGCTGTATGGGACTGGGTGGATCAGGGAATTCTTAGAAGTAAGATGGAAGAAGGAAGAGGAATGATTGAGTATTTTGCCTACGGTGGCGACTTCGGCGACAAGCCCAACGATGGTCCTTTCTGTATCAACGGACTGATTGCCCCAGATCGCAAGCCGCATCCTCACTATTACGAGGTGCAGCACGTCTATCAACCACTTCAGTTTGTCAGAGAGCCTGATGGCAAAATCCGCATCGTCAATCACGACTACTTTACGACTCTTGATGAATACGATATCACCTACGATACCTTGCGTTATGAAAGCGAGGTTTTGTTGAACGTAGCCGCTCGTTTAAAAGAGGATAAACCATGGGCGAAGAAAGGTTTTGTCATTGCCAGCGAGCAGTTTGTGCTCATGCCCTATGTCTTCCCAGAGGTTGTTACGCCTTCTACAATGAACTCTTCCAATAATATTACCATTAAAGGCAACGCCCTCACCTCATGGATTATTGATGGTCATGAGATGCTACAGGCGCCCCTCGAACCCTATTTCTGGAAACCAGAAAACGACAACCAGCATGCGGCCCAGTTTGCCCAGCGCACTGCCATATGGAGGAACGCCACCGATGTCACGGTAAACTACACCATCATTGACAAACGTACTATTCTAGTCGATATCGACTACCACCCATCAGGTACCGATAAGCCTGTGATGCCCAAGTTCGGCATGCGAATGCGTCTGCCTGCAGACTACACCAATATAGAATATTATGGGCGAGGTCCGTGGGAGAACTATCCAGACCGTAAGCGTAGTGCTTTTATCGGTCGTTACAAAATGCCACTGAGCGAGTTCGAGACAGAGTATATCCATCCACAAGACAATGGTTGCCGTACGGATGTCCGATGGTTCGAACTCTCAACTCATAACTCTCAACTTTCAACTTTACGAATCTCCGGCCTCCAGCCCCTTTGTATCCGTGCCTGGGATTATGGTGAGGAAGACCTGGAGGCAGCCAAGCATCCCCATGAAATCCAGCGTGGCCGCTTCGTGAATCTAAATATTGACCTCAATGTTCATGGCGTGGGCGGTGTCGACACATGGGGACAACGCACCCTACCCCAGTACACCATTGATGGCAACAAACCCTATCACTACGCTTTTATTCTCCGTTATTGAAATAAAAACTTCTTAAACTCAGATCGCCTCTTCTACTAAAATATCTATTATCTCCTCTGCAGAATCCACCACAGTAAGACCGGAGATACCTTTCATGGGACGATAGCCCCAACTGACTGCTATTCCCCTGATGCCACCATTCTCGGCTGTCTTCATGTCGGTAGGAGAATCACCTACCATCACAGCTTCTTCTTTTTGGACACCAGCCTTCCGCAACACCTCTTCTACAATCTCAGGATCGGGCTTGAGCGGATAGCCGGGACGATTGCCCAACACTGTCACAAATGGTATCTCTGGAAAGAATTTGTTGATCAGATATGCTGTTCCTTCCTGAAATTTATTCGAGGCAATAGCCATCAGGATTCCCTTTTGATGAAGTTGATTCACCAGTTCCTGCATTCCAGGAAAAGGGCAGGTATGCACGTCAATATGGGCAGTATAATACGCCTTGAAGTCTGCAAGGGCAGCATCCACCATCGTATCATCCTCTTTGTAATCGTCGGGCAGTGCCCTTTTCACCAGATTACGGACACCATTACCCACCATCCTCATATATTCATCTCGCGTATGCAACGGGAAACCTCGCAATCGCATGGCATGATTGACAGCCTCGCTGAGATCATCGAGCGTATCGAGTAACGTACCATCCAAATCAAAAAGAACCAGTTTATAACCCATTTTGTATTAATTTCTTTCTGCAAAGATACGAAAAAACGAAGAAAACTGCATTTTTTCCTATCAAAAAGAATCACATAAGAAAATATTTTATATATTTGCAACGTATAAACTTATATAAATGCTACGACTAACTAAATTCATCACCAAGACTCTATCCTTTAAATTGAGTCTGAAGTTGCTCACAGCCTTGGCAACGTTGCTGATGGTGGCTTTAGTTATTATGTTCTATTTTTCACGCAAGGCAGTAAAGGATGAGGCATCGCTGAAAGCCACTGCGACGCTGGATGCCACGCTACAGAGAATCGATAATATCCTGTTGAGTGTAGAGCAGTCATCAGGTAATATCTATTGGAAGATTCTCAATCACATCGACCAGCCGGATAAGATAGATACCTATTGTCAGAAACTCGTAGAAGGCAATCCGTATATCGTGGGGTGTGTCATTGCCTTTGAACCCAATTTCTTCAAGGACCGTTCTACTTTCTATTCTTATTTTCATCAGACAGGCAAGAAGGATGCAGACGGAAAGATGATAGTCGTCAAGTCGGACACCATCCTCAGCCGCCCTTATTACGAGCAGTCTTGGTATACCAACGCCATCAATAAGGGTACACCCGACTGGATGGAACCGCAGAGAGAGGCGAATGAAGGGGGAAAGCCTATCACTGTCTTTAACATGCCTTTCTATGTAGGAGAACGGAAGGCTGGCGTGATGGCTGTCGGTGTTCCGTTGAACCTGTTGTCGAAAATCGTGCAAGAGGCGAAGCCGTCGCCCAACTCTTTCTGTGCACTATTGGGCGAAGATGGTTCCTATATTATACATCCCGACAGCAGCAAACTGGACTACAAAACGGTCTTCTCACTAAAGAACAATGATCTTGAGCCCACAGCCAAAGAGGTTGCAAAGGCGATGCTGGCAGGCAAGACAGGCAATAAGAAGTTCCACCTGTACGGCACCGACTTCTATGTGTTCTATAAGCCATTCGAACGTACTGTCGTTCCCGGTCGCTCCATGGAGGCACTGAACTGGAGTATTGGTATCATCTATCCAGAGGATGACATCTATGGTGACTACAGACGATTGCATTACACGGTGTTCATTGTTGCCTTTGTAGGATTATTACTGTTGTTGCTGCTCTGTTATACTTTCATCCATCGCCGGCTATTGCCCCTTCGCATGCTGTCACTGTCAGCACAGCATATTGCCGAAGGACATTATGATGAGCGTATCCCCGATACCCGTCAGCAAGACGAGGTGGGTCATCTACAGAAACACTTCCAGGAGATGCAGCAGGTACTGAACCATCACATGGGTGAAATGGAACAGTTGACACATACCTTAGAAGAGCGAGGCAAGGAGTTAAAAGCGGTCTACGAGTTGGCTCAGGCTGGTGACCACATGAAGACGAATTTCCTCTATAATATGTCAAACCAGATGAAGGAGCCCATCGATGAGATCTGTTTGAATGTGAAGGGCATCAAAGACCAGATCGGCAGCATGACGGATGAGACGAACGACGAACTGGTTGGCAATATCCTCTATCAAGGCGAGAAGATTACGACGGCACTCCGACAACTACTCAACGACTCGGAAAAGAAGAAACAATAAAAAGACAAGTACACAGATGCGCAGTATCATCACACATATCCGACAATCCCTGGCATTGAAACTCAGCATCGGCATCCTGCTGATGGCGGTGCCGGTATTCTTGGTGGCACTGGGTATCCTGTTCGTACAGTCGCGAAGCAATGTCAAGCGGGAGGCTATGGAACATGCCAATGCCGTACTCTCCACCACCATGCAACGTGTGAACCGCTTCATGAACAACGTAGAGACAGCCACCAACGTCAACGACTGGGAGGTGACTGCCAACCTGAATTCTGATTCCATCCTCGCCTATTCGCGCTTCATCGTCACACTGAACGGTAATATCGACGGCTGTTCCATCAGTACCGAACCGGATATTCTCCCTCAATACAGTCAACAGTTCTCTGCTTATACCGTCAGAGAACATGACACCATCACGACGGTGATTGAGAAGGAATATGATTATTTCGACAAGATATGGTATAAGAAACCCAAGACACTGGGTGAGCCCTGCTGGGTAGTCTTCTACGATGAGAGTGACTCGCTGGAGGTAACGCTCGACGGTATGATAGCATCTTACTGTAAACCGTTATACGATGACAACAAACGTTTCATCGGAGTCATCTCCACTGACCTCGCCTTAAAACACCTCTCTAAAGTCATCGCAACAGAAAAGCCTTACCCCGATTCCTATTTCGTGATGATTGGTGATGAAGGACGCTACTATGTCCATCCCGACACCACGAAACTCTTCAACAAGACCATCTTCAGCGATTTCAACGCTAAGAGCCATACCGACCTCATCGCACTGGGTTATGAGATGACTACAGGTAAGCAGGGGAATCTGAATGTGAAGATTAACGGAGAATCATGTCTCGTATGCTATCAGCCGGTACCAGGTACGAACTGGAGCCTCGCCCTCATCTGTCCCGACCGTAACATCCTACAGAGTTACAACCGACTGACTTATATCATCGCTGGACTGATCATTGTTGGACTGTTGCTGATTCTCTTCTTCTCCTTCACGACCGTCGCTCAAACCATCCGACCGTTGAACGAACTCACAGAGAAAGTGAAACGCATCACTTCAGGACATTATGACGAACAGATATCACGAAGTCATTATCAAGATGCTGTCGGAAGGTTGCAAAACAGTTTCGCTACCATGCAGGAATCTCTGAACAAGCACATCAACGACATCCAGCAAATGAACGTGGAAGCTGCACAGCGTAATGAAGAACTGGTAAAAGCCAGCAAACTCGCCGAGGAAGGCAATAGACAGAAAGAGATATTCATCCAGAATGTGTCCCACCAAATCCGTACGCCTTTGAACATCATCATCGGCTTTGCACAGGTATTGCACGACAGTAAGAACATGTTACCGGAAGACGAGTTGAAGAATGTGACAGACACCATGTTCTTCAATGCGCAGGTGCTCGACCGTATGAACAGAATGCTTATCGACAGTTCTGTATGGGGCTCTACCAAGGAACTCTATGCGAACAGAAACGACAGGGTGTTCTGCAATGAGGTAGCGCAATACGCTATCGGTAAGAACCACGAACTGTTCCCCCAGTTGCAAATCACCTTCGAGACGTCGCTACCTGACAATTTCTACATCCACACCAACCGTACCTACCTCACGGTTACCATTCAGGAACTGCTCTTCAATGCCGCCAAGTATTCCGATGGTCAGCATATCTCACTGTATCTTTCCAAAACGGAACGAACAGTTTGCTTCATTGTCGAGGATACAGGACCCGGATTCCCCGCAGAGGACAGTGAGCGTCTCTTTGAATTATTTGCAAAAGTCAACGACCTGTCAGACGGCCTTGGTCTCGGACTTCCGCTTTCCAAGCGCCATATCACCAGTTTGAACGGCACACTGAGTATCGACACCAGTTACCACGATGGTTGTCGCATCGTCATAGAACTGCCCATCACTTAACAAAACTACAGAACGTCACGCTACGACTTCCAGGTAGAAACTAAATGGACGGAAGCCGTCGTTACAACTGATCATGGCACTCATCGGGTTCTTCATCCAACCGTCGTAGAAGTTACCCTCTCCTCTTGCCAACGATTCCACGAACTCACGCATAGAATACCATGCGGCAGGACACATCCCTTCGGGGCATTTGCCGTCAATGGATATCCACTCCTGTCCTTCACTCACATCGCAAGTATGCTCAATAGGGTTCTCGTATTTCGCCATCAAATCAGTATAGACCGTCTGGCGTATGGCTGTGATGCGTACCTTATTCATCTTCTTTCTTTGTGCTTGCAAAATTACAAATATGCGAGAAGAATACCAAATTTTGAAATACTTTTTCTTTCCCTCAGAGATAGGTGCCGCCTATCTCAAAGAATAAAGCCTCTTTTCAACCCAAATAAAGCCTACAAACGGGTCGAATGTAGGCTACTTTCGGTGTGAATTCAGTATACTTTTTATTCTAATGCCTTCTTTCACTTAAAGGAAAGCCTCCTTAGGGGGTATTCCAAGCCCTGGAACAACTTGTACCAAGCCTTGGAACAAACTGTTCAAGGCATCCGGACAAGTGATAGAAGGCATTCCTTTCTTTGCGACGTTAAAAATTACAGTATTACAGTTTCAGTTATTTGACTTCGTCCAAATCGCTTACGCTCGACCTTTGGTCGATTACTTCAATTCTTTTGATGAAAACTCCTCACATCTTAACCCAACACCCTTCAAACCCCGATAAATAAAGGGCGCAAGCCAGGTTACCTGTTGGTTGAACAGGTAACCTACTCCTACTATTTTTCTTTATTTTTCCAATTTTTGGGGTGCACTTCATTTTGGGGTGCACTTCACAATACGTGAGAAGTGGGTTACCTGTTCAACCAACACCTCACCCGAGCACTTCCCTTTGTACATCGGCATTTGAGCCCTGTTGGGTTAAGATGTTAGGAGTTTCTGCGAAACTATAGTTTGCGATGCGTAAGTATATAACTTACGTTGGCTATGTATATGACTTACGAGTGCTAAACATATAGTCTTTATAAAAAGTTGATGTGGAATATTTCTCCGCTAAACGCTCTAATTATCTGTAAACTAAAGAGATGATAGTTTTCCTGTTCATAAAAATATTTCTTGTTTAGAATGATTATTCCGGATTATTTTTGTAACTTTGCAGCCGAGAACAAAAAGATTACGATTATGACGCAGATATTAGTAACATTGAACGAGGATGCGACAACGCTGCATGTACGCAAGGCCATTGAGTTGCTTCGCGGTGTGGCATCGGTCAAAGTATTCAAGGGCAACGCAGAGAAGGTGGCCGAAAAACGTCGCCAGGAGGCATACGTCAAAGAGTCGTTGACGCGGGCTTTCGACGAGGTGAAGCGTGCCAGACGGGGTGAGCACAAGATGATGACCGACGAGGAGTTTATGGCTGAACTTAAAGCAGAGGGTATAGCATGAAGGTGAAGTTCATCCCCTCTGAAGAGTTCATGCGCCAGTTTAAGCGACTGGTCAAGAAATATCCGTCGCTGGTAAGCGATTACGATACGTTCAAGAAAGAACTGCATGAAAACCCTTTTCAAGGATCTGATTTGGGTAGTGGTACCCGTAAGGTCCGGATGGCCATTGCTTCGAAAGGGAAAGGCAAGAGCGGGGGTGCTCGTGTTATCACATTCAACGTTATTCAGCACGAAGATGACTCTATTGAGATAACATTGCTTACGATTTATGACAAAGGCGAAATCTCCAGCGTGACAGATAAATATATCAAATGGCTCGTCTCGCTTATCAACGGATAAAGTGAATACCTCACCCCCATACACCATCCCTCTCCCCCTCACCGGCGAGAGGGATGTTTCGTTTTGGCGATATGGTGTCAGATGTTTCATTTCAGTAACTTAATGCGAGGGCGAACAGTGTGGTGATTCTATTCTTCATGTATTACTTTGCCATCAATGATAATTTTCTTTACTGGTTTACCGTTGATGGTGATGCTGCCGTCTTCATGTTTTTCAAAGCCAGGCAGTTTCTCGAATATATCTTTGTCGTCAGGAAAATAGAACATCGAAATGATTTTCTTGAATCGTCCATCCCATACAGTGGAAGGAATCAGTTCTCGCATGGTTTTCAAGGGAAGGATTTTATTCTGTAGATAATACATGGCACATCCTTCCTCACTTCCATGCTCCTTCAGGTAGTTTGTGAGCATGGAGTCCGTTTCTTCCTCTGTATGGTTATTGCGAACATTCTCCAGCAGTGCGTCCGCCCTAATCCATTGTCTATAGAAACCTGTTCCGCTCAAACAGGAAGAGCCGTTCATCACTTTCAATTCCGCCGTTTCGTTCGGAACAAAGGGAAAACGTATGTGGGTCCAGGCAGAATCATTGGGGGACGTGGCTACAACATCGGCCAAATATACATCATCAAGATAGGTGGTGAAAGAACATTCTTTTTCTTCGACGGGAAGGTTGGCAAGCCTATCCAATGGTTTACCGTCATGATTAAACACATGTATTAGATAGCCCGAATCGCCGACGCCTTCTGAAACATGAATGCTTAGACGAAAATTGTTATCTACAGAGGACATTTGTTGTGCTGGAACAGCCAACACATTCAGGCATAACGCCATAAGAATAAGATTTAGCTTTTTCATTTGTATTAATGGATTTCTATTCTTTGTTTTCTTTCTTCGGTTTTTGTGAGAAGCGGTAGGCGACAGTAAGGAGGGCATAGCGACGCATAGAGTTGGTCCAGGTCTCAGTGCGACCCTGAGAATTGATGCTATAGCGGAGACTGGATACCTGACCCAAGAGGTCGTAGCCGCGCAGTTTGATGACCCACTGGCCTTGGTGGATGGATTTGGTAAGCGAGGCATCCCAGTAGAGGCGGTTGTCATTCATCTCACTATCAGTGTAACCACGTCGCGAGTGCATCATCAGGTCGGTGTCTATAGTGAAGTTCCACGGCAGTTTGTAAGTGCCGTTCAAGCCATAGGCGATGTCCCAGATATCAGTTGGCTGTTCACCATACGTAATATTACGGTGGATATGACGATAAGAGAAATCGCCCTTTGCGTTAAGGGTGAGATTCTTCTTCTGGAAACGGATATTGGGCTTGTAGTTCACGAAGGAGGTTCCCACGCGGCTTAGTTCCGAATCTGTGCTGCCCGTAGTGATGGCGAGGCTGGTACTTTTGTTGTAACGGAAAGTGAATTCATTGCTGATATACCATAGTTTTTGTTTTCCGAGGGCGCGAGTCCAATCGACAGAGGAACTGATGTTCCAGTTTCCACTGCTGATATTCTCCGGGCGGTAGGTGCGCACACCCGTCGTCGTGTCGTAGGTGTAGCTCCGAGTTTGGGCGTTGTGGGTGAAACCTCCATTAAATGAGATTCGTATCGTCTGGTCGATGCTGTCGTTACGCAGGCGATAGTTGGCGTACCATTGGTGGTGCTCACTCTTTTTCAAGTCGGGATTGCCGAGGAAGATATTCATCGGGTCGCTGGTAATAGGGCGGTCGATAAGGTCGGTGATGGAAGGTGTCGACGGCAATATATAGTATTGTACGGTGATGTCGTGCTTCCCGTCCATGCTGCCCAGAAAGAAAAAGGCGCTTGGGCTCCATAATGTGTAGTGACGGGTAAGCGAGGTGGTGAGGGGTTCACTTTCATAACTCATCTGCTGTCGCTGGAAATTGGTGCTCAGACTGGCGTAGAGGCTAAGATACCACTTTTTTAATGGTGTGTCGAAGTTGATACTCAGACCGGCACGGCGGTTCAGCATCTGCGTGCGCTGCCCGTAACTATTCATGGCATCAAAGAGATAGTCGATGCTGTCGCGCAGGTACTCATGACAATCGCTGTTGGAGTCGCTTCTGCCGAGTCCAACAGAAGGAGATATGCGAAATTTTTTAGTTACTTGATAATTGTAACTCAGGTCACCTTGATAGGAATAGGAATAGTTGGGCGACTCTGTGCGACGGTCACGATTATCGACGGTTCCCAATTTATGATAGGTATAGTGATTCAAACTCGACGATTCCGGGTTGTAACCACGATTGAAGTGACCCTGTATGTCGAACGTGAACGAGTCGCCCGAGGGCAAGCGATAGGACAGAGAGCCGTACCCATTGCCATATAATTGGTTTCTCTTACTACGGGAGCGGTACCACGAGCTGTTGATGCTGTCCTTCATCACAGCATCGGCAGTACTCACACTCCAGCCTTCGCTCTCATAGTTGTTGCGGTAATATCTTAACGTCGCAGTAGAGTAGAAACGGAACTTTCCCGTAGCCCTCAGCGTATTCTTCAGCGAGAAACTGCTGGGTCTGTCACGATTTGTACCTTTCGACATCCCGAAGGTGCTGGCACCGTTCAGATAGGTCTCACTATGGCTGCGGTTCTCACTGAAGTCATTGCTCCATGTGGCATCCACCTCGGTAGCGTTGGACAGTTTGTTCTCGGGTGCCTGATAGACGAACTGTCCGCCGACTTGCTTAAAATGGTTATCGCCTGATAGTTCAGTCTTGTCTGTGTATTCACTATCCTCAGCATCGAAATCCATCGTCTCGTTGATGTTGTTGAGGCCGCCGAAGATAACAGCCCTTGTGCGGTCAGAAAAACGCAGACCGAACCCCTTTATTTTGTACCGATCATCAGTACCATAGCCAGCCTCGATGTTCGCTGAGCCGCCAATATTGTACTCACGTTTCAGAATGACGTCCATCGTGTATTCCTTCTTGTCTTCGTCTTCAATGCCGAGGTATTTATTTTCCTCGGTCTGTTTCTTATAGACCTCAATGTTCTTCACCGTGAAGTATGGCAGGTTCTGCAGCATGATCTTGTTCTTGCCCTTGAAGAAGTCAGCACCGTTCAGTGTCAGGTTGTCTATCTTCTTGCCGTTAACAAATATCTCGCCATTATCCTTCAGTTCAACACCAGGCAGTTGCTTGATCAAGCCGTCAAGCATTGAACCCTCGGGCACGTTGAAGGCATCGGCGTTGAATACCAGCGTATCACCACGCCATATCATCTTCACCTTCGTTGCCTTAACCACCACCTCGCCTATCTCTCCGCCCTCGAAGTGATGAGCCTTCGCTGTCTTCTTCAGATACACCTTCGGTCCCTCAATGTCCTGACGACGCTTGCTTATCTGTTTCATTTCGAAATTGGCAAAGGCGGTCTCGTAATTGGGGTGTTCCACTTTGAGGATATACTTGGCTGGCTCACGGCTTATCCGGAAATAGTATCGCGTCGTGCCTGCCGAACGTCCGATGCCACTGCTCCAACTATGACTTTCCCATACGGTAGTGGTGTCTATCACGGTAGAGTCCTCATGCATCAGTATGACTTTCACATCAGGAATAGCCGCTTTTGTAAAGCCGTCGGCTACCATTCCGTGCATCGAAATCTTATCTTCCTTCTTTTTCTTCTCCTTCGTACTGTCCGTCTGTCCGTAAACCGCCATCGCAACGAGGGCAAGCAGAAAGGCTACGGGTAGGCGACGGAACGTCGGGCGCTCGACCTTTGGTCGCTTGCCACCGAAGGGACGCAAGAATGCAGTGATGATGGTTTGCTTTATCATGATTGCTTAGTTTGTTCTTTTCAGTCTTACCATCTTATCTATGCCATTAGGACTGCGGAACTTAAACAAGGCTTCCTCGTCTTTACGTTCCATCAGCATGTAAGTACAAATTTCCTTTATAGGTATTCCATTTACTTCTATCAGGTAATCGCCTGTACGGATACCTTTCTGATAGGCTGTTGACCCCTTGCGGACGACGGCTTTTAAGACTCCAAGCGTGTTGCCAACCTCTGATGGGATGAACGAGACACTGCCAGCCTCACTGTTGCCGACCGTGATTTTCTGTCCGTTATGAGGAACAAACACAAACTGCTTTCGAGGAGCGTCAATGATTAAGGATACATGTTTCAAAATGGCACTTCCCACTAGCATTGTCGGGTGCGCCGTAGTGATGTATAGGTCGTTGACGGGCAGTTTGTCTATTTTTATCGCTGGGAAATGGAGGAATCTGCCCACGACTGTATCGGTGGACATACCGTATATTCCCACACTCGTGTTAATGGTTGTGTCTGTCTGTATCGTTAGGTCATCAAGCAGATTTCTCTTCTTGGGGTTCTTCTGAAACCAGCGGTCCAGATCTGCTTGTGGCAGATCAAACCATCTATTCATGGCACCTGTATCAAATACCGTTTCTATCCATCCGACTGGCGTCTCAACATAAACCAACGGACAATAAGCCCGCTTCATCTTGTATTTGGCTGTAGGCTGTCCTTTCTCTTCCTCCGCAAAGAACTTCTTCCTGTCGGTGACAATCAGCAGACTGTCCTTTGTGTCCAACTTAAACGAGAGGCCCTTTCCGACCAGATTGAAACCAATGACACCGTCAAACCTGTTGCAAATAAACTCGCTCATCGCATCCTCTACTATCATCGGATAATTGTCTATCTGGAGATTTCCCATCTTGATGGTAGGAAACTGGTAGATGATTTGATTGCGACTTTTCTTGTTGATATCTCCAAACGTCAGACTGTCAGCGGTTACCTGTTTCATCCAGGTTTCTTTCTGTCCATGCCATAGTCCGAGTGGCGAGCCAGTATCAAATAGCAAGTTTCTTGTTTGCCCTTCTATCTCCACAGGCACAACGACCGCCCCGTCTATCACTTTTATCTTGATGGTGTCAGCAAAATTCTTCTTCGATAAACTAATTGGAGCTGTTGCAGTCTTTATCAAATCTTGTGCCACAGCAGAAGTCATTGCGACGAGGGCGAGCAGTGCGGTGATGATGGTTTGCTTGTTCATAATTCTAATAGAATTTTATTCCGAGGATATAGTAATGTGGAACGTATTTTAGAATATCTGACGAAAGGTCGGGTTTGATAAAGTTTTCACCGCAACAACGAGGCACTTTGTCCTCCGCATCATACCAGAATGAGCAATAACACACAAGGGGAATGAAAGTGTCCTTTTCTAATAGCATTGTTAGCTCAAAGGGTTTTGAAACATATGAATATATATACTTGTTTTCACTTTCCCAGTAGATTTGTCTTAGCTTAAGACTCCAAGCTGAGCGGAGTGTATTCTCCCAATTGAAATAGCATAGGGCTGTAGAATCATTTTCAGATGGAAGGAAACCATAAACCAGTTTGTCGCCATTTGCCTGGAAGCTATAAGGAAATAAGAGACGTGGGGAATCTTCCACTTCTTTTCCATTAACAAATTCTCTGACGTTGAACGTCACATTCCTGCCCTTTATAGCACTAACATCAAAACTGTATGCCACGTAGCCCTTAGCATTAAGCATCGGAATATAGTCACTAAACGATGTCTCGTTCATTTTAATCTCTTGCCCTTGCCCAGCCACCCAGACAAGGGCGAGCAGTGCGGTAATGATAAGTTTCTTGTTCATATTCATTTCTATTTCTCAATTAGTTTCATAATTGCATCGCGGACAATGGATGCTTTACTGGGGCATGGCGCATCGTTGCTGACGATGGTACCATCAGGAGCCACAAGCAGATAGGTGGGGTAGCCATGCACGTTCAGGTAATGCTCAACGGCATGCTGCTGGCTATTCGGCAGACGAAGGTTCACGCAGTCGGCGTGGTTGAGACCATAGCGCACGGCGGATTTCTTCCACAGTTCTTCGGGCGAGTTGTTGGCAAGATACATGTAGGTGACGGGCAAATCCTTAAGCGTTTCGTGGAGTGCTGGCAGGTGTTCCATTTCTTCCCGACATGGACCGCACCATGTGCCCCACACATCAATATAAACCACACGTCCCCGGTAGGGCAGAATTAGTTTTCGGAAGATTTCCTGTCCATCAATCAAGCTGTCAAGCGGTGTCTCCGCCAATGTTTCAACCTCTTCTTTTGCGGGTACTGCAAACTGCTCCGCCTTATTCGCCAAATATCCCTTCAGCATCTCATACGAATGCGTGTTCAAGTGTTTACGCAGAAAGGCATCGCGCTGGGCGGTCATCATCTCATCACCACATTTGTCCAGATAATAGTAAGTCTTCATCAGTTCCCGCACATCATCGGAAACGTTAATCGAGTCAATCAGGGTGATGGGATAAACGCGCGTTATTACCTCTAAACCCATATCGTCCACATCATCTACACCGGCACCGATGAATCCTTTTTGCTTCATGCTTTCCAGATTGATGACATCGCGGAAATATATGGTCGCATCTGTTGGAATCATACCCTGTGGGTGGAGCAGGTCGCGGGTTTCGACTTCGTTCAGCAGGTCGCACATCTCTTTAGGGAGCGTCGTGAGTCCCTGCGACATGATGTCTGGCATTTGCTCCGCGAAGTGTCCAAACACATTTTGTGTCATATCCATACCAAAGCCATAGCCAACCAAGGCATTGAGCATCTCTACATAGCCCCTTGGCATGTCGGAATGTGTAGTGCGGAGCGAATCAATGCAATGGAGGTTCCGATCATGGATTCTGCGGATGGCTTGCGCCGCCCTTTGCATCGGCATATCGAACATTCTGCCGTGGAAGTTCTCTATTTTAACAGGATAGGCTATCTGTGCGTTATGCACCTCGGCATTCTCGCCATCGAAGACACAATGACCGTTGATGTCATCCAATAGGATATCTGCGCTTGTTCCTGGGCGGCAGTAGAGGTTGAGTGCTCCCCATACCACCCCTTGTATTTTGTTGTCGTCCCACACCTGAATGTGAAGTGGACGATAGGCGGGAATCTTTACGCTCCACCGCCCTTCACTGTCGGTTACAGGATAGAGGCCAGAAGTGTCGAAAGTCATGTATTCGGGATATGCCACCGTTGCTTTCTCGCCCTGAATCTTGCTGGAGAGTTGGAAGTTAATGGTAATTGTGTCGGGCTTTATTTGCCCCTGCCCCGCCATTGCGACGAGGACGAGCAGTGCGGTGATAATGGTTTGCTTGTTCATTGTTCGTAATATCTATTCAGCATCGGTCTCCTTAATCTTTGCCAGCAGTTCAGCACGTTTCTCCTCGCTCGTACCGTGGACGGCGTGGCGGACGATGCCCTGCTTATCGACCACGACGGTGAAGGGGAAGCCCTCGGTGCCAATCCACGACATCATGTCCTTGGCCTCGACGAGATGCGTCCATGTGAAGTGGTGCTTATCGGTTATCCTCTTGGCTAATTCGGCATCGTGGTAGGTGGCCGAGAAGAACATCACGTCGGGCAACTGCTCCTTCCACGTAGAGAGTTCGGGCATTTCGGCACGGCAGGGACCGCAGCCGGAGTACCACAGATTGAGCACCATCACGTGGCCTCGGATGCTGTCGTTCGTCCATGTGCGCCCGTCCATATCCTTCTCGCTGAACTGCGGGAATGGTTCGCCAGCCTTGGGCGAGTAGAATGTGCCGTCGTCCTTGACCTTCGCCTGTGTCAGTTCCTGCATCGTTGCCATCATGTTGACACC
>JBGVBD010000083.1:0-2574 GCA_045225255.1 Prevotella sp. | reverse complement strand
CTGCTTAGAACGGCATAATTGAACACCAGTTTCGCTAACGGCTGAACACTCCATCTCGGCTTAACTGAACGCAAATTCCGGAATCCTGAACATTATTATCGGAACACTGAACACTTCCTGTACCATGTGGTGCAGGAGGTAGCCCATGAAAGACTACAACACAATAGTCGGAATACTTGAGTTCCGACAGTGCGGATTCTCTTTCAGGACAATCCAGAAGCGTTTCCAGATTGGAATGGGAACAATCGAGCGGACCATCAGGGTGTTTGATGACACCGGTCTGACACTGGATAACCTGAAAGCCAAGGATCCCAAGGCTGTGGAAGAATTGTTCTATCCACAGGAGCAGATCAGACGGAAGAAAGCAGATCTTCCGGACTTCGGTGAATACTACCGTCGCATACATGCGCCGGGTAGCAAGGTGAACATCACGTTCCTCTGGTATGAATACAAGGAAGAACATCCCGACGGTTACCAGCTGACTCAATTCACTGAATACTACAACCGGTACGTCAAGGAGCACTATGGAGACGCTGATGTTTCCATGGCGGTGGAACGCATACCCGGAGAGAAGATGTACATAGACTGGGTTGGAGACCAGCCTGCTCTTCTGAAGATTCCGGGTGAGAAAGAACTTCAGAAGGTTCACGTCTTCACTACAACAATGGCATTCAGTAGTATGGTATTTGCAGAATGCTTTACCGATGAGAAGATTGACAAGTTTCTCAAGGGTGTTGTCGATGCCGTTGAATATTACGGCGGAGTAGCCAGATATTTTGTCCCGGACAATCTCAGGACTGCAATCTCCAAGCACACAAAGGACAGACTTACAATCAACTCTCTGTTCAAGGATCTTGAGAACTTCTACGGCACCATTATTCTTCCTCCACCACCGCGAAAACCTCGTGGAAAGGCTTCCGTTGAATCACATGTTTCCTATCTGGAAACACATCTGATTGAAAAGCTTAAGGAGGAGACCTACACCTGCATTGAAGACATCAACAGCAGGACACATGAAATTGTAGATGCCATCAACGGGCGAACCCTGAAGCGCTCAGCTTCAAGACTTGAATTATTTGAAACGTACGACAAGCCTGCGCTGAAGCCCCTGAGCGGTGCCCGTTTCTCACCCGTGGACTACAAGGTTGTTACCGGCATCCCTGATAATTACCACATAGAGTATGATGGCCACTACTATTCAGTATCGTACACTCTACATGGCAAGCCTGCAATTCTCAAGGCTACGTTTCATGAAATAATCATATGTGATCAGTACAATCGTAAGATTGCCGAGCACAGAAGGGTTTACTCAACGTTCCCGAAGTATGTAACTCAGGACGAGCACATGCCAAAGGAACATCTCTATTATCGGAACATCAATCAGCATGATGGATCCTTCTACCGGTCATGGGCCAGGAAGTTCGGGCAGAACATGTGGCTGTTCATTGACCTGCTACTCAAAAAGTCCGACCACGAAGAGCAGGCCTACAACAGCTGCATGGGCATTCTGCAGGCATGCGAGGATGCTTCTCACAACATTGTTGAAGAGGTTGCCTCCACCTGTCTGAAGTCAAACACTGTGTACTACACAGGATTCATGAAGTTGCTTAAGAAAATGAAATCCGAATCCTCTTATGGTCCCGTTCTCTATGAGGATGAAGATTCGGAGGATGCAATCATCAATCTCAAGCACAAGAATCTCCGCGGCAAGGATAATTACAGGTAGGACCTCTCATGAAAATTGATTACAAGAATCTCAATATTGAGCAGGTTGCTATCTGTGACATCCTGCGCAAGTACAAGTTGTCTGCCATGGCAGAGAATCTGGCACGGCAGTTCGCGAATCCGAACAATGAATTCCGGAATTTCGAAGAACGGCTGAAAGAGGCCATTGATGCCGAAGTCCAGAAACGGGAAAAGAACAAATTGGACAGACTCATCAAGAACGCAACGCTGAAGTATCCTGACGCAACCCTGGATGAGAAACTGCAGCGGCCAGAGCGCAAGATCGATCTTAATCTGATTGATTCGCTCTGTGAGTGCTCCTGGATTCCCAAGGCAAGGATTCTTTCAATCACAGGCGCTACGGGAACAGGCAAATCATATTTGGCATGTGCCCTTGCAGTTACAGCTATGATGAAAGGCTATTCTGCGAAGTACATCCCGACTAACATCCTGATTGCGGAACTGCAGCAGGCCAGTGCAACCAACACCATCATCGAGTATGTGAATGCAATCTCCGGTTATGATCTTCTGGTCCTTGATGATTTCGGCTACTCGGAGGAAGTCAACACAAAGAAGAAACCCATGAACTATCACAGACTCTTCGAAGTGCTGAATGCTCGTGAGAACCGTAAAGCAACAATAATTGCTGCTCAGATTCCACGTTCAGACTGGTATGATCTTTTCCGTAATGACACCTATGCAGATGCCTGCATGGACAGGATTACGAAAAGCAACTTCCTGATTGAACTTGAAGGTCCGAGTCTGCGCTGACGTCGTCAGCGTTCAGTTCGTTCCGATTCAGCCGTTCCGCTCACGCGGTTCGGCTGTTCAGTTTTGCCGGTCTAGGCA
>JBGVBD010000082.1:0-3582 GCA_045225255.1 Prevotella sp. | reverse complement strand
TTTGCGGAGAGAGAGGGATTCGAACCCCCGGTGCCTCTCAGCACGACGGTTTTCAAGACCGTTGTAATCGACCACTCTACCATCTCTCCAGTGCTCGAATGTCTCAAAAGCGGCTGCAAAGGTAAGGAGTTTTTTTGAAACAAACAAATTTTAAGGCGTTTTTTTGTCAGATAAAAGCAAAATGATTAATTTTGCAACATGATTTATCCAAAGAACTTCGAAGCGAAGATTGGTTTCGACGAGATACGCACACTCTTGAAAGCCCAATGCCTAAGTACATTGGGCAAGGAGAAGGTGGATGAGATAACCTTCTCTGATGATGCGTCAGCCATCAACGAATGGTTGGAACAGGTGCGTGAATTCCGTCGAGTACAACAGGAGGCAGAGAATTTCCCCCTGAACTATTTCTTCGATGTGCGAGAATCAGTGGCCCGTATCCGTCTGGAAAACACCCATCTGGAAGAAGATGAGTTGTTTGACCTTCGTCGCTCGTTGGAAACAATCAGCAACATCGTGAAGTTTCTCAACAAGAACGAAGGGGATGAGGAAACCCCAGAATACCCCTATCCTGCCCTACATCGCCTTGCCAAAGATGTGTTAACCTTCCCTGCTATTCTTCGGCGCATTGACTCGATACTGGATAAGTTCGGCAAAATCAAAGACTCTGCCACAATGACACTGGCAGGTATCCGTCATGAGATGGCACAGACGGAAGGAAGTATCTCACGAACCCTCTACACTATCCTACACGCAGCACAGCGCGACGGACTGGTAGACAAAGATGCGGCACCCACCATGCGTGACGGTAGGTTGATGATTCCTGTGGCACCAGGACTGAAGCGTCGCATCAAGGGTATTGTGCATGACGAGAGTGCAACGGGTAAGACCGTTTTCATCGAACCTGCAGAGGTAGTAGAAGCAAATAATAAGGTACGTGAACTGGAGGCAGCCGAACGTCGTGAGATTATCCGTATTCTAACGGTCTTTTCCGACGAGTTACGTCCTCACGTACAGGATATTCTCGATTCCTATCAGTTCTTGGCACAGATAGACCTCATTCGTGCCAAGGCAGAGATGGCTGAGCAAATGCAGGCGTTCGAGCCGCAAGTCATGGGCGTACCGTATATCGACTGGATTCGTGCCATCCATCCCCTACTCCAACGCTCATTGGCAAAACAGGACAAGAAGGTGGTGCCACTCGACATTTTATTGAAAAATGTCGAAATGAGAAATGAGAAATTAGAAATGAGAAATGAGCCGTGCGGTAGATTGCTTATTATCTCTGGTCCGAATGCCGGTGGAAAGTCGGTATGTCTGAAAACGGTAGGACTACTGCAATATATGTTACAATGCGGACTCTCGATTCCCGTTGGTGACCGTTCAACGGTGGGTGTCTTCCAGAATATCATGATAGACATCGGTGACGAACAAAGTATAGCCGACGACCTGAGTACCTATTCCAGTCATCTGCTGAACATGAAGAACATGATGAAGCAGTCGAACAGTCGCACCCTGTTACTGATAGACGAGTTCGGAGGTGGTACGGAACCGACGATTGGCGGTGCTATTGCAGAAGCCGTCCTGAAACAATTCTGGGAGAAACAGGCTTTTGGCGTCATTACCACCCACTACCAGAACCTCAAGCACTTTGCCGAAGACCATGAGGGGGTGGTGAACGGGGCGATGCTCTACGACCGTCATCAGATGCAGGCACTCTTCCAACTTGCCATCGGACAGCCTGGTTCTTCTTTTGCTATCGAGATTGCGCGTAAGACGGGTATTCCTGAGGAAGTCATCAAAGATGCTTCAGACATCGTTGGTTCCGAATATATCCAAAGTGATAAATACCTACAGGACATCGTACGCGACAAACGCTATTGGGAAGGTAAGCGCCAGACCATCCATCAGCATGAGAAATCGCTGGAGGGACATATCCAACGTTATGAGAGTAATCTGGAAGAGATAGAGCGTGAACGTAAGGCTATCCTCCGTCGTGCTCAGGAACAGGCTGATGAACTGTTGCGTGAGGCGAATCGTCAGATAGAGAACACGATCCGTGAAATCAAGGAGGCACAGGCTGAAAAAGAACGTACACGTATCGCCCGTGAAGAACTCAAGGAGTTCCGTGAACAGGTGGTCAACGACGACCATCAGCAAGGATTGATGAGCGAAGAGGACTTTGCCAAGAAACTGCGTCAGATGGAGGAACGGAAGGCACGCAAAGCCCAACGGAAGGAAAAGAAAGACGAGGAACAAAAGAGAGCCAGCGAGAAACTGGCTGCCAGAGCCAAAGAGGATCTGCATGCAGAAAACCGTCCGTTGGAGAAAGGCGACATTGTCCGCATCAAAGGAACCAATAGCATCGGTGAAATCGAGAGTATACAGGGCAAACAGGCTACCGTCATCTTTGGCGACCTGCGTTCTAAGGTGAAGTTAGAACAGTTAGAAAGAAGTCAAAAGTCGAAGGCAGAAGGTCAAAGTTTTTCTGTCAATAAACATGCCGACCTTGCCATTCAGACCTCTAAGATGACACGTTCTACGATGGAAGACCGCAGACAGAACTTCCATCAGGATATTGATGTTCGGGGAATGCGTGGCGATGAGGCGATAGATGCCGTCATGCACTTCATCGACGATGCCATCCTGATTGGTATGAGTCGTGTGCGTATCCTTCATGGAACAGGAACTGGTATTCTCCGCCAACTCATTCGCCAATACCTGAATACCGTTCCTAATGTCAAAAAAGCCAAAGACGAACATGTTCAGTTTGGCGGAGCAGGTATTACCGTGGTAGATTTAGAATAATAAATGATCATTGAAAATATAATAACCAATACCTTTACAGTATGAAACAACGAGTATTTCTTTTTCTGACCGTGATGATGTTTTTGGGGTGTGGTTCTATGCAAGCACAATCCAAGAGTTTTGCAACATTGATGAACAATGCCAAATGGGTTAGTACGCAGTATGGATTCAGACATCCAGACTTCATGGCTGAAAGTCCAGAGGTCTTTGTGGATGACATTCCTGCTTCTGTCAACAAATGGAGTTATAATGATGTCACGATGGCGTGTTGGCCTATGATCGGAGCATGGGCTGTCGACGATTTCCCCGCTATCGGTTCCTACCTGACAGAGAAAGTGACCATCAAAAACATCACGTATAAGAACAGTAAAGGTTCTATCTTCTCCGGCTATACCAATGACGACAGGATATGGTATATGCACAAATGTCTCGTGCATGGACAGGACGTGACGCATGTTAAAGCATTGGTCGTCATTTATCCGAAGTCGAAGCAGGCGAACATCAAGAAGCTGATTAACGTGGTGAAGAACTGGAGATAAAGTCTCTTGTCGGATTAAATATCCGTTTCCCTGCCGGGGGCAGGCTGAATGTCGGATTGAATATCCGTTTCCCTGCCGGGAGGGCAGGCAAACAAAGAAGGACCTCGGTTTTCTTCTGAAAGTGAACTTTCGCAGGAAACCGAGGTTCTTCTTTGAGCCTCTTGTCGGATTCGAACCAACGACCCCGAGATTACAAATCACGTGCTCTGGCCAACTGAGCTAAAGAGGCGGGTGGGCA
>JBGVBD010000081.1:0-63919 GCA_045225255.1 Prevotella sp. | reverse complement strand
AAGGTTGGCAGAGTGATCGATCGCGCTGGACTCGAAATCCGGTATACCCCTTTCGGGTATCGGGGGTTTGAATCCCTCACCTTCCGCCAAAAAGAAAAGGCATCCAAATCAATGGATGCCTTTCTTTTTATTCTCTGATTCTTTGTTCTTAACGAATCTTCTGTACTTTTTTACCAGTCTTCAGGATGTATGAACCATTGCCGTATCCCAGTGGAATCAGCACTTGATTATCGTTAGCCTTACCCTGATAAATCATGCGGCCTGCCATATCGTAGAGGCTGATGTCGGTGCCACGCTCGATGTTCGAGAGAACGAGTTGTGTACCAACGATGCGCCAAGAACCCTGTTTCTTCGTGTCCAGATTCTTGATACCAGTACCAGGAATACCATCGGAGAGACTGATTTCCACTTTCTTGCAGTCAGCGGGTATACTAAAGGTATGGGTAGTTCCCGGAAGGAACTCGCTAGTAGCAGAACCGCTCTTGGGTGTGACAGTGATGGTCCAACCATTATAGTCGGCATCAATATCCTCGATAGCCAGCCAGTCGAGAGAGAGATCTTGACCGCTGAAGAAACTACCATCGAAGGTGCCTTCGCTGAGTTTATATCCATTTACTGTGACTTCGATATTTTCGAGGTCTGTGAGTTTCTTGTTGATAGTTACAGGAATAGCATCACCAAGATCATCGTATTGGTCTTTTAAGAACTGAAGGAAGTATTCTGTACGGGGAAGATAAGTGGTTTCACTGCCCCACCAGCCTTGCTCGGTATAGCCAGTGAGCCATTTCTTAGCATTTTCGAACTTGCTGAGAATGTCGGCACGGTTGTCGGTTGGACCCCACCAGCCCCCACCGCCGTTGTACTTATCGCGATGGGCAACAAACTCCTCCAGTGCTTCATCTAAAATAGCATCCATAACGATACTCGTACCTTCTGCATTCATGAAGTCACCCATGAAGATACAGCATTTTTCAATGAACATCTGCCGAATATCCGGATCATCCAGCATGTTTTTGAGCAGACGGGTCGCAGGTTCTGTGCAAGCCCAGTTATCACCTGGATAGTTTTGGGGATTATAGAGCAAGTCGATGGTGTTGAAATCTGACTTCCTTCCATAGAGTCCCAATCCGAAGTCTGTATCTTTGACAATCACACGCCAGATCTTGGGCAGACCTGATTCTGTGTCGTCATCATTTGGACGCCAAAAGACGGTATTGTTGCCAGGCCAGTCGACATTGCCGTAGAAGAGGTTCATGACTACCACGTTCAAGTATTCGCTGACATCCATCCACTGCTCGTATTCTGCCAAAGTATGTCCCTTCTCACTATAGAAGGCTTTGAAAGCTTCGTAGAAGTCGGCAGTACCTTCCTTCAACTCTTCTTCAAACATATTTTGACCATTAATCTCTTCGTGTCCAATCTCAACCATATCGAGGTCTTCAAGACCGTCGTAGTTGCTGTAGATATTGTCTTCGTTGCTGCGCTCACGGATGTTGAGCATACCCATATACTCACCGTTGATATAGAGAACAGCTGCATGACCTGCCTGCCAGTCGAGGTCTACGTGACCAGCCATCGTACGCTGGATAATGAGATCACGGAAGTACATATCACCAAAGTCGTTACCGCCATCACGAAGTGAGAATGACTTAAATTCTGTGATACCGGGTTTCTGGTCAGGGAAGAATTCATACGAGAAACGCTTATGGTCGGGGTCAAAACGCTTGTTGGCGTAAAACACCATCGACTTGAGGGCATTTGCACGCGATGCACCACCTTGGATACGGGTCTCGCCAGGTTGGTTGAAGGCACTCTCTTTGTCCTCAGCAGGGAAGAACTCCACGTTGACAGGACGTCGCCAGTCGTGTGTCTTCTTATCCTCTTTGCTGTTGTTATTTGGGAAAAGACCTATATTTTTATCGTTCAGATACTTGTCGTTGGTTTGAACAGAGAAAATGGGAATTGTCATCTTTCTCGGATGGAATATATACGACTGGGCGGTGCTCAAGGGTGAGAGCCAACCGTCGCAGAATACCTTGGCACGAATCACCTTAGTCTTGTTGATATTGATGGCTGTCGTATACTTTGTGCTTTGGGCTGTTGGCTCGCTACCATTTGTTGTATAGGTGATAAAAGCACCTTCAGGAGCATCTTCAGGCAGACTCAGTTCCAGACTGATGGCTGTATTATTAGAAGTAACACGTCCCAGTTCACTAAATACAGGAGCACCTAAGATATGTTTAGCATCACAAATATCACCTGTGTTAGCTTCGCCTGGTGTTGGTGTCAACTGATAACCCCATTCGTCAGCACCGTCGGTCTTACGACCAAAGGCTACATCGGGGGCAGGCATCTTCTTCATTCCTTCAACTTTGTCGACAATATCGCCGTCCTTGAAAAGATAGAGATTACCATCTTTGCCTGATTCCAGACGGAAATTAGCATGAAGGCGATTGTCCTCTTTTCCTTCCTTGTCACAATAGATCAAGGCATAGCCTCCAGCCTCTACGGTCTGGTTTGGCAACTGCCAGGCTTTCTTTTCCTTGTCTTTGTTACTGATTTTGTAGTCTTTGAGGTTGACGGCTTCAGTGCCGCTGTTGTAGAGTTCCACCCATGAATCGGGGAATTCTTTGATGTCGTCCATGATGCACTCGACATTTGACTGCATCATCTCGTTAATCACCAGTTGGGCGTTGGCTGTCAGGCTTCCTGCTGCCATCATTCCAATGGTAAGGATAGTTGTTTTCAGTTTCATTTTTTTGAGAGTTTATGTTTTGTTTGTTAGCTTTTATGTATACGGCGTGCAAAGTTACACACTTTAAATGATACAGCCAAATATTTTCACATTGTTTCTCATTTCAATTTTATCAGAGAAAAACAAGTCCGTAAAATTTGCATATTTGTAGACTTCTTTGTACCTTCGCATCCGAAATGAGATATAATCCATATAATCAACAAGGGGAATACGACCATCTTGTGGTCACGAAGGAACAGCCGTTGCTGGAGTTCCTATTAGAGAACGTACACCAGAGTCGCAACAAGATTAAGTTGACTTTGCAGGGACGGGGTATCCGTGTGAATGGCAAGACGGTGAGTCAGTTTGACTTCCCCTTGCAGCCAGGAATGAAGGTCGCTGTAAGCAAGACGAAGCGTAATCAGACGCAGTTCAAGAGTCGTTGGCTGAAGATTGTGTATGAAGACCGTTGGTTGATCGTGGTGGAGAAGCAGGCAGGTATTCTCTCTATGGCTGCAGGGCATGCATTGCTGAATGTGAAGACGGTGTTGGATGACTACTTCAAGAAGTCGCGCCAGAAGTGTACGGCACATGTGGTACACCGTCTGGATCGTGACACTTCGGGGCTGATGGTGTATGCAAAGGATATGGATACCGAACAGACACTGGAATATTATTGGCATGATATCGTATATGACCGTCGCTATGTGGCAGTGCTCAGCGGTGAGATGGAGGAAAGCGAAGGTACGATTGCCAACTGGTTGAAGGATAATAAAGCGTATGTCACCTACTCATCACCAGTAGATAACGGGGGTAAGTATGCCGTGACACATTTCCATGTACTTGACCGTACGACGGATCATTCGTTAGTGGAGTTCAAACTGGAGACGGGACGTAAGAACCAGATTCGTGTACATGCTGCCGATATGGGGCATCCCGTCTGTGGAGATACGAAGTATGGAAATGGTGACGACCCATTGCATCGTCTCTGTCTACATGCCTTCCTGTTATGTATGGAGCACCCCGTGACGCATGAGCGTATGGAGTTTGAGACACCAATACCTGTTGCGTTCAGGCAATTGTTTAAGTAGTTAAAGTAGTTAAGTAGAATGGAGAATATTACCTATTATATCGCACTGTTGTTGATGATCGTCATTGGATTCTTTGTGGTGAAGAAGGTAGCCAGTTGTTTGCTGAAGAGTATCTTCACCATCATATTGATTATCATCATGGCTGCCATCTGGTATTTCTTCCTCAGAGAAGGAGCAACCCCACCGACACTGTAAGTCCGTAGATAAGGATGTTACGTGCCGTCTCACCTAAACACTCGTTGAGTTGTCTGCCCTGATGGATGCGACGCATCTTCAGCCATGTAAATACGTGTAGCAACAGATAGAGGAAAGGTAGGATGAAGGCAAGAATATGGGCGTTCATCCAGAATACAACACCAAAGGCGCACGCCACTATTCCAATCCCTAAGTAGAGCCATTCCGTTGCTTGTTCTCCGATATGGACTACAAGTGTCATCTTTCCGTCACGACGATCGTTATCCCTATCACGGTAGTTATTGACAATCAACAGAGCATCAATCACCAAGCCGCAGGCAACGGAAGCAGTGAATACTTGGAAGGTAACGGTATGGAGTTGTATGTAATAGGTGATACAGACGGGTACAATGCCGAAGAACAAGAGTACCAACACGTCACCCAAGCCGAGGTAGGAGAGGTGGGTGGTGTATAGAAAGCAGAAAACGACACAGAATAGTCCGACGAGTATCATCTCCAGTCCACCATAATATATTAAAGGAAGACCAATGACACAAGCGGCACAGGTAGTACCGGCTATCGCCTTCTTCATCGCATCGGTTGTCACCCAACCTTGAGTACAGGCGCGCAAAGGACCTAAACGGGTCTCGGCATCATCATTGCCACGGGCATAATCGAAAAAGTCGTTGATGAAATTGGCATCTATCTGCATCACCAATGCGAAGAGCATACACAGGGCGGCTGCCGTCCAACTGAACACATCCCCGTATTCGAGTGAGTCGATATAGGCGAGTGCAAGTCCGATGAGTACGGGTACTGCTGCACCTGATAGGGTCTTGGGACGCGCTGCCAATATCCATGCATGGAGGGAATTCTGCTTGATTGTTGTCTCGTTCATCTTGTTTTTTGTTTGATTCTTCTTGCAAAAGTAAGGAATAATGCGTATATTTGCAAAAATTTTCACCACTTTCTATGATTAATAATACTGCCAGCCTCGATTTGGTAGAGTTTGTGGAGACGAAGATTCTGCCTCAATATGCGGAATTTGACAAGGCGCACAACCTCGGTCATGTGACACGTGTCATACGTCGTTCGTTGGATTTAGCGAAGCAGACGGGTGCCGATATCAATATGGTGTATGTCGTTGCCGCCTATCATGACCTCGGACTCAGTGGACCACGTGCTATCCATCATGTGACAAGCGGTAAGATACTGATGCAGGACGCCCGACTGAAACGCTGGTTCTCACAAGACCAATTGAAAGTGATGAAGGAGGCAGTAGAGGACCATCGCGCCTCGGCATCACATACCCCCCGCAGTATCTATGGGAAGATTGTGGCAGAGGCAGATCGTGATCTCGACCCTGAGACCGTCATTCGTCGTACCATCCAGTTTGGACTTGCTAACTATCCCGACTTTGATCAGGAGGGACATTGGCGTCGCTTCTGCAAGCATATGGATGAGAAATATTCCGTAAATGGATATATCCGTTTGTGGATACAGGGGTCAGAGAATGAGCATAACCTGAATGCGTTACGTTCACTGATTACTAATCCTCCTAAGATGCGTGAGGTCTTCGACAGAATATTCCAAGAGGAACATCAATTGTAGAAGTTCCAAGAGACACCGAAACGCAGTACACTGCCATTAACGGGATAATGCGGAGCAAGAAACATCATCTTATTGCCTGACACATTATTCACATGACTCATCATCACGAAGAAACGAGCACGCTTCAGATGGAAGTTGGCATAGACATCGATGAAGGGATAGTTGCCTAACTCTACACGGCTGTCGGGATTCTTCTGAACGGCAAACTGCGCTAACTGTGGAACATAGTCGGGTGCATAGTACTTGGTAAAGAAGGTCATATCACCACCCAGTTCCACACTGAGCACTCTGGCAATCTTGAATTTCAGATATAGGTTCGTGAAGATATTCAGAGCAGGAACTGGCAATACATCCTGATTGCTGGAGTTCTGATAAGTGATGACATTCTCCCAGTTCAGAATACCCAGACGGAAATCTTGGCGTAACTGTACTGTCAACAGGTTGATATTACCACTCTCCTGATAGATACCAGCGGTTAATCCTGTGCGCCCACTGGTGGTGATGACATCCTGCGGCGTAACAGTATAGTTCATACCGAAATACGTGTAGTTCTGTATCTCCTCGATCGCAATACGCAGTTTGGTGTGTGTCTTGTCGTAGGAGAATAGTCCTTCAATACGGGTGCGTGTCTCCTTGCTCAAATCGCTGATATCCCACCAGAGATGCTTGGAATGGTATTGTGACTGGAAGAATACGGGATGTTTGCGGAGGAAGTTCGCCTTCGCTGCCAGTCGGACGGTATCGCCAAATAGTGGGAAATTGACATCGGTACTAAAATCAATGTTCAGACTACCGGCATCTGGTCCTACGACCCATGCCTCAAGTCCGAGATTATAATGCAGCGTATGTCCCTGTGTCTTCGACAACTGTCCGCCCACACTGACATGACCTTCTGTCCAACGGTTCATGAAGTAAGCATCAGAACCCTCCACTAAGTCGGGCATCTCAAAACGGCGATATTCATGAGCGACAAAGGCTTTCAGTCCTGCTTTGGCATACTTGTTGAAACCCTCCAGCAAAGCAATGGCGAACGTGTTTTTTACCGACAGATACTTGGTCTTGTCGTAGATAGAGTCGTTGCCGTATTTCCCTTCGTCGTTGTAATTATAATAAGTATTCAGATAATAGTCGTCCGGTGTGTCGTAGGCTTGATAGATACGGCTATGACTATTGATGTCGAGGGTGTGGATGAAACTCGTAACAGGTACATATTCGCGTTTCATGGTCGCATCGATAGAGTCTTGACGCTGTTGTTCAGCAATCAAACTATCCATCTTCTGCTGGGAGTCTACCTGAATGCGAGTGGAATCTGTTACCGCAGGTTTCTTTCCGTCAGCAGGGAGGTCACCGGCAATACGCGCATTGTCAGGGCGACCTATAGTAACGTTATTGCTATTGCTTTTCCTGTTGCCTCTGCGGTCAGTATCCTGATCCTTTCCTCTCTCCTCACGCTCGCGTTTCTCTCGCGCCGATGCTGCGGCAAACTCGCGTGCTTTTATTTCATCCTCGGTCATCTTTACCTTGCGGTAGAAACCGATATTATAGCGATGGGTCAGGAAGAAGTGAATGGAATTGTTACGGTTCCAGTTCTGGCTGAGTTCTGTGGGAATCTCCTCTTCACTATAATCATCGTCGAAACTTTCGGGATGGGTGATATAGTTATCGTTGCTGATACCCCCATTCTCCGATGCCTTTCGGTGATAGGTGGAGAAAAGCGTGTGCATCTGGTAGCGGTCACCAATATAGGATCCGAACAGTGAGGCACGGAAGTGGGAAATGTTCTGATTCTGATAATAGCCTCTGGCATAATAATAGTCGAGGTCGAAACCGAATCCCAACCGTTTGTTGGCATTGACGGCAAACTTTGCATCGATATGGTCTTCACCGTTCTGCTTATTGCCGCAGTTGTCATAAGAGATATTCGTATAGGGCGACAACGTGTTGACAAACAGGAACTGATCAGGCTCTTTCGTCGTATAGTCGTAAGGCTGGGTGAAGAGGAAGTTGTTGGTTAGCGGGCGGTCAATAGCGATACGGCTCAATCGAGGCGTATAGTTATTGCCGATAGAGTTATACTCGCCAAAGACACCCGTATTGAAGATGGTGTTTTGATAAAGGTGGGGCATCGTGTCCATTTCGGCAGGAGTAATATCTCCAAATTTGCGGTCAACAGTCCATACGTGGACGCCTCGTGGAATCTCCTTGTTTTTTACGGAGTCACGTCTGTTGGGATTGAAATTATCACCCCGCTCATCGCGCTGGGTAATCATTCCGTCCTCGTTGATTTCATTATAGACTTGTCCGTGCATAGCAGAAACCATGCATGTCAGGACTATCAGGAGTATGGATAGTTTTCTTTTCAATGCTTATCCTCTAATTTGAGCAAGCGTATGACAACC
The DNA here is from genome assembly GCA_045225255.1 of Prevotella sp. Taxonomy (GTDB): domain Bacteria; phylum Bacteroidota; class Bacteroidia; order Bacteroidales; family Bacteroidaceae; genus Prevotella. The sequence continues at coordinate 55,910 of JBGVBD010000081.1, read as the reverse complement.
TCAATAAATTTGAAGGCCATCGCCACAATGATAACAATGGTACCTGTCTCAGTGTTTCCTTTGTAATAAAGGTACATACCTATTAGGGCACCAATGATGAAGATGGTGTTGAGAATATTACGAAGGAGTTTCATTTCAGTAGGTTCTCCAGATTCTTAAAGATTTCGTCTTTGCGGTCTATGGTCTTGCGACGGAACTTACCAGTAATAGGTGTCAGTTTGGTCTTTTTCTTGTTCAGTGTTTCCTTGTCGGTGATCCATTCTTCTGCCTTTAGCCGTTGTGGTTTACGGTACTCGTCGTAGAAGTATTTGATATGTGCCATCTCAACAGAGACTTTCCCGTTTTGGCATACTGCCTGTAAAGTATAGTAAAAACGGGTACGGTCTAAAGATAGGAAATTACTCTTGAACTGCATCCATTCCTCATAAGAGGCTTCAATCTTGTAAGATGTTGTATCTGCGGAAACGATTTGGCTATTGATTTGATCCTCTTCTTTTGTGATGTCCTGGAAGTACTTGCCGATGATATTATAAATCTGGAAGGCTGTTTTTCCCGGAGCTTCAAAGGTCTTTGTAAACACGACCTTTCCGTTGACGAGGGGAACGGCACCTTCTAGATATTTCTGATTGGGATTGGCATCCACTTCATTCTTTACCGTATTATTCTCCCATGTGTTCTGGGCATTGCTCATCATCGGCATGCTGATCATGAGCATCATCCATAGATATTTCTTGATCATCTTATGTAATTTTGATTATATTGCCTGCAAAAGTACGAATTATCGGGGGAACCACCTAATAAATTATGATAATTTATTTTAATTCGAGCTCTTTCTGTAACCGAATGATCTCATCACGGTATTGGGCGGCTTGCAGGAAATCGAGTTTTTTGGCGGCTTCTTTCATCAGACGAGTAGTCTCGGCAATACTCTTCTCCAACTGTGGACGTGTCATCCGTTGTATGATAGGATCAGCAGCAAAGGCACCATGTTCCATTGGACTCATATAGACGGTCTGTGCACGTTTGTCGTTCTCCTCATCTCCAGTCAGTTGTCGCAGATTACTTTGTTTGATGGCCTTCTCAATCTGTTTGGGGGTAATACCGTGCTCCTCATTATACCGCATCTGTTTCATACGTCTACGTGTGGTCTCATCAATGGTGAGTTGCATGGAAGCAGTAATGGTATCAGCATACATAATGACTTTGCCGTTAATATTTCGTGCGGCACGTCCTGCTGTCTGTGTCAGTGAACGGTGAGAACGTAGGAATCCCTCTTTGTCAGCATCGAGAATAGCAACTAATGACACTTCCGGTAAGTCAAGTCCTTCACGTAACAGATTGACACCGACCAAGACATCATAAGTGCCGTTGCGCAGATTCTCTAAGATTTTTACACGGTCGAGAGTGCTAACCTCACTATGAATATAAGCGGTTTGAATACCGTTGTTCAGCAGGTATTCACTAAGTTCCTCTGCCATGCGTTTAGTGAGGGTAGTGACAAGTACGCGCTCTTTTCGATGAACGCGAGTCTCTATCTCATCCATCAAGTCATCTATTTGATTTTCCGTTGGACGCACCTCAATCTCTGGGTCAAGCAATCCTGTAGGACGAATCAATTGCTCAACAACGACTCCTTCTGCCTCATTAAGTTCATAATCGGCAGGTGTGGCACTGACATAGATGACTTGATTAGTCATTTCTGTGAACTCTTCAAAGGTTAGAGGGCGATTGTCAAAAGCGGCTGGTAGACGGAATCCGTACTCCACCAAATTAGTTTTACGGGCACGGTCTCCGCCATACATTCCTCCGATTTGTGGTACACTGACATGACTCTCGTCAATCATCATCAGGTAGTTATCAGGGAAAAAGTCGAGCAAACAGTAAGGGCGTTCTCCTGCTTGTCGTCCGTCAAAATAACGAGAATAGTTCTCGATACCGGAACAATGTCCTAGTTCCTTAATCATCTCCATATCGTACTCTACGCGCTCTTTGATGCGCTGCGCCTTGATGTCGTCACCTATTTCCTCAAAGAAAGCGATTTGCTTCACTAAGTCATCTTGTATCTGTCGGATAGCGATATCTGTTTGTTCTTGTGAGGTCATAAAGAGGTTGGCAGGGTAGAGTTTATATTCCTCGAAACTGGCTATGCGCATCATCGTTTCACTGTCCAGTTCCTCAATGAAATCTATCTCGTCATCCCAGAAGGTGATACGTAGTATAGCCTCGTTATAAGCCATGGCAACATCAACGGTATCACCTTTCACACGGAAGCATCCGCGTTTCAGTTCGAGGTCATTACGGACATAAAGTGCTGCAACTAATTTTCTTAACAATACATTACGATCGAGAATCTGTCCTCGATGTATCTCTATGACATTCTCATGTAATGCTACAGGACTTCCCATACCATAAATACAACTGACAGAGGATACAACGATAACATCTTTTCTTCCTGATAACAAGGTACTTACAGCGCGGAGACGAAGTCTGTCAATTTCTTCATTGATGGCAAGGTCTTTCTCAATATAGGTGTCTGTTGAAGGAAGGTATGCCTCTGGTTGATAATAATCATAATAACTGACATAATATTCGACGGCATTACTGGGAAAGAAACCTTTCATTTCCTCATACAATTGTGCTGCCAGTGTCTTATTATGGGAAAGAATCAATGTTGGTTTGTTGACATTGGCAATAACGTTTGCCATGGTAAAAGTCTTTCCAGACCCAGTCACACCTAATAGTACCTGGGCTTTGTCGCCTCGGTTGATACCGTCAGTCAGTTGCCGGATTGCCTCAGGCTGGTCACCTGTCGGTTTGTATTGGGATGTCAGTTGGAAGTTCATCAAGATGCAAATTTACACATTTTCTTCGTAACAAACGTTATAATCTAACGTTAATTGCTAAAAATCGTTCGTTTTCCTTTGGAATTAAGAGAAAAATAACTAATTTTGCACGTCAAATTTGATAAAGGATGAAGAAAAAGACAATCATCGCACTTTGTGTAACGGCTTTATTGAGCAGTTGCGCAACAGAATTTAATCGGGTCTATAAGTCTGATGATAACGATTATAAATACGAATATGCCAAGCAATGTTTTGCCATGGGTGAATTCCAGCATGCAACCTCATTGCTTCAGGATTTAGTCTTGCTTCGCAAGGGTAGGGATTCAGGACAGGAGAGTCTTTATCTATTGGCTATGTCTCAATATTGCAACAGAGATTACGAATCGGCAAGTGCTACCTTCAGAAAGTATTATACCAGTTACCCTAAAGGGTATTTTGCCGAACAGGCTTCTTTCTATGTGGGACAGTCACTCTATCAGAGTGCACCAGAACCTCGTTTGGATCAGACACCAACAGTAGGTGCCATTAATGCCTATCAGCAGTTCCTTGATCTCTATCCAGATTCAGAGTTAAGACCCATTGCTCAGTCGCGTCTTTTCGATTTACAGGATAATCTGGTTCAGAAGGAATATTTGTCAGCAGAACTATATTATAACCTCGGAGGCTATTTTGGAAACATCAATTCCAATACAGAAAGTAACTACGAGGCATGTATCATTACCGCTCAGAATGCGTTGAAGAATTATCCGTATTCAAAGATGCGTGAAAAGTTCTCGATTTTGATTATGAAGAGTAAGTTCTATCTCGCCGAGAATAGTTCGGAGGAAAGAAAACTCGAACGCTATCGTGATGCAGAAGATGAATGCTATGGATTCCTGAATGAGTATCCAGAGTCTAAAGAGTGTTCTACGGCAGAGAAATTTATCGTGAAATGTAAAAAAGTAACAAAAGATTAATATAATGGATTACAAGAAGTCAAAAGCACCAGTAAACACAGTTACCCGTAATATCATGGATCTTTGTGAGGATACAGGTAACATCTATGAAAGCGTGGCAATCATTTCCAAGCGCGCTAACCAGATCAGCGTTCAGATTAAAGAGGATCTGAGCAAGAAGTTGGCTGAGTTTGCCTCTTATAACGATTCTTTGGAAGAAGTATTTGAGAACCGTGAGCAGATCGAGATTTCTCGTTATTATGAGAAACTTCCTAAACCCTCATTGTTGGCAACAGAGGAGTTTGTAGAGGATCAGATTTATTGGCGTGACCCTGCTCAGGAGCAGGCAGTAGCACAAGACGAGCGTCTGTAAATTATGATACAACGTAAGCAATCTGTCTTTTTATTCCTTGCTGCTGTTTTCGGTATCTTAGCCTTGTGTATGCAGTTGGCTACTGTCACAGCAGAAGGTTTGACCGTATATCGGGTATTCAGTTTGTGGGCAATAGGACAAACAGGGGCATGTTCTTTTGAACCTTGTCCTCTTTTTGCACTGATGCTTATTTCAACCACGTTGAGCGTCTTTACTATCTTCTTATATAAACGTCGTCCATTTCAGGCACGTTTGTGTATGGTGAATATCCTGATAGGATTATTATGGTATATCGCCATGGTCGTTGTCAGCAAACAGATGGCTCCTGATGCACTCAATTTCCATGTAGAGATTGCCGCTGCTTTTCCTGCTATTTCGATTATTCTCAATTTTATGGCACGAAAGGCAATCTTTGCTGATGAGAGATTGGTAAAGGCTGCAGACCGCATCAGGTAGAAAGATATCATTAAAATAAAAAAGGGATGTCCGAATGGGCATCCCTTTTTGTTTTATCATTATTATTATTTCTGTGCTTTCAGTGCAGCAATAGATTCTTTCAATGCAGCAATCTTCTCTTCAGAGTCACTCTGTTTTTTGCGCTCTAAGGCAACCACCTGCTCTGGTGCATTGGCTACGAAACGCTCATTGCTGAGTTTCTTCATCACGCCAGCGAGGAAACCTTCGAGGTGCTGTAGTTGAGCTTCCATCTTTTGGATTTCGGCATCTACATCAATCATATCGCCAACAGGTACAGCAAACTCGTCAGTGCCTACCATGAAGGAAGATGCTGTAGCATCCTTCTCATCTACGACGTTGATAGCACTCAAGTTCGCCATCTTAGAGATGACAGCGTTAAACTCAGTGTAATTGTTCTGACCAACCACCTGCAAATCCAACTGCTCTTTAGGCGCGATGTTCTTTTGGTTGCGAACCATGCGGACACCTGAAACGATTTGCTTCACATTCTCAATATCGGTAACCAATTTGTTGTCTGCTTCTGTCGGAGCCGTGATCTCTAACTTGTCGCGCATAATAGACTCACCATCCTTTCGGTCGTAAATATGTTGCCAAAGTTCTTCTGTGATAAATGGCATGAAAGGATGGAGCATCTTCAATAGGATTTCGAAGAATTCCAGCGTTTTATTGTAGGTTGTCTGGTCAATAGGTTGTGCCTCTCCATTGATATAAGCAGGTTTCACCATCTCGAGGTACCAACTTGAGAATTCATCCCAGAACAACTTATACACTGCCATTAACGCATCGGAGAGACGGTACTTCTTGAAGAAATCGTCAATCTCGGCGTTAGTCTGCTTCAGTTTTGCTTCAAACCATGCTGTGGCAATTTTGTTTGCTTCTGATGGTTTAATATCTGCAACTTTCCATCCTTTGACGAGACGGAAAGCATTCCATATCTTATTATTGAAGTTACGTCCCTGCTCGCAGAGAGCCTCGTCGAAAAGGATGTCGTTTCCTGCAGGTGCCGAGAGCATCATACCCATACGCACACCGTCAGCACCAAACTTCTCAATCAACTCGATAGGGTCGGGGCTGTTACCCAGTGACTTGGACATCTTACGACCCAGTTTGTCGCGAACGATACCTGTAAAGTAAACATTCTTGAAAGGGAACGTACCCATATATTCCTCACCTGCCATAATCATACGGGCTACCCAGAAGAAAATAATATCGGGAGCCGTAACCAAATCAGAGGTGGGGTAGTAGTATTTAATTTCCTTGTTGCCGGGGTTGTTGATGCCGTCGAACAGCGATACAGGCCACAGCCAAGAACTAAACCAGGTGTCGAGGGCATCCTCGTCCTGACGCAGGTCGGCATCAGTTACCTTTGGATCCTTTTGCTGAGCCAGTTTCAAAGCCTCCTCGCGTGTCTCTGCTACGACATAGTCATCTTGATCATTATAGTAGTAAGCAGGAATCCGATGACCCCACCACAGTTGGCGTGAGATACACCAGTCCTGAATGTTCTCTAACCAGTTCTTGTAGGTATTGACATACTTCTGTGGATAGAAGTGCATCTCACCATTTACTACTGGTGGCAAAGCGATGTCAGCAAAGTGCTGCATCTTGAGGAACCACTGCAGTGAAAGGCGTGGCTCGATAGCGGTATCAGGGTTACGCTCAGAATAGCCTACCTTATTAATATAGTCTTCAATGCGTTCCATAAGTCCTGCTTCCTGCAGGTCCTTGCTGATTTGCTTACGGCAGTCCATACGGTCCATGCCTACGTAGATAGGACTCTGTTCGCTGATGGTACCATCGGGATTGAAAATGTCAATGGTCTCAAGGTTGTGAGTCTTACCCAACATATAGTCGTTAGTATCGTGGGCAGGTGTTACCTTCAAGCAGCCTGTACCAAACTCGATATCGACATAACGGTCTTCAATGACAGGAATAACGCGATTCACCAAAGGAACGATAACCTTACACCCTTTCAACCACTGGTTCTTCGGGTCTTTGGGGTTGATACACATAGCGGTATCACCCATGATGGTTTCAGGACGTGTAGTAGCAACAACTGCATAATAGCCCTTCTCATCCTTGTGGATGATGTTACCCTCTTTTTCTAGTTCTTCTAGATTATCTAGTTTATCTAGACCGTCTACATAGTATTTCAAATGGAACAGATGACTCTGCTCTTCCTTGTATATAACTTCTTCTGTTGACAATGCTGTCAGTGCCTTGGGATCCCAGTTTACCATACGGAGCCCGCGATAGATGAGTCCTTTGTTATAGAGGTCTACGAAAACCTTGATAACACTCTCAGAACGCTTCTCGTCCATGGTGAATGCTGTACGGTCCCAGTCGCAACTGGCACCCAAACGGCGTAACTGTTTCAGAATGATGCCACCATGCTCATGTGTCCAGTCCCATGCATGTTCTAAGAATTGCTCACGAGTCAGGTCACGTTTCTTGATACCTTCACCAGCCAGTTTCTTCACCACTTTTGCTTCTGTAGCAATGGAGGCGTGGTCTGTACCTGGTACCCAGCAGGCATTCTTACCTTCCATACGGGCTCTGCGCACCAGGATATCTTGAATCGTGTTATTTAGCATGTGACCCATATGTAGCACACCAGTAACGTTTGGCGGTGGGATCACAATAGTGTAGGGTTGACGTCCATCAGGTTTACTGGCGAATAGTTTGTTATCCAGCCAATACTGATACCATTTCGATTCGACCTCTTTTGGGTCATATTTGCTCGCTAATTCCATATTTTTTTATTAATGACGTGCAAAGGTACAAAATAAATGTGAATTAAGAATTAAGAATTAAGAATTTTTTAGTACCTTTGCATTTACGATGGAACAGATGCATACAAAAGAAGAGAAAATGGCAGCCTTTGGACGACTGCTTGATGTGATGGATCGCTTACGTGTGGAATGCCCATGGGATCGCAAGCAGACAAACGATTCTTTACGTGCCAACACGATAGAAGAAGCGTATGAATTAAGCGATGCATTGATGAAAGACGACTCGCATGAAATATGCAAGGAGTTAGGTGATGTGCTGCTTCATATCGTATTCTATAGTCGTATCGGAGAAGAAAAAGGACAGTTTGATGTGGCAGATGTCTGTAACAAACTGTGTGATAAGATGATATTCCGTCATCCACATGTGTATGGCGAGACGGTTGCCAAGAGCGCAGAAGAGGTGCTCGATAACTGGGAACAGATTAAGCAGAAGGAGAAAGACGGTAACAAGACCGTATTAGGCGGAGTGCCCGTATCTTTGCCTTCTTTGATTAAGGCCTATCGCATACAGGACAAAGCCCGCCATGTGGGATTCGATTGGGAAGACAAACAGGATGTATGGTCGAAGGTACGCGAAGAGTTAGGCGAATTGGAAACAGAGTTAAAGCGTGAGGATAAGCAACGTTCAGAGCAAGAATTGGGTGACTTCCTCTTCTCTGTCATCAATGCCGCTCGCCTTTATCATCTGAATCCCGATAATGCATTAGAGGAGACAAACCAGAAGTTTATCCGTCGCTTCAATTATATCGAGCAACATAGTATCAAAATGGGGAAACCCCTGACAGAAATGACGCTTGAGGAGATGGATGCTCTTTGGAATGAGGCAAAAAGAAATGAAAATCAATAAACAAAAACTGACATGAAAAAGATTTCAATTGTACTAACGATGATTGCCTGTGTGGTAATGGCAATGAGTAGTTGTGGCGGTAAGACACAGAAGGTTCCGTTTGATAACGGTGATTCTACAGACTTGAGTGCTTTGCAAGATCCTACGATCTATGGCACCTGTGGTGAGGAAACGGCAATGAATACCTTGCAGATTGTGACCGATTTGGGTGATACGATACAAATAGATATTACCTATGCCCGTGACAATAACCAGGTGTTTGGCAGTCTTCAGTCAGGCGACCGTTTGGCAGTTGTTCCCAACCAGAAGAAAACAGAGGCTCTTGTTGTTATCAATCAGACTGCCTTGTTAGGTAACTGGGTGATGCCTAATCCTCTTGATGGAAGTGATGAGGTCGGTTTTCGTATCAAGGAAGGTGGTATCGTTGAGGGTATCGAACAGAGCAGCCTTACCTACAAAACATGGAGATTGCTTCGTGGCAAATTGGAATTGGTATCCATTCGTGAAGGCGGTGGCGAGGAAGAAGAGGCTGTTGTCTATGATTTCGTCAAACTGAGTCCGGACTCTTTGGTTATCAAGGATAGTGAGGATACCTACGAATATGGACGTCAGCAACTGAAGAAACCCGATTCTGATATCAAATTGGAAGAGGCATCTGCTGACGATTATAAGATTTGACGATTGAGTCTTTCTCTTGGAACCGTTTAGGATTCACATATTAGGATGTGGGAGCGCTCTGCCCACACTTCACCATCATGCTTCTTCTCAGGTTGTTGAGATACGTGGGAAGCAGTTTATGGTGGATTGTGGGGAGGGCACCCAGATGCAGTTGCGCCGCTCTCATATCCGTTTTACGAAACTCTCTGCCGTCTTTATCACCCATCTGCATGGGGATCATTGTTTTGGGTTGATAGGCATGATCAGTACGTTCGGCTTATTGGGACGTACCGCCAAACTCACAGTCTATGCACCAGCAGAACTGGAACCGATGCTTCAAGAGCAGATGAGAATGTTCTGTAGGGGTTTGGAGTTTGAAGTAGTGTTCCAGGCGATAGACACGACTCGCCAACAAGTTATTTACGAAGACCATAGCCTGACCGTAGAGACGATTCCCTTAGAGCATCGGATGCCATGTTGCGGTTTTCTTTTCAAGGAGAAACCTACCCAGCCGCATATCAAGCGTGACATGATAGACTTCTATCAGATTCCCGTCAGTCAAATCAATATTATCAAGGCAGGTGCGGATTGGACGACGGAGGAAGGAGAGCATGTTCCTAACAACCGACTTGTAGAGCCTGCCGATCCGCCTCGCAGTTATGCCTATTGTAGTGATACCCGCTATATCCCGACGTTACATGAGTCGTTGAAGGGGATAACCGCTCTATACCATGAGAGCACGTATGCCGACGATAATATTCAACGGGCAGAGAAGTACTGCCATTCTACAGCGCGACAGGCTGCGATGGTAGCACGTGATGCAGGGGCCCAACTTCTGATTTTGGGTCATTATTCTTCCCGTTATGAGGATGAAGAAGTACTCTTAAAAGAGGCAAAAGAAGTGTTTGAAAACAGCCGCTTGAGTGACGAACAGATGATTTTTGACCTCTAAAGTGCATTTTTTTCTCAGATTATTTGGTAGTTTCAAATAAATTGTTTACTTTTGCCTTCGTAATATGTACATTTTATGAAGAAGCATTTACTTGGATTAACACTGGTGGCAGCCATGCTGTTCATGATTCCTGCAAGCGTTCAGGCTTCGCAGGTTGAGACTATTGGCGTCGAGCAGGATGATGATACAAGGAATGATATACAGATTACTGTCAATAAGTCAGTAGTTCGTGTAACAGGCGCAGAAGGTCAGGTGATGGAAGTTATTTCCCTGACGGGTCGTCATGTGATGTCTGTACGTATAGAGAGTCCCGCTCAGAAAGTAGAACTTACAAACATTCCTAAAGGGTGTTATATTATCAAGGTAGGAAAGGTTGTCAGAAAGATTGTTATCTGACGATTCTTTTAGTTCTGTTGGCTTTTGTCATTACAGGATGTAGTAGTGAAGGGTTTCAACAGAAAAAGGACATAACAATGGAGGCGTTTTCATCTTTGAAGACGCCTGTTTTTGAATTGAGTCCCAATGAAGTCCAGACTGCCATCAATAAAATGGGGAATGTTGGTCGTGACTCTTTGTCGCCCGATAGTCGTGCCGCCTTGTATTATCGGCAGGGTAATGGACTGTTGTGGATTGACCGTCAGGGTGTTTCCCCCATGGCAGATACCTTGGTTCAGTGCTTGCATCAACTGAGTAGTATTGGCTTGTCAGAGACCTACTTTAAGGTGAAGGCAATTGAGGAAGACTTGCAGCGTTATCACGCATTGGATTTCGACCAGCAACATTCTGCTAATGATGTGACAGCCCGTTTGGAGTATAACCTGACACGTGCCTACCTGCAATATGCAGCAGGTCAGCGTTATGGTTTTGTGAATCCCAGGGCAGCGATAGGAGGTATGTATGATGTGGCTATTGAGCGTCCTAATGAAGCCTTCTATCAATCAGCCTTCAGTAAGATATTGACGGATAGTGTAGGGGAGTTCCTGAGAGCGGCAGAGCCACAGTCTTCCTTGTATAGTCAACTCAAGAGACAACTTGTTGATTCTACCTCTGATGCCAGTCGTCGTCGGATATTAATCAATATGGAACGTTGTCGTTGGCGTGACAAGAAGCCAATGCCCACTACAGGCAAGCGCATTGTGGTGAATATCCCCGCCTTTATGCTTTATGCCTTTGATACGAACTCTTCGACGGAGATGCGTATTGGATGTGGAAAAGTGATTACCAAGACACCTTTGTTGACGAGTGCGATAGAATATATGCAGGTGAATCCAGAATGGAGTATTCCTCAGAGTATCGTGAATAATGATGTGCTTCACCATGCTGGTGACAGTGGCTATTTCGCCCGTCATCGCTATTATATTGCAGAACGTGCCACAGGAAAGAAAGTGGCTATTGGCAGTGTTTCCAGTTCCATGCTTGCCAGTGGCAAGTATCGTGTGGCACAGGATGGTGGACGAGGCAACTCATTAGGACGTATCGTCTTCCGTTTTAAGAACAATCACTCGGTCTATCTGCACGATACTTCCACGCCTGGTTTCTTCCAGAACGCATTTCGTGGCGTCTCTCATGGCTGTGTCCGTGTGCAGCGTCCTTTCGACCTCGCAAGTTTCCTCTTAGGCAATACTGTTGATGAGTGGACGCTCGACAAGATACGTATCTCGATGGACATCCCGCCTGAGACAGAACAGGGTAGTGAATATGTGCGTACCCATCGTCCTACAGAGAACGAGAACGGAAGGAAACAGCCTTACCGATTAGTCAGCACCTTGCAGGTTACGCCTCACGTACCTCTTTATATTACGTATTATACACTTTATCCGGATCTGTCGGGTCATATTCAGACTTATCCTGATGTCTATGGATATGATCAGACTATTTGGAGTCACTTAAAGAAGTTTATCTGATGGCATCTTCTGACGAGAAGCGACTGATGGAGATGCTTGCCGACCCTGCCACGCAGCGAAAGGCTTTTGAGCAGGTTGTGCGCCAGTATAGTGAACAACTGTATTGGCAGGTACGTCGTATCGTATTGACCCACGAGGATGCCAACGACGTGATGCAGAATGTAATGTTGAAGGCATGGACCAACCTCGATTCCTTCCGTCAGGCGTCTAAACTCTCTACGTGGCTCTATCGCATTGCCATCAATGAGAGTCTCGACTTTGTACGTCACCAGAAAGCCGCCTCAATGATGAGTGCCGATGATGATGCAGGTATTGCCAATACGCTGATGGCTGATGAGTATTTCGATGGCGACGAGACGGAAGCCCAGTTGCAGGAAGCCATTGCCCAATTGCCCGATGTACAGCGCACGGTGTTCAATCTTCGTTATTATGATAACATGAAATATGGTGAGATGAGCAAGGTTCTCAACACCTCTGAAGGCGCTCTGAAAGCGTCGTATCATATTGCTGTTAAGAAGATTTCAGACTTTTTTAAGCAACGCGATTAAACTATTTTATTACTAAAACGTCAAAACAACAAAACAAGATGGATATGAACGAAGAAAAGTATCTCAATGAACGGATGTCGAAGCAGAATCCCTTCAGGGTTCCTGAGGGATACTTTGACAATTTTGCCACTCAGGTGATGGCGAAGTTACCCGAGCGTGAGTCTCAACCCGTTACTGCCAAGCGTGTGTCCTTCCGTCCGTGGATGGCTGTCGCAGCAAGTCTCGTGGTTGCCATCTTTAGTGTGGCTGTCTATTTCACCCAAATGGGCGGTCAGCAGGAGCAGCCCCAGCAGGCATCTGCCACTGTCTCCGATGCCTATATGGATGCCGCTGCCGATTATGCGATGATCGACAATGCGGAGATTTATGCCTATTTTGTAGAGAATTAAAATCCAACACAATATGAAGAAGTCGATAGTATTATTTGTTTGTCTTTTGGTGGCAACGGTGATGAAGGCACAACCCAACCAGAAGTTCTCGCCTGAGAAGTTTCAGGCGAACTTGGAGGCATATATCACCAAAGAGGCTAAACTGACAGACGAAGAGGCTAAAAGGTTCTTCCCCCTGTATCGTGAGATGCATCAGAAGCAGCGTGGCATCTATGCCCGTATGCAGAAGGTAGGTGTCGGTAAGCCTGCCGATGAGAAGAAATGCGCTGCTGCTATTCAGGAACGTGACAAACTCGATATCGAGTTACGCCAGTTGGCACAGGTCTATCATAAGAAGATGCTGCAGGTCATTCCTGCTTCGAAACTCTATGATGTCATCAATGCCGAGAACGGTTTCCATCGTCAGATGATGAAAGGCTGGCAAATGCCGCGTGGCGGATGGCAGCGTCCTAATGGCGGTTGGCAGCGTCCGCAGCAACAGCCGCAGAGGGGCAAATAACCGACAAGTCGCACTTCTCGCAATGAGGCTTCCGCGACGTACAGACATATCGTCCGTGAAGCAATAACCAATGATGAGCCCGTGGAATATCTTCCGCGGGTATATTTTTTACCAATGTCAGTTCTACCTTATACGGCGTATCGTCTTTCGGTGATACCAGTCCTAAGCGATGACTCACGCGGAATACATGAGTATCCACTGCCATTGTCGATTTTCCGAAGGCGACACTCTGAATCACATTCGCCGTCTTTCTGCCCACACCGGGCAGGTCGAGCAGTGCATTCATATCCGCAGGCACCTCACCGTCGTGCCGTTCCACCAGCATCCTTGCCATCTTCACCAGATGTTCTGCTTTCGCGTTAGGGTAGGACACACTGCTGATATATTCCAGCACATCCTCTATTTCTGCCTTTGCCATCGCCTTTGCATCAGGATAGTGGAGGAAGAGTTCGGGTGTTACCTGGTTGATACGTTTGTCCGTACACTGTGCACTCAGTATCACTGCCACCAGCAACTGGAACACGCTACCGAATTCCAGTTCCGTCTGTACCTCAGGCATCTGTTCCCTGAAGTACTTGAGGATAAAGTCATATCGTTCTTTTCTCGTCATATTTGATGTCATAATCCGACCAGTGGTCAAAGGTATGAAAAAAAATTGAATAGTCGTGTCATATTCTCTTGAAATTTTATATCTTTGCATTCGATAAACCTAAAAAAATGCGTAAGAACCCGATACTGCTAACGGTATGCATGGCACTTCTTTCCCTGTTGCCATTGAGAGGGACGGCACAGACTGCCCATCAGGCACAGGTGGATTCCATCAGGCGTGAGATGCCGCGCCTGAAAGGGAAAGACTTGGTAGAGGCATATTATAAGATATACAATATCTGCTACTATGCCGGTGACGTGAAACAGGAGCGTAGCAGTATCACGGAACTGTTGGCTGAGGCTGAGCGTCAGGGGGATGTGAAGATGCAGGGAACGGCACGTGTCGCTCTGTTGTATTATTACTATAATGCCGACCTCATCGACTCGCTGTTGATGGAATTTCCCAAGCAACAGCAGTTCCTGCTGAACCATAAGGACTGGAAACTCTATTACGACATCTGGGTACTGATTGTCAATCACCATATCTTTACTGGCCATAGCAACACTGCCTTGCGAGAGGTAAAACGGATGTATGAGGATGCCCAGAAACGGGGCAATGACTATGGTATCGGACTTGCTTCCTATGGCATGGGTAACGCCTATATGGACATCGGTTTCCATGATGAAGCCATCCAGTCGTATGAACGTTGCATCAAGGCACTACAGCAAGCGAAAATGGGTAATTCCACACTGCTGGATGTCTATCCCTACTATTGCAGCGTACTCTCTGAGGTGAAGAACTATCAGCGGATGCTGGAGGTGACAGACCTCTGGCGTGCCTATCTGGACGCTCACAAGAAGGATTTGGGACTGACTGATGATAAGACTGCCCATTCGTCGTATTATACCTATTATTATAACTCACGCGCGACGGCACTGATGGGTCTCAACCGACTCAATGAGGCAGAAGAACTGTTGACGAAGGCATACGAGTCGACGAAGGACGTGAGAGACAACTCGCAACTGACCGTGTTCTATAACATGGCGATGTTCTACATGAAGAAAGGCGACTATCAAAAGGCACTCGACTTCAACAACCAGATTATAGGACGATATACTGTTCAGGAAGATCCGTCGGGCGCGCTGATGCTGAAGAAACAACGGGCGGAGATCATGCGTCTGTCACATCGCTTCGATGAAGCAGCAAACCTCTATAAAGAGGTGTTCTACCTGTCTGATTCGCTGAATCTGAAAGGCGTGAGAAACCAGTTAAATGAGTTCAATACGCTCTTTAAGGTCGACCAGTTGGAAAAAGAACAGCAGGAAGAGCATACCCGCCATGTGTATATCGTCTTAGGTGTGATTATGGGCGCGATGATCGTCATTGGCATGGTAGGAATCTATTTCCTGAAACGGATGCACGAGAAGAATCGTCAACTGGCTGTGGCACTCGACCATGCTCAGGAGAGCGACCGTATGAAGACGGCTTTTGTCCAGCATGTCAGTCATGAGATACGTACGCCGTTGAACGTTATCACAGGTTTTGCACAGATCATCGGTAACCCTCGCTTCAAACTCAGCACAGAAGAGCGTGATCATATTGTCCATAGCATCGAGAGCAATACACAGGAAATCACGAACTTCGTCAATGAGTTGCTGGAGTTCTCTGAGAACGAAGGACACAGCGGTTATAGCCTTACCGACGAAATCCGTGTGAATGAGTTCTGCAACGATCTTCTGACTAATGCTATGATGGAGAATAACGGTAAACTGGAACTCGTCTATGAGCCGCAGGTCGATGATGCGCTGACCGTCAAGAGCAATACGCTGGCACTGCAAAGAATCCTGCAACAGTTGATAGGCAATGGCATCAAGTTCACGGAGAAGGGTAGTGTCAGACTGGGTGCTGTCCTCTCTGCCGACTCGTCGCAGTTGATGTTCAGTGTCACTGATACGGGTATTGGTATACCGGAAGAGGATCAAGACCGTATCTTCGAGAAGTTCTACAAGGTCGATTCCTTCAAAAAAGGACTGGGATTGGGCTTACCCATGGCATATCGTATTGCCAAGATGATTGGCGGCGACTTGCAGTTAGACAAGAGTTATAAGGACGGAACCCGCATTGTATTGACTATTCCAGCGTAGCCTATAACCGTAATTGTCCTGTCCCTATTTCAACAGTATCTTTGTAAGTCGCAAGGATTTCAATAGTTTTTTATTTGTCCCAAGGCTTGGGACACTTCGAAAGTAGCCTACATTCGACCCGTTTGCTCGTACCTATCGGGTAGATAGGCGGCACCTATCTCAGAGTTTTCGGCTTTTTCTATACATAATACCGTAAAAATGTGTACCTTTGCACAAAATTACAAAAGAGGATGGGAGTTATCAGGTTTCTAAAGGAATGGACGCTGCCTGTGGCAATCGCTACAGGTACGATCTGCTATCTGATATTCTACTACGTGCCGCAATTGGATCACGTGGGGAATGTGCTGAGTCCTGTCTTCGACGTCCTCTTCCCTATCACGGTATTCCTGACGCTTTTCATCACGTTCTGTAAGGTGGACTTCCACCAGATGCGTCCACACTGTTGGCATATCGGTGTACTGATTGCACAAATGCTGTTGGTTGCCGCGAATATCGGCATCATCTACTATGTAGAGGCTGACGTTGAACAAAAGATATTGTGGGAAGCCGTGTTGACGTGCATCATCGGACCTGCCGCAACGGCATCACCTGTGGTAGTGGGAAAGTTAGGGGGTAATATCTCGACGATGACGACGTATGTGATGATCTCGTCGCTGGCATCGGCTATTTTGATTCCCATCGTGTTTCCGATATTGGAACAGACATTGCATGTGGAATTCCTCGACGCGTTCCTGATTATCTTGGAAAAGGTATCGATGGTACTGTTGTTGCCATTGGTGCTGGGTTGGATGATGCAGCACTACGTGAAGGGACTCTGTGCACGAATAGCGGCAATGCCAAACCTGAGTTTCTACTGCTGGTCGGTATCGCTCGCCATTACGACGGGTATCACGGTAAAGAACATTGTGCATAGCGAAGCATCGCTGACGTTGTTGCTGATGATTGCCCTACTGACATTCATCCTCTGCTTTGTGCAGTTCTTTATTGGAAGAGGCATTGGCAGGCATCTGGGAGAGGAAATCAATAGTGGACAGGCACTGTTCCAAAAGAATACCGCCTTGAGTATCTGGGTGGCATATATGTATCTGAATCCCGTCGCTTCAGTGGGTGCTGGGTGTTATGTGCTGTGGCAGAATATCATCAACTCGATAGAGTTGGCAAAGGTTAAAGGTTAAAGGTTATAGGTTAAAGAGAATTTTCAATTATCAATTAATATGGATATCAAGGTGATTGCTTTCGATGCGGACGATACGCTATGGGACTGCCAGTCGTGGTTTGACGACGTGGAGCGCAGATGCTGTGAGTTGTTGCGTCCGTGGGCAACTGCCCGTGAGGTAAGCGAAGGACTGTTTGCCACGGAGCATCAGAACCTACCACTGACAGGTTACGGCACGAAGGCGTTCACCCTCTCGCTCATAGAAAATGCCGTACGCATCAGTGGGGGACAACTCTCGGGTGATATTGTCAGGCAATTACTGGATATGGGCAAGGAATTGCTGCAATTTCCCACTACACCATTACCAGAAGTACAAGAGACACTGCAACAACTGGCTGACCTGAGGCGCTACCAATTGGTGGTGTTCACCAAAGGGGAACTGATGGACCAAGAGGGAAAACTACGCCGCTCAGGACTGGAACAGTATTTCTCACACATGGAGACGGTATCGAACAAAACAGAAAAGGAATACCGACAACTCTGTGAGAACCTCGACGTAGCACCAGAACAGACGTTGATGGTGGGTAATTCTTTCCGTAGCGACATCGCACCTGCCCTTGCTGCTGGTGCCTGGGCAATACATATCCCCTATCATGTGGTATGGGCATTAGAGAAATCAGAGGAATATCCGCATGAAAGACTGAGGAAAATAACGCATTTCGGAGAGATAATGGACTTTTTGATAGTTGATAATTGACAATTGATAATTGACAATTTAAAGAGAATTATCAATTTAAAAGCAATCGCTTTGGATTTACTTTTAAATTGAAAGATATTTTACCGCAATACTTATAATCTGATACTTTACTTCGCTTTGTTGATAGAAAGAAGGGTTTAAACTTGTCATAATGTAAGTAAAATTAGTAATTTTGCAAGCAAAATGAAAGATTAAACGAAGGATAATATGACAAAGTGTAAGCAAACTTCTAAACAACAAGGACTCTATCGAGAAGATTACGAACATGATGCATGTGGTGTCGGAATGGTGGTAAACATTCACGGCAACAAAAGCCATGAGTTGGTAGACAACGCCCTGCGCGTGCTGGAGAACATGCAGCACCGTGGTGCCGAGGGTGCCGACAAGAAGACGGGTGACGGTGCAGGTATCATGCTTCAGATACCCCACGAGTTCATCCTGCTGCAAGGTATTCCTGTTCCCGAGAAGGGAAAATACGGTACAGGACTGGTGTTCCTACCTAAAGACGAGCAGAAGCAGCAGGCAATTCTGAGTATCATGCTCGAAGAGATTGAGCGCGAAGGACTGCAACTGATGCACCTGCGCAACGTTCCCACCAATTCAGAATGTATCGGTCAGGCAGCCAAAAGCAACGAGCCTGACATCAAACAGATTTTCGTCACAGGCGTTACCGACGACCATGTTTCTACCTTCGCACGTACCTTATATATTATACGTAAGAAGATAGAACGCAGGGTGGACGACAAGGACTTCTATATCTGTTCACTGAACAACACAAGCATTATCTATAAAGGAATGCTCACCAGTAGACAGTTGCGTGAGTATTTCCCCGATTTATCAAATCCCTATTTCACAAGCGGACTGGCGCTGGTGCACTCACGATTCAGCACAAACACATTCCCTACGTGGTCATTAGCCCAGCCGTTCCGCTTGCTGGCTCATAATGGAGAAATCAACACCATCCGTGGTAACCGCGGATGGATGCAGGCACGAGAGAGCGTGCTGAGCAGTGAGGCACTGGGAGATATCCGCGAGATATCACCTATCGTACAGAAAGGTATGTCAGACTCGGCATCGCTCGACAACGTGCTGGAGTTCTTCGTGATGAGCGGACTGTCATTGCCTCACGCCATGAGCGTACTGGTACCTGAATCGTTCAACGACAAGAACCCTATCTCGGAAGACCTGAAGGCGTTCTACGAGTATCACTCTATCCTGATGGAACCATGGGACGGTCCTGCCGCCCTGTTGTTCAGCGACGGACGCTTTGCAGGTGGTATGCTCGATCGTAACGGACTCCGTCCTGCCCGTTATACCATCACCAAGAACGATACGATGGTAGTGGCTTCGGAGGCAGGTGTCATTGACTTCGACCCGACAGAGGTTGCCGAAAAGGGACGTTTGCAACCAGGTAAGATATTGCTGATTGACACACAGGAAGGAAAAATCTATTACGACGGAGAAATCAAAGAGCAACTCGCCCATGAGCATCCGTATCGCCAATGGCTGTCAACGAATCGTATCCAGTTAGAGAAACTAAAGAGTGGTCGCCATGTAGAGAACAGTGTTCCCGACCTGTTGCAGAAGGAAATCATGTTCGGCTATGGAGAAGAGGATGTCGACGGCACTATTGCCCCTATGGCAGTAAACGGTGTTGAGCCGACGGCAGCAATGGGTAATGATACCCCGTTGGCAGTCCTCTCTGATCGTCCTCAGACGTTCTTCAACTATTTCCGTCAGCAGTTCGCACAGGTCACGAACCCTGCCATCGACTCCATCCGTGAGGAACTCGTGATGTCACTCACAGAGTATATCGGACGCGTAGGTCACGGAATCCTGACACCTGACGAGACCAACTGTAAGATGGTGCGTCTGCCACATCCTATTCTGAACAATACCCAACTCGATATCCTCTGTAACATCCGTTATAAGGGATTCAATACGGTGAAGTTGCCGATTCTCTTCCCCTGCGATAAGGGAGAGGACGGTCTGCATGACGCATTAGAGAAACTCTGTCATGATGCAGAGAAGAGCGTGGACGAGGGTTACAACTATATCATCCTCAGCGACCGTGACGTGGATGCCGATCATGCCGCCATCCCATCCCTGTTGGCAGTGAGTGCCGTTCACCACTACCTGATTAGTGTCGGTAAGCGTGTGCAGACAGCATTGATTGTTGAGAGCGGTGAGATTCGTGAGACGATGCATGCCGCCCTGTTGCTGGGCTATGGTGCTTCGGCACTCTGTCCCTATATGACCTTCGCCATCCTCGATGACCTCGTGAAGCGTCATAAGATACAAGAAGACTATGCGACGGCAGAAGCCAACTATATCAAAGCCGTAAAGAAAGGCTTGTTTAAAATCATGGCGAAGATGGGTATCTCGACCATCCGCAGCTACCGTGGTGCGAAGATCTTTGAGAGCATCGGTCTCTCGGAGAGTCTGCTGAAGGCTTACTTTGGTACAGAAGTCAGCACCATCGGCGGTATCGGATTGGAGAAGATTGCCAAGGACGCCATCATGCTGCATCAGGCAGCCTATGCTCATAACAACACAGACACAACATTCCTGCCGAACCTCGGACAGTTCCACTGGCGTAAAGACGGTATCCGTCATGCGTGGAACCCCGAGACGATCGCCACCTTGCAACTGGCTACCCGTACGGGTTCGTATGAGAAATTCAAGGAGTACACCCGTTTGGTTGACGAGAAAGCCGACCCGATTTTCATCCGTGACTTCCTCGGTTTCAAGAAGAACCCGATTCCCGTTGACGAGGTAGAGCCTGTTGAGGACATCGTAAAGCATTTCGTCACAGGTGCGATGTCATTCGGTGCCCTCTCGAAAGAGGCTCACGAAGCCATCTGTCTCGCCATGAACAAGTTAGGAACGCGTTCTAATACGGGTGAAGGTGGTGAAGACTCTGAACGTTTCCACAGCACTGTTGACGGTATCTCGCTGTCGTCGAAGACCAAGCAGGTAGCCAGTGGACGCTTTGGTGTGACAACGGAATATCTGGTGAATGCAGAAGAGATACAGATTAAGGTGGCACAGGGTGCCAAGCCTGGTGAAGGCGGTCAGTTGCCTGGCTTCAAGGTAAACGAAGTCATCGCCAAGACACGTCACTCTATCCCGGGTATTTCCCTCATCTCGCCCCCACCTCATCACGATATCTATTCGATTGAGGACCTCGCCCAGTTGATTTTCGACCTGAAGAATGTCAATCCGAAGGCAGCCATCAGTGTGAAACTGGTAGCCGAGAGTGGTGTGGGTACGATTGCCGCTGGTGTGGCAAAAGCCAAAGCCGACCTCATCGTCATCTCTGGTTCTGAAGGTGGTACAGGTGCTTCACCTGCAAGCAGTATGCGTTTCGCAGGTATCTCGCCTGAGATTGGATTGAGCGAAACACAGCAGACACTGGTGAAGAACGGTCTTCGCGGACAGGTTCGCCTACAGGTTGACGGACAGATCAAGACGGGTCGCGACATCGTCATCATGGCGTTGCTCGGTGCCGAGGAGTTTGGTTTCGGAACATCCGTCCTCATCGTACTGGGTTGTATGATGATGCGTAAATGTAACCTGAACACCTGTCCGATGGGTGTTGCCACGCAGAACCCTGCCTTGCGTAAGCATTTCATGGGACGCTATGAGTATCTGGTGAACTACTTCACCTTCCTCGCCCAAGAGGTGCGTGAATACCTGGCAGAGATGGGTTATAAGCATCTGAACGATATCGTAGGACATACGGAGTTGGTAGAAACCAAAGAGTCGGTTCTCGACTTCACAAGACTGCTGTGTCAGGAAGAAGGCAATACCTCGTTGTATCATACGACCGAACAGACCAAAGACTTGGATAACGTGCTCGACCAGCAGATTATCCGTGCTGCGAAACCAGCCATTGAGCGACAGGAAGAGGTGAACCTCGACTATGCCATCAAGAATACCGACCGTGCCGTTGGTGCCATGCTGGCTGGTACAATCGCTTTGAAATATGGTCTGAATGGATTGCACGACCAGACTATCAACGTGAAGTTCAAAGGCTCTGCAGGTCAGTCGTTTGGTGCTTTTCTGACGAAAGGTATCTCCTTCAAACTGGAAGGTGAGACCAACGACTATTTCGCCAAGGGACTCAGTGGCGGACGTATCGCTATCCTGCCTCCAGTGCGTTCTAACTTCAATGCCGAGGATAACATCATCGCAGGTAATACTGGACTCTATGGTGCTACAAGTGGCGAGTTGTATATCAACGGTAAGGTTGGTGAGCGCTTCGGTGTACGTAACTCTGGTGCCATCGCTGTTATTGAAGGTGCAGGTGATCACTGCTGTGAGTATATGACGGGTGGTCGCGTAGTTGTGCTGGGTGAGACAGGACGTAACTTCGCTGCAGGTATGTCGGGTGGTGTCGCTTATGTCTGGGACAAGCATCACAACTTCGACTACTTCTGTAATATGGATATGGTGGAAATCAACCTCGTAGAAGAGGCGCAGTATCGGAAAGAACTGCATGAACTGATCCGCCAGCACTACTTATATACGGGCTCTAAACTGGCACTGACCATGCTCGATGACTGGAACCGCTATGTGGGTGACTTCATCCAGATAGTTCCTATCGAGTATAAACGAGTGCTGCAAGAGGAGCAGATGAAGAAACTGCGCGACAAGATTGCAGATATGCAACGCGAATATTAACGGTTAAAGGTTAAAGAATTGTCAATTATCAATCATATAAAATGGGAAATCCGAAAGCATTTTTGGAGATACACCGACAGGAAGCAGGGTATCGTCCGTTACAAGATAGAATTCATGACTTCAGTGAGGTAGAACAAACACTGAACACCAAGGAACGTAAGGCACAGGCATCGCGCTGTATGGACTGTGGAGTGCCTTTCTGCCATTGGGCTTGTCCCTTAGGCAATAAGCCCCCCGAGTGGAACGACGCGTTATATAAAGGCGACTGGGAACTGGCTTATCGGCTGTTGAATGCCACCAACCCCTTCCCAGAGTTTACAGGACGTATCTGTCCTGCCCTCTGCGAGAAATCGTGTATCCTCAACCTGATAGAGCATGAGCCTACCACCAATCGTGAAGACGAGTGTGCCATCACGGAGGCAGCCTTCCGCGAGGGATTCATCCGCATCCATCATCCGAAGCGCAACGGTAAGCGCGTGGCTGTCGTTGGTGCAGGTCCTGCAGGACTCGCTGCAGCCCACGATCTCAACCTGTTGGGTTATACGGTAACGGTGTTCGACAAGAACGAAGCCGCAGGTGGCTTGCTCCGCTATGGTATTCCTAACTTTAAGCTCAACAAGGCAATCATCGACCGTCGCCTGCGTGTGTTGGAAGAGGAAGGTATTGAGTTTCGCTATGGTTGCACCATAGCAATTGACAATGGACAATTGACAATTGATAATGGTTCTGAGAGCGCAGCCAATTGTCAATCATCAATTATCAATTCTCAATTTGACGCCGTTGTCATCGCCACTGGTACTCCAACGGCACGAGACCTGAAGATTCCAGGAAGAGAACTGAAGGGTGTCCATCTGGCACTCGACATCCTGTCGCAACAAAACCGTATTCTGGCAGGTATGGAGTTCAAGAAAGACGAGTTGGTAACGGCAAAAGGCAAGGACGTATTAGTCATCGGTGGTGGTGACACGGGTTCCGACTGTATCGGTACGGCACATCGTCAGGGATGCAAGAGCGTCACGCAGATAGAGATTATGCCGAAGCCCCCTGTTGGTCCTACAGACCCGAACAACCCTTGGCCTAACTACCCTCGTACCTTGAAGACCACCAGCAGTCATGAAGAAGGTTGTGAACGCCGTTGGAACATCAATACCTTGGAGTTCTTGGGTAAGGATGGTAAACTGACGGGTGTGAAGGTGCAGGAGATAGACTGGAAACCGAATCCCGAAGGTGGTCGTCCTATCATGGTAGAGAAAGGCAAACCCGAGATTATCAAGGCAGAGTTGGTATTACTCGCTATGGGATTCCTCAAGCCCGAGCATCCTCAGTATCCCGAGAATGTCTTCGTCTGCGGCGATGCCGCCAATGGTGCAAGCCTTGTGGTTCGTGCCATGGCAAGTGGCAAGCAGACAGCATTGAAAGTAGATAAGTTCTTGTCGCGATAACAACACTAACACAAAAAAAAGAGAAAGGAACTTAAATATATTCCATCAGTACATCCCAGACAGCGATGATATGACAGATGCTGCCGAGGAGGACGAAGAAATGGAAGATGCTGTGCATATATTTCTTCTTATGGAAGGTATAGAAGACGGCACCTGTGATGTAGGCGACGCCCTCGGCGATAAGCCATATGACAGCAGCAGTAGAGACGGCATCCAGTAGGGGTTTGAAGGCCACGAGGACACTCAAGCCCATGCCGATGAAGCAAAACGTCTCGATGTTCGAATGCTCTTTGAGTTTGACGAAGCTGATGATCGTACCCACAATGGCGCATGTCCAAACGAAGATAAATAGTACCCATCCCCAATAACTGTGTGCACGCAGTGCTACTAATGTCAATGGTGAATACGAACCTGCGATATGCCAATAGATGGCAGCATGGTCCCACTTACGCAGTCGCTCTTTCCATTTAGAGCGACGAGGTAGTGTGTGATAAACGGTAGAGGCAATATAACTGCCCAACATGCCGAAGAGATAGAGACACACGCCTAAACGTGCCCAAGGATTATCGCCCTTGAACGCCATCACCAGGAACACAATACCAAAAGCCACACCCATCACGATACCGCCAGCATGACTCCAAGCATTCCATAATTCTTCCTTATGTGTGTATTTTATCGCCATTTCGCCCACAAAAGTACGAAAAAAATCGGATTGTGTAATATCGTGTAATGATTTTCTTGGTAGGAAAAATAAAAACCGCTACTTTTGCATCGTTCGAACACCAAAAACATCAAACATTAACTCTAAAAAATGAACAGTCGTATGAAAAAAATGATTCTATTCACAATGATGACACTCTGCATGTCGACAATGGCATGGGCACAGAAGACAGTCGTCTCGAATGAAGCTGATCTCAAAGAAGAGAAGGCTTTCGATGTTGTAGAGCAGATGCCTGAGTTCCCTGGTGGCATGTCTGCGCTGATGCAGTTTATGGGTCAAAACATGAAATATCCAGAGGATGCTATGAAACTGAACAAGCAAGGTCGTGTCCTCGTGACCTTTATTATTGAGAAAGACGGTAGTGTTAGCAATGCCGTAGTGGTTAAAAATGTATGGCCCTCTCTTGATGCTGAAGCTCTGCGTGTCGTTAGGTCGATGCCCAAATGGACACCTGGAAAGCAAAACGGAAAAGTGGTACGTGTGAAATTCACTATGCCGTTTAATTTCGCCTTTACAGACGATAAGAAGGAGAAATGAGAAACACTTTAGTATATTTATTAGTCATTAGTTCTCTCTTGATGGCAGGCTGCTCAAAGAAGCAGTCTGCCTATGGAATATTAGATGAAATAGAAAAATATACCGACCACCAACCTTACCGTGCCCTTCAGATGCTCGACTCCCTTCACAGGGATTCTGTCACGCTCGACTCTGCTCAGCAGAGACTCTATGCTCTGTTGTATATGGAGGCGATGCATAACGTTGGTGTTCCCTTAAAGGATGATACACTGTTGGAGCGTTGCATCGACTTCTTCAAACAGACAGATGACAAGAATCATCAAGCCCGGGCAATGCTTCATCAGGGTATGAATACCTATGCTCAAGGCCGTTATATCGAAGGACTGACGATGATCAAACAGGTGGAGAAGATGGCAGAGTGCCTGAAAGACCCAGCGCTGAGTTTTACACTCAATGCCGTATTGGGTGATATCAACGATAATGCCAATAACACTCCTCTCACCCTTCGTTATTATCATCGTGCCTTGGAGGCCGCCCAACAGACGGATGATGTCGACTGGCAGGTTCGGATGATCAACAACTTGGCGACGACTTTCGATAAGACGCAGCAAATAGACAGCCTGCAATACTATGTGGAACTGTCGCGGAAGTTGCGTGTTCAGACAAAGGGTAATATCAGGGCGACATCGTTAGTCAACGAGGCAAGTCTGATGCGTCAAAAAGAACGGATGAAAGAAGCCCTGGAACTCTTGGCATCGGCTCGTGAATATGCCGACCTTGACAAAGGAAAACTGTTGCAAGCAGATATCCTTGCCCAACAGGGAAATACCCAAGAGGCACACGATCTCTGGTATGAATTGTTGTATTCGCCCAACCCAGAGACGCGTATTCATTGTTATGAAAACCTGATTAACTATTATCAGAAAGAGGGTTTCCACGAGCGGGTGGCAGACCTTTCGAAACGCCTGAACCGCTATTATCAAGAGGCATACGTAGAGAGTCCTTCTGCTGATATCATCGCCTTGCAGACACAATTAGAACAACAACAAAAGGAACGTCGTCAGTATCGCCTCACAATACTCTTGCTCTCTTGCATCTCTTTCCTCTTAGTATGTATCCTGATAGGCATAGGATATTATCGTCGTCGCATCAATCGACTGAACGTCCATATCGATGCCTTGAACCAGAAATACCTAACGTGGCAGATGGCAGAAGGCTTGTTGTCTTCTGATACCGTCAATCGTCTGCATCACATGGCGGCAAAAGGCAAAGAGGCAGAGAATGCCGACTGGAAAGAACTCCATGCACTGATTCATCAACAGTCGCCAGAATTCCTTGCCCGTCTGAATGCTTCCACCAATCTCTCGCCCTTGGAAACGAATGTCTGTCTGCTGATTCGTTTACGTTTCACGCCCAGTGAGATAGCCCTTCTTACAGGTAGTTCGCCCCAACGAGTGACGAATATGCGCACGTCTTTGCTTCTGAAAATCTTCGGAGAAAAAGGTGGTGCACGCGATTTCGACTCTCGTTTGAGAGGAATGTAAGCAAAATTTTCGTATCTTTGCCCTCGGAAATCAAACAAATGATGATTAACGAGGCAACACGACAATATATCTTAGCCCATCGGGAAGAAGATGTGAAACGACTGGCTTTGAGCAATCGGGATGCGGAAGTGGATATGCAAATGGCACTGCAACAGATAGCAGGTTGGCAGACGGCACGGAAGAAACTTCCCTCTTGGGCTGCTATCGATGATATTGTCTATCCGCCTCATCTCAATATGGAACAATGTTCCAGTGAGCAAACGGCGAGATATAAAGCAAATCTGGCTGGTATAGGTAACAGTCTTATTGACTTAACTGGCGGTTTCGGCATTGATTTCTACTGGATGTCGCAGAAGTTCAAAAGGCGCATTTACGTAGAACGTAATAAGGAACTATGCGACATCGCGCAACATAACTTTCAGGTATTAGGTTTGGAGGCAGAGGTGATTCATGGGGAAGCACAGGATGTCTTAATGAATATCGAGCATGCGGATGTGATCTTTCTCGACCCTGCACGAAGGGACATACACGGCAGTCGCACTTACGGCATCGAGGATTGTACGCCTAATGTCGTAGAACTCATGCCCCTATTGCTGGAAAAGGCAGAAACGATCATCCTGAAACTCTCGCCGATGCTCGATTGGCGCAAGGCAGTAGAAGACCTTAGTCATGTTTCAGAAGTACATATCGTCAGCGTCGACAATGAGTGCAAAGAGTTGCTGCTCATCGTCAAAAACGGACAAACAAAACCGATATCGGTCGTTTGTGTGAACAATACCCAAGAGTTTCGAATAGTCCCATGGGGTGGGACAAGTAGTCCCATAGGGTGGGACAAAGTGTCCCATAGGGTGGGACAAATAGTCCCATGGGGTGGGACAAACGGAAAGTTACTACTTTTCGAGCCCAATGCCAGTATCATGAAGGCTGGATGCTTTAGGGAAATCGAGGAAACCTTTGGTGTCAGCCAGTTGTCTGCCAACTCTCATCTCTTCATATCCGACCATGAAATCAAGGAATTTCCTGGAAGACAGTTCGTGATAGAGGCAATAACCTCGATGAACAAGCAGGAACTGAAGACTGCCCTGCAAGGCATCACCTATGCGAATATCACCATCCGCAACTTCCCGATGTCCGTTGATACCCTGCGTAAGAAACTAAAAATCAAGGACGGCGGAGAGGTGTTTATCTTCGCCACTACCCTGTCAGACAATTCCCACAAACTATTCATTTGCCGTAAAATAGGTTAAATTTTTGGATTTTCCCTCGATTTTCACTACCTTTGTGCAATTAATGTAATAAAGGAAGTATCATGCCATCAGTAGAAATCCGAAAAGTGACAGACAAGAAAGGCTTGGAAGCCTTCATCCAGTTTCACTATGACCTCTATCGGAACAACCCTTACGACGCCCCCAATCTGCACAACGATGAGGTCCATACGTTGAGCAAAGACAAGAATGCCGCCTTCGAGTTTTGTGAGGCAGAGTATTTCCTTGCCTATCGCGACAATAAGGTGGTGGGTCGTATTGCTGGTATCATCAACCATCGTGCCAACGACCGTTGGGAGCGTAAGAGTGTACGTTTCGGATGGATTGACTTCGTTGATGACTTCACAGTATCACAGGCATTGCTGGATGCAGTGGCTGACTGGGGTAAAAAGAAGGGCATGACAGAGATAGTCGGTCCGTTGGGCTTCACCGATATGGACCCAGAAGGAATGCTTATTGAGGGCTTCGATCAACTGGGTACGATGGCGACGATCTACAATTACGACTATTATCCCCGCCACATGGAACTGATGGACGGTTGGGAAAAAGATAACGACTACGTGGAATTTAAACTCATCGTCCCCAAAGACGGTATGCCAGAGAAATACAAGAAGATTGCCGAGTTGGTGATGAAGCGTTATAATCTCCACCCGATGCATCCCAAGCGCAGTCAGGTATTCGGTAAGGAACAGTATGGTCGTAAGGTGCTTGATGTGGTCAACAAGACTTTCGGAAATCTCTATGGCTATTCGCAGATGACGGAACGGCAGATTGACGAGTATCTGAAGATGTATTTCCCCATGCTTGATATGAATCTGCTCTGTCTGATAGAAGACTGGAACACGCCTAATCATGAGGTCATTGGTGTAGGCATCTCCATTACCAATATGACGAGAGCCCTGCAGAAATGTAAGAACGGACGTCTGTTTCCTTTCGGTTGGTGGCACTGTATTCGCGCTTTGAAGTTCCACAAGGCAGAGTGTGTCGACCTGATGTTGGTGGGAATCCTTCCAGAGTATCAACAGAAAGGTGCCAATGCTTTATTGTTCTACGACCTCATTCCCCAGTATCAGAAATATGGTTTCAAGTGGGGCGAGACCAACGTAGAGATGGAAACCAACGAGAAGGTACAGTCACAGTGGCAGTATCTGGAGCATGTGCAACATAAGCGCAGAAGGTGTTTTAAGAAAAGTATTTAAGAAGATATATGAGCGAAGAGAAGAATATCATCGAAGAACAAGTACAATATAGTGACGATAATATCCGTCACCTCTCTGACGTAGATCATATCCGCACGCGCCCTGGTATGTATGTGGGACGCCTTGATGACGGTTCACACGCTGACGACGGTATCTATGTACTGTTGAAAGAGACCATCGATAACTCTATCGATGAGTTCCGCATGAATGCCGGTAAGCGCATCGAGATAGACATTGAAGACAACCTGCGCGTTTCTGTACGCGACTATGGACGTGGCATCCCCCAGGGAAAGATCGTTGAGGCTGTGAGCCAACTGAATACAGGTGGTAAGTACGACTCAAAGGCTTTCAAGAAGTCGGTAGGTATGAACGGTGTTGGTATCAAGGCCGTCAACTTCCTCAGTTCACACTTCGAGGCACATAGTTATCGCGACGGACAGGTACGCAAGGTGGTATTTGAAAAGGGTATCCTACAAAGCGACGTTACGGAACCTACGCAGGACGAAACAGGAACCTATATCTTCTTCGAACCAGACGACACGTTGTTTAAGGGCTATTCCTTCCATAATGACATTGTGGAGAATATGCTGCGCAACTATACCTACCTGAATTCAGGACTGGCGATTATGTATAACGGGCGGCGTATCCTCTCTCGCAATGGATTGGAAGACCTGTTGAAAGACCGTATGACCAATGATGCCCTCTATCCTATCGTTCACTTACAAGGCGAGGATATCGAGATAGCCTTCACACATGCCAACCAATACGGTGAAGAGTATTATTCGTTCGTCAACGGACAGCATACCATTCAGGGTGGAACACATCAGAGTGCCTTCAAGGAGCATATCGCCAAGACCATCAAAGAGTATTTCGGTAAATACGAGCCAGGCGACATCCGTGCCGGTCTTGTTGCTGCTATTGCTATCAATGTAGAGGAGCCTGTCTTCGAGAGTCAGACGAAGATCAAACTCGGTTCTACACAGATGGCACCTGATGGTGAGTCTATTAATAAATATGTGGGCGACTTCATCAAGCAACAGGTAGATAACTTCCTGCATATCCATCAGGATGTGGCTGACGTCATTGAGAATAAAATCAAGGAGAGTGAGCGCGAGCGTAAGGCGATGGCTGGTGTAACAAAGCTGGCTCGTGAGCGTGCTAAGAAAGCCAACCTGCATAACCGTAAACTGCGCGACTGTCGTATTCACTTCTCTGATGTCAAGAACGACCGCAAAGAAGAATCGTGTATCTTCATCACAGAGGGTGACTCTGCCAGCGGAAGTATCACCAAGAGCCGCGATGTGAATACGCAGGCGGTCTTCTCATTACGTGGTAAACCCTTGAATTCCTTTGGGCTTACCAAGAAGGTGGTCTATGAGAACGAAGAGTTCAATCTCTTGCAAGCCGCCCTCGATATTGAAGAGGGACTCGACAGTCTTAGATATAATAAGGTGATAGTTGCCACCGATGCCGATGTCGACGGCATGCATATCCGACTGCTAATCATCACCTTCTTCCTGCAGTTCTTCCCTGAATTGGTGAAGAAAGGCCATGTCTATGTGCTTCAAACACCGTTGTTCCGCGTCCGCAATCGTCGTACGAAGATCAAGAACAAGAAAGTTTTAAGTGGCGATAAAGGCGACTTCATCACCCGCTACTGCTATAGCGAAGAGGAGCGTTTGCAGGCGATACAGGAGTTAGGTCCTGATCCTGAGATTACTCGCTTTAAGGGTTTAGGAGAGATTTCCCCAGAGGAGTTTGCTGGCTTTATCGGTCCCGATATCCGTCTTGAGCAAGTGACTCTTCAGAAGAACGACCAGGTTCAGAAACTCTTAGAGTATTATATGGGTAAGAACACGATGGAGCGTCAGAACTTCATCATCGATAACCTTGTCATCGAAGAAGACCGTCCAGAGGAGGAAGAAGATTATTAATATAAAGTCCTGCTGAGTTTAATACTCGCAGGACTTTACTTTTATTCCGAGAAAACACTGAGAGTACCTTGGGGACCCGTGGCTGAGGCTCTGCGATAACGTTCCAGTCCGACATCACCTTTCTCACCATTAAGGATGAGACCGCCATTGTTCAGGTCGTATTGCTTGCCACATTTCGTACAGGTAGCAATACCTTTGCTATCCATCTTTACAGGATAATTGGGATTGGCGGTATTATTCTCACGACG
The DNA here is from genome assembly GCA_045225255.1 of Prevotella sp. GTDB lineage: Bacteria > Bacteroidota > Bacteroidia > Bacteroidales > Bacteroidaceae > Prevotella. The sequence continues at coordinate 24,493 of JBGVBD010000081.1, read as the reverse complement.
TACACAGTTAGGACATTGTAAGTCGTATGCGGCAAAGCCACCGTTGCCCCCTTCGGTATTCAATGTCTGAAAACCTACAATAATACCTTCATTAAGCCCGAGACGATAGTGACTCTCTTGTTCAACAGCCGTCGCACGCTGTTGGGATGAAAGACCGTCGTTATTCGTGAAGTTATAGTATTTCACACCACCCGTACTCGATTCCGTAATCTTGCAGAACACACCTCGTGAACTATAGTTCATAGCCGTAGATAGAGTAGCATCCAGATGAATACTATTGTCGTAGATAAAACGGCAAGGCCACGAACTGTATTCTTGCTCTGCCCCGCAGGAAAGAAGGAAGATGGTAGATGTAAGGAGGAAGAGTTTCTTCATGACAACAACTTCTTTTCCGCCTCTTTCACTCTTTCAAAACCGAAACCGTCAAGTGTCTGCTGCATCAAGGCACTGATCTTGTCGTTGCAGAGATTACCGATAGAACCTTCGTGAGTATGATGGATGTCCTTATTGGGCGTAAAGGTACCTGCCTCGATATCGAGTCCTACCTTCTTATAGGCATCACGGAACGGCATTCCCTCAGCAGCAAGACGGTTGACTTCTTCCACAGAAAAGATGGGGTCGTACATCGGATTGTCGAGGATATCCTCACGTACTTCTATCTTGTTGATGATATATGCTGCCATCTGCAAACAGTCTTTCAGTTCGTCGAAGGCAGGCAAAAAGACTTCCTTAATAATCTGTAAGTCGCGGAAATAACCTACGGGCAGGTTATTCATAATGAGCGTTACCTGTTGAGGCAATGCCTGTAGCTTATTACATTTCGCACGGATGAGTTCGAAGACGTCGGGGTTCTTCTTATGGGGCATAATGCTGCTACCGGTAGTACATTCCTTCGGCAGTTTCACAAACGAGAAGTTCTGCGAGTTAAACAGACAAGCATCGAATGCCATCTTCGCCAATGTACCGGCAATCGTAGCGATGGCAAAACCTACGTTACGCTCCATCTTGCCACGTCCCATCTGTGCATAGACGACGTTATAATCCATCGAGTCGAAGCCTAACAGGTCTGTTGTCATCTGACGATTCAAAGGGAAGGAACTTCCATAGCCTGCTGCTGAACCTAACGGGTTACGGTTAGTCATCTTATAGGCAGCTTGTAAGAAAAGCATATCGTCAGTAAGACTCTCTGCATAGGCGCCAAACCATAAACCAAACGACGAGGGCATCGCTACTTGTAAGTGAGTATATCCAGGCATCAATACCTTCTTATACTGTTCGCTCTTGGCAATCAACTCGTCGAAGAGCACTTTGACACCATCGGCTATCTCCATCAGTTCATGACGGGTAAAGAGTTTCAGGTCAACAAGCACCTGATCATTACGTGAACGACCGGAATGGATCTTCTTACCCATATCACCCAGTTGACGCGTGAGCATCAGCTCCACCTGAGAATGAACATCCTCCACACCGTCCTCAATGGTAAACTCACCACGCTCACAGATGGCATGGATATCTTTCAACGCTGCCAACAACGGCTTCAACTCATCAGCCTTCAAAAGCCCGATAGACTCCAACATCGTGATATGAGCCATCGACCCTAACACATCGTAAGGGGCGAGATAAAGGTCCATCTCGCGGTCACGACCTACCGTGAAGCGTTCTATTTCGGCATTGACCTCAAAATTCTTCTCCCAAAGTTTGTTCGCCATTTTCTTTCTTTTTTCGTTATATCGTTATAACGTTATATCGTCATACATACGGCACCTGTGCCAGCGCATCGGCAATCTTCTCGACACCATCTTGTAAAGGACCTGCAACCATCCCTTTCAGCATAAAGGGGATGTCTGCCTTGACCGTCACCTTCATCTTACTCGTCGTCTCTGTCACGGGCAATACCTGTATCCAAAGATTAAAGGGCATCGGTGATTGTTCCGTCTCGAACTTCACACACTTGCCTTCCTCGCGTTCAATGATACGCAGTTTGAGAAGTCCTACGGGGTCTACCTTCACCTGAACAGTATCTTGGTCGAAGGCGAAGTCCGACAACTTATCCTCTGGCACACGGTCGCGCACCCTGTCGAGGTTACGCAGATCACTGATATTACGATACACATCCTCTACAGGATAAGGGATGGGCTTTACGCTACTTTCAAATTTCGTCATTGTTTCCAAGTACTTGGTGACTTACGCCACTCGTTCAACACTTCAATATCTTCGGCCTTGATATAACCCGTCTCGGCAGCCTGCTCTAACACTGCAGCATAGTTGCTCAGTGTGATGAGTTTCACACCTGCCTCCTTGAAAGCCTCTTCGGCAACGGGGAAACCATAAGTGAAAGAGGCCACCATACCAATCACCTCCACGCCATACTGACGCAACGCCTCTACAGCCTTCAATGAAGAACCACCAGTAGATATCAGATCTTCTACTACAATCACCTTCGCGCCTTTCTTCAGTTCGCCTTCCACCTGATTACCCATACCATGATCTTTCGGTTTCGGACGGACATAAGCGTAGGGCAGTCCTAACTCGTCAGCCACCAAAGCACCTTGTGCGATAGCACCCGTGGCGACACCGGCTACTGCCTCTGCCTCAGGAAAATTCTCTTGAATGGCATGACAGAGTTCGAGTTTTACAAACGAACGCACCTCTGGGAAACCGAGGGTCTTGCGGTTGTCGGTATAGATAGGTGACTTCCATCCTGAAGCCCATGTGAATGGCTCATTGGGTTGTAACTTGATGGCTTTGATGTCCATCAGTTTCTGAGCGAATTGTTTCTTAATATCCATAATAATAAATTATTTTCTTTGCGGGTGCAAAGATAATAATTTTAATTGATAATTGATAATGGATAATGGATAATTACTTCAATTTTTCAATTCTTCGTGAATCCAAGCGTGAGGACGCTGAGACGGATATTGGGAATGGATTGAAGAGCGGTAGCGCAGGCGATGAGTGTGGAACCAGTCGTACAGACATCATCAACCAACAGGATGTGCTTACCGGCTAAGTTAGTGGCGTCACAAAGTTCAAACATATCTGCTACGTTCTCTTGGCGTTGATGGCGCATCAGGGCGGTCTGACTTTGTTTGAAGTGCTTGCGCCTGAGTACCTTGGTGATGATGGAAATACCTGTCGCTTCATGAATACCTCGACAAATCATCTCACTTTGGTTATAGCCGCGCTGTCGCATACGACGTCGGGATAGGGGCACGGGCAGAAGATAGTCTACCCCTGCGAAATAGTCTGCCATCTTCATCTCTTCAGCCATCATCCTTCCAATATCCTCCCCTATATCAGGACGGTCGGCATATTTCAAATCGTAAACGAGTTGGGCGACTTCGGAATGAGGCTCGTAAAAGAAGAAAGCAACGGCACGGTCGATAGGGGCGAGTCCCCAAAAGAGTTGTGCCATCGGGTTGTCGTAGGGCGTAAACTGATAGGTGGTACGAGGCAGATGAAGATAACAACGGGTACAGATGGAACGCTCGCTGATGCTCAGTCGTTGTCCACAGACCACACAGGGTCGTGGTGATATCAGGTCGAGCACCCTACTCCACAAACTCGTCTTCATCCTCTACTTCTATACACTGCTTGATGATATCCATCGTGAAGCCGCGACCCATCGCAAAGCGGATGAGTTTACCGTTCAGTTCGTAGTCACTGTTCGCCTTCGTCGTTTTCCGTTTCTGTTTCAACAGGGGACGTAACACGCTGATATATTCCTCGTCATCCACCTCATCGAGCACACGCTGGCGGATATCCTCGTCGATATGTTTTGCCCACAACGCCTGCTCCACCTTCCTGCGTCCCCATTTGTTATAGCGTATCTTGTCCTTCACGAAGGCACGGGCAAAACGCTCATTGTCTACATACCGCTCCGCCACAAGACGTTGCATCACACGCGCCTGAGCCTCTTCCGAGAGTTCCCAGCGACGCATCTTCTCCACCATCTCATACTGGCAGTGCTCTGCTTGTGCACAAAGTGCCGCTAACGTCAAATATGCCTCGTTTTCACTTTTCATCCTTTTCTAAAAACTTCAATTCTTCAATTTTTCAATTCTTCCCTCCTAGCTTCTTGCCTCTAATAAATCGTTGTTTCCCAAATTGGTCGTTCTTGATTTCGATGTCGTGATAACCTTTCTCCTTCAACAGCGATACAAGGTCGTCAGCATAGAGGGGGTTGATTTCGAAATACAACCAACCGTCTTCCTTTAGTGCCGTTAATCCGAAGTCGGCAATGGCACGGTAGAACAACAGCGGGTCGTCATCGGGCACAAACAAGGCAGTATGTGGCTCATAATCCAATACATTCTGCTCCATCGCCTCTGCCTCCTTGCGACAGATATACGGCGGATTACTGACAATGATAGAAAGTTGAGAGTTGAGAGTTGAAAGTTGAAAGTTCAAAATATCCACTTGTTCAAACTGCACATCCACCTGATGGCGTTGGGCATTCTTGCGAGCGATGTCCAATGCTTTTGCAGAAATATCCCATGCCGTCACCTTCGCCTCCGGCATCTCTGCCGCCAACGTCACCGCTATGCATCCACTACCCGTCCCAATATCCAAGATGGTGAGTGGATCCATTATCCATTGTCCACTATCAATTATCCATTGTCCATTGTCAATTATCCATTGACTCAGTTCCGTCGTCTCTGGACGAGGAATGAGTACACCGGGTGCTACATGAAACATTCTTCCACCAAACTCCGCTTCGCCCAATACATACTGTACAGGTTCCTTCCGTTCCAGTCGCTGGGCAATCTCCTCCAATTCTTCATTCCACACTCCACACTCCTCATTCCTCATTAAAATAATTTCACTCATCGTCAAACCATAACGCACCTCATATACCATGCGGGCAATCGCCTTTGCTTCGCCCTCATCATAGATCTTTGCCAGTCGGCGTGACAGTTGTTGATACGTCATAAGGCAACGATGGATATGAGTTGTGAGAAATCGTCTATCAACCAGTCGGCACCTGCCTCGGTTAACTCCTGACGGGAATGATTGCCATAGGTCACCCCACAGGTCTTACAACCTGCCCGATGTCCCATTTCGATATCGTAGGTGGTATCGCCCACCACCAACGCATCTTCCGCTTTCACGTTCAGGTGCTCCAAGGTGACTAGCACCGATTCTGGATGCGGTTTGGTATGCGTGATATCGTCAGAAGCCACAATATAGGCGATATCGTCTTGCAGATGCATGCTCTCTACGAAATGCATCAACGATATACGACTGCGACTACTGGCTATTGTCAGTGTATAACCGTCATTCGCCAACTGTCGTATCGTCTCAAGTACATGTGGGAATGTAGGCACATCCATCGAATGAACATTCTCGAAGAAGATACGACGATAGGTCTCCGCGCAATGGTCACCCATCTCGTCCGTCATCGGAATCAGATGTGTAAAACATTGTTTCAGCGGCAGACCAATCATCGCGGCACACTCCTCATCCGTCCGCGCCTCCAACTGCAACTCGGCAATCGTCTGTTGCATGGTACGCACTATCAGGCTCTGCGTGTCTGCCAGTGTCCCGTCGAAATCCAAAATGATGGTCTTCTTTCTCATGGGGTTCACATGATGTCTTTTTGTTTTGCAAAGATAGTGCATAATTCTGACAAAGCCAAAGGTATTGCAAACTTTCGAGTTGACTGTCAAGAAAAAGTACCAAAATTTATGTATGGATTTTGAGTGCTTCTAGAAAATAAAAGGGCTTTAAAACGATGTTTTTAGGCAGAAAATACGTTAGTATATCACTTTCATAGAGAAAGAAGGCACCTTTCTACCCGTTTGCTACGTGCAAACGACCCGTTTGGTGGCACCTTTCTATGCGAAAGATAGGGGCAAAATCGGGGCTTTCTACCACTTTTCGCCCTTGTTTTCATTGTCAAAAATGCCTCTCAAACAGATAAGTCATTGCTATCCAAATGATTACCATAACCCTTCTATTTTCGCGTATTTGCAGCCAACTACAAACAAAAATGAAAAGTGCCCCTTCTACAGAGGCACTTTGTCAAGATAATTACTTCTATTCTCTTATTTCTTTGATTTCACTTTCTCGATACGCTCCACTTTGAAGTCGCAGGCAGAGAACCATTCTGACTCGTTGGGATGACCCGTGAAGTCAGAATCTGTACTGATACCATAGCAGAGAGTGTCGGGCTTATTAACGTTGATGAGAACTTCTACCTGACTCCAGCCATAGCCTTTGCCAAAGTTTGCCTCGCAAATGGTTTTCAGATACTGACGGTTCTTATCGGTCATGGTGGAATCTTGCTCTAATTGAATGCGAGCGGATTGCCAGATTTCTCCACCCTCATTGCCATAGGCAGGAACCTGTGTCATCGTAGATGGTTTGTCTGAAGCAGAGCGTGTGGTGGCATAGATATAGACACCATCGCCAGCAGCACGGGCGTTACAGGTGATGCTATACTGACCTGGTTCTACTGCTTGTTGCTTCTCTGCCTGATAAATCTGCAAGCAGTCCTCGTTCCATGCATCAAGATAACGCTTGTTACGATTGCCTGTAAAGTATTCGCCACGGCGCACGTAACTGTCATTACAGTTCTCATGCTTCAGCAACTGCCAGTTATGCTTTTTCAGATAGTCACTGTCGAATTCTTCCATCAAGGCCCCCTGGAAGGTGGTGAGTGCCTCTTGTGCTGCTCTTTCAAAATGACGCTTATTATACTCGGTCATGGTAATGCTGCAAGGAACCAAGCAGCAGAGGGCGACAATCCAGAGTACGATCCAGACAATGCGCTGAACCATTCCCATAGGCTTCACTTTACCCGAGAGCGATAACATCATGTGGATGATAGCATAGATAGGAACAAGCAGCATCACGAACAGGGAACCACAGAACAGCAACAACACATATGGATTATGCTCATAGAGATAGGAAAGACCCATTGACTCTAAACTGAACGGCATACTGCTGGATATCGGGAAAGCCAATGCCGATACGGTTACTACCAATACAAACAGGAAACCGATGCACAGGGCGATACAGAGGATGGCAGCAATACCAACGAAGAAGCCGAAGAATATCTTCAACAGGATGGATAAGAGAAAGCGCAACAGACTCGGACGACGCTGAATCTCTTCCTCTTGTTTGTCGACAACCACATTTGCCAAGTTCTGTGGCGTTACGTCCTTGCCTTCCATCTGAAGTTTTTCCTCAGGACTATTTGCCTGCGGCAATACGATTGCCAACACGATATAAGCAATAAGTCCGATGCCATAGAAGAAGGTAAACAACACGGCGAGCAATCGCCAAATGGCAGGATCGGTATTGGTATAGGCAGCAATGCCTGACATCACACCAGCCACCATCTTGTCGTTAGGGTTGCGATAGAGGCGCTTGCCTGCCGTCCTTGCACGTACATTTTCATAGACACCCTCAGCAGCAGAGCGGAAAGAGTCAAAGCGATGACCTTCCTTGCCGTCATCTTGTTTCTCGTCATCGCCAGCCAGTTGTTCCGGTTTACCTATACGCGTGATGATATCCTTCACATGGTCGATGGTAATCGCCTCAGTACCGTTGGCTTTTAACTCATCGAACAGTTCAGCGATACGCTCTTCAATATCGTCAGCAATCTCTTCACCACCCGCTTGTTTTCCAAACGAAGCGCGCAGCGACTCAATATATTTCTGCAGCAGTTCGTAAGCATCCTCGTCAATCTGGAAAAGTCTGCCGCAAAGGTTGATGGTAATATTCTTTTTCATAATCGTTTCTTTTTACTTCTTTATTACTTGATCTTTTTACACTTTTACCTTTTTGCCTCTAACAATTTAGGCGTGACGGTCTTCAGATAGTTAACAGTATTAGCGAGTTCCGTCCAGGCTCCGTCAAGTCCTTCAAGGAACTTCTCGCCCTCTTCGCTGAGCGCGTAATACTTACGCGGTGGTCCTTGTGTTGACTCTTGCCATTGATAAACAAGTAATCCATCGTTTTTCAGACGAGTAAGTAACGGATAGAGCGTACCCTCAACAATGAGTAACTCGGCATCTTTCAGTTGCTGAATGATGTCGCTGGCATACGAAGGGTGATGTTTCAAAAGCAGCAGCACGCAGTACTCCAGCATTCCCTTCCTCATTTGTGACTTTGCATTTTCGATGTTCATATTCACATAATAATGGTTTCTGGGCGCAAAGATAGGCAAAAGATTAGTACCTTGTATTACAAAGTACCAAGTTTTTGCCTAAAATTAAAACTATTTAACTATTACTACCTACCACACCTATTTAATTATTAATCGAAAATGACAAATATATTTGGTAATTCATTTGCTTTACACTACCTTTGCAAACATGAACGACGAGAAATATATGCGACGCTGCCTGCAACTGGCAGCCAATGGAATACAGGGTGCGCGCCCCAACCCAATGGTGGGGGCAGTGATTGTTGCCAATGACCGTATTATCGGTGAAGGCTATCATGTGCGCTGTGGTGAGGGACATGCAGAGGTCAATGCCTTTGCTTCTGTGAAACCGGAAGACGAACATCTGTTGCCTGAAGCAACTATTTATGTATCATTGGAACCTTGCGCCCACTATGGAAAGACACCACCTTGTGCCGACTTAATCATCAAGAAAGGTGTAAAACGTGTGGTAGTTGGCTGTATCGACCCCTTTGCGGAAGTACAAGGGCGCGGCATCGAACGGATACGTCAAGCAGGTATTGAGGTGACAGTAGGTGTGCTGGAAGATGAATGTCGCTGGTTGAATCGTCGTTTCTTCACCTATCATTCGAAGCATCGCCCCTACATCATCTTGAAATGGGCACAGACAGCAAACGGTTTTATTGACGACCATTTCAAACCGTTGATGATTTCCAATGAGCATACCCAGATGCTTTCTCATAAACTCCGTGCCGAAGAGGATGCCATTCTCGTAGGACATACTACCTTCGACCGTGACCATCCCCAGTTGAATGTACGCCAATGGCACGGACCTGATCCTAAACGTATCGTATTGACACATGACCGTCCACTGCCTCAACTGATGGACGACCTCTATCAACACGGCATCCAGTCACTGATAGTAGAAGGCGGTCTTCAGACCCATGAGAGTTTTATTCAGGCTGGTCTTTGGGATGAGATACGCGTAGAGACAGCACCCATTACTGTTTCAGACGGCACCCGTGCACCGCAACTGCCTTCGGAGGTCACTCTATATAAAAAAGTAGAAGTTAACGATAATACACTCTATTATTATCGTAGATAAAACATTTCTATTTCTTTCTACCAAAGTCTGCAGGCACCTCACCCCATTGTTGAGTTTCCCACTTGATGATAGGATTACGCCATGTATGGGTGTTCAACCAGCGTTCTGCTCGAAGAATAATCTGATAGAGTTGCTCTGTTTCGGGTGTTCGTTCTAATTTAGTCTTACATTTACGCTTGTTCACCCAAAGAATCGCATTATAGGAATCGCTATAAATGGTCTTGTCATGCAGTCCTTGTTGTTGCATAAGGGCAAGAGCATGAACGATGGCAAGAAACTCACCGATATTATTCGTACCCTTCATAGGTCCGAAATGAAACACACGGGCACCCGTCGCTAAGTCTATCGCCTGATATTCCATCGGACCGGGATTGCCTGAACATGCAGCATCTACAGCCCATGCATCAGCCCGTACCTCAAGAGGAAGAGGTAATACGGTGTCATGCCTATTATCGGGAGGATTAACCAACATTACATTCTCTCTGGAACCTCAATACCTAAGAGTGCCATACCGTTCTTGATGACCTTTGCCACATTCTTAGCAAGAACCAAGCGCATCTGACGAATCTGCTCATCTGACTCGTTGAGGATACTATAGTCATGATAGAACTGGTTGAAGACTTTGGTCAACTCATAACAGTAATTAGCAATGCCACTCGGTGAATAATCCTTTCCTGCCTGTTCAACGGCAGCACCGTATTCACTCATTTTCTGGATGAGTTCAATTTCTTTATCATTCAGAATAATCTGAGTATTCAGAGTAGTCTGAGTATTCTGGGCCTTTCTCAGAATACTGCGGATTCTCGCATAAGTATACTGGATAAAGGGACCTGTATTGCCATTGAAGTCAATAGACTCTTCAGGATTGAACAACATATTCTTACGGGCATCGACCTTCAGAATGAAATATTTCAAGGCACCCATACCGACGATACGGGCAATCTCATTGCGTTCTTCATCGGTCATATCGGCAAACTTACCCAGTTCCATAGAGGTCTTCAAGGCATCGTCAACCATCAGTTGCATCAAGTCATCAGCATCAACAACGGTTCCTTCACGACTCTTCATCTTACCATTAGGCAGTTCGACCATACCATAAGAGAAGTGGACGAGTTCCTTACCCCACTTAAAGCCCAAACGATCTAACAATATCGAGAGTACTTGGAAGTGGTAGTTCTGTTCATTACCAACGACATATATCATCTTATCAATGGGATAATCTTGGAAACGCATCTCGGCAGTACCAATGTCCTGTGTCATATAAACACTGGTTCCATCGCTACGAAGCAACAGTTTCTGGTCAAGACCCTCGTTAGTCAGGTCTGCCCATACACTACCATCATCATGGCGCTCAAAAAGACCTTTGGCAAGACCTTCTTCTACTTTTGCCTTACCCTTGAGGTATGTCTGACTTTCATAATAGATCTTATCGAACGATACACCCATCTTCTGATAGGTCTCATCGAAACCAGCATATACCCAGTTGTTCATCTTTTCCCAAAGAGCACGCACCTCAGGATCATTCTGTTCCCATTTAACCAGCATCTCATGAGCCTCTTTAATCAATGGAGCCTCTTGCTTCGCTTTCTCTTCGTCCTTTCCCTGGGCAACCAGTTCCTTGATTTCCTCGCGATAATGCTTATCAAAAGCAACATAGTAATCGCCAATCAGGTGATCACCCTTCTTACCTGAACTTTCTGGTGTCTCACCGTTACCCCATTTCAACCATGCGAGCATAGACTTACAGATATGGATACCACGGTCGTTGACGATATTGGTCTTTACCACTTTGTTACCATTAGCCTGCATGATCTGAGCCAAAGACCAACCCAGCAGGTTATTACGAACATGTCCCAAGTGGAGGGGTTTATTGGTGTTAGGAGATGAATACTCAATCATGACGAGAGGACTATCGTCAGTAGCCTGCTTTTCCCCATAGTGCTCATCGGCATCGATATCACTTAACAATGAAAGCCATGCAGCAGGTGCAATAACGAGGTTCAAGAAACCCTTTACGACGTTAAACGCAGCAATCGCCTCACAGTTATCTGCGAGATATTGTCCTAAGTCTTGAGCCGTCTGCTCAGGATTCTTCTTGGAAATCTTCAGGAAGGGGAATACTACCAATGTGAGATTACCCTCAAACTCACTACGCGTCTTCTGCAACTGTACCATCTTCTCTGGTACGTCCTGTCCATACAAGGCTTTTATGGCCTTGATGGTGGCATTCATGATTTGCGATTCAATATTCATCTTTGGTATACCTATTTTAATTATGAAATCATCCACATGCGTCCATGTGGATGATTTTGAAGTTGTCCAAGGCGGATTCGAACCACCACAAACAGAACCAAAACCTGTTGTGCTACCATTACACCATTGGACACCAAGTGCTTGTTAGCGGCTGCAAAGGTAGTGGTTTTTCAGTCCACTACCAAATTTTTCTGGAATTATTTCACTATCAGCAGGTAATAATTCTTCTTCCCTTTCTGGGCGAGGAGATACTTTCCGTCTATCAAATCGTCTGCCGTTACAGGACGATTCTGGTCAGTCAACTTCTCCTTGTTCAGACTAACGCCACCGCCTTGAACCATCTTACGCATCTCACCCTTGGAAGGGAATACAGGTGCGACTGTGGTAAACAACTCAATGGCAGCCTGTCCCAATTGGTCTTTGGAAATCTCGAATTGGGGAACACCATCGAACACATCCAAGAAAGTCTGCTCGTCAAGTTTTTCCAATCCTTCCTTGGTAGACTTACCGAAAAGGATATTGGAAGCCTCAATGGCTGTATCAAGTGCCTCTTGTGAATGAACCATCACTGTAACTTCCTCGGCCAAACGACGCTGAAGGACACGACGACCTGGGTCTTGCTTGTGTTCCTCAACAAGTGCATCAATGGTTTCCTTTTCCAACGAAGTGAATATCTTGATATAACGTTCTGCATCCTCATCACTGACATTCAACCAGAACTGATAGAACTTATAAGGAGTGGTGCGAGCAGGATCAAGCCAGATATTTCCACTTTCTGTCTTACCAAACTTCTTACCGTCACTCTTGGTAATCAACGGACAGGTAAGGGCGAAAGTTTCCACTTCATTGCCTAAGGTACGACGAATCAACTCTGTACCCGTTGTCATATTACCCCATTGGTCGTTTCCGCCCAACTGGAGTTTTACGCCATAGTGCTGATAAAGATAGAGGAAGTCATAACCCTGCAAAAGTTGATAGGTAAACTCTGTGAATGACAAACCATCACGAGCCGTACCATTCAAACGCTGCTGTACGCTTTCCTTTGCCATCATATAATTGACAGTAATATGCTTACCAACCTCACGGGCAAAATCCAAGAACGTGAAGTCTTTCATCCAATCATAGTTGTTCACCATGATAGCGGCATTGGCTTCTTTCGACTCAAAGTCGAGGAATTTGGCTACTTGTTTCTTGATACACTCCTGATTATGACGCAAGGTTTCATCATTGAGCAGGTTACGCTCCTGACTCTTACCAGAAGGGTCGCCAATCATACCAGTGGCACCTCCGACAAGAATAATAGGACGATGGCCACAACGCTGTAAATGGCGAAGCATCATGATACCACACAGGTGTCCGATATGCAATGAGTCTGCCGTCGGGTCTGTACCCAAATAGGCAGTTACCATTTCTTTCTGGAGCAATTCTTCTGTGCCTGGCATTATCTGGGCAAGCATTCCGCGCCAACGAAGTTCTTCAACAAAATTCTTTTTCATCTATCTTATTCTTATTTTAATTTTTCGTTATTACGCTATCACGATATTTCGTCATGACAACTCTCAAGGTACTGGATCATACCCGCTTCCTCCCCATGGGTGACATCTTAATATCCGTTTGATAGCAAGATATAATCCCTTAATAGGACCATGTTTTATCAATGCCTGTCTTGCATATTCACTACACGTAGGAGTAAAACGACAGGAAGGAGGAGTGTATGGCGATATCGCCGTTTGATAGAATCGTATGGGAAGGAGTAACAGCCATACCAAGACACGTGAAATTGCATGTAAGAAGGCTTTCATAACTTCTCAATCATACGTTGTATCAATCTCTTCATTCGAGCAGACACCTCTGCCGAACTATATAAATCATCAGCGAGCCAAACGAAACCCATTGCGACTGCTCGCTCTGGAGTCTGTTCCAATTTCTCTATCAATGGTTGTTTAGACAACCGATATGCCTCACGCATCTGACGTTTGACACGATTCCGTTTAACAGCATGTTTGAAATGACGTTTGGAAACACTTACCAACACCTGAACGGGGGAATCATTCTCTTTCCGTTCTATTTCCATCCATACAACCCGCAAAGGAAAGACTGCCATAGAGTGGTTGCCTGCTCTCCCAAAGAGTTGATCTGTGAGTTTCATGCTACACAGACGCTCTTGTTTACTGAGCGTATGGGCTGCCATGATGGTAGGGCTTATTTCTGCTTCTCTTCCAAGAAATGCTGTAAAGCACTCGTCATAGAAGGATATTTCTCTGACGGAGCCTCTAAGTCAAGACGCAATCCTGCATCTTTAACGGCTTGGGCTGTAGAAGGACCAAATGTGGCAATGGCAATATCACCCTGCTTGAAGTCTGGAAAATTCTTTGTCAGCGACTCTATTCCAGAAGGACTAAAGAAAATCAGCATATCATAGTCGAATGTCTTCACCTCTTCTGGGGTGAAATCATTACTTACCGTGCGATACATGACACATTCACGATGCTGCAATTTCTTGGCATCCAACATCTTTGCAACACTGTCGTTATGGACATCGCTCATTGGAACAAGATATTTCTCTTGCTTGTGCTTCACCATTGTTGGAATCAGGTCATCAATCTTTCCTGTAGAACCAAAGAACACCTTACGCTTACGATACTGTACATATTTCTGGATATAGAGAGAGATTGTCTCTGTAACACAGAAATACTTCATGTCTTCCGGAATAGCCACACGCAGTTCCTTTGCCAGCGTGAAGAAATGATCAATAGCGTGACGTGATGTGAATACAATGGCTGTATAGTCAAGGATATTCACTTTCTGTGCACGAAAATCTTTCGCCGTCATACCTTCCACCTTAATGAAAGGACGGAAAACTAATTCCACTCCATACTTCTCTGCGATGTCATAATAGGGTGACTTCTCGCTTGACGGCTTAGGTTGAGAAACCAGAACTTTATTTATCATTGATGTCCTAAAAATTGATTTTTAAATAATTCGCTGTGAAGACAAGCACGCCCCAGAAGGCGAGCAAGGGTATCATTTCGAGGGTGCAAAAGTACAAAATAATTTGCAAACGAACGACATTCCGACGGAAAAAGATAATAAAACACTTATAAATTGTCAGTATTTTAATCAAAATCAGTATAAAACAGACATAATATGCCACATTTTTAATCGGTAATTCGAAATATGCACCCAGTACTACGGCAGGAAAAAACAACACCCCTTCTATGGTAATAATAAATAGTAAAGACTTCATCCATTGTTGATTTCTTTTACTATCAAAAAACACCTGATTGATAAAGGTATATAATCCTGCCTTCAACATGAAATAGCCCACTGAAAGCCCCAAATAGATGGCTATCAATGTGTATTGCGACTGCAACACAAAGGTCTCTCCGATATAGTGTAACGTATAGAAATAAAAAAGTAGGGCTATCAACAAACTGGTGATGACCACCAAGAATCCTTGGAAGCGCAACTCATTACTGGTCTCTGTAATTTCTGTCGTTCCTTCGCGAGGCAGATAGAAGAAGTTCTTTGCCTGTCGGATGATGAAACGACGGGTATTGGCAAAGGCGATTATCGTGAAGATAAAACAGGCGAGCAGCAGTGACGTGATGATATTGTCATTATGAACACTATAGGGGACAGGGTCTCCTGCTACGCCATAACGACCACCTTGCAGTTCTGGATGAAACAAACTGTCTTTGGAAAAGAATCCTTCTCGATAGTATTGTGGTAGTTCTGAATTCATCAGATCCACTCCTGCATCATGTCCTGGTAGATGAAGCGTATCGGGATGCTCACTCCAATGTATCTCAGAAGGTTTGAAGTGCGCCTGAATGGCAGAGTCCTGTTGTGCCGGTGTCGCATTACGTGGTAACCAACTCAGTACTTGGGCTGGGGTCAACGGTCGATGCTGGACAACTGCGGAGTCACCTCCTTGAACAACCGACTGTTGGTATGATATGGAGTCCTGCTGTAACAATTACAGTCCGAATTCTCGTTTGATATCTTCCACACGGTCGAGTTTCTCCCATGTGAATAACTCTACGTCTATGGTCTTAGTCTCATGGTAACGACTGGAGAATGTCTTCTTAATGACTTCCGACTGACGTCCCATGTGTCCGTAGGCTGCCGTCTCAAGATACATCGGTTGACGTAGTTTCAAGGAACGCTCTATAGCCTTTGGACGCAAATCAAAGAGTTTCTCAATGTGCTTGGCAATCTCTCCGTCTGTCATCTTTACGTTCGAACGGCCATAGGTGTTCACATAAATGTTCATGGGCTTTGCCACACCTATCGCATAACTAATCTGTACCAACATCTCATCTGCCACACCGGCTGCCACCATATTCTTGGCAATATGACGAGCGGCATACGCTGCAGAACGGTCAACCTTCGAGGAATCCTTACCAGAGAAAGCGCCACCACCATGAGCACCTTTTCCGCCATAAGTATCTACGATAATCTTACGACCCGTCAGACCTGTATCACCATGAGGACCACCAATGACGAATTTACCCGTTGGGTTTACATAGTATTTGATGTCATCACCAAAGAGGGCAAGAACCTTTTGCGAATGAATCTTCGATTTCACACGGGGAATCAGGATATTAATCACATCATTCTGAATCGTTTGCAACATAGCAGCATCATCGGCAAACTCATCATGTTGGGTAGAAACCACAATAGTATCAATACGTTCGGGAATACCCTCGTCACTATATTGTATCGTTACCTGACTTTTAGCATCCGGACGCAGGTAAGTCATCTGCTTGCCTTCCTTGCGAATCTCAGCAAGAGTACGCATCATCAGATGGGCAAGGTCCAGCGATACAGGCATCAGGTTCTCTGTTTCATTCGTCGCATAACCAAACATCATACCTTGGTCACCAGCACCCTGATCCTCATCGGTCTCACGGTCCACTCCCCGATTGATATCATCACTCTGTTCATGAATGGCTGTCAGAATACCGCAAGAGTCTCCATCAAACTGATACTCTGCTTTCGTATAACCAATCTTCTTAATGGTATTACGAGCAATAGTCTGCAAGTCAATATACACTTCACTATGCACCTCACCCATAATGACCACCTGTCCTGTAGTGACAAACGATTCACAAGCCACACGGGCATGTTCGTCATAGGCAAGGAACTGATCAAGGATAGCGTCACTTATCTGGTCGGCAACCTTATCTGGATGACCTTCTGATACGGATTCTGAAGAGAATAAATAGGACATATCAATCTTTGTTTTTGAATTTGGGTGCAAAATTAATACTATTTCGGGACATGACAAAATAAAACGGCTTGCTTCTTTTGGAAACAAACCGTTTTACCTATTATTAATGAGATGGATTACTTCGCCTCAGGAGTCATGATAACCTCTGTATGGTTACCGCTCTTCAGAACAACATTGTTCAGGAAGTCACGTACACTCTCTACTGTCAGAGCCTCAACAGTCTTCTTGTAGTCAGTATAGACATCCAATCCGTATTCCTTGAAAGCAGAAATAGTGTTGATCCAATAACTGTTCTTCTTGGCATCCACATCAATCTGCTTAAGCATATACTCCTTCACTTTGGCAAGTTGGTCTGCATCAACAGCCTTGCTCATGTTGGCGATACCCTCATGCAACAGACGGACAGCAAGTTCCGACTTATCAGGATTCATGGGGCAGTAAGCCTGCAACATCACTCTTGGCTGATGACTGGCATTACTGAAATAACCATTGGCACCACAAGAGTAAGCGGCACTTTCGTCCTCACGGATAGTCTTCAGATAGATCATTGACAGAATCTGACCTACAGCATCAATCTTTACGATATTATCCAACGTATAAGGAGCATCGGCATACCATAACTCACGGGCAGTAGCCTTGGGCGACTCCGTCTTTACCTTGAAATCATTAACTACCTTACCCTTGGCAAGTGTCATAATCTCGTTGAAGTCCTCTGCCTTGCCATTTGCTGGCAGTGAAGCGATATACTGCTCTACCAATGGACGGATAGTAGCCTCATCGAAGTTTCCTGCAATCACGAAGGTAAACTGTCCTGCATTCTGATAGCGTTCCTTGGCAATCTCAAGAATACGGTCATAGTTGATATCCTTCAAATCCTCCACATTGATATTGTTGAAACGTGGGTTATGACTATACATTGTTGCAGCAAGTGAATCGCTGAATACAGCATCAGGTGACAGACTCTTGTTCTTCAGAGTCATGTCAAGTTGAGTCATCAGGTTCTGAAACTGCTTCTCATCTTTCTTCACAGCAGTGAAGTAGAGATAAGTCATCTGCATCATCGTCTCAATATCCTTTGGAGTAGAATGAGCAGTCAGATACTGACGGGAATTAGCCAACGACAGGTCGGCATTCACTTCCTTACCAGCCAAAGCCTTGGTCAACTCAGTGCTGCTGAAGTTACCGAGGCCGCTATAACCGATGACTGCGTCAAATACTTTCAAGTTAGTATAGTCTGCAGCACCATAGAGCGACTTACCGCCTTTGGCGAAAGCCTCCATCTGTACCTCGTCATCCTTGAAGTCAGTCTTCTTCAGAATGACGGTAGCACCATTAGAGAGTGTCAATTCCTTATATCCAAACGTCTTGTTCTCTGTCTCTTTCGTGATCTTACCAGCCTTGATGGTTGCTACGTCAACCAGAGGCTCATCCTTAACATTATCCACATAAGCCTCAATCTTCTCGGCACGGGCAGCAGCAACGGCAGCAGCCATATCCTGCTCAGTAGGATATACCTTACCCTCTTTCTCCTGGGCAAACTCTACGACAACAAGGTTGCTGTCAGTAACAGCAATCAGTTCTGGAACAAGTTGGTTGATTGCCTGTATGGGAATAGCTGGAGCAATCTGCTGCATCGTCTGATAAAGTACTTCCAATGGTGGGATAGGCTCATTGGAGAGATAGTGGTCACGATAGTCATCGCCATACTCTTCATTCTTACGCTTGTCACGGTTAGTATAACGCTTCTCCAATCCACTCAGATAGTCAGCCTTGGCACGCTCATACTCTGTAGCGGTGAAACCAAACTCACGGGCACGCTTTGCTTCGCGATAGATAACCTGCAAGGTCTCCATATCCTTACCCTCCTTGGGTATACCAATCAATTCAAAGCAATCTTTTGTCCTTGACAACAGATACTCATTATCGACAGCATATGCCTGGAAGAAAGGACAAGACTCCTCTTGCGTCATCTCTGTCAGGCGCTGGTTCATCATCTGTGAGATTACACTCTTCGCATAATCTTCAATCAGATATGCCATGCTTGACTTCTCCTCATCGGGAGTAGCATCGTGTTTCATCATCACGATTAACTGACTCATCTGCATCTCTTTGTCTTTATCGAAGACATAGATAGCCTCGGGAGTGTCAGGCACAGGCTCTGGAATCACCTTCGGAGCATTGGGATCTACCTTGATACCACCGAAGAGCGACTTGATCTGTGCCTCAATATGGTCAACGTCTACATCACCAACTACGATGATAGCCTGGTTGTCTGGACGATACCATTTCTGATAATAAGCACGAAGTGTCTGGGGCTTGAAACTGTCGATCACGCTCATCAAACCGATAGGCATGCGCTCACCATACTTAGATCCAGGATACATCTTCGGCAGGGAACGGGTAATCATACGCTGTGAAGGACCCTCACCCAGACGCCACTCGTTATGTACCACGTCACGCTCCTTGTCAATCTCGTCGGGCTCTAAGGAAAGACCATTCGACCAGTCCTTCAGAATCAACAGACAAGAGTCAACGGCAGTAGCACGCTTCGTTGGAACATCACAAACACGATAAACGGTCTGGTCGATACTCGTATAAGCATTCAGGTCACTACCGAACTCCACACCCAGTGAACGGCAGAACTCAATAATGCCGTTACCCTTGAAGTGCTCTGAGCCGTTAAACGCCATGTGCTCCAGAAAGTGAGCCAGACCACGCTGACTATCATCCTCATTGATGGAACCTACACGCTGAGCAATATAGAAGTTTGCCACATGCTCAGGATATTCGTTATGACGAATGTAATAAGTTAATCCGTTATCCAACTTACCGATACGAACGGCTGGGTCAACGGGAATAGATGGCATCTGCATTTCCTGTGCCATCATTGCTACGGTACTGAACATCAGTAACGCAGCCACAAAAAGTTTTCTAAGTCTCATAGTTTTTATATATATGAATGAATCTTGTTTGCTAATAAGACGCACAAAGGTAAGGAAAAACTACACGGTAAGTACTAAAATGTGCAATCTTTTAACGTTTCTTTATATTACGAGGGTGATGTTCAAGTATTTCCTGACGGAGTGTAGACATATCTATATGCGTATAAATCTCTGTCGTACCAATCGATTCATGACCCAACATTGCTTGAATGGCACGCAGGTCAGCACCACCTTCCAAGAGTGCCGTTGCGAAGGAATGACGAAGGGTATGGGGAGAGATGGTCTTAGTGATACCTGCTATCTCTGCCTGCTGTTTGATCATGATGAGAATCATCACACGAGTCAAATGGGAACCTCGACGATTTAGAAATACATAGTCTTCTTCACCAGGCTTAATTTTCATGAGGTTGCGGTCATAAAACCAGTTATTCAACTCTTTCAGTGCTTTGGGCGAGATCGGTACCAGACGTTCTTTCGAACCTTTTCCAAAGATACGGACATATTGCTCGTCAATATACAAGTTAGAGAGTTTCAAGTTCACCAATTCACTGACACGCAAGCCACAGGAGAACAATACCTCGATGATAGCACGGTTGCGATGTCCTTCCCATTTCGATAGGTCTATCGAGTTTTCCAGCATATCGACCTCTTCGGCAGAGAGAACCTCAGGCAGATGTTCACCCAATACTGGGCTCTCCAATAATTCCGTAGGATCATCATCACGCCATCCGTCAGTCTGCAGGAAACGAAAGAAGCTCCGTACCCCACTTAGGATACGACACTGGGAACGAGGATGAATACCGATGTCATGGAGTGTCGCCGCAAAATGCTGTAAGTCATCCAGTTGCACTTCTCTGATGTCCTTCCCCTCTTGCTCCAGATATTCTAATAGTTTCTGGAGGTCACGCTGATAGGCATCCAGTGTATTGGAGGAAAAACCACGTTGCAGTTTCAGGTAACGCTGGTAGTTCCTTACAACATTTACTTGCGAATTCTTGTCTGTTTCCATGAAAATGTTTATCTTTGCGCCTGCAAATATAATCAAATTCTTTGAATTATGAAAATTCTGATTATCAATGGTCCCAATCTTAACCTGTTAGGAACTCGTGAACCAGGCATCTACGGTTCTTCGTCGTTTGAGCAATATCTGCCGCAGTTGCAAGTCAAATATCCCGATGTAGAAATCACCTATTTCCAAAGTAATGTGGAAGGCGAACTGATCAACAAGATGCAGGAAGTGGGCTTCACCTACGATGGTATTGTGTTGAATGCAGGTGCCTATACTCATACCTCTGTTGCCTTGCACGACTGTATCCGTTCGCTGAAGAGCCCTGTCATCGAGGTACATATCTCCAATGTCCATCAGCGTGAGGAATTCCGCCATCACTCATTAATCTCTGCAGCCTGCAAGGGAGTCATCTGCGGTTTTGGATTGGATTCCTATCGATTGGCTATCGAGGCACTGAAAGGATGACCATCGACGAATACATAGAGAGTCATATCGAGCCGGAACCTGATTATCTCTATCGGTTATGGCGTGCCACCAATATCCACATGTTGCATGGCAGGATGGCTTCAGGGCATCTGCAAGGCAGACTCTTGAAGATGCTCGTGCAGATGATTCGTCCTACTAATATATTAGAGGTGGGTACCTTCAGCGGCTATTCTGCCCTCTGTATGGCAGAAGGTTTAAACGATGACGGACATCTCTATACCTTTGAGATCAATGACGAACAGGAAGACTTTACGCGTCCTTGGATAGAGAACTCTCCTGTTGCCGACAAGATTACCTTTATCATCGGCGATGCCATCACTGAGGCGCCCAAACTCGGCATTGAGTTTGATATGGCTTTCATCGATGGCGACAAGCGCACCTATCGTGATACATACGAGATGACACTCTCTGTCCTCCGCCCAGGTGGCTTTATCCTTGCCGACAATACCCTTTGGGACGGTCATGTCATTGATCCATCCTATAGCAAAGACCAGCAGACACATGGTATTGTCGATTTCAACGACTTCCTATTAAACGACCATCGCGTAGAGCAGGTCATCCTTCCTCTACGCGACGGTCTTACATTGATTCGGAAACGTTAGTTCCTATTTTCTCTTAATCATCACTTTCTTGCCATTGATGATGTACATGCCGGGCTTCAGGCTTTCGATATTAGCGGCATCGATACGGCGACCCTGCAGGTCGTAGATCTTTCCCGTCATATCCTTCGGCACTACCTTTATCATATTAACGCCACTGCCTGTACGGAACTCAAAGTCCTCCGTTTCCCCGAAATACCCGTCTTCACCATCTGTAGTGTATGCAAATCCTATGCAATATAAGTCACATTCATCCCACTTAGGATTGGTCAGTGAAGCATTGATTGTCGTCTCCTTTCCTGCGAAAAGAATCAAAGGCTTCTTATCCGGTTCCTCAGTCATGTAATACCACTTGTCTTCTTCAATCACATGACAATAATAATAAATGAGGATATTACCAGTATAGTTAGCTTCTCCCGTATTCTTGATCTTCAGGGTTGCCTGGAACTCATCTCCTTCTACATAGTATGTTTCGCCATCAACCTTTGAATTGGAACTATAATCTGTAACCTCCAATTTATACTCAGGCGTTGGTTCACCAACTACAAACTCGATAGGTTTCTCACAGATAACATTAAGCTCTTGGAATTGCAACCTGATCTTGTAGGTTCCATTTGCTTGAGGAGTATAGTTGAATGAGAACGTAGTGGTCTCTCCACCTTCTACCTCAAGGAATCCGGCAGGTATAAAGTTATTATCTCCGTTCACATCATAATACATATTAGCGCGGAAAGGCTTCAAGGCATTGTTGTTCTTCACCGTGACATTGATGGTCAGTTCCGATTCTTTCTTCAGTTCGCCTTCCACCGT
This sequence comes from Prevotella sp., assembly GCA_045225255.1. Lineage (GTDB taxonomy): Bacteria > Bacteroidota > Bacteroidia > Bacteroidales > Bacteroidaceae > Prevotella. Next base: position 1,919 of record JBGVBD010000081.1, on the reverse strand, counting down.
TGGTGTGAGTTCCAAATCCTTAACCTCAGCCATTTTACTTTCGGGCATCGTAACGGTCAGCGTATTGCCATTGATGGTCAAGAGAATGGGCGCATCTTCCATGCCTTTACAGATTTTCCAAGGTGTAGTTCCTGTCTCTCGACTGAGGAGATACAGTTTATATGTCCCGTCTGGCTGATTCTTTCCGAACTCAGACATATAGTTCCAAGAGGTATAGTAATTATTTTCAAGTTCCATATCATAAAGCTTCTCCTCCAAAACAGTAGTGTTCGAAGAATTCACAATTCGTACACCTACGTCAAATGAATAAAGACCTCCATTGCCAGAGTTTATCAAAAAGTACTTTACTAATTCATAAAGTGAGAAATCTTCTGTTGCAGCAGTACGTGTCGTTGTCTTATTCTGTAACTCTAAATTATAAAGAGACAGATTCACATCTTTCGTCACAGTAACATCGTTCGGCTGGATACCGATGGTGGCATCTTGTGACACGCCATAGCCTTCGTTGGTGGAACTGCCGCCAGCCCCTTGGCTATAAGGGTTGAGTAGGTTCAGACGGAAATAATCATCTGAGCCACCGCTCCATCCCCAGTTGATATGGAAGAAGTCGTCCTTGTCGTAGCCGTCGCAGACGAAAAGGTGACCACCACCTGCCGACTGTCCCGTATAAAGGACTGGGCGTTTGTTGGCGAGTTCGTTGTAGATGAGCTCCTGCCACTCGCTGTAACTATAATCAACACGTTGAACAAATTGGAGGGTCGCCTCCTCATAGTCGAGGTATTTGACCAGGGCTTTGTAAGGACCACTGGTATATGCTGATGAGCCACCCATGCTGGCTGTACCATAGTCCATCTCAAGTGCCTGTCCACAGATACGCATCAACATACCGACAGCCTTCTCCTCGGTGGACGCATTCTCTACTGTCTTGCTTTTATCGTTATAACATGTGTATGTATCCTGCATGTGGTCCCAGTCAATCGTTATCGGATCCAAGGCTTCTATATCTATATTAAGTCTACCTGATGTATACCCAGGAATAGTCGGAGTGGTTTTCGGGTGTTGCCAGTAGTTTATCACCTGAGCCAGCGCCGTAGCGCCACAGCCTGTCAAACCGCGCTCATTATCGTTAATCTGCGGACAATAAATGTTGTAAGGTGCCCACTGGTCCCATTGTGTCTTAACGAGTGGGGCGATGCTTGCTTTCGTTGCTCGGTTACTACTATAGGCGGCTTTCTCCACCTTGATGTTGTGATCGTCCAGATACTGGATACCATCTACGTACTCCTGTAAGAAACCACGCATATTATCGGGAATCTTATTGGCATCGAAGGTACCTGTAAGCGAGTAGCCCAGGATCTCCTCCGTACGGTCATCGCCACTGACAATGACATAACCGCCACCGTCAATATTAAACACATGCAGATAGTCACGCTCTGCCGCTCTGTTGGAGGCTTTGCGAACGCCACTGCTCGTTGCCCTCAAACTCTTCTGGGCCTTCAAGCCCATCTTCACTGTTGCGAAAGCCATTGCTTTCTGCTTTGCAGTCTCCTGGTCTACCTGACCAGCCATCACCGCTGTAGTAACGAAAAGACTGATAAGAAGTAATAGTTTCCTCATACGCTATTGTTTTAAATCAGTAATCAATTAAATACTTGATGTGGCAAAGATACATCTTTTTTCTTTTACTTCCAAATTTTTAGGAATCTTTCTTACTCCATAGATAGGTGCCGCCTATCCACCCGATAGGTACGAGCAATCGCCTCGATAGGTACGAGCTATCCATACGAAAGGTGCCGCCTTTCTCATAGAAAAGTGGCGGGTTTCTGTATTATTTTGTTGTAAAAACGCCATTTAATGTCACTAATGTCACTTTAATGTCACTCGCAATTACCTAATTATCAAGTAGTTTTGCAAAGTGA
>JBGVBD010000080.1:0-1534 GCA_045225255.1 Prevotella sp. | reverse complement strand
GGCTCACCAGTAAATCCCTGTGTCTATCCGTAGATCATTGATAACCTGTAGAGAAAGAAGTCTACATCTATAACACCTCTGAGCTGTGCACGGAATTGCTTGATCTTTGAGTTCAGGGACTCTGCAGAAGCATTGGTAGCACGATTAAGGAAGTAGTTGAGTACCTCATCTTCTCTGTCACGTATGGTATCTGCAGCAGTATTGAAGGTATCGTTGCCAAACGCCTTGACCTTCTCATACCACTTCTGTATGCTCTCATAGCCGCTTATCCATGTTGCTCTTGGATTGCTGAATATCATTCTTAGAGAATGGACAAGTGAATAAGCCTCCTCCAGGTCAGGATACCGCTCGAAGACGAGCTTCATACGCTCTTTCTGCGTGGCTGTCCATTTGTCACCAGAAACCATCATGGAGTATCTGCAACGGGCTAGAAGTTCTGGTTCTGTATCACCATTTGACAGTCGTTCAGGGACAAAGGCCTTGTTCTTGCGGATTGGCTTTCTGCCTCGCTTGTCCTTCTTGTTCTTCTTGCGTCGTTTGAGACTCTTTGCATACTTGTCCTTGAGCTCTTCCTTGAATTGCTTGCGCTGCTCGTTCTGTGCCTTCTGAGCCTCCTTCTTATGCTTCAAGCGCAACTCCTGCATGGCATCAGAGACGAGTTGCTGCATGTGGAAACGGTCAAGGGTAATGTCTGCATAGGGGAAACACTGCAGGACAATCTGATGCATGCCCTCGGAGAAGTCCATCGTCACCTCACGTACCTTGGCACGCAGATACCAGTGAATCCTGAGAAGTGCATCCACGACATCATCCACCTTAGTGCCGCTGACGATGGCAACCAATGCTCCCTTGCGACCATGAGCATCCTTGTTTGAGACTATCGTGTACAGATCACCATTGGAGAGAGCCGTCTCGTCGATACTGAGATTAGGGCCTATGTTCTTAGGGAACACAAGCCATTTCTGGGCATGCTCCCTATGCTTCCAACTACGGAAGTCGCTCAGATGTTCCTTGTAGGCTCGTTCGAATTCGTCACCCTTTACGTGATATGGTTTCTGGAGCGATCTGGCCGTAATCGGGGATGTATCCAAGGAATTCTTTTAAAAAAGTCGCAAACTCCTTAGAGTAGCGAGTGCCCTTGGCAACCATCTGCCAGTCCTTCGAAACGCTCTTGCCTTCAGTGTCCTTCCACCTGCGACGACGCACATGAAGTACGGTGCGGTACTCACGGATGGGGAAGTCGTTCATGCAGGACTCTTCGTAAAAGCCGTTGGGAGACAGGTCTGTACGATCATCAGGAGCTTTATCCTTCTCGTCAAGATATAAGTGGATACGTGGCTCACCATTATACTCATCCGTGCGGACTTTTGTCAGGTCAAAATACTCTGTCATCTCTTTGGGAAGGATGACTTTAGCAAGCATCATATAGGGATTCTCGTTCATTGCAGTACTCTTTGCATGCAAAGGTACATACAATATTTGAAATATCTGCCTTATATGCTAAATATTCAACACAGGGTTTTGCAAGTGACCC
>JBGVBD010000079.1:0-17422 GCA_045225255.1 Prevotella sp. | reverse complement strand
GCCCGTTGGTGTAAAAGGCCAGATCAGTACGGTATGCCTGTATACAGCGGGCGGGAATCTCGCCAGTAAAGACAACTTCATCCTTTTTTACCTGGGCCGTTTCGATGGTGGCACAGTATTTCGGTGCATCATGATAAGCCCTGGAAAGGTATTCCTGGGGCGCATAGAGGATGAAGGAGAGATAAGGTTCCAGCAGCTGCGTCCCCGATTCCTTCAATGCCTGTTCCAATACAATCGGGGCCAATGAGCGGAAGTCCGCCGGCGTGCTGACCGGACTGTAATAAAGCCCGTATTCAAAGCAAATCTTACAGTCCGTTACGTTCCAGCCGAACAAGCCCTGCTCCAGCCCGTAACGGATACCATCCCTGACAGCGTTTTGAAAACTCTGGTTCAAGTATCCCAGCGAAACCCGGCTCTCGTATTGTACACCGGAGCCAAGCGAGAGTGGTGTAACAGACAGTCCTATGGATGCCCAAAACGGGTTGGGCGGCACCTCGATATGGATGGTGTGGCTGGCTGCTTTGAGCGGCCGCTCCATATAAATGACGGAGGGTTCCTTTACCACTGTTTCAAGCTTGTATTTTTCCGACAGCAAAGCGGAAACAACCTCCAACTGCACCCGGCCCAAAAAAGAAAGAATGATCTCATGGGTGATGGAATCCACTTCGCAACGCAAAAGCGGGTCAGTATCCGCAAGTTGCGTAAGAGCGTCCAGCAGCCGTTCTCTTTGCGCTGCCGTTTTCGGCGCAATCGTCGTCCGCAGCATGGGGAGGGGGTCCTCGCGCCACCTTTTACGAGGGAGCCGGGTTTGGTCCCCTAATACATCGTTTAACCTCACGCTGTCGCTGGGAAGGATAACAATTTCACCCTGATAAGCGGTGTCTGTCCGAACAATTTCCCCTTTGGATGGAATACGCATCTCTGTGATTTTCAGCTTTTCTCTCCCGGCCAGGGCCACCGTATCCCGCAGGCGCAGCGTTCCGCTGTATAACCGTAGATAGACACGCCGCTGGCCGCAATCGGTGTACTCAACCTTGAAAACGCTGCCGCATAGGGCGGCGCCCCCCTGTTCCCCAATCGGTTGGAACAGCCCTGTCACCGCATCCATCAACGGTTGAATGCCAAGGCCATTTTTGGCGCTGCCATGATAGACTGGGAACAGGGAGGCGTCTTGAACCCGCTGCTGTTCCTCCCGCGCAAGTTTTTCCCGGCTGATTGGTTCTCCTGCGATATACTTTTCCAATAATTCATCGTTATTTTCGATGACCGCATCCCATGCTTCTATGTCGGTATTTTCCTCCAGGACTATTTCCGGGGACAGCGACACCGTCTGCTTGATGATAATATCGGCGGAGAGCTTATCCCGAACAGACTGAACCACGCTCTGCAAATCAACGCCAGCCTGGTCGATCTTGTTGATAAAGATAACGGTGGGAATGTTCATTTTCCGCAGGGCATGGAACAGAATACGGGTCTGGGCCTGCACGCCATCTTTAGCGGAGATCACCAAGATGGCCCCATCTAAAACAGCCAAAGAGCGGTACACCTCCGCCAAAAAATCCATGTGGCCGGGCGTATCCACAATGTTAACTTTACATCTGTGCCACTGGAAGGAAGTGACTGCCGCTTGAATGGTAATCCCACGCTGCCGCTCCAAAAACATGGTGTCCGTCCTCGTTGTCCCTTTTTCGACGCTCCCCGGTTCTGAAATGGCTCCGCTGGCATATAGCAGGCTCTCCGTCAAGGTCGTCTTTCCAGCGTCTACATGGGCAAGAATTCCAATATTGATTATTTTCATGTGATTGTCCTCCCTTTACAGCCCCAAAGGGCATAAAAATCCCCAGCAGTAAAATACTTTTACCACTGGGGATTATAAGTTGCGGACATACACATATACAGCATACACCTGTTTGTGATTGCTGTTTTTGGGGATATGTCAAAATTGATAAGGCAAAAGTATTCTTAAATTGGGTACAAAAAACTAAGCCCCTACAAAAGGAGCTATCATAATCCTTTGTTCCCACTATTTGATTATAGTTTTATTTAAGAATACCTTGCCGCATATTTTTTACTCCTTTTCTGGATTAAATCATTGTATCACATCAGTTTTAGGAAAGCAAGTACCTAAAAGAAATTTTTCTTCCCCTTATATGTAACAATCATACCGGCTTCCTAACGTTCAGAATGGTTTCTACTGTCTGCTGCGGTGTTTGGTTGGAATTGTCCAGCCAAAAGCCGATCCGTGGTGTTGTCTGCATTTTACTAAATACAAATTCAATGTATACAGAAAGATATAAGGAGTGGGAGGGATTCCGCCGTAGTTGGCATTGTAGGAAAATCCAAAAGTTTAGATTTTCCCACAATGCTTATCTTTTGGTCTTTGGTTCGGAATAGTGTAGTGCTGGCGGTCTATCTCTTGTTTTCGGTTGCTTGCTTCCTTACCGTACATGAGCATCGTCTTGCCGCTTATCTTTAGATTATTGCCCACGGCTGTGGTGCGCCCATACCACTTGTCATGTGCAGCATGTCTAGCCTTGCCTCCTGCATATATGAATATGTGAACAGTACCGCTGCTCTTTTCCCACGTTACTATATCTCCGTCCTTGAGTTCGCTTTCCTTGACATCGCTAGATGTCGTACTGACAACGCACTCGTACAGATCTGTCCTGCTCGCCAGTCTTGTTTTCTGATCCCTGTATCCGCGTGGAAAGCCTTTATCCACTCCGCTATCAACGATGCAGGTCCCAACGAACACATCGCAACTTGCTCCATCCTTTGAAGGCTGTCCCCATCCTGACCTGTTCGGATATGCACGGTTCAAAGCGGCTGCATATGCAGCTGTCGGTTCGCCACCGTGGTACTTTGCTTTGTCCGGCGCGTCAGGATATGCTAGATTGATTGCTTTCAATGCGAGCTGCCGCGCTTTGTTTCCGGATGGTCTTATCATGAGCCCGTAGCCTGCAATTGAAGCACTGCCGACCCTATAGCTAAGACGCTTACAGACATTACCGGAATTGCCCTCGATAGTTGTCACGACTTTCCCGTCACAGCTCTCAACTATTCCTACGTGATCAAGAACTCCGTCCTGTTCGAAATCAAAGAAGATGAAATCGCCGGGCTTAGGAGAATAACCTCTCCCCGACCATCGGTGCCGAGCTTTGAACCAACTGGCTCCATCGCCTACCACAGAGAACTTAGGTAGAATGCCTGCCTCGATATAGCCGCACTGATCAGCGCACCATGAGCAGAATATCGCACACCAGTCCACATGACTTGTGAAACCGTACCATTTCCAGAACTTATCTCCTCCGACATTACCGAGCTCCGCCTTCGCCACCTCAACGATGGCATCATCTCCGGTACCTACTATCTGGTTCCCGTCTTCCGTAAAAGTGAATGCAGCGCCAAACACCACCATTATCACAACAACAAGGAGCGCAGCTGCACCTCCGGCAGTAAGTGAGTTGAATAGAGTTTTCGCACTTGTAACTGTACCCTTCAGAATTTTTCCCATGCGATCCGCAACATTCCTGCCAAGTCGCTGGCTGCCAGCCACGCTGCTTCGCACAAAACCTCTGCCGCTTTTGCTTTCGCGAAGACGTTTTATCACATATTCCCTTCTTCGCTGTTGAATTAATTCAGCGGTTTTTGGCGATTCATAGCGGTTAAGTGTGGATTTTGCTGCTTTTCGCTGAATTAATTCAGCGTTTCTGTCAGCACCGCCCCACTTTATACGTCCTCCGGTTCTGTACTCCTCAGCATTGCGCAGCACTTCATCATCTGCCAAATGAGCCTTGGTCTGCCGGTTCAGGATGCTTTTCCTGCCATACTCAGCTTCGGAGCGTTGAATACCTTCAATGTTTTGCTCTGATCCAGACAGCACATCCGGCACTTCCGTCCCGTTTCGATGAAATATCTCAATGCCCCCTTTGAGTGCGTAGGCGCTGCTTTCCGCTACACCATCCTGAATGACATCGGGAGCATATTCATAAGAGCCTTTATCCTGACCGTATATTTCTACCAGATCATCTCTGGTCCTCATGGATATGTCCTTGAAGCTTCCTGCCATCAGCCCGGCCCTGTCTATCGTCCTGACTATGTCCTTTGAGCTCTCTTTGATCTTTATCTCCACTCTGTCTGCCTCCCTCCTCTGAATAATCGACCATCAAAAATAGCCCCCTTACGGGAGTCTCCGATGTAGCGGAAGCGGCGCTTGCCGCCTCCTTGAGTTATTCGTCCTGGCTGAGATATCTGTCTACCAGATCGCTGAAGTTCTCATTTCTGCTTGCGACTTCCTGAATCTTCCTGCGGAACTCCGCCTTGTCACCGTCAGGCGGATCATCACCTGCCGCTTCTCTTTCCTGCTTTCGGAATTCCGTAACCTCGTCGACCTTCGAAGTCATGAGCTTATACAGCTTGGTATTCTTCGGGAAGTCATTCTCAAACGGCACAAGATTTGAGCCTATCTTCATCAGTCCGTGTCCGGCTTCGGCATTGGTAATATACTTGATCTGGTTCTCGGAGATGTTCAACAGATTGGCCAGTTCTATCCTGTCTGTAGCCGCCTGGTTGAGCATGACGATGAACTCGGAATTCGCCAGCATTGTTCTGGCAGTATGTGACTGCAGCAGATCGCTCACGTTCTGAGTTATGCCGGTACAGTAGGCTCCGTACTTACGCACTCTCTTCCACAACTTGTATAGGAACTGTGCAGAGTACTCGTGCATAAAGAGAAGGTATATCTCATCAATATAGATAAAGGTCTTCCTACCCTTCTGCCGGTTCTGCGTGATCCTGTTCATGATGGAGTCAAGTATTACCAGCATGCCGATGGCTCTCAACTGCTCGCCAAGCTCAAAGATGTCGTAACATATCAGGCTGTTATCAGTGTCCACATTGGTCTGCTTCGCAAAGGTGTTCAGGGAGCCTCTTGTGAAAAGTTCAAGCTCAAGTGCAAGCTCCTGTGCCTCGGGTTCAGGCTGCTTGAGCAGTACATCTCTGAAGTCCTGCAGAGTCGGCGGCGTTCCCTGGAAATTCCCCTGCTTGTAGTACCGGTATGTGAGTTCGGTGCAGCGGTCAATGATAGACTGCTGGCCTCTTGAAAACTTGTGCCCGGAAATGATCTGTTCGCAGAGCGACTGCAGGAACTGTGACTTCTCCACGATAGGGTCCGTCTCGCTGTAGTCCCTTGAGAGATCCATCGCATTGATATGATTAGGCGATGTCGCGGATATCTCTATGACAGCGCCGCCGAGCGCTTTCACCAGATCGTGGTATTCTCTTTCAGGATCGATGATTATGATGTCTGCCTTGCCAAGCAGTCTCAGTATCGTTATCTCGAACTTGGCGAAAAAAGATTTACCACCTCCGGATACACCCAAGATAAAAGAGTTGCCGTTGAGCAACTTAGTCCTGTCGGCAATGATCAGGTTCCTGGAAATGACATTCCTGCCGTAATAGATACCGCCGTGGTCTCTGACCTCCTGCACTCTGAAAGGCATGAATATGGCCAGCGATGATGTGGTCAGCGTCCTGAACGCATTGATGCACCTGGTGCCGAACGGTACTGTCGTCTTGAGTCCGTCCAGCTGCTGGTGCCGGAGTATACTCATCTGGTTGAGCTTGCCCCTCACCATGTTCAGGATCTCCTTGGTATCACTGTCAAGCTGCTCCTTGGTGTCGGCCGTGTGTACCATTGTGATTACCGCATAGAACATCCTCTGGTCATTTGCGACCAGATCATCCAGGAACTCGCGTGTCTCCTTCCTCTGCTGCTGCAGGTCATACGGGATCATGGCAGAGAAATTGTTGTTCATATTCTGCTTGCGCTGGAAGTTCGCTATATTGGTCTCGACTCCAAGCACTCTCTGCTCAGCTTCCCTGATGGCCTCCTCCATTGGTACAGGCTCGATGTCGATCGACAGCATCATGCACCGCCTGGTATCCGTCAGCTTTGCCACCATGTCATCGCTTATATACGAAGCAAAGTCTCTGAACAGTAGAACGCGACCAAACCGAGATCCCATTTTGAAATAGTCGCTGTGATTCTCGAAACTGTCCGGACAAACGTAGTCGCGGAAGTCATAGCCTTTCTTCATCATCTCTTTGAAGTCGAAGTTGAAGTAGGTCTCCTCTCCCTGTCTGAAAAAGTCATGGATTATCCTGAGCCTGTCATTTGCATCCATGTCTCTAGCGATGGAACCCATCCGCGAGAAGTATCCTCTGAGCTCTCCGCCTATTCTGTTTAGGCGTATCCTCGCATCATTCACGTTCTTCTCGTAGACCGCTATCAGGACATATTTGTCCTGGACGATAGAATTGCTGCCAACAGCAATATTGGTCATGATGCCGTTATACTCTTCTCTCAGCTCATCCAGCCTGTTATTGAGCAGTTCTATCAGCACATCGTCCTCAAAGTCATGCCTGTTGAACATGCGGTTGTTTATTCCCAGCTTATAGCTGCACTCCGAGTCGAAGGAGTTGATGATCTCCGCGTACTGCTCTATCATGCTTTTCTTGACGTCATTTGCAGCTACTGTGAAGTTAATGTCCGTGAACACTAAGAGCATGCTGTAGCGGTTCCTTCCGGTGAGGAAGATACCGTCCGGCCAGATAGCTTTGATTGGTATGATGTCCTGCACCTTGCGCGGGACACGGTACTTCTCCTTATCCCGGCTCAGCAGTCTTCTTATAGTACTGAACAATGGTCATCATCTCCTTTCTCTGGTGTCTATGGCCTTACGGTCACTCTTTGCTGCACGCGGCTTCTGTCCTTTGACTGGTTTCCTCTTCTGCCTTGATCCGCGCCTGTGAAACGGCTTCCTCGCATTGCGTTCGGCTGCGATCTCTGTCGTAATGTCGTAATAGAAATTGCTGTTGCCTATCGTAAGCACTTTGGGCGTGAGGAACACATCCTTGATCCACGCCCAGATGAACTGCTCCGCAGTCATACCGTTGTATTTGAGAAAGCCGATCAGCGCGAACGGGAATGCCGCCACTATGCAGATCCAGCTCGTAGTCTCCAGTCCCAGCAGCGGCTCCAGTCTGAAATAGATCAGGACCGCAATGCCGCATGCCAGGACAGAAAAAACGAACTGCCTCAGCGACAGTCCGAAGAACATGGACTCTGAATAGTCCCTTATTTCCTTATTGATCTTTACGTCCATGAGAGAATTGCCTCCTTCCTGTCTCTGTACGGCACAGCCTTACCTTGCCTCAGCCACCATGGAATCGCGGACAGTATCGTCGTTGACCTTATCCAGCCTGCGGTCTTCCCTGCTGTAGTGATAGACGTTGTCCGAAAGGATGTCCTTTTCCTCAACGACAGTCCTGTTGGCCTCCTTAACCATCTTGCAGAGATCCTTCGCATCGATGGAAGGGTTATCTGGAACCAGGATGACTTCATGCACGCTTGAAGGGAGAATATAGTAATCCGAGCCCATAAGCTCAGCCGCTTTCTCCTTCACATCAGGATAGAAAAGAGCAGCCGCTCCGAGTGAGCCCGTGCTGTTGGTCAGCACATACATGCCGCTGAGATCCTCCGGCGCAATTGGCTCATCCTTATCCAGCAGGTTGTTCTTCTCCTGGCTGAACAGCGCGCTAGTCATATCCACCAGTGTCGGCGGGTCGTAAACTTTCGCGTTAGACATTGCGTCCGAAAACAAACGCTCTTTGTCTACGCCCAGGCTCTCAAGAACATTGTTGTTGATCGCTATCCTCCAGTCGCCGCCTCTGTCCTCGCCCATATTGATATCTGCGATGATGGCAAGCCCGTGTCCAACGCTTACATAAGGCATCGTCGAAAGAAACTCGCGGTTGCGCTTCTTCTCGAGCAGTCTCACGGTCAGCTTGTCTTTGACATTGTCCCAGCTGAGATCCACCTCAGGCGGCTTCGGCATATCCTTTGCGAGTGAATACTGGTTTGCCAGTTCTGTCATGAGCGATCCAAGGTCCTCTCCCTGACTGTATCTTTCGAACATGTCGTCCATATAGAACGTCGGAGCTGCATCGCTGCCCTTCTCCCTGATCACGAGTCCGTGGAGTTTCTGGTCATTCATCTTGACCACGACGGTCTCGCTGATCTCGACGTTCTCATAGGCATCGTCAGGCAGGAAGTTCTCTATGTTGCGTTTCACAGCATCCATAAAATCTCTTTTACTCAGCATCTTCTTTCCTCTCTTTCTCTTCTGTCTTTGCTTCTCCGAGCATTTCAAGGTATGCTCTGTACCTTCTTGCCGGCAGAGGCTTCACGTCTGTTGTCGTGGTCCTCGCCATCTCAAATTCGCGTTGCAGTTGCATTGATTCCTCCTTTCCGCACTACGCAAGACCAAACACCTGGCGGGATATTTGGTCACTCATCTTGACTGCTCCTACAAGCACGAGCATGTTGAAGCAGAGTTCGCCCACATACTTCCAGACCATCGTTGCGGCCGCTGCACCGTCATCCACGACAGGTGGGCTTGCCGAAAACTTGCTGAAAATGATGCAGGCCAGCACTATGATCGCTCCTTCCATGCAGACCGCTCCGTAGCTCTTCAGGAAGCTGACTCCGATGTTCTGGGTCGGCTGCCCGGCGAAAGTCGAGAGCGGGATAGGCGCGATGGCCGTGTACATATACAGCTTGAAGAAGCGTCCGTATACCGTGAGTATGATGATGAAGGACAGCACTGTGATGAACAGGCTGCCTATGAGGGTCACCGCCCATAGCGGAATGCTCTCGAAAAAACCGCAGTCTTCGATAGCGCTGACCATCGACTCCGGCAGAGTCGTTTTGCCTGCCGCTCCTATGCCTGATGCCCGCATGATCGTAGACATCACACCCTGGGCGATATCGAATAGTGCCAGCATCAGATCCATGCCATATGTGACAACACCCTTGGCAATCGCGAATCTTATGAACAGCTTCAGCGCATGCTCCGGTCTCTTCACATCTGTCAGGCTGCCGCAGGTCTTGACAACACCCACCAGAAAAAACAAAACGAGCAGCGCCAGCCCTATAGCCTTAACTGCTCCGTTGATTTGCGTGATCACATGCCATATGCCTCCGCCTTTGAAATTCTGCGGCGACGTTGTCAGCAACGACCACACTTCAGCCATCTTCGTATTCCACGTATCCAGTGCATTTTGCAAATTCTGCACTACCCAGTTGTCACTGTCCAAGGTTCATCACCTCCCTTCGCAACTACCCTTTTGCACATCTGGTCATTCACTTTTGTCACACATCCTTTTTCTTACTTTCCAATTCCATGTTTTACACGTTCTTTGACCTCCGAGGCCTTGGCATCATTGAAACGGTCAATAGTACCAACCAGGTATCCGGTGATACGCCTGATGCGCTCGAACATCACACCTTCTCCGACTTTGCCGTCTACATTCTTCACTTTGCTCTGATTCATACATCCTCCGTTCCAACAGAAAAGACCGATGACTGCTCATCACAATCACCGGCCAATATCTGTTTTTCTGTTACTTTTCTATTTCTTTCCGACGATTTTTACTGCTGTTCCATAAGCAAGGACTTCAGCTGCCCCATCCATGACCTGGGACGAGCCATACCTGAGGCCGACTACAGCATCTGCTCCGAGTTCTTCAGCCTCATCCACCATACGCTTGGTCGCAAGCTGCCGAGCCTCGATCAGCATTTCTGTGTAGCCTTTGATTTCTCCTCCTACCAGAGTCTTCATTCCTGCCATAAAATCGCGGCCTATATTCTTACTCTGGACTATCGTTCCTTTTACTACTCCAAGAACCTCTATCTCAGCGCCCGGAATATAATCAATACTTAGAAGCTTCATCGATTTCTCCTTTCCTGACCTCATCGAGTCTTTGTTTCAGCACATATCCTACAGAAACGGCTATTACTGCACCCACAATGATAAAGAACACTATCACTCCCTTAGGTGCCGGATCCGATGCGTTAAAATAAAGCATTGCTCCAATAACCAGTATCAGGAATGTGAATATCACTATAGCTGATATTATCGCGCCTGTTTTTCTTTTCCTCATATCTGTCATTCGTGCATTGACGAATTTTGCACCTCCCTTCTCAAGTTCATTCATTCTTTCGAGGTAAACGGAAGCTTTGATTTCAGACAGGCTGTCAGCCTCGTCTCTCAGCATTCTGCACATGGTCTTCATGTGTTCGATATTGCTTCTGGTCTTCTCAAGTTCTGCCATGCGATCATCCATGCAAGTGTCAAAATCCAGCTCACTGGATTGAAGCCTGCGGATGTTCTCACAGGATATCCCCAGCATGCGCAAAAGCTTGATCCTGCAGAGCTGCTCGACATCCTCCATCGAATAATCTCTGTAGCCATTACTGGAATCACGCGCAGGAGCAATAAGACCCTGATCTTCATAGAATCGTATATTCTTGCTTGTGATGCCTGCGAGCTCCGCAGCCTGATTGATCTTCATCAATGCCTCCGTTTTCTGTTTCTCTGTCATGAGAGTAGTCCTTCCACAAAGTGGAAGGTCAAGAGGTTTTGCAAAATTATTTCAATACCAGTGGACTGTCAGCTGTTTTTGCTTCTATCTTGCCAACTTCAGCATAAACAGTCTGATACTGTTCCATGTGCTCTTCCACTTCAACATCTGCCTGAACATCCGACGGATACTCTGCTACATAGACCTTTCCGCCGCTTTCACCCACTACACTGTAATGCGGGAGTCCTTTATATGAGTCATCATCTGGTTCGTATGCAACTAGTGAGAACAACCTTCCACCGCAATCGGCTTCTCTTCCTGCAATATTGTAGAAAGTGATCGATGTCTTGCTGTCGTAGTCATAGTCCCAGGTGCCTCCGAGCGGAAGTGTCAGTGTAAAATGGTCTGTATCAACGATCTTCACACCTTCCGGGTCGCCCATCAATTTGAGATTCGCAGCAATATCGTAGTCGTCAGATGCTTCATCAGTTGAAGCCTGTTCTTCTGTCTGTGCATCTGTAACCGGTTCTTCAGTTGATTCTTTCTTAGAACCGCACGCTGTCATTACTATCATCAACACAAGTGCCATAAGCAGGCAAACTATTTTGCTAAGCTTTTTCATAAGCTGTTTCCTCCCTTGTTCATATTGATTTTACAATAGCTGGCTGGCCAAAGTCATTATCTGCTTAGGCCAGCCTATGGGTTCCTGATTATTAGCCAGTGATCATATTCAGGATTTCCTTGGTAAAGGTAATAATGATACCGCCCGCTACGGTCAGGAACCCATAGGCTAAGGGAGTGCTGGCGCACTCCCTCGCCACCGAACCGTACGTACCCCTCTCAGGGTATACGGCTCTCCACTAACCATTTACATGTCAGTTCGTGTGAATTGCCTTGTGACAATCCTCACATACTACAAGCGTTTTCCTTCTCGCTTTGAGCATTATCTGTTCCCACAGTTCATTGCCGTCCAAACTTTTGAGACTTGGCACCAGATGCACTTCGCATGGTTCTTCCGACTTCTTTCCGCAGAGTTCGCAAACTCCGTGCTGAAGCCTTGCGCGGATGGTCGCGTTGGTCGCGTTAGGTGCGTATTTATGCACTGCGATGGTATCCACGCAGTCATTAAATTTGCAGTCCTTCAGAGTGACCAGACGTTTCTCCTTCATCATTCCATTGCTTGTGACATACGGTACAGACCATATCTTTCCCTTTTTGTACTTCTTGATTATCTTGCTTGTCGTGGAATTGTATTTGCCTGCAAGTGTCGCATAACAGCTGTATTCCATCAGATAGCGGAAGTACCCGAGATGGTTGTAATCGACTGCCAATCTGTAGTAGCCAAAGATACCGCGCATTTCTGCGTTATACCTTTCAACAATCACGTAGTCTGGCAGGTACAGCCATCCCCTGCGGTGCAATGGTCTGAACTTGTCTGCCCCTGTCTGACGGATTATCCCCCGTTCAAACATGAATTTCTCAATCTTCTCGAATGGTATTGTCAGTTCTACCTTGTTGTTCAGCGTGCGCTGTTTGCTCCCCTGTCCGTTTGGCTTGATCTTCTGGCTTCTCCTTACGGAAATGTTGTAACCGAGGAATCTCGCCTTGTTGCTGCTGTGGGTAATCAGTGTCTTTTCCTCGCTGAGCGTCAGCTTGAGTTCTGACGACAGAAATTCTGCTAATTCTGCCTTTATCCTCACGCAGTCCTCTCTGCTTCCCTTGACCGCGATGATGAAGTCATCCGCGTATCTGACAAAGTTGATGTCTTTGTCGTCCGCTGGCGTTCTTGGGATTTTGCGGAGTTCCTTTGTGTAGAATTCTATGCGTTTGAGCATTTCCTCTTTGTCGTCACCTTCTTTAGCGTTTCTGAGCTTCGCTTTCTGGTAGTCTCTTTTGCTCTTCACATTGCTGTACTCTGGTGTGTACTTGCGCTGATGAGGCTGTTTGAAACTTTCTTTTATCTCCATGATTTTGTTGTCCAACTCATTGAGGTAGATGTTTGCAAGGATTGGCGAAAGTATGCCGCCCTGCGGGGTACCGGAATACGTTTTATGGTAATTCCAGTCCTCTATATATCCTGCCTTGAGAAACTGTCTGATGATGTTGATGAACTTACTGTCCTTGATTTTCCTTTCGAGAATCTCGATCAGCTTGTCATGGTCAATATTGTCGAAACAGCCCTTGATGTCTCCCTCGATGAACCATTTGGCGCCTGTGAAATACACCTGCGCCTGCTTCAGTGCCGTGTGGCAACTGCGGTTCGGACGAAATCCATGAGAGAAATCCGAAAAGTTCGGCTCGTATATTGCTTCGAGAAATCTTCTGATTACTTCCTGCAACAATTTGTCGCGGAATGACGGGATGCCAAGGGGGCGCATCTTTCCATTGGCCTTCTTGATATACTGCCTTCTGACAGGCTTAGCTTTATACGTGCCTTCCGACAGGTCTTTGATGAGACTGTCCACGTACTTTTTGCCGAAGCCGTCCGCGGTATCTCTGTCGATGCCCTTGGTCGATGCTCCCTTGTTCGCGTACAGCTTCTGGTACGCAAGGTAGTACGTATCTTCCCTGAGAAGATAGCGGTACAGGCGTGTATACACGCCGTCTGGATGTTCGCTTGAGTTTTTAGCGATACGCTCCAAAATTTCTGTTGTTGGTTTCATTGAGGCTTCTCCTCCCTTTCAACTTTCTGTTTTGGAATTGGTTAGCTGCCGTCCTTCGCCATGTGGGCGTTATTATTCGCTTCCGATTTTACGGCTATCCCTGTCTATTCAGGGTCCGCGGACTACTACGACGGCTCTGTAGCCTCGCCAGATGTTGGTCTGGCAGGGGCTATCCCCAGTTAGTGTACTGTATTAGGAAAATGTGAACTGTCGGATATGCTTTCGGTCTGTTAGCACATGTTCTCATGCTCGTTCCGAGATGTTATTGACAACCCTGTGTGCGCGAACGGTACACACAGTTCATCTCGGTCGGGGTGTCATGACCTTTTCCCCGAGCCCCAACGAAAGGCAACTTAGACCTCGCCTTCGCAAAACCCATGCTTATCCTCGTGTTCACTTGTCATCGCGGCTTAGTCGCGGTGATGGTCATTCACCGACTTGCCGCTCTTCCTGCCATGCTCTTGTCCCGCTTCAGTTTTCACATACAACGGTAAGACAGGCTGACTCCCGCGTTGTCGTGCGGGGTAGTTCCTAAATCTACTTTTACAGCACCCATTCTGGGCGCACATTGGCCCTCTGGCTCGGATCATGAGACTTAAGCGAAAGGCCTACCTGCATGATGCCGAGACCGAGCAGTATAAGTCCGATAGCTCTGATCAGACTGAATATGAATTCACTCAGCTTGTTCACTGTACTGATTGGGTCGCCTGCCGCATATGCAACACATGCACACAATATGAATGCGACTACCATTACAGAATAGAGCACCAGCCCCAACTTCATAGTGCTGTTCGCTCCTTTAAGATCGATCAACTTGTTTTCCTTCTTTGTCATTTATCTGTTTCCTCCGTTATTCTTTTCTTTGCCTCATCGGCTACCTCTTTTTCTACTTCTATCTCCGATAGAAGCACGTAGTCCGTCTCCGACAGCTCGATCAGTTTTGAAGACTCAGTTGCCTCTTTGATGAGGTCCGGATCATATACCAGTTCTATGGATTGACCGGCATCCCACGGCTCTCCGTGGATATATGGATCTGCCTGACCATCGGTAGTCATCCGAACATCCGGATGTTTCAGAATGTCATATTTGAGATCCATGATAGGCCTCTCGCCTCTTATGAAAAGAAGTGCGTATCTGTTGTCCAGCATACGCACTTCCTCCGGAAGCATTAATTCCCTACTGCATTGTCAAGTGGAGAGTTTATCTGCATGGATCTTTATTATGCTTAATCATTTTGTTTTCCCCTTCAATTATCATTACATCTCAAAATGCGTACAAAAAGCGATCGACCGGAGCCGACCGCAATTTATAATTCATGTTTTGCTAACCAATGTCATATATGCAATGTTACATTGAGCTCTTGTTCATCACCAATGTATCGACGTTTTATTCCCAGAAAAAGTTTTCATTTCCTGCCCCAAGCTCAAAGTGATACTTTACAAGTCCTGTGTCAACTCCACTGAATATACCATTGTCACAATTGATCCTCACCTTTTTACCATTACCATGGATATGGAAGGCCTGTTTTGCCAGCGCCGTAGGTGCCAAAAGGGCAGCTTCCACACCATCACGGAACCACGCAGGCATCTCTCCGTTATATGAACTCACTTCATAAAGGGTCTTGGTCTTATGCGGTTTCCCCTGTGTTTCTCCGTATCCGACAGCGATAACGCCTACGGCTTTGTTGCCTTCTGCCGCAGCCGATGCAGCCTTGCGGTTGAAAGTGCCTCCTATCCACCATGTGTTGAGTCCAAGAGTCTGCGCATACAGCATCAGATCTGCACCGCAATACCCTAATTTCTCATCCAGATCGTCTGACTCAGGACCGGCCATAACGAAATAGTTCTTCACGTTCTTTGTGAGGATCAGTTTTATCGCGGTACTGACAGCATTACCATCATTTGTAATTAATCTGATACCAAGTCCGTACCGCTCATTATTTTCATTTATCCTGCTACTCAACTTCTCATTTAGGTCATCAGGTATCGACTTGTCCTGATACTTCCTCACCATATGGCGCCGATACATGGCTTCTTTCATAGTCATAACAATTCCGTCTCCTAAAGGTATTCTTCTATGCGGTCAAATAATATCTCCGCTGCCGGTGCGTAGCCTCCCATCTGGGTGTGGCTCTGCGCAGTTGTCTCCTCATCGAAAAGTATGTAATCCTTTTCACAATTCCTTAATGCATCATAGAACTTGATTGCTTCGCCCGGTGTCACCTCGGCCGTACCATCCAGCACTATCATGTGGCATGTCACCTGATCGATTATATCAGTGTTATCGTATTTTCTAAGCTCCGGTATCAGGTTCTTCATATCTGTGCCGTGCTTCCAGCAGTAATCCTGCATCATATTTTCTACAGCCGCCGGCCTTAGTCTCTTTGGAATTTTTTTCACTTTGCTAAATATGTCCGCAAAATTTCCACCCCAGTTCAGATTACCCGGGTCGACTATGCATAGCTTTACTCTCTTATCGAACGCTGCCGCGCGCGGGCTGAGGAATCCCCCGAAGCTCATTCCCATAATGGCAATACGCTCAGGATCGATGCCCTCCTTCGTAAGGGCAAAGTCTATTACAGGCGTGAGCACGTTCTCCCAGTCCGGTCTGAACTTGAGTCCCTGTATGCGGAGAGCTGATCCCTGTCCCGGGCCGTCATACACAAGGCAGTGGATGCCACGCTTGAGAGCTTCATCATACACCCACCTTGTGTCCTCGGCAAACGTGTCCCTTCCCGGTGTGAGTATGAGCAGCGGAGCCTTCTTTTCCGCGACCGATGATCTATAGAAATGCCCCGGCAGATAAGTATCTTCATACGGGATCTCTACGTATTCACCCGGATAGCCGGAATACTCAAGATATTTTTCATAGCAGTCCATGCTCTCCTGCATATACTTCTTCATTCGCGAATCTGTATCATCGTGAGTATACATCACACTTACCCTGTAATATGTCGATGCTCTCAGATAAGCCGATGATGCTGATACGAGTTTCTGTTTCTCTTCTGATTCCTCAGCCCGTCTTTTCAGCCTGTCTCCCATTGCAGACCATGTCTTCATCCAGCCTTCTCCATCAGCCGTCTCAAGCTGTGCTATGCCTTCAAGTACTTCTCCGGCATCTGTCATCCCCGTGTGGATCAAGCCAAGCAGATGCTTTACCAAAGCGTCCAGCATGATATTGCCGTCTATGAATTTTGCTGACGACCAGTGTCCATCAGGGAACTCGATCACATGCCCGCCAGCAGCCATCTTTGACTTCATCTCTTTCATCATTCCCAGTATTCCCATAGTTATGCCTCCTTCATCTATATGATTTATTATGCGTTTTTTCAACAAGTAGTGCTTTTTGTGATATCATATTATTGAACATTCGTTGATTATTCAATAAACGATAATTACTATCCGTTCATTAATCAACGCATCTGTTAAATCTGTTCATTATTTTTGACAAAGAAAGGCCCTTTCATGACAGAAACAGCAGAGAAGAAGACTGACTTAAGAGTGGTCAAAACAAAAAGAGCGATCTATGCCGCTCTCGAAAGGTTACTTCATAAAAAGAGTATCGACAAAATAACTGTTGCCGAATTGTCCCGTGAAGCGATGATAAATAAAGGGACATTCTACCTTCATTATACAGATATTTTCGATCTGTTCCAGCAGGCACTGAAGCTCCATATGCAGGAGATCGCGGACCGCATAGATTTCACAGACATGCTTTTCACAGACCCTGATAATTTTTCAGACAGGCTGGTCAGCATCTCCAAAGCAAGGCCCTTATTTTCAGATGATGTCTTTCTGCAGGAGGGAAATCGTGTTTACTGCCAGAATGCTCAGTTTCTTCTTTGCGAATCCCTGGCAGAAAACGTGATTGTTAACGCGCCAAAGGAGCTGACTTCACTGGATACCGCCAAGCTCCGTTATATTTTCGCTGGCGCCGGATCCCTCCTGCGTTATAATACTGCGATTTCATCTGAGGAAATTTCTGCCATCATTTCCTCTGTCATCAGAGTTCTAATGGCATAGCTTTCGTTCGTTTTTCATTTCCTCTTCTGTCCATTTCTCCACTTCAGCCTCCGAAAGCAGTTCATATTCTGTTTCCGGCAGCTCTATTAGTTTTGAACTCTCCATCGCAGCTTTGATAAGTTCCGGATCATACACAATCTCTATAGACGAACCCGCATCCCACGGTTCTCCATGGATATACGGTTCGGCCTGCCCGTCAGCTGTCAGCCTTATGTCCGGATGCTTTAAGATGTCATACTTCAGATCCATGACCGGCCTTTCGCCTCTTATGAAGAGAAGTGCATAACGGTTATCCAGCATTCTCACCTCATC
>JBGVBD010000078.1:0-2234 GCA_045225255.1 Prevotella sp. | reverse complement strand
GACATGATGTCCGGCAAGCAGCAGTTCTTCGACGAGGATGGCGAGGCCGCAATTAAGTACGAGGACGCTTGGATCGCCGACGTGTACGAGCCGAACGACTACGACGCGAGCTTCCTCGCCAAAGAGGTACAGTGATGAAAAAGAAATTCTACATACAGCTGATCGTCAACACTGACGGTATTGTATACGACTACGGCATCAAGCTGAACAAAGACATTGCTGAACAGGACTTGAACGAGACTTTCGACCGTATGTCGGAAGAAAGAAGGCGAGTTTGCCACAAGGAACTCCACGAGATAGAACTGGACATCTAGCGAGGAAATTATGACAAAAGAAGAAATACTGAACAACGTAAAGAAGGCCGTTCCGACTACGGCTCGAAACAGTATGGGTTGTAATGAGTCATGGTACGATCCGTACTTCGCCATGAAGGAAGTGTTTACCGAGGGCGAGCTTGCCGCTATGACAGAACAAGAGCTGAACAACTTGTATAAGCTCGCAGACAAGATATCCGAGGCACTGTACTGATGATTGACTGGAAAGAAATCTTCACTCCGCCGTTCACTACGGACGAGTACAATCCGGGGACGATCTGGGCATCCAATTTCGAGATGGTCACGACGCCCACGAACTTGATGGATATCGCCGCCGACAACTACGTATTCGGTGCCGAACGCGCCATGGAAACCATCGTAGAGGCCATGAACGCCAAGTGCGAAGGCCGCGAGCCCAAGTGCCCAATGAAGCTTGAGGACATAAGGTACGAGGGATCCAAGGATTCCGCCACCGTCTACTTCACCGCGTACGGCGACAAGATGTCGATAGAAGTGCGTGGCTGGGGTCTGCTCACTGGCCCCAAGAAGATGTCCCCAGAGGAAGCCGCCGCTATCCAAGACGCGATCGGACAGTTCATCGTAGAAAGCGTGAACGATGCAAACAAGATAACCGAAGGAGAACCGAAATGAATGCTTCAGATTGTCAAGAACTTGCCGGATGGCTCGGCATGGTACACCCAGAAATCCTCGATGAATTTCAGACTTCCAAGAAGAATGACTTCTCGGACGTACCGCCGAGCCAGGAATATTTCGACGTGAAGAAGGAAATTGACGACCTTGTCAATGCGTCTAAATATGAATTCACGCAGACTGCCTACAACCCTCGGTACAAGGACATGATCGGTTACTACTACAAAGGCGAACTGGCATTCGTCTATGACCACACTTGCATCGAAGGCGGACTTAGGCCACACTTCACATACTGGGTTGATTTTTTCAAAAGAAGCAACGAAAACAAAGAAATGTGTTGCAATGACCCAGACCGCAAGTATTCGTACACCAAGAGCGGAATCATCAAGGCGGTCAAGAAGGTGCTAGGGCAAATCGCCGATCACGAAAATGAATAACAGAAAGGACGGTCAATGACCGTCCTTTTACGCTTCCAGTACAATCGCTGTATCGCCGCCCTTCAGCATGCACCACCAGAACGGATCTCGTCGAAGTCGGAATCCGAACCGCTGGAGTATTTCGTCCAGCTCGTCGATGGTCTCCTTCGACTCAGGAACCTTGTAGCTCTCTCCGTTGCCGTACGGCAAGAACTCGTCCTTATGACGGTCGCACCAGTCTTGCACCGCGTCGATGCTGTGGTTGCTGATGAACCGCTTGCCGAGGTATTGGTCGATGCACGGCACGATGGACGGCATGAGGAACTTCGCAGTCACCTTGCCGTCCTTGAACGAGAAGTTAATCTGGTTACGAGCCGCCATTAAGCCTTCTTTCCGACCTTGATCTTGATCGGCTTGTGTTTGTGGCGTTCGCATGCTTGCTTGTAGCCTTCGATCACGCTAGCCAGATTGGTGTCCAGCATCTTCATTACTTCGTCCGTAGTAAGCTGCGATTCGTTTGTTGCAAACAGCTCAATGTTGAGCTTCTGCTTCAGACCTGGGTCGATAGCAATCATGCCACTGTCCATGCAGATACATTCATCGCTTCTGACAACGAACGTGACCTTGGAATCAAACTTGTTGGTCACGTCGTCGTCCAAGATTCTCATAATCTTGTCGATGTGGTAATACATGCCGTCGCCGCTGGTGCTCCACTTGCCGACC
The DNA here is from genome assembly GCA_045225255.1 of Prevotella sp. Taxonomy (GTDB): domain Bacteria; phylum Bacteroidota; class Bacteroidia; order Bacteroidales; family Bacteroidaceae; genus Prevotella. The sequence continues at coordinate 130 of JBGVBD010000078.1, read as the reverse complement.
AACGCCCTTGCCGCTTTCATCAAGCGCCTCTTTTCGCTTGCATTGAGTCGAGTAGCCTCTTTGACCAAGTCGACATTGTCGGCAGTCTGTTTTTGTGGTGTAGTCTTCTTTTTTGCCATGTTATTCTCCG
>JBGVBD010000077.1:0-17192 GCA_045225255.1 Prevotella sp. | reverse complement strand
ACGGTGTACTGGAGAGAGTCGAATTCGGTCTTGTCGTCGCCGTTGTACAGAACGATGGAACCTTGGGAGTCGCCTTCGCCGTCAAAGCTGTTGTGGACGTAGACCGCCTTGGCTTCAGAGCCGTTGGGGGTCTTGAACTTGATCATGACGGACGGATTTGCGTCCGGATCGATTTCCTTGACTGCGTTGAGCAGTGAACCTAGTTGCTTGAGAAAAAACATGGTCAACCTTAATGGTGTTTTAATCGCAGTTTATAAGAAAGGCCGCTTGTTCAGCGGCCTTGTCTCATCTATTTCGGTCTATCGCAGTCCGCTTCGGAAGCGGTTGCTGCAGTGGATCTTGTAGGTGTCTGGAGCATTCATTCCAACCTTCTCCCAGTCACCGGACTTTAGTAACGTCTTGAGCGTACTGTTGAGGTGTCTGGTGCTGGATTCCACGATCGCCGTCGAGAACTCGTTGCGCGAACTCTGTTCAGACACGACACAGCATCCGTTGATGACAGGGACAAAGATACGGACTTGTTCTTGTCTGTAGGCGTTGTCGAACGCATGCAAGTTCAAGATGATCTTGGAACGGTGGATGTAATGCTCAAGGAGCTTGCCGCTGATGCCAGTGGCGACCATCGTCACGGCATGGTGCTGGCTCATTCCCATCCAGCTCTGGAGAATCTTCAAGCGACGGTCTGTAGGAGCGCCGTAGAACAGCACGTCGATATCCTTCTGTCCGTTGTAGACGGAAGTGTACTTCAGTGCTTCCACGTATTCCATCGGGACGTAGCTTGCGCGGATGCCGTTGGCGTAGAGGAAGTTGATGTTCTCGACATCGTAGTCCCACACTTCGTCGGCGGCCCTGAGCCAAGCGAGCACCTTGTTGTTCAGCCACGGACTGCCCTTGAAGAGCTGTTCGAGGTTGTACACGACCACTCGCATTCCCATGTGCTGTTGTCTGAACTGTTCCGGGGTAAGCTTGGATATTCCAGAACCGAGGACAACGACGGTGTTCTCCAAGCCAGCGACATTGTCGAACTTGGCGTGGAGCATCGTCTCGACATCGGCGAACACGAACGGGTTATAGTTTTCGACTGTAAACATATTATCCTTGAATGTCGGACAAGTCCACTTCGATCTTCGACGTGATCTTGTTGCCGTCTGTAATGAAAACGTTGGACTCTGCCGGATAGAAGGCGTGAAGCGTGGTTACGGCGAAGTTGTCTGGGCCGACCATGCTGGGGTTGATGAACACCTTGGTCATGCGACCGTCTTCACGAGCGTCGATAGCGCCAGAGGCTCCAGTGTGCCAGTGACCCATGATGGCCACGTCGGCGTGGTTGCGGCGGATGTCGTTACCGATGTTGCGGAGCACGGTGTTGATTGCGCCAGCGGCAGCCGTGGAACCCTTGTAGCGGTCGCCGTGTTCGAGCATCCATACTTGGTTGCCGATATTGGTGACGGCGAACGGGGCCTCGTCGTTGAACTCGACCGTGATGTTCTTGGCTTCTGCCTCGCAGCGATCCTTGATGGTGCTGTAGATGATGTGCTCGTAGTTGTCCATCGAGCGGTTGTGGGCCTGGAGCTTCTTGCCAGTGCGAGAGTGGTTGCCCACGACGCAAGAAATGGTCACTGACTTGAAGAGCTTCGCGTACTGGAGGATGAGTCCGATCAAGATGGAGTTGAGTACGCTCACGCACTTGGGAGCCGTGAAGGCGTTGGTCTCGCGGAGTTCGTCGTGGATTTCGCCGGATATTAAGTCACCGAGCAAGAGCATGTGGAGCTTGTCGCAGCCTTCTGCCTTGGCGTGACGGTAGGTTTCCTCGAAGAGCTTGACGAGGCGCTTCTGGGCGATTTCCGGGTTGTACTTGTTGTAGCAGTATGTGGCGTCTGGCTGAACCACTTCGCCGAAATGCACGTCGGAGATAGGCATGACGCAGTAGTTCGTGCCCTTCACCTTGGCGTCGATGAGGTTGAGCTTGATTTCGGCTGGCTTCACGGCAGCTGCGGCCTCGGCCATGCGGTTCACCTTCTGCTTGCCGATAAATGCTTCTTCGCGGATGAGCCTCAATGCCCTTTCCGTCTTCTTCATTTCGCGCTTGTAGCGGGTTTCTGCACCGATGCGTTCGTCATCTGTGTATTCGAACATCGGGTCTTCCTCGAAGACCGTCTCTTCCGGTTCGTCCGTCGGAGAGAGTCTTTCCCTCGGATTCTTCGGCGGCTTCACGGTGCCTTCTTCGGACACCGGAGTCGTGATGTACTTGTGGGTCTGTTCAATGTTTTCCTTGAACTTGGCCTCGGTGAGATTTGGAGGAAGCCATCCAGCCTCGGTGAGTTCGTGCTGGTATGCGGCTACACGTGCCTCGTCGAAGTTGAAGTGCATGAGGAGATTGGCAATACCGAGATTCTGTCCAAACTTCTTGGACTCGGTGTTGGAGGGCTTGCCTATGACGTGTGCAAGCTTGTTCGATTTTCTTGGCATAAGTGTATACCCTGTCGATTTGTAGTTGAAATTATCTTATTTCACCACAAGATGTTGTGGAAAAGGTAATAAATGCAAATTTGAATTGCAAATTGCCCGGAAATTTGCTATATTGGAGTCAGTTTTATCCATGGAAAACATTATGAACGAACGAAACACGCCCCCTAACGTAGAGGAAAAAGACTCCTCGCAGAAGCCAGAGTGCCCCGAATGTCCCAAGTGTCCAAAGGGCTGTACGCTTCGTTTCCCTATAGCGGGGCTTACAATCGCCGTGTGCATGTCGTGGATATTCAACCATTCCGTACTGTGGGCTATTTTCCACGGAATCCTCAACTGGTTCTACGTGGCCTACAAGACCATCTGGTACGTTGTCAAGCATTATTAAGGAACCGATATGTCAATCGAGCTTTTGAACATTACCCACAATCCGCTGCAGTTCATCGGCAAGTGCGCTGGTGTCTGCTGGAACGCACCCATTGACGATGCGGAAAAGAACCGCAAACGTGCAATCTCTTGTATAACGTCTGGCCATGGCCGTGTCATCGAGTTTCCCGATATTACCTTGGTAATCGACAACTATTCCGCACGAATGATGCGTGAACTATACACTCATATCGGTGGCGCACCTACTCGTGTACAGTCGTCCACTCGCTATGTGGATGCAGAAAACTTCCAGTATTATACTCCGCCCAGTGTCGAGAAGAGCGACCTCGTCAAGTCCATCTATCAGGTCGGCATGGCCAGCGCCGCGTCCACATACAAGGCGTTGACCGACATGGGGATTCCGAAGGAAGACGCGGCTAACCAGCTTCCGATCGGCATGGAATCCAAGATGGTCTGGAAGATCAACGTCCGTACGCTCATCAATTTCATGAACAAGCGTCTCTGCTCTCGCGCCTTGAAGGAAATCCGTGACTTCGCCAAGGAACTCAAGCACCTTCTGGCGAGCGTGGACGACGAATGGAAGTGGATCTGCGATAATTTGTTCGTACCGACTTGCGAACAGTACAAGTACATGAATCCGACCGCATGCTTCTGCATTGAAAAGCAGTGCTGTGGCCGTCATCCGCATATCAACGATATTAAATTCATTAACCAAAAAGAGGTAGACAAATGAGACTCAACCTAGAAAAACCAGAAAAACAGCTGTCTTACTTGCGCTATGTGAAGGAATGGCGTCCCGAAGAAGACAACAAGGCCAAGAACCCCGGCGAAGCCGCCGTGTTCAAGTCTGGCAAGATCCGTGAACTCCTTGCCAATGACAAGCTCCAGTGCGAAGCATTGAAGAAGCTCATGGATTGCGACTTGAGTGTCAATCCGCGTGTAAAGAACTTGCCGTCTATCGAACGTCTCTACAAGCTTCTGTGCCAAGACAATACGAGCAAGGCTATCCGCTATGGCCGCATGCTCCGCAAGTTCCGTGAAGTGAACAACATCTGGAACGAAGTGAACATCCTCGACGGCCACATGTATGCCGCAACGACTGAAGAACCGTGGAAGCTCAAGCACTACGAACCGGGCATCGAAAGCGACAAGTGGCTCGTGATCGACGAAAAACGTGGTGGCGAGTGCCTTGCCAAGCTCAATAAGGCCAACAAGGACTATGGCGACTATTTGATCAAGCGCTTCATGAAGCATCCGAAGCTCGGCGATAACGTCCTCGATATCCAGCCGAACCAGCTGTACCGCATGCTTACCTATGTGGGCAAGACAAAGCACGGCGCTCGTCCGCTGTTCCTCGTGTTGTACATCGACCATTCTTCTGGCGACTTCAAGAAGGACTTGGCCAAACTTCCGCAAGAATGGGTTCCGCTCTACGTGAACGTGATGAGCATGCCCAACCGCAAGCCACCCGTAGAGGCAAACAAATGAATTACGGCGACTACTGTGAACTGGTAGACGAACTGAACAAGTTCGCCGCCGCATATTCAAACGGCGAATCGCCGATTTCCGACGCGACGTACGACGCCAAGTACCGTCAGCTCAAGGAGTACGAGCTGAACAACCCAGACTTGATCCTTCCGGAGTCTCCCACGCAGCATGCGTCGGAAGACTTGTCGGACGGCTTCAAGAAAGTCACCCACGTCGTTCCGATGGTGTCTATCACCAACGCAAACGGCATCGAGGAGGCTTGCGCATGGGTCGAGGATACTTACAAGAAGTACGGTGCAAGCAAGTTCGAACTTGAGTACAAGCTCGACGGCGCTTCGCTTGCCCTTGAATACAAGGACAGATTGATCGACGACGCTGTCACTCGTGGCAAGAACAATGTCGGCGACTCCGTCATCCAGAACGCCGTGAAGATTCAAGGCGTCCACCAGAAGGTCGGTGCCGACGGCGTGTGCGAAGTGCGTGGCGAAGTCCTCTGGAAGTACGACGACTTCGATGCGTACAACGAACAGCAAGAAGACCTCGGAAAGAAGGCCATGACCAATCCGCGTAACGGAGCGGCTGGATCTCTGAAGCTGACCATTCCGAAGGAAGTCGAGGCTCGCAAGCTCTCGTTCATCGCCTACATCATCGCTCGCGGCTCCCAGAACAAGACGCAGACCGAAGATGTGGAATGGCTTGAGTCCCAAGGCTTCGAGGTTCCTCCGCACCATACGGTCGACGTTGCCAAGGACGGCATCGAGGAGTTCCGCCGAGTCGCCGAGGAAATGCGTTCGAAGCGTTCCGAGCTGCCTTATCCTATCGACGGCATTGTCATCAAGGTTGACGACAAGTCCCTGCATGAGGTAATGGGTAGAACTGGCAAGGCTCCGAACTACTACAAGGCGTACAAGTTCCCGCCGGAAGAAAAAGCTACGAAGCTTCTTGAAATCGAACTGTCCGTTGGCCGTTCTGGCGCAATCACGCCAGTCGCAGTGTTCGAGCCAGTATCGCTTGCGATGACTACGGTTCAGCGCTGCACGTTGCACAACTGGGATCTGGTCGAATATCTTGGCTTGTTCGTCGGCTGCCATGTGGTAATCCGCAAGGCTGGCGAAATCATCCCAGAACTTGTCCGCTGCGTGGAAACCGGACGGTCGAAGGATGACTACGAAGTGCTGACCAAGTCCAACAAGACCGTGGTTCCGTACGACAGCATCGCCTACTCGAAGCGCTTGATCACTGGGAAGCAGTTCTACAAGCGTCCTGACGTTTGTCCGTACTGCGGAGAAAAACTCCAGCATGCGGTCAACCAAGATGGCGAGGAACTTGTGTCTTGGATCTGTCCGAACACTGACTGCGAAGCCCAAGCGATGGAACGTCTCTGCAACTTCGCTGAACGTACCGTCATGAACATCCGTGGCGTCGGGCCGAGCATCATCGAGGACTTGTACATGTCGCAGCGCATCCGTAGCATTGACGACTTCTACCGCGTGACCGAGAAGGACTTCATCGACTTCTGCGGCTGCCGTGAGAAGAAGGCCAAGAAGCTGCTTGCCGCCATCGAGAAGACGAAGGACAACAGCCTTGCCCAGTTGATCGAAGGCTTCGGAATTCCTGGCATCGGCCATACGGCGTCTCCGCTGTTCGCCAAGGTGGTGAACACGATGGGCGGTCTGGTGGCTACTGCCAACAATGTCGACTCCGAACATGGCAAGGATGTCGCGTTCCAGTGCATGAAGGTCGGGCTTTCTCCAGCACTGGCTACGAAGTTCATCTTGTATGTAAGGCATCATCTGGACACGGTTCTTTTCTTTGCCGTGAACAACATCGCGCAGAACTACACTGACGAAGGCCCGGTCTCGAACAAGCTCGAAGGCGAGACTTGTATCATGACTGGTGTGTTCGAAAAGTTGGAACGCGACGTGTTCAAGGACATGGTTGCGAAGAACGGCGGAAAGATTTGCTCTGGCATCACCAAGAAGACGACCCTCGTTCTGCTTGGCGACAACGCTGGCCCAAAGAAGGTGACTGCAATCAACGACTTGAAGGCCGCTGGGTACAACATCAAGGTGTACACGCCGGACACTCTCGACGAGTTCCTTGACCGCTTGAAATAACGGTTCCAGTTGACAGAATTGACCTCGCTTGCTATATTTGCGAGCGAGGTTTTTATTATGGAATGGATACTTGTTTTATACTTTGCTTTTAATACTGGTGGCTATCATCATGGCGGCGGTGGCGGAATTGCGATTGACCACATCGAGTTCCATACCGAAGAGCAGTGCAAATCGGCTGGTGAGCAGATTTTGGAAAATTTCAATTCGATAAACGGTTATACCTCGGTCTACAAAGATGGAACCAACAAGACGAACCGCAAGTATCTCTGTATCCATCGAGAAGACCCTAACAAAACAAAGAGGAAGAAATGACGAAGAAATTATACACAAAGCCGAAAATGGAAATTATGGATATGCCAGTTGAATGCGCCTTGCTCGCTGGATCTGGCGAAGAAGGCAATCCGTACTGGGAAGGCCCCGGAGAAGTTCCGGAAGGCTGCCAGTCCAACTGGTGGTGTGGCAAATGAGGTAACTGATGACACAGACTGAACAACTTGTACGTATGAACGGAACCTTGATCATCAAGGTCATTTCTGGTTCTACTTCATTCGGTCTTAACACGCCTACGTCCGACCAAGACATCCGTGGTGTCTACATCATGCCTTGGGAAGACCGTGTAAGACAAAATATTACAGACCAGTTCGCCGACGAGACGAACGACGAAGTCTACTGGGAAATTACAAAGTTCTTCAAGGAACTGTCTAGGGCTAATCCACAAGCCCTCGAAATGCTGTATTCTCCGGATCGCTGCATTCTCGAAGGCAAGGAATACCTCTACAAGATCCGTAGGGAGATGGACTTTGTCACTCGCCGTTGCGAGAAGACCTTCGTCGAATACGCGAAGGGACAGATCTCTCGTGCGCGTGGAATGAACAAGAAGGTCTTCAAGCCGAAGCCGGAGGAACCGCCACAGGTTCTCGACTACTGCTACGTTCCGATGCCGAACGGCTGCGCGGTCAAGGTCAAGGAATGGTTGCAGACGCATAAGGACGACGAATACGGTTCAGACCAGAAATGGTACTCCATTGCGGCCATCGACCATATCGACAACGGCTTCGCGATTTACGGACAACCTAAGTCCGAGCGTGACGTGCCGGGTCAGACCGAGCACGAATGGCGCTGGGCGTACGGTATCGTCCGCAACGAGGTCACGAGCGGCGATGTCCAGCTGAACTCCATTCCGAAGGGCAAGCCAGTCCTCGGTGTCATGGTGTTCAACCGCAATGCCTACTCCAAGGAGTTCAAGGAACGCGCCGAATACAAGGAATGGGTCGCGAAGCGCAATCCAGAAAGGTACAACACGACCATCGAGCATGGCCAAGGCTATGACGCAAAAAATATGATGCATTGCGTCCGCTTGCTGTTCACTGCTCGTGACATCGCCATGATGCACAAGGTCGTCGTCGACCGTTCTAACGAACGCGACTTCTTGCTCAATATCAAGCAGGGCGGTTGGAAGTATGACGATATCTTGGAGTATTCCGAGAATCTGGTGAAAGAAGTCACACGTCTGTTTGCGACCTCCGACTTGTGTGAGGACGACTATTCGACTCTTGAGGTCGACAACTACGTTATCGAGTTCATCAAGTACGTCGAGAAGAGGGAATCTAATCCTCTAGTTCGGTTCGTTCGACGATTGCTGAAACGCTAGCGTACTTGTGTCTGGATTCGTACCAGTTGATCAGTTTCACTTGGTCTTCTGGCGGCCACGAGCAGTAAAGCTCCGGCGACGAACCTACGGCACCAGTCCGCTTGTCGATGTAGATTACGGCGTAACAATATACCATGAACCAAGTTTATCCGTTGACGGCAGTCGACGGATTTGCTATATTGGTGGCATGTCTGAAGAAAAGAAGAAACAAGTAAGAAAGGTTTCCGTAGATATTCTGAACAACGGAGCCATCGTCGGTGAAGAGGTGTACAAAGTGGTTGTCGCCCCAGATTCTACCGTGGACAAGGAAATTGCTTGGCGTCTTGCGCACATCAAGGACGAACAAGGCATGTCATGGAAAATCGACTCCGACGATTTGATTAGGGAGGTCTAAATGATCAACAATTACGAAGCCATCAAGAACTTGATGCATTTTGAAATGGAAGGTGACGTTTACTTCGTCCAAGTCATGCAGCGTGGCAAGGATAAGGGGAACAACAGAGACCGCATCATCCGTGACTACCATATCCACTCGTTTGTCCAGTTCGAAAAGGACTTCAAGGATATGGTCGAGATGTGCGAGAAGTACAATGCTCGTGCGATGATTCGATTGAACCAGCGCAGCACCCTCGACGCCAACATCCAGACACAGATTGAATGCTTGAGACAGCAGCTCGAAGCGAACCGCGTCATGCGTAAGATGATCCGCACTGGCAACACCAATGCCGGATTCCCTACGCTGTTGTCTGCACAGAAGTTCTACAGCAGCGCACTCGGCACGATCTGCACCGAAGCGTCCGAAACGAAGAAGTGGATTGTCGATATCGACCCAGCCATGGTCAATGAACTCGATCCGTGCTTCCACGACGTCGAGGCTATCGCCGACTTGTTCGAAAAGTTCATCGTCGGCGAGTGCGGCATGCGCGACAATGTTCCCAAGATTTACTGCCGTCTTCCGTCCAAGCACGGTATCCACTTGGTCACGTCCACGTTCCGCAAGGACGTGTTCAATAACCGATTCGGAAGACCGGGCAACCAAGACCAGTACATCATGACGGACGCTAACACTAACCTCTACATTCCGGACTAATTATGGACAGAACGATCACACCAGGCAGCGTATGGCGTCACTTCAAGGGTACTACGGCCAAGGTAATCACCGTGGCCAAGCACTCCGAGACTGGCGAGGAACTTGTTATCTATCAGTGCTCCGGCAACGAGGGCAAGACTAACCATACGGACGGCACGTACGCTCGTCCGAAGGATATGTTCTTGTCCGAAGTCGACCACGAGAAGTATCCGGATGTCAAGCAGAAGTACCGACTTGAGAAGGTTGAAGATGAAACTCTCGACAATAAGTAAGATTTGCGCGTTCGAGCAGCTTTTGCTGCTCCTTATCAAGGAAGCCGAGAAGAAGGCGACCAGCAAGTGGAAGTCCTTCGTGAAGGGCGTGAAGACGGTTATCTACACGTTCATGGTTATCCGTATCTTGGTTGCAATTTATCTCAAGGTGAAGAACAAAGATGCCTAAGAAGCCCATCGAAGACGCAGCTGATACAGTGGTGAAAGAAGTGTCGCCGGAAATTGCCGAAGAAGGCAACAAGAAGTCCGACGCCGATGCAATCCGCAAGGTGAAGGACGAAATCTCCAAGCTTCCGTCCATCTGGATTGCGCATCCGACGCTGAAAGAATTTTTCACCGAAATGTTCGCTCTGGATAATTTGAAAGATCGCGTGAAGCAGTATGGTATCAAGACGCTTGTCGATAATACGGTCATTCCGCGTGTTGCTCGTGAGTACATCTACACGACCGATACGGTATTGTCCTTGCTTGCACCCAATACGGTATTCACCAAGGCGTCCAACATGATCCGCAACCTAGCGCTGATGGATTCGCTGGTCGACGACATCACTGGAAAGATTGAACGCAGTAGCGAACTGGATTGCTACAATACCATCGCGTCTGTGCTGAAGGATGTCAAGGATTGTCCGATCCGACTGAGCGAATATTACATCGACATCTTCCATGAAGTTCCTATGGGCGGCATGTTCTTGATATCTATGGCAGCATATCCGGTAGGGTCTGTAGTCGAGCTTCATTCTCGCATGTTCAAGCGCAATAAGGAAGAAACGGATACAATTCATTGCAAGCTGATTTACCGTACGGCGATTATCGAGGAAGACAAGTATGGCTACATTATCCATGGAACTGCGTCGCACTTCGCCATTATCGCCGAAATCCAAGAATACAACATGTTGGTGTTCTTGTATTTGAATACCAGCAACGACCGCTATGACTTGTCTATCCGTCGTATTTTCCCAGGCGCATTGCCGATCTATGGTCTGTATCGTAAGAAAGAAGACTTTTTTGGCAACAACATGAGCTGGTGTCGCGCCTTGCCGTTCTCCATGGTCGATTTCACGAAGTACCTCTGCCATATTGGCCATGGCGGTATCGGTGTGTACAAACGAGAAGAACTCGAATACAAGACACGTCATGAGATATTCGACAAGAAGACTGAACAGCTTGTACAGCGAATCGTGAACGCCGACAAGATGGGCTGTTCTCGTTCGTATGCGCTCGTTGGTATTCCCGGTACTGGCAAGTCCTTCATCATGAACAAGATTGTCAAGGACAACAAGGACGCTGCCGTGATTATCCCTTGCTTGCCTGACGAAGGTTTGAACTGGGATTACCGTCAATATCTGCAGAACGCCATAACGGCAATTTCGAACTCGCACATCTACATCATGCTTGACGACTTCGACAAGTACATGTCCGATGACGAGAAAAGCGGCAAGACGAGCCAAGAGCTTATCTTCTTCTTCGACTTCCTCCACACGGAATGCCCCGGTGGCGTTGATGCGGACGGCAATCCGAGGAAGACGTTTACCTTGGTCGCAACGATGAACAATCCGAAGACGCTGGCCAATGCCATCATCAAGCGTTCTGAACGATTCGACGAAGTCATCGAGATCGGTCTTCCGCAGTCGTTCATCTACGGAAAGCGTCTGAACATGATCAAGGACGAGGGCGACCGTACGAACTTCGACTCGATCAAGTTCCGTCCGGTCTACTGGTACATGCGCCGCAAGGTCATCACGCTTGCCGATATCGGAAACATCTATGCCATCATGAAGACGCACCGCAACAAGGAATGCATCAACTGCACCTATGGCGTACGCGACTTGATGTACGCGATCCGTTTTATCCAGAAGAACCGCAAGTCCGCTTCGAAGGAATATGCTATATGATGATGTTTTCTTCATGTTGCGATAGGTGTGCCACTTGCGCGTTGGGCGCTGGGCATGGTTGCTTGGCTGGCCACGGCGACGATGACTACGTACCAGCCAACAAGCAAGAGGTTATCGACCGTCTTGACGCTGGCGATTATTGCAACGACCGTCAAGCGATGATCGATTACTTGAAGAAGCGTTATAAATACGTGTACAGACTTCCTTGTGGCGACGCGGTCAAGTATCGGAATGCGGTGATCTCGTTGCTCAAGGCCCAGTACCAGTATGAAATAAGCAGTCCGTTCGCGCTTGTCGGTTATTTCTTGGAAAATCCGACATACTTCTATTCCAAGGCATTCATGCAGAAACACTGGCCGGATTACAGGTCGAGACCGTTTACGGAAGCCGAACGACGCTACAATGGGTTGTCTCGTGCCGATCGCCGCTACGTCTTTGAACACGTTTGGGGAAAGAACAGATAAACTCTATATATCACCAATAAAAAGGATTGATATATGGAAGATCAGAAGGTCTGCAACATTCTCACGAAGGTTCGTGGCATGAGCGTCAACGGCCAGTCCCCAGTGGACTACATCGACGGCGTTCTCGACACGATCCCCAGCCATCACAACTTTACGCCGGAAGCTGCAGCTTGCCCTCGCAAGACGCCGATTCTGGGAGCCGATTACGGCCCTACCGACGCGAAGCCGTGCTTCTAATGACAAGCCCCTCAACCGAGGGGCTTTTAATATAATTTCATTTGCATGAATACAAATGTAGATTTTAACTTGTGGTTTAGCGACGAAAAATCCGAAGGCGCTCGTTGCAAGACCGTCCTAGATGAAGAACCAGCACCGAGGCTGCCGAGCATTCCGGTGAGTCCAACTCGACTCCTTGTTAGCTATAAGTTCTCCGTGAAGTTCATCTCAGAAAAAACTTCGGCGTGGTCGATTGACAACCTTGGTAACTACATCAAGGATATAGATTTCAAACCGAAGGAGATTCTGTTTTCGTTCTATAACACGAAGGACTTCCAGTTCTACCGATTGGCGAATAAGTTTGGTTGTGCTGGCAAAATTCTAGTTGACATCACGTCCTATGACGGCGTTACACCAGTAGAGACTACTCGCTACCGTGTCTGTATATCCGAACGGCCTTGGCGTTCAACTTTGTCTGCGGCTGATGAGGAATCGTACTCGCTGACGTATGTCAAGGGAACTATTCTGGCTCTTGGAGAACCAGACGAAATCAAATGGCGTGACAAAACCGATTTATCTTGCGATGACGATCGGCTCGGTTGGTAATCAGCGAGCCCTCAATGCTTTCCAGTCACTTCTAGCCTTTTCCAAGGCCGAGTCGAATTCAGACTTGGCCTTTTCCATATAGGCGGCGATGTGCTTCGAGAGAAGCGCCTTGGCGACTGTCTCGTATTCTTCGGTGTAGTAGACGTTGCATCCGTCGTCGCAGAAGCCGTAGTCGTCCACTTGGCGCAAGGACACCTCGTCCACTTCCTCCGGCATGTCGTGGGTTATTCCGTTGACCAGATCCCAGTGTAGGCAGAGTATCGTGTTGCTGGGCGTAGTGTCGAAGTCGACCGAGTGTTCGTTGCCCTGCATGTCCTCGAAAATGACGCACTTTCCACGGCTCGTGTTCGTGACGAGCTTAACTATCATTGACTCCGGGTGCTTTTCGGAATGCTGCCCAGCGGTAGCGTCCTCGTGGTAGATCAAGTTGTGGTGGATAGGGCACAACGGAATAGTCACCTTCTTGCCGAGGCGGTTTCCGGCCTCTCTGAGGTGGATATGGTGGTATTCTATGAGCGAACGCTTGTCTGTTTCGTAATTACAGCCTGGAAAGCAGCACTTGTACATGGCACCGAACTTGATTGTTTGGACGAAATATACTATATTTCAAGTCATGATTCAAATTCCGCACATGTCGCGCTTTTACGAGGCGGCCAACGCTGGTCGTCTCATGTCAGATACCAGTGACGACGGTCGCTTGGTATGCTTCAAGTACACCGAGGCAACCGCCGCCAATGCGGACTGGGACGAAGTCACGCTCAATGCGCGTGGCATCGTGTTCGAGACGGCGACTGGCAAGGTGGTCGCCCGTCCGTGGCACAAGTTCTTCAACTACCATGAGCTGTTCGGCGAACACGAACTGGCCAAGAAGACTCTGGAGGCTGTCAAGAAGGCTGGCCTTCCCCTTGGCATGGACGGAATTCCGCTGATGTTCGACAAGATCGACGGCTCGCTCGGCATCGTATTCTGGTATGGTGGCAAGTGGAACGTGACTACTGGCTGTAGCTTCCATTCTCCGCAAGCCCTCTGGGGCCGCATGTGGCTAAACGACCACATGAGGAAGCTCCAGTGTCCCATCGCCGACGACGCCTACAACAAGGTCATCAAGTCGCAGACGCACTTGTTCGAAATCGTCTGGCACCTTGACAAGCATCCTATCCGTTATCCCAAGGACGAAATGGTGTACTTGGGTGCGATCGAGACCAGCACTGGCGAAGAACTTCGCTCGGTATCCATGCGCAGCGCTTTCGCGGCAATGTTCGGCACCCACATGCCAGAAAAGTTCGATTTCTCGTCCATTGAAAAGGTCGCGGAAATCTGCAAGACGCTTCCAGCTGACCACGAAGGCTTCGTCATCACTTGGCCTAGCGGATTCAAGCTGAAGATGAAGGGCGACGCCTACTTGACGATGCTGGGCTACTACGACAAGTGTACCGACAAGTATTTTTGGCGAGCCTACGACCCTAATCTCAACATCTTCCATGCGAACCTCGACGCCGAACACAACTACGCCTACATCGACGACGAACCGCTGGTCATTCCAGAGGAACTGTTCGATATCCGTAACCGCATGGAGCTGTATGTGACTCGTTTCAGCGAGGCGCTGGACTATGTCATTTCCACTGGCGACTTCATCAAGATGACGCAGCATACGATGAAGGAACGCGCCTTGTACATCCAAGAGCATTTTGGCGAGGCGCAGCAAGCTCCGCTGCTCTCCTATGTTCGCGGAGACCGCATGGAGAACGTCAAGCGTATCGTCAATAAGACAATGATGCGTCCGGAAAAGGGCGCGTCCGACAAGAATCCTTACATCGGTTATCACGAGGGCAAAGATGACTGAAGAAAAATTCATTTCCATTCTGCCGCTGTTCCGTGGAACGACTAAGCAAGCGAAGGCGGCTTTGGCGGCATACCCAGAAATCCAGCGCATCGACATCGGTGTAATCCGTAAGATCCTGGGCTACAGCGGTACGCCTACGAAGGTACACGCCACGCCAGAACTTCTTGACAAAATGGTGGACAGATATCGCAACGGCGAGGGTACTTTGCGCGGTCTCGCCAAGGAGTACCGAGTTGCGCCCAAAACGTTCCAACGAGCCTTGCATAAGGCTGGTTTCGACACGTCTAGGCAAGATACTTGGACGACCATCAAGGAAAAGCGTCTGCTGAACTACATTTCGCAAGGAATGACCTATACCGAGATCGCAAAGCTGTTCAACATTAGCGTATCCGCTGTCTCCCAAAAGGCTCACCGCCTCGGTGTGCCCAATGTTAAACCGGGCCACCCAAACCCAAATCGCCGTTAATGAGGTAAAACATGAACGAAGAAATTAGCATCTGCAATCCGAAACTCACCGAGTTCGATATCTGGAATGCCCAGCCGAGAAAGGTTGTGTGTACAACTACCGACAAATCTCCGATGAGCGCTGGTGATGAACCGACTGGTCTTGTTGCTGGTAACGAATACGAAGTCGAGCGTGTACAAGTGGAAAGCTGGTATACTCTCGTAAAGCTTGCTGGCGTGGACGGCTGGTACAACTCCGTGCTGTTCTCGGAACTCGACGGCTATGAACCAGTGAAAGACAGTCCGAGCAAGCGAGCTTGGCTTGGAACGCCGCAGCCGGGAGACTGGGATTAGTCATGTGGGGATTGCGCCTAGAATGCTGCAAGAAGTGCGGCTGTACGTTCCAGATTCGCCACGGCCAGTATGAAGGCTATGGCGGCTGGTATGATGAGGACGGCCTCTGCTATTGGTGCAAGCGCGAGAAAACCGTCGGCAAGGAGCAGACCGACGAGGAGTTCGATGAATATTGCAAGTGCAACGACTTGGTCGGAGAAACTTTAGAAGGAATGCGTCATTGGTGGTGGTGGGTTCTTATGATTATTGGGGCCGCTATAATGTGGGGTATGTTCTCGACGCTATGCACTGGATGTCAAGAAATCCGCAAGGCTCAAGTCGAAAAACTCCGCTGCGAATCTCCAGCACCATCATGGGCAAAACCGACTGGATGTAATATAAAGGAAGCAAAATGAAAAATTTAATATTGGTTATTGGACGTTCTGGCGCTGGCAAGGATTCTCTCATCCGCCACGCTAAGGAAGTTTTCAAGGACGTGTACAACATCGTGTCCGTTCCGTCCTATACGGATAGGCCGATGCGACCGGGCGAGACCGACGGCGTAGAACATACCTTCCTCACCAAGGAAGCGTTCGACGACCTAATGAAGCGCGAGACGATGTTCGGCTACACGAAGATCGGAGAAACTGGGTTCCGCTACTGCTCGACGGTGGAAATGCTGAACCGTCTCGACGGCGAC
This sequence comes from Prevotella sp., assembly GCA_045225255.1. Classification (GTDB taxonomy): domain Bacteria; phylum Bacteroidota; class Bacteroidia; order Bacteroidales; family Bacteroidaceae; genus Prevotella. The sequence continues at coordinate 1,223 of JBGVBD010000077.1, read as the reverse complement.
ACCATCTTCTACACGATCGATCCGAACGGCTACGACTACTGTCTCCAGTTCAAGGACATGTTCAATTTGAAAGTAATTTATGTCACTGCGAGCGAAGATATTCGCCGAGAACGTGCGAACGCTCGCAACGGTGACACGAGTACTTGGGAAAAGCGCAAGTCCGACGAGGACGGCCAGTTCAACTGCTTCGAGGCGCGAAAGCCTTGGGATGCAATGATTACGAACGATGGCGAGCTTGTCGAAGCCGAAAACGAGTTCGTGTTCGCTGTGAGCAAACTTCTATCAGGAGACGAAGATGTCGGAAAATAGCAAGACCCCTACGACAAATGAAGTAGAACGAGAGTTCTATTATGCAATGTTGCCAGCAAGCGGCAACGAAAGCGGCACTGGCGACCTCTATTTCTGGTTCAGCAATATGGCTCGTCGTGGAATTCCCAGTGACTACGGCTGGTCGACGAGGCCGGAAGATGTGAAGCATGGCTATTCGTCGTCCAAGGATAGCTTGATGGAGTTCCTTCACAATACGCTGGCTCTGGATATCGACCGAGGCACTTGGAGCATGGCGGAAGCTACTGCCGTGCAGATATTCAAGGTCACTGAAAAGGTCGTGACGACAACATCGGTAGAACCCTATCCTTCCCTCAAGGTCGAGGAGTCCGCCATAACTGAGGTCGGCGAGGAAAAGTACGGCTGGAACGACCATGAGGAAACCACCACTTGCCCAAGGTGTGGCGAAGAAGGCGTTCCGTACGGTAATTGCCCTCACTGCGGCTACGACATCCACTAATTGCCGTTTTTGAGCGAATTTAGCGTTCCCCTTCTGAAAGGGCCCAGACTGGACATCCCGGTCTGGGCTTTTCGCATAAGCTCCTAGTAAGGAGGCTGGATATGGCGGAACCGATTGTTCGACTTGTGGGCGATATAGACGAGGAAGTGGTATCAGAGGTCATCGAGAAGCTGGGTAGGCTCTCACATAACGTGGGGAAGGTCATTCTGCTTATCGACAGCGACGGCGGTTCGCTGGAAGAAGGGTTCCGATTGATCGACGCCATCCGGATCCTCCAGAACAAAGGAATTGTGGTCAAGACGGTCGCCACTGGCAAGATCTATTCGATGGGGTTCTTTATCTATTGCGCTGGCAAGGAACGGACTGCCTATCCGAGCGCTCGATTGATGTCCCACTGCGCCAGATATGACGGCCTTGTCGAGAGCGAGGCTTATAC
>JBGVBD010000076.1:0-3673 GCA_045225255.1 Prevotella sp. | reverse complement strand
AGTAAGAACGAAAACTGTATTCCACTCATTGCCACTGTGTAAACATCAAAGTATTTTAATGGCGTTAAACAGTACAGCATTGGAACTTCAAGATATTCAGCGGTGATACTGATACCATAAAAAAGCAATAATATTCCCGCGCCTATCCGAACGGCCCCTTTATAGGTTCTCGTCAGGCTGGAGGCCAAAAGCGTGATTGCAAACAAAGTCAACCCTGTCAAAAACAGGCCCAATGTGGTGGTAAAAACAGCTTCTCTTTGCTCTAAACCGCCCAGCGGCAAAATGGCGGTAAAATAATTACATAGCCCGCTGAATACCGCAAGTGCAAGCAAATTACATATACAGGCAACGGCTTTGGCACAGACAACTTTGCTACGGCTCACTGGTTTTGTAAATAGATATTCTGCCGTTCCCTGCGCCTGTTCTTTCGCTATACACGAAACACCGAGATAGACCGCATAGCTGTTGGTCAGCATCGTGGCCCAATAGTACATACAGCCATACCAGCCCAAAGCAGAGGTCAGATCACCGCTCACGCCAAACATAGCTTTCAGAATTTTTGGGAAATCCGATATGAGCCCTGTCAGCTCATTGAGGCTGTCCTTTAGTGACAAATACTCAAAGTAAGCGAAGCCGCATAAAATCAAGACGATCCCCATCCATATCAGCAGTATCTTTCTTGTTAAACGCAGCTCGTTTTTCACTAACGCTTTCATTTACTTCCTCCTTTACACAGCCATCGCAATATCCCGCTTCAAGATTTTCCAGTACGCCAGCAGCGCAAACACAAACAGCAGAAACAGATACCAGATCATATAGTCCCACGAATAAGACCCGGAATGATGGATCTCCGCCGGACTGAAAAAGGAAAACGGCGATAAAAAGCCAATAGCCCGGATACCGACAGTCCTTGAAAAAGAGGTAATGCAGTATTCCACAAACACGACCAGTCCAGATGTCAGAAGCGGAGAGCGGTTATTGGGCCGGAATACTCCCACCATTATCCCCATCAATGCAAAAAAGAGAGTGAGAAGGACAAGGGAGCCTGCCACCAGAAAAAATTCCCCTGTTGGAAATCCGGGGCGAAACAGCGTCATCGTAAAAAAGGAGGCCATCACATAAAAAATTCCTGTTACACATACCCCGGCAAGGGCGCACAATAGTTTCCCTTTGTATATCGCCTGCCGTCCACAAGGTTTGGTATACAAATATTCTGCTGTGTTTTCCGTACACTCCTTGGTATGTAAGGACAGGCCCAGGTGCATCCCGAAGATGCCGCCGGCGATCATGAAGAACCCTGTGAGAAAGGAATACATCCCCATAGGCTTTGTAAGAAGCTCCAGGGAAATGCCAACGGTTTCAAAAAATCCTCCCTGTGCAAATCCTGTCGGCAGCGTCCCCGCTGTTTCCACCATGCCATAGTAAACCGGCGTCATGGAAAAAATACATAGCGCAAGAGCAACGGCCCAAATCAGAATATATTTTTGTGACCGTTTCCATTCAAATCGAAAAATCTGCATGACGAGCCTCCTATTCGTAGTAGTGGAGGAATATTTCTTCCAATGATGGTTCCTCGATTAAAATGTCCTCCAGCTCCAACCGATGGAGCTGGTTCATAATTGTCATAACGGTTCCACTAAACATGAAGGATACAGAAGTTTTGCTCTTATCCCACTCCAAATTAGCCGTACCGGGAATAGAAAATAAATCCTCTGGAATGGCGTTTTTTGCTGTCAACGAGATTTTCTTGTAGCCGTTTCCCCGCAGTTCCTTCATGGATTGAACGCCGACCAGCTTTCCCTCCCGCAGAATGGCTACACGGTCACAAAGCCTCTGTACCTCGCTCAGAACATGGGAGGACAGGAAAATCGTCGTACCGCGTTCATTTTCTTCTTTTAACAGGTCATAAAAGGTCTGCTGGATCAGCGGGTCAAGGCCGCTGGTGGGCTCGTCCATGATAAGTAACTTTGGGGAGGGTAGCAAAGCCGAAACGATGCCGACTTTCTTTTTGTTGCCCAAAGACAGGTCGCCGATCCTCCTGGACAAATCCAAATTCAGCCGTTCCGCCAATGCTTCCATCCTGTTATGACCGGCCACTCCATAGAGTTCCGCCGTATAAAGAAGCATCTCTTTGACTTTCATGCTGTTGTAGTAACAGTTTTCGCTGGGGAGATACCCCACATCCTTTGCGATCTCAGATGCCTGCCGCCCACAATCCAGTCCAAAGACAGAAGCGGTTCCTCCGGTGGGCTTCAACAGTCCCATCAAGGTACGGATGGTGGTGGACTTTCCCGCCCCGTTAGGGCCGATAAAGCCGAAAATCTCACCGCGCTCGACCGTAAAGCTGATTTCCTCAATTCCACGGTGCTTTCCATAGCTTTTGGTGAGCTTGTTTAGGGCAATCACAGGTTCACTCATAGCAGATATTCCTCCTTGTAAAAGTTGTGCTTCAACATATTTAGGATTTCTCGAAACTCTTTCATCATGCCGTCATAATCCACTCCGTTTTCCAACTGAACGGACATACCCTTTGCAAGCAGCATAAGCATCTGAAACACTAATTCCGCATCCTCCGGGTGTCTGAATTTTTTATAATCCTGCTCATGCAGAACGAGCGATGCAATGTATTTTTCGTTTGTTTCCGAAAATATGGCACCTTTCAATTCCGGCATTGGTTCTGCGGCCACGCTTGCAATAAACGATGCAATATGCGGGTGCTTTTTCAAGTTTTCCACTTTCATAACGCTGGCTTCCCATACACGGTCAAAGAAATCTGTGGTTTCCTCCAATACGCTCGTGTTATATGCTTGTTTCATTTGGGTAGCGCAGTAATCAAATAAATATTGGTAGAGTGCCTGTTTGTTTCCAAAATATTGAAAGATAGACGCCTTTGAGATACCTGCCGCTACCGCAATATCATTGATTGATGCTTTTTCATATCCATGTTTTGCGAAACAGGCCAGAGCCGCATTGCGTATGGTATCCTGCTTTTTGATTGATAGAGCAAGAAATTTTTCCATCGTATTACCCCTCTCTGAATAACCGTTTCGGTTATCATTGAACAGTATAGCACAAATAACCGAAACGGTCAATGGTGCTTTGCTTTATTTTTAGGGGAGCGCACAAACGGCAAGCAGGGCAAGTGTGTAGACACTTGCTATTTTTGCGCCCCGAGGGGGCCGCAAAAATGCTTGTTGGGGAGGCTCCCCAAACCCGCCAACTTCGGGACAAAGTGTCCCAAAGTTTTATTGTCTGCGGCCCGTCGCTAACGCTCCTGTGCCTTATGCCCGCGCCCCTCGGTGGCGCGGTAGAGGTGGTCGAGGTTGCCCTTGGCGGCGGTCAGCTCCCGCATATCCTGCTGGGCCGTCCGGTACTCGGCATAGAGGGCCTTCCGCTTTTCGGCCAGCTCCCGCCGCCGCTTTTTCAGCACGTCCATCTTTGGCAGCTTGGCCCCGCCCAAAAGCTCGTTCATGGCGGCCTTGGCCGCCCGGTAGTCGGCAAGCTCCGTCTCATGCTCCGCCAGATATTTTTTGGAATACCGGGCCGCCTTGTAGCCATCGAACACGGGCCGGGTCTTGGCGTACTGCACCACGGCGGCCATGAGCGCGGAGGTTTTGGACAACTCGTCCTCCGCTGTTTTCAGTTCTCCGGCCAGCGTGTGAAAACGGGCCGT
>JBGVBD010000075.1:0-5099 GCA_045225255.1 Prevotella sp. | reverse complement strand
TTGGCTTTCGCAGCAACCTTTTCGGCGAACTCATACGACCATAGAGCATAACTGCTTGGCGCGTCAGCAGCGCCAAATATGCCAGTCGAATGCCCATCTTCATCGACATAGCTCCATGCTGGCTTCTTCTTGAATGTAATAGGAGTCTTAGCACCATACCGATTCTCCCAGTAGAACCACCCACTACCGAACGGCTCCGAGCCCTTGTCAATGTCGATCTGCATCGGCTTGCCGTATCCGGCATAATAGCCGTACTGGCGAACCGCGTACTGACCGTCGATTTCGACGATTTCTACAGTGCCCAGCTCCGCATCTATCTTTATTTCCGGATCCCTAGTAGACCACCAGCAAAATAAGAACAACAAGGCACCGACAATCAACACGGCAATCATCATTTCTGACCCATTCATACAGCCTCCTTACCACAGCTTCTTGACCGCTTCCACGCTGTCGGCCTCGGTAGGCGGCAGCATGTCACGGAGCCAGTTCAGACGGTGACAGAATTCCTGAATAGTAAGCACGGTCTCGCCTTCCTTGCGCTTGCCCACGCTATGCGTGAAAGTGGCATTTCCGGCGGCACGGAGCGCACAGCGGAATCCTTGGTTCTGGAACAGCGCCAGATAGGCACGGTCGAGAAGGTCTTGGTATTCCTTGGAACGTCGTCCGATCTTTTCACCACGCCAGTACAGCGTCTGCTTCTTCTGCCAGTTCTTGCCCTTTCCGGCGCGTTTGGCGGCTATGCCGATAAGGGAGCATACATGTTCTTGCATGTCCGGATTGGAGAACTTCAGCGACTGCAAGAAGCCTTCCATCGACGCACAGCGTACTCCGTCGATGACGAACTCGTGCGCTGCAAAGTTGCTCAACGAGCAAGACGGATATGCGTTCTGTGATCCTACGTCCATACTAACCTCTACTTTTTTCTCGGATAACATAAAACTTACGTTTTCCGTGTCTAACCACGTCGCCATCTACTAAACACCAAGGAACCGTGGCGTCTTCGACGGTCGCCGCTTTATCCATCAAGCCACTAAGGATAGTTCCGCCAATGGATGAATAAGGCTTTCCTTCACCTTCAAAACAGCAAACCGCCAATCCTCGGTTCTTTACCGCATTGCGAACTTCAGTTTTTGACTTGTAGATTCCAGCCGACACCAGTTCATCTGCCAGCGTTCGCCAACCAGCAGTATTGGGAGTCACCGTTACCATCGTATCGGGAGCATCAAGACACAATTGTACCCAATTCGGTACTTCTTTGGTGTCATCGGTGAGTTCAAACGTTTCAACTTTCAAAATCATTTCCCCTTGTGTTTTGAACCAAGGGCCTCTTGGATCAAGTCGACGGCCAAGTCATTGTACTTCGGTTTCATCTGTACCTTCATGTTGTTTGGTTTGTACAGAAAATATAACTCTTATTTTCGAGTTTGTCAAGTGGTTTATGTAACTTTTTCTTCAGTAACCAGCTTTATGGCCTTGTTCGCAGCCTCCACGAGGCTATCTAGCGTATGGTTATGGTCGATCATCAGCGTTGTATTGTGGTGCGACACGCTGTACATCACGGAGTCGTCCTCGTGGTCGACAACACGACATGCTGTGATCTTCAACTCATCTGGGCAAAACAAGTTGAAGTCCAGCCACTGACGCCTGACCGAAATATCTACGAAACATTCATTAAACTTGATCTTGGCCAGCTTCGGGGCCATTTCGTCAAACAGCTTTCGGAAGTCGGATTCGACTGGCGGAGTCTCGCGCCATTCCGCTTCAAGATTCTTCTTGAACGCGGCTTCAAGCATCTTGTATCGTGCTCTCTTGGTCAATTGTTCTCCTCCCAAAATACTAGGTCTTCCGGCCAGAATATCGTGATGTGGGTATATTCGTCACTATCCATGGCCTCTTTGCGTCCTCGACCTACCGCTGACGAACTGACCGTATAGTCTTCGTCTTCGAGGGCAGCCTTGATACGGTCTTTAAGCGTACGAGGAACCTTTACGATAACGGATTCTTGCTTCGCCTCGGCAGCTGTGAGAATCTGCGTTTCAATCTGGTTCATCGCGTTAACGAACGCAGTATCATCTTTTGGGAAATACTTGTTGCGGAGATCCTTGGCGTTAATCATAAGTTAATCCTCACATTCGCTATCTGGGTGTGCATTTCGTGCAGCTTGCCGACAAGCGCGATATGTTCCTCGATCTCGTGAAGCTTGGCATCATCGGCCTTGGTGTGGCCAAACGTGCCGACATAGTCGAACTGGCGTAGATAGTCATTTCCTTCGGTATCTATCCAGTAAAGATAGTACCCATCGTCCAATGCCTTCTTTAAGTCTTCGATACAGCGAATGGCTCTTCCCTGACGGTACTTCACCGGATTCGGTAGGCTCTTGAGTTCTGCTAGAAAGTTCATCTTCGATCCTCTTGCCGCATTCGTCGGCTATGCAAGCCAACGTCCGTTCGGCATTATTAACTTGTGCCAATTCCTCGTCTGACATAATGTACGTCGAGCCTGGTCTCGTCGCGACGTACATCGTCATCATCCGGTAATACGGATCCGCCGTCGCATTGAACATATCTATGTACCGCCTATGCGCATCGATATCCGTATCAATGCCGCCGTGCGTGGCCGCATTGTAGCAAGCCACTCGTATACGACAGATGTGCTCGGTCAGCGCACGGAGCACTGGGTCGCGCTCGTAGTCGAAAAACGGCGTCATCACTATTCCTTGGCGAACTTGAGGATTTCCTCGTGTTCGCGGTGCATGAGCGCGGCGACCTTCTTGTACGAGTCGGACATGGCCTCTTGAGTGAAACCTCGCCAGATGGTCTTGGCCGGATAGACGGACTTGACCGTACCGTCGTCTTCGACTTCAATTACGATCACGTAGCCGAAGATGTGAAGGAATGAATTGACAAAGCGGAACAATCCGGTTTCGCGGAATTCGTTCCAGTCAATCTTCACGATAGGATTGTCAGCGGAAAGCTGCTTGGATTCATCAGCCATTGGGAATCTCCTTATAATCAAAAATGTGTTCGACAGTCACGCCAGCGGCTTCGGCTTGGGAGAGAACATTCTCAAGCATGCGCTTGGCCATGGTAGCGAGCTTCTGCTCGCTGATAGCTCCGTTCGGAGTCATGATAATGCGCATGATGGTGTTGACTTTCTGCGCGTTGATCAGAACCGGAATGGAGACCAGCTGTTCCAGATGGTAAAGGACGATAGCCATTTTCGACTTCGCGTCGTCCGTACACTGGTCGATAAGCGTTGTCAGCCACTGGAAGGTCTCTTCTATGGTCGTAAAGTGGAACAGCTGGTACAGGCAGCCCTTTACGTTCTGACGCAAGGCATCGTCAGTAATTTCATGGACGGCGTCCACGATGAAGACAAACTTGCCTTGAGCGCCCAGCTCGTTGACCTTGTTAAACAGTTCTTCGTATTCGTTCATACTAGCCCCTTCTTCGCCATGATATCTGGTCTTGACATGAATTTCGGACTGCACACTCGGTCAATCATGCTGGTGTCGACCGACGGACAGTCAATGGTCTTGGTTTCTTCGATGATCGAGGCGTAGGTCGGCTTGTAATCAAGAACACGGACAACTTCATTCTCCGCATCCTTGATTATGTCCTTGTATTCCTTGTACGCGACCCTGGCGCGTTCGGCAATAACTGCGGCCATGGCCTCATCCATCGCCACCATGGCGTCGGCGCGAAAATCGAACTTCTTGACTAGAGTCCATCCGGCATCGAGCATGTAATAGTCTGGGTCAGTACTGCCAGGAATATCCCGAACGTAATAATGCTCCAGACCATACTTGCCGCCGCCCAGCTGGACGACTCGGTACGGCCAGCACAAGTTCTGAATGTACCGATCGTACACCTTGCGTTTGCTGTAATGCCAGAACAGCAGCTTTCCGACGATGACGGCAACGGCTATAAATACGATAATGCCGATAATAAGCATGGTTAAATGATAATCACTCATGCAGACAAATATAGCAAATCGTTGACCGATTGTCATCTTTTTGCTATATTGGTTTCTACGAGGTAGAAAATGAATACGATTTACGATATCAACGACAACATCTTCGAACCGACCTTCAAGGAACGGAACAATGTTCGTCAATCCGAAGCCACTTACGACAAAATCAAGGACTATGTGGTCTGGTGCAAACTCGATATTGAAAAGAAGTTGAAGGAACTCTGCCCAGATCTGAAATATCAGATGAAAATCTGGGAACACGAACCCACGCAGCTGTTCCTGTTGCAGTTCGTAGTGTCTCTTGAAGACGGCCCTCATTACATTAACAATTACTTTACGTGGAACCCCAAGCTTACGGACGTGCAGTTCAAAGGCACTATCTACGACCCAACTCAATACAAGGAGAAATAACTATGGGACTCTTATCTATCTTCTTCAAACCAGACATGGAACCGCTCGGCAAAATCGGCAAGTTGATGATGTGCGGACAGTACGAGCAGTGCTCCAAGTATCTCCAAGAAGAAAATCCGAAGAAGCTCAGCCGCTGCTTGAACTACCAGATCGGCGTCAAGAAAAAGCAGGGCAAGGACGGCATGCATGCGTACCAGCTTCTCGTGGAAATCTTCTATCTCAGATTCCGCAAGCATGCTCGACGCTACGACCCGGAATACTACAACCAGTGCAAAAAGAATGCGTCGGAAAACGACCGTCCGATGTGCTACGACGTACAGCAGATGGCTCCGTACTTCGCCGACGCGAAGGAATGGAATACGAACAATGATTAACTTGGCACCGCACAAGACGACCGTGTTCATTTCCGGCTCGTCACGCATCAAGAAGCTCAACGACGAAATGAAGAAGTGCCTCGACGCCCTCATGCAGAGGGACGTACGAGTGATAGTGGGCGACTGCTTCGGTATCGACCACTTGGCTCAGATGTACCTCAAGAAGAACGGCTTCTCCGACGTGACGGTCTACTGTTCCACCGAGAAGCCGCGCAAGTGCGAGTTCCCCAGCGTAAAGTCCATGTGGGCTGAATCGCAAGGCAAGACTGGCGAGGACTTCTACCAAGTGAAGGACAAGGCCATGTGCAACGAGTGCGACGAGGCCATCGCCTTCTGGAACGG
>JBGVBD010000074.1:0-1575 GCA_045225255.1 Prevotella sp. | reverse complement strand
GGAACGACAGATGTTCCAGATAGTCCGGTTAATGGATGAACAACAATCTATTAACAAGAAGATAGCCAATCAAATTCCGGTTATTGTACAGAAAAGTGTGCAGGAACAGTCCAAAAAGCCAAAACGAAAAGGTTTCTTAGGCATATTCGGCAAAAAAAAGGAAGTAACTCCAGCAGTATCAACCACTATCCTTCATTCGGTCAATAGAAACGTAATCAGCGAACAGAAAGTGCAGGATCGCCAATTGTCGGAACAAGCCGACAGCCTTGCAGCTCGTAATGCAGAACTTAACAGACAACTGCAAGAATTGATTTGCCAAATAGAAGAAAAGGTACAAACCGAACTGCAAAGCCGGGAAAACGAAATAGTTGCCATGCGTGAAAAGTCATTTATGCAAGTAGGCGGTTTAATGGGATTCGTTCTTCTATTGTTGTTAATTTCCTACATCATCATACATCGTGATGCAAAAAGCATTAAACAATACAAGCACAAGACAACTGATTTGATAAGGCAACTGGAACAATCCGTACAACGGAACGAGGCACTGATAACGTCAAGGAAGAAGGCGGTACATACTATCACCCATGAACTGCGCACACCGCTGACAGCAATAACAGGCTATGCCGGACTGATACGGAAAGAACAGTGTGAGGATAAGTCCGGGCAGTATATCCAAAACATACTGCAATCCTCCGACCGTATGCGGGATATGCTTAACACTTTGCTTGACTTCTTCCGCCTGGACAACGGCAAGGAACAGCCCCGTCTGTCACCCTGCCGGATTTCAGCAATCACGCACACACTTGAAACGGAGTTCATGCCTGTTGCCGTGAACAAAGGGCTGTCCTTGTCCGTGAAGACTGGACACGATGCCATTGTATTGACCGACAAAGAGCGAATAATACAAATCGGGAATAACCTGCTGTCAAACGCTGTCAAGTTCACAGAAGAAGGCGGTGTTTCTTTGATTACTGAATATGATAATGGAGTTCTGACACTGGTCGTTGAAGATACAGGTACAGGCATGACAGAAGAGGAACAGAAACAAGCGTTCGGTGCGTTTGAACGTCTATCAAATGCCGCCGCAAAGGAGGGTTTCGGGCTTGGGCTTGCCATAATGCGTAATATTGTGTCGATGCTTGGCGGAACAATCCGTTTAGACAGCAAGAAAGGGAAAGGCAGTCGTTTCACAGTTGAAATTTCTATGCAGGAAGCTGAAGAACAGCTTGGATATACAAGCAATACACCTGTTTATCATAACAATAAATTCCATGATGTTGTCGCCATTGACAATGATGAGGTATTACTTCTGATGCTGAAAGAGATGTATTCCCAAGAAGGAATACACTGCGACACTTGCACCGATGCTGCGGCACTGATGGAAATGATACGCCAGAAAGAATACAGCCTGTTGCTGACAGACTTGAATATGCCCGATATAAACGGTTTCGAATTGCTGGAACTGTTGCGTTCGTCCAACGTGGGCAATTCACCAACAATCCCGGTGGTTGTGGCAACCGCTTCGGGCAGTTGTAACAAAGGGGAACTATTGGCAAAAGGCTTTGCCGGATGCCT
>JBGVBD010000073.1:0-64092 GCA_045225255.1 Prevotella sp. | reverse complement strand
GTTCTTAGGGGCAGATGCCACTGAGCGGGGCGGTCAAGGGGGAGGGTCACCCCCTTGCGAGGTTCCATAGGGCAAGCAGCCCTTGGTGGGTTCTTAGGGCAATGTCCTAAGTCCCTCGGAAGAGCCCACTAACTACGAAAGCGTAGCGTGTAGTTATAGTGGGCTATATCAAGGGCAAGCCCTTCATTCCCCTGCACGCACATTTCGACTTACGGAACTTGCTGGTTATGGATGAAGTCTATCAGGTACTGATTAATGTCGCGATGGGTAAAACTGTCATCCACCTTGAACTTGCTACCGAAGTGCCCCGACCAGAAGTCGAAGCAGAAGTCATCAGGGAAGAGGATGACCTGTCGGCCTATGAACTTCTTCATCATTGCATCTGTCAGGTTGTTTCCGACACCAACTGCCAGCCAGTCGATTTCAGGATAGGCCAGCGCTCCAAGCATAGCAGTCTTCTCTTCTTGGACAATGGCGGTCTGCCTGCCACGACACCGATGTTCACCAAAGAATACGTTTGGGTCTGTATAATAGTCGAAGGCATACCAGGAATAGAGGTTGTTGATGAGCGTATCTTTATAGAGCATGGCTCCATCCTCGATATTGTAATATATGACATTACCTCCAACAATCATTCCCTTATGGTTTATTCGGGGTAAAACAGTACCATAATGGCCACCCATCAGTTTCTTAAGCGCTCCCAAACTATAGCGCATGATGAGTTGGTCGATGCTGTTGAGCATCTTGTCATCGTACCCAACAACCTTGTCCAGATAGTCGGTCAAAGAGGAATAATGGGGAACAACGTCCTCCTTCGGAATCTCTATGAATGACCGTTGACAGACTGGAGCCTTGGTGGCGAGTATCTTTTTCAATTCCCTATCGTCCATCTTTTATTCGAATTATGCAGATTATGCAATTATGCAGAATGAATAATGTGAATAGAGTGAATAATGAATAACCATAGATGCCTATTCTTTCAGTAGTCTTGACACCTTACTTTGTGAGGTTCCGAGCTGTTCTGCTATCGCTGTCTGTGTCATTCCCTTGGCTGAGAGTTCCCTTATACGAGCCTTCATTTCTTCCCTTTCGTTGCCACTCTCAACACTTAGGTGTTCCTGCTCGGTAGCAATGCCACGAAGGGTAAATCCCAGATTACCATATTCATCCTTGCGACGTTCATAAACAGCTACGTGGTCGGCTCCCATCGTCAACTCACCATTACGCCACTTGCATTGTTTGACGTAAACGAGGTTAGAGTCTATACAGGATTGGGCTATTCCGATAGCGTCATCAATCAGCTGGTTAATCTTTGCCGAACCTTGCATGGCTGAAAGGGAAAGAGGAATATTGCCAGAGTACATCTTGGGAATATGGTTGAGAACCACCAACGTCCAATTGTATCTTTTCTTCAAGGTGTTCAGCGAGGCCATTAGGGTACCGGCATCGGCACTCCTGTCAAGCGACTGTCCCAGGGCGGTGATGTTGTCAATAAATACAACCTCAACATGATTGGCTGCGGCGACTTCCTCAATTCCCTTAAGGACATCCTCTGCAGGATGCTCCCTATCCATCTCTGCACGAAGGAAAGTGGGAGGGAAGTTGGCAGTCTCATAGCGGTTGCCGAGCTGCCGAGGTGTCATTTCACAGTCAACGTATAATAGCCGTTTACCGTTCTCAGCGATATGACGGGCTATCTGCATCGCAAAGATGGTTTTGCCGATGCCAGACTGCCCGAAGATGATACAAAGATCACCTTCAAGCACGATTTCTGGATAAAGTGGTACGAGCGGTGGCAACTGATGGGCCTCGTCAATGCATTTGTTCATCGACTCGACATGAAATCCTCCTTCATCTACAGGTTCACTCTCTTGAAAGGCTTTGAATGATTGATTAACAATGTCTTCTCCCATCACGCTTTACCTCCTTTCGCTTTCTTTTGACTTATAAACTCACCCGCCTCTCTCAGTAGGTCATCGCTACTCTTTCTGCGACCTTGATGAAGCCACTCATCAATCTCAGACTTCTTAAAGGTCAACTTCTTAGATGTCTTATAATAAGGTATAAGCTTATCATTGACCCAACCATAGATGGTCTGCTTGGCAGGATGGGATGGGAGGTATTGGCGAAGCTCGTCAATGTCCATCCATTCAGGTTGTTCTGGAGCATCTTTCTGAGTGCTCAGTTCGTTCACCATCTCTTCTAAACTCTCTACCTTTGAGATTAGGTAGTTCAATGCCTGAGGCATTTCTTCTAAATTTCTTATTTGCGTCATAATTTTATAATTTTTTTTTGACGCAAAGGTCGAGTTTATTTCAATGGTGCATATGAGATGTTAATTGTCACCACCTGATCACCAATTTTTTTAACGGAGATTAAGTGTCTGCTTCCCTAATAGATAGAGAAATCTATAAGTTATTATGTCAAAATTGGGCTTGATAAGTGGAAATAGGGCTAAAAAGGGATAAATAACGAGAAAAATGGTGGTGGAAGAAGTGGTGGAAGGTGGTGCGAACATGCTCCAACCTCCCACTAAAATAAATATAAGTATTTGAAAATGAACGAGGTGCTTAAATCTTAGACGTTATTTCTCAAGATTGTCTATCTTGATGGCATTAGCAGCCATCTCTTTCTTTTCGTCAACTACTTTTGCGTATATCTGCGTGGTCTTAACATTAGTATGACCAAGCATCTTACTGACAGTATAGATGTCTGTTCCGTTAGAAAGCTGTAAAACGGCGTAACTATGGCGAAAGCAATGGAAAGTGATATGCTTTTTGATGCCAGCAGCCTCTATCCATTTCTTCAAGGGGCGATTAATCCATGAGGGAGGCGTTAGTCCTTCGAAAACTAAGTTGTTTGGTAGCTTTCTCTCACCACAAAGCGCATAGGCTTGGTCGGAAATAGGCGTGTATTCTACTCCAGAGGTTTTCTTTTGAGTGAAATCTACTCGCCAGGAACCATCAATGTTCACCAACTCACTCCATTTCAGACGCATGATGTCGCTATGGCGCATTCCTGTGAGGATGGAGAATAGTGAGGCTCTTTTCAATACTTCATCATGGCATGGCGTTTCTACCAGTTTATTGACTTCTTCAATGGTGAGTGATTGGCGTCTGCTCTCCTTCGTTGGTATGTTCTTTACTTTTTCGCTGATGTCTATGGTTAGATACTCGTCAACAAAAGCCTGCTTCAGTCCAGCCTTGACGATAGAGAAGTAGGTAGATGCTGTGTTCTGTGATACTGGACCTTTCTTGGAACCTCCTTGCGGGGCAGTAAGCATGAAGATCTTAAGTTCTTCGAGCAACTTCACGGTAATGGTGCTGAATGGCATGGGCTTTCCTTTAGTGAAGAGACCAAGAAGTACACCTACACGTTCCCAGTTCACTATGATAGATTTAGAGGCGTTGGGATGGTGTGTATAGGTAATCTTTTTGAAATACTCAATAAAGTCCTGTTCGGAACGCTCATTCTGAGCGGCAATCTCGCTCTCTTTGTCGGTGTAGAGCGATTCGTTGTCGTATTCATGCTGTCTGAGTTTACGCACATTGTCAGCATAGATGCATGATTCTTGGTCAGTCACAGAACGACATTGGATAATGCCATTGATGTCGCGCTTGGGTTTGTAGCCCGACGAACGGGTAGAGGATGACTTGTCCCAGATGGGTGTGGTTATGCTCCTATTGACTGACTCCACGATACGCTCTACCTTGTTGCCTGCCTTAACAACTGGGTATGCTTCAACTATCAAATACCATTCCTCTTTGTATTGTGACTTGCGGAGTTTAACCGTTACTTTCGTATGTGCTAATGGTTTCTTCATAAGCTCTTATAAAGTTTATCGATTTCTGATTTGGGTACATAGACATAATTTCCGATTTGACGGGTTGGGATAGAGTACTTCCTAACATGTGCCCATACGGAACTGTCGTTGATATTGTATTTCTTGCAAATCTCACCAATGGTATAGCAATTCTCCGGCTCCATGTTGTATAGGGGAACAATATCTTTGTCTTTCTTTGGCTTCTCAAATCGCTTAGGAAACATCTTGTCTATGTCTTTCCTGTTAATGCGGGTCAGTCTGGCACCAAGGTTGATGCTCTGTATCTGGCCAATGCGAATAAGCCGATACAAAGTGTCTCTGCCGACTCCGTACATGGCAACAGCTTCAGGGATGGAGATATAATCACGATAGTCAGGAACCTGATCGGCTATTGCTTTGAGCCGTTCTTGCTTTTTCTCCTCATCCTTTCTCCGTTTCCATGCAACCTTTATACATTTCTCGGAACAACACTTGGAGTCGAGTGTCTTAGCAACGAAAATACTGCCACAGACTTCACACTTCCTTTTAATCTCAAATTTTAATGCTGGCATAACTTTTCTACTAATTAATCCATCTAAGTAGCGACAAGTATTTATAAGTTTAATTTTTTCTACTAATAAGTCGTGTCGCAAATATGATGCAAAATTACCCCAAAAAACTGAAATATGCAAGAACAAAAACAAAATTTAACAATAAGAAAAAGTGGCGTAACCGCTTGGATTACACCACTTTCTTATGATTTTCTTATTGTTTCTTATCGTGAATTATTTCACCTCCTCGAAGTCGGCATCCTGGATGTTCTCATCCTTTGGTGCCTCCTGCTGAGTCTGCTGTCCATTGAAAGGATTGTCCTGACCGGGCTGAGGACCTGCCTGTGCACCCTGATACATCTGCTGTGAAGCAGTCTGCCAAGCATTGTTAAGAGCAGCAATGGCAGTGTCGATAGCAGCGATGTCACCAGCCTTGTGGGCATCCTTCAACTGCTGAAGGGCGTTCTCGATAGCGGGTTTGTGCTCTGCAGGAATCTTGTCGCCAATCTCCTTCAACTGATTCTCCGTCTGGAAAATCATCGAGTCAGCCTGATTCAACTTGTCAACACGCTCACGTTCCTTCTTATCGTTCTCGGCATTCTGCTCAGCCTCAGCCTTCATGCGGTTGATCTCATCCTGAGAGAGACCTGATGAAGCCTCGATGCGGATAGCCTGTTCCTTACCTGTAGCCTTATCCTTGGCAGATACCTTCAAGATACCATTAGCGTCAATGTCGAAAGTTACCTCAATCTGAGGAATACCACGACGAGCAGGAGCGATACCTGTGAGGTTGAACTGTCCGATAGACTTGTTCTGTGCAGCCATCGGGCGCTCACCCTGCAATACGTGGATAGTTACCTCTGTCTGGTTGTCGGCAGCGGTAGAGAACGTCTCACTCTTCTTGCAAGGAATGGTTGTATTCGCCTCAATCAACTTGGTCATGACACCACCCATGGTCTCGATACCCAGTGTCAACGGAGTAACGTCGAGCAGTACGATGTCGCCTACGCCACCTTCCTTGTTCAGGATAGCACCCTGAATAGAAGCACCAACAGCAACTACCTCATCGGGGTTCACACCCTTTGAAGGCTCCTTACCGAAGTAGTTCTTTACCAGTTCCTGAACAGCAGGAATACGACTTGAACCACCTACGAGAATCACCTCATCGATATCGGCAGTATTCAGTTTGGCATCAGCCATAGCCTTCTGACAAGGTGCCAGACAAGCCTGGATGAGTTCGTGAGCCAACTGCTCGAACTTAGCACGGGTCAAAGTCTTTACCAAGTGCTTGGGTACACCAGCCACCGGCATGATGTACGGCAGGTTGATCTCTGTAGATGTAGAACTTGACAACTCAATCTTTGCCTTCTCAGCAGCCTCCTTCAGACGCTGCATAGCCATTGGATCGTCCTTCAGGTTAGCACCCTCGTCGTTCTTGAACTCCTGAACGAGCCAATCAATGATTACTTGGTCGAAGTCATCACCACCGAGGTGTGTATCACCATTGGTAGAAAGTACTTCAAACACACCACCGCCAAACTCGAGGATAGAGATATCGAATGTACCGCCACCGAGGTCGAAGACGGCAATCTTCATATCCTTGTTAGCCTTATCCACACCATAAGCCAGAGCAGCAGCCGTAGGCTCGTTGACAATACGACGAACATTCAGACCTGCAATCTGTCCAGCCTCTTTGGTAGCCTGACGCTGTGAATCAGAGAAGTAAGCAGGAACGGTAATAACGGCATCCGTTACTTCCTGTCCAAGATAGTCCTCGGCAGTCTTCTTCATCTTCTGCAGCACCATAGCGCTGATTTCCTGTGGGGTGTACTTACGACCGTCGATGTCAACACGAGGATAACCACCCTCATTAACTACGGTATAAGGCACGCGAGAGATTTCCTTCTCGGTCTGCTGCCAGTTCTCACCCATGAAACGCTTGATAGAGTAAACAGTGTTCTTGGGGTTGGTGATAGCCTGACGCTTGGCAGGGTCGCCAATCTTGCGCTCACCATTCTCCACAAAACCAACGACGGAAGGAGTTGTACGCTTACCTTCACTGTTGGCAATCACAACGGGTTCGTTACCTTCGAAAACGGCAACGCAACTGTTAGTTGTTCCTAAGTCAATTCCAATAATTTTTCCCATAATTATATTCTATTTTATTATTATTTATGCATGAAATGTCATCGATTTTATAGCAAAGCATGTGCCAAAAACAAAAAAAATGAAGAAAAATGACTGATTGTCACGTCATTTTGGCACAAGTATCAAAAAAAATATATATCTTTGCACCATATTACGTAATAATATAACAAAACACTTCATGAAGAAACTAATAGTTTTGGCGGGTTTTATCCTTGCAACAACGGCAGCGATGGCTCAAAGTGCCGACTCCTACATCGTTAAGACGAAGGGAGCAAAAAAGGTTGAAGCAAAGGCTTCTGCCACAAAAGTAGCCAGGGAAGAGGAAACGACTGGTACAGACTTCGTCAGTCAGAATTTCCGCTATTACAGTCTGTGCGACTGGCAAGACGGTATGAAGTTCATGGTCATACCTGAAAAGTACGACCTTGTTGTCAACACCTTCCGTGATGCTGGCACTGGTAAGGAAGTGAGCAGTGGTAAGTTGCGTCATCAGATTATGATCTACAACAACCACTCCATCGGTTCCAATGGACGTGTCAGAATGAACTTCACTTGTCAGGAAGACAATAAGAAATACTATTTCGAATTGCCTAACGGTGGGTTTGAGGACTACTGCTTCTCAAAGACTGGTGTTCCTACCCTCGCCTATCTGGGTGATGTGGATATTGCTCGTCAGAAATTGATGGGTCATACCCTCGTTACACGTGCTTCAGAATATCGTATAGACACTGAGGTCGATGGTGATGGATACGAGCCTGTTAAGGTAGAGAAGAATATGGAAGTGAAGGTCGTTGCCGTGGGTGTAGGTACCCGTTCTTACCCTGTGAAGATCATTGTGGAAGACAAAAAAGGCAATGAGTTCTATCAGAATGTTGCCATCAGTAAGACCAACTGCGGTATGCGTGATGACGAGTTCGATCTCGAAAATGCGAAATATGCCTTCTATGGTTCTTTCGACGTGATGACAGCCGAGACAAAAGTGTCTACCGACTATGCCCAGTATATGGGTAAGACCGTCTATACGAAGTATGCTACCAGCATGATGACCAAGGGTGGCGGTAAGGACAACCGCGTCGTGAAAGTTCCGAAGTTGATGGAATTCCGTATTGATGGTATGGCACCTATCCGCAACACTAACTATGTCACTTTGACACTGACAGAGACAGAAACGGGTCGTATCTACTCGAAGGATGTCACCTTTACGAATCAGAACGTTGCCGGAGACATCGACGGACAGAAGGAAGACTACTTCGGCTATCTGTTCGGCTTCGGTGAGGGAAGACTGAGAAATACTTCTGCTGCTACTCGTACGATGATTCGTGAGGGACGTGTCGGTATCGGCATGACTGAGGAAGAAGTGGAAATGGCAGTCGGAGAGCCAGAGAGCAAAGCAGATCTGCCCGATGGCAAATATGAGTGGACTTACCAGCGTACGAATGCCTGGCTGATTGTCCAGTTCGGCAAGAGCGGTAAGGTGATTGGTATCAGAACACCACGTAAGACACCTGCTACCAAGGCAAAGAATTAAGAAAACAAAAACCAAATAAAAAGAGCGAAGATTGAAGTCTTCGCTCTTTCTTTATGCTATAATCTTTATTATGCCTTATCGGCGATAGCCTGCATAATTTTTTCCTCCAACTCCTCGCAGAGTTCTGGATTGTCTTTCAGTAGTACCTTTACGGCATCGCGTCCCTGTGCCAGTTTTGAATCTCCGTATGAGAACCATGAGCCGCTCTTCGTGATGATACCATGCTCTACGCCCAAGTCAACAATCTCACCAATCTTGGAAATACCCTCACCAAACGTGATTTCAAACTCTGCTTTGCGGAAAGGCGGAGCCACCTTATTCTTCACTACCTTGACACGAACCTGGTTACCAATCACCTGATCACCGTCCTTGATACCTGTCACCTTACGGATGTCCAGACGGACAGAGGCATAGAACTTCAACGCATTACCACCCGTCGTCGTCTCCGGATTGCCGAACATCACACCAATCTTCTCACGCAACTGGTTGATGAAGATACAGGTGGTGTTGGTCTTGGAAATGGTTGCTGTCAACTTACGCAGTGCCTGACTCATCAGACGGGCATGCAGACCGACAGCAGAATCACCCATATCACCTTCAATCTCCTTTTTCGGAGTCAAGGCAGCCACAGAGTCAACCACCAAGATATCAATCGCAGAAGAGCGAATCAACTGGTCGGCAATCTCTAATGCCTGTTCTCCATTATCGGGCTGAGAGATATACAAATTGTCAATATCCACACCCAACTTCTGGGCATAGAAACGGTCGAAGGCATGCTCCGCATCGATGAAAGCAGCAATACCACCTGCTTTCTGACACTCAGCGATAGCATGGATGGCAAGGGTAGTCTTACCAGAAGACTCCGGACCATATATCTCGATGATGCGTCCCTTGGGATAACCGCCTACGCCTAATGCGGCATTCAGACCGATACTACCCGTAGGAATCACTTCGACGTTTTCTATCTTCTCGTCGCCCATCTTCATAATACTGCCCTTGCCGAAGTCCTTCTCGATCTTAGACATCGCAGCCTGTAGGGCTTTCAGTTTCTCTTGTTGAGGGTTTAATGCTGCGCCCTCAGCCATTTCTTTCTTTGCCATAGTTTAATTTATTCTGATTATTCTGAATTTTCTGATAATTACAATTCGAGATCAATATCAAATTGCTCATGCCAAGGCAGTCCCTGCTTGTTGAGTTGTTCCATGAATGGATCGGGATCGAACTCCTCGACATTAAAGACACCTGGTTTGCGCCACAAGCCCTTGCAGAACATCATGGCACCAATCATGGCAGGAACACCCGTGGTGTAACTGACTCCCTGCATACCTGTTTCCTCATAGGCAGCACGGTGTGAGCAGTTGTTATAAACATAGTAGGTGCGTTCCTTACCATCCTTCAAACCACGAATACGACAACCGATAGAGGTCTCGCCCTCGTAGTTTTCACCCAAATCCTGTGGGTTGGGCAGTACCGCTTTCAGGAATTGCAGAGGTACAATCTTCACTTTTGCCGTACCTGTTCCGTCGGCTAACGGTGCTTCGTATTCTACCTCGTCGATACGACTCATGCCGATATTCTGTATCACATCCAGATGCTTCAGATACTGCTGTCCGAAAGTCATCCAGAAACGAGCACGCTTGATGGTAGGATAATTGATAACCAGTGATTCGATCTCCTCATGATGCAACAGATAACTGTCACGCGGACCGATATTCGGATAAGTCAAGTCCTTATGAATCTCCAACGGTTCCGTCTCTACCCATTTCCCGTTTTCCCAATAGAGTCCCTTCTGGGTAATCTCACGGATATTAATCTCTGGGTTGAAGTTCGTGGCGAAAGCCTTATGGTGGTCGCCCGCATTACAGTCGACGATATCCAAATACTGAATCTCATCGAAGTGATGCTTGGCAGCGTATGCTGTATAGATACTCGTCACACCTGGGTCGAAGCCGCAACCGAGGATGGCCGTCAAACCGGCTTCCTTGAAGCGCTCACGATATGCCCACTGCCATGAATACTCAAAATGAGCCTCATCCTTGGGTTCGTAGTTAGCAGTATCGAGATAACTGCATCCACAAGCCAGACATGCGTCCATGATAGTCAAATCCTGATAGGGCAAAGCGAGATTGATGACCAGTTCTGGTTTGTAGTCATTGAACAATGCCTTCAATTGCTCTACGTCATCGGCATCTACCTGTGCTGTCTTGATAGGCATATTATAACCCTTCTTGTGAATCGCCTCCACAATAGCATCACACTTTGCCTTACGACGTGAGGCAATCATGAAATCAGTAAACACGTCTGCGTTTTGGGCAATCTTGAACGCAGCAACGGTGGCAACGCCACCAGCACCAATCATCAATACTTTTCCCATTGTTCTATTCTCTTCTATGATGTTTTGTTGTATAGATTTCTTTTGTTGCATAATCCAGAAGTCACGATAGACATCCGATTGCTCTGCCGTTTTCTTTGAGGCGACAGTCTCATCAAAATCCCTGTCTAGTTTGAATACTTTTCCCATAGTCTATTATTTGATTTCGTCGGCATGGATACCCAATGCCGCCATCAGTGAATAACCTAATATCTCCTGACGATAGTTGCCGCCTTCCATCGGTTGCATGCTGAACACGGTGATACGCTTATCGTCATCCACATGACGAAGTCCCTCGCGTACCTTATTATATATATGTTCGGCATCCGGCACTACCATCACTCGTTTCACATCGCCACTGTTACAGATGACCTGCATCGAGTCAATAAACAAGTCTTCGGCAGTGACCATCTCTTCTACAGGTACACAACTGATCTGGAACTCTCCGAGATGGTCGCTGAAAGCCTTGCCGTCGAGTTCTTCTGCAAAGGAAGAAGGTGCGAAATTGTCCATCTGCTGTTTCTGTTTCGAATGCAACAGGACAACTTGCGTCTCATGCTTCCCTTCGCGTAGTCCACCATCCAATGATACACAGTCAATCCACTTTGCCAAGTCTGCAGGAAGGATGCGCCGACCTATCATACGCTCGAAGTTAACAATCAAGTCAAACGCAACTTTGTCGACGTAATCAGCGTCGACAAGTATCACGTTTTCTTTCCATTCCGTCTTATTCAGTATGCTTTCGTTCATACGGTACAAAAGTACTAAAAAACAAACGAAACGACGAGAATTTAACATCAAAAAGTGTTAAACGGTGATTTCCCCAGAACCAAAGCAGCGATGGTGCGCCTCGTCATAGAGTACACAGAACTGTCCTGGTGCTACTCCATGAATCGGAACATCGGAATGAACCATATACATACCGTCTTCTTGCGGCTCTAACTTGGCATGATGGAACTCGGGTGTATGACGAATCTTAAAGCAGACATCCTCCGTATCTATCGGGGCAGTCAACAGATGTAGATCGCGAATCATGAAGTCCTTTTTATATGCCGTCTGAGGATCGTAACCCTTGCTGACATACAGGATATTCTGCACCATATCCTTCTTAACTACAAACCAAGGACCACCGCCAAAGCCCAATCCATGACGCTGTCCGATGGTATGGAACCAAAGACCCTTATGTTGTCCAATTCGCTTACCCGTTTCTAATTCCAATACATCACCAGGTTGTTCACCCAGATAGCGACGGATATAGTCGTTATAATTAATCTTGCCCAAGAAACAGATACCCTGTGAATCCTTGCGTTTGGCATTTACCAGATGCTCACGCTCCGCAATCTCACGTACCTCATCCTTCATCATGTGTCCGATGGGAAACAACGCCTTTTTCAGTTGCCAGTCGTATATCTGGGCAAGGAAGTCAGTCTGGTCCTTCACGGGGTCAGGACTGGTGGTTAACCATTTCCTTCCAATGTCGTCTATCTCTGTCTGTGCATAATGACCAGTAGCGATGAGGTCGTAGTCATGACCACGCTTCTCATGGAAGGCACCAAACTTAATAAGCCTGTTGCACATCACGTCGGGATTCGGTGTCAGACCAGCCTTCACCTTCTCCATCGTATAAGATGTCACCTGACCCCAATACTCTTGATGACAGTCGACCACCTCCAAACGACACTGATACTTATGCGATACGGCCGTCGCCATCTCCATATCCTCCTCAGAAGAACAGTCCCACTCCTCGTCTTGGTCGGGACCAATCTTAATGTAGAAACAATCAGGATGTAAGCCCTGTCGCACCAACTCATAAAGTGCCACAGAACTGTCAACACCACCTGACAGCAATACCGCTATTTTTTGGTCGTTCAGATTCTCCATGGGTGCAAAGGTAATTAAAAAAACTTAAATCTACGAATAAACCCGTTGCTAATTCAAAAACAGCATCTACCTTTGTATAAATGTAAATATATTACCTATGAAGAAAATCATTCTGTTATCCATCGCACTGCTGACAGTAACGGCAAGTTTCGCACAAAAAGACCCCATGGTGGTCCGTACCGAGTCGGGTCTGGTAAAAGGCTTCGACCATGAGGGATCGATAGGGTTCCTGGGTATTCCTTATGCAAGAGTGGAACGGTTCATGCCACCACAGCCCGTTAAGAAATGGAACAACATCCGCGTCTGCGACCATTGGGGACCGCAGGCGATACAGAACACATGGGGGAAGAAACTCAGTGAAGACGAGATGTCGGAACAATGTTGCGTGTTGAACGTATGGACAACAAGCCTCACCTCTAGCTTCTCACCTCTCACCCCTTTAAAACCTGTCATGGTCTGGCTGCATGGTGGCGGTTTTGATTCTGGTACCTCCGCATGGGATCCTGGCATGAAACTAGCTCAGCATGATGTTGTAGTCGTCAGCGTTAACCATCGTCTGAATATTCTTGGTTTCCTCGACCTTTCTACGGTGTCCGAGAAATACAAGTATTCTGGTAATGTGGGAATGCTCGATGTCGTACAAGCATTGCAATGGGTACAGAAGAACATCCGTCAGTTTGGCGGCGACCCCAATAATGTAACGATCTTCGGCGAGTCAGGCGGTGGCGGTAAGGTAGGCACACTGCTCTGTATGCCTCCTGCCAAAGGACTGTTCCACAAGGCTATCATTATGAGCGGTACCATCCTCAATGTCAACACAAAGGCGATGACAGAGGAACTGGGTAAGGCTGTGCTGAAAGAACTGAACATCGATGCGGCACATATTGACGATATCAAGAAAGTGTCCTATGAAGATCTCTATGCCGCAGGTCAACGTGCTATGGCAGCCAGCATCGGCACCCGCCAGCCTGGTACACCGATGATGTGGGGCTTTGGACCTACTCCTGATGGTGAGACCTTATTACAACAGCCCTTCCAAAACGGATTTGCCGACATCTCTACGAATATCCCCATCATGATAGGAACGACATTCAATGAACTCCAACGTCTCCGTTACGACCAGCCGATGACGATGGAAGAAGCCCGTCAGGAACTCACCAAGACCTTCGGTGACGATACCGACAACTATATCAAAGCCTTTGCAGAGGCATATCCTGACTATACACCACAAGACTTGCTGAGCATCGACTGGCTGTTCCGTCCGAAGACAATCATCACTGCCGATGAGATAGGTGAAAGCCGTCAGGCAAAGACTTGGATGTATATGTTCACGCAGCGTTCAAAGGCGAATAACGGCAGTGTGCATGGTGCCGAACTGAAGTACTGTTTCGACAATCTCGTCGACGTTGGAGGTCCTGAATATCCCAACATCGGCTTGGCTGATGCCATGAGTAGCATCTGGGCACGCTTTGCCAAAGTAGGTGACCCGAATGTCTCTTGGTTGCCTGACGTATGGCATCCCTATACCAAGGAGAATGGTGAATTGTTCGAGTTTGGTGAGAAACTACAGTTCCATCACAACCACGATCGCAAGTTAGCAGAGATTATCGACAAGCACTGTTTCAAGCAACTCGACGAGTTCCGCAAGCGTCAGCAACAGCACTGAATAAAAGACTACTGTGCTTCGCGGTATCTGTTTTCGTCTTTATCATCGAGCATGGAGAGGTAGGACTGATAGCGGCTCTGAGCGATATAATGATCCTCGACGGCCTTCAGAACTGCACAGCCTGGCTCATGGGTGTGAGTACAATTGGAAAACTTGCACTGTTTAGAAAACTCGAATATCTCTTTGAAATAACTCGTCAACTCCTCCCGTTCCATATCAAAGGTACCAAAACCCTTGATACCTGGAGTATCAATGAGCCAGCCCTGTTGTTGACTATCTAAAGGAATCATCTCAGAGAAGGTGGTGGTATGCATACCCATCTGGTGGGCATCACTGATCTCTGCCGTACGCAGATTGGCATCGGGAAGGATGCGATTGATCAGCGTCGACTTCCCCACTCCACTATTTCCACTAAGTAGTGTTATCTTTCCTGTCAGTCTATCCTTTAGAGCCTCAACACCCTCACCAGACATCGCAGAGATAGCATGACACTCATAACCGATGGTCTCATAGAGTTGAATCATCATCTCCTGATAATGACGTTCCTCATCATTGAGTAAATCAGTCTTGTTGAACACCAAGATGACAGGTACCCGATATGCCTCAGCAGAGGCGAGAAAGCGATCAATGAACGTCGTACTGGTCTCAGGCTTGACAACGGTAATCACAAGTAATGCCTGATCAACATTCGCTGCGATGATATGACTCTGTTTAGAGAGGTTGATGCTCTTGCGAATGATATAGTTACGACGATCTTCAATCTCAGTGATAAAAGCGGTTGGCTGTTGGTTAGCAATTGCCGGCTGCATCGTGATTTCCACCCTATCGCCTACAGCCACAGGATTCGTACTCCGAATACCACGCAGTCGGAAATTACCCTTTATTTTACAATCGACAGTTGGTCCATCGTCCGTCAGAACGGTGTACCAACTGCCAGTATTCTTAATAACGAGACCCTTCACAGATTATACTGTCATAATCTCTTTGTTCTTTGCCTCCATCAATTCGTCGAGTTTCTTGATGTACTTGTCGTGCAACTTCTGCAAATCGAGTTCGGCATCCTTCTCATTGTCTTCAGAAAGACCGTCCTTAATGGCTTTCTTCAGTTTGTCCTTGATGTCGGCACGGACATTGCGCACCTCAACCTTTGCCTTCTCAGCAATCTTGTTGCACTGCTTTACCAAGTCACGGCGACGCTCTTCCGTAGGCTGAGGGATACCCAAACGGATAATCTCACCATTGTTCTCAGGGGTGATACCTACATCTGAATCCATGATCGCCTTCTCGATATCACGAATCTGCTTCCTGTCCCAAGGCTTGATAGCGATGGTACGGGCATCTGGCGTAGAGATGTTAGCAACTTGGTTCAAAGGCACTTTAGAGCCATACGACTCTACACGAACGCCATCGAGGATGGCAACATTGGCACGACCGGCACGGACGCGAGCCAGTTCTTCTTCGAGGAACATGGCAGCCATCTGCATACGCTCTTCAGCCGAGGCTAATGTTTGTTTTACGTCTATCATATTAATAATGTTTATTGGTTTTTATTCTTTTTACTTCCGACAAAGTTACGCATTATATTCCGAATAAGCAAAAAACAAGCGAAAAAATTTTGAAAAGTGGCTTAAATACTTTATCTTTGTAGGCTGAATATATATACCAATCTCAATGGACCTAAGAAAAAGAGATGATTCATCATATTAGTACACTACTTGTCTCTAACCACCTGTTGGCATTTGTTGCTGCAGGATTATTGGTCTTTTTCTTGATCCTATTGTTCTATAATCGGCATTACCTTTCTCGGGAAGAAGATATCAATAATGAGAATCGAAGCAGTATGGCACGCCTTTCTATCATCATGCAGATAGGAAGAATAAAGATATGGACATACGACACAACTTCTCGGAACTATAGCCTTCTGTCGGAGGATGGTGTTTTCAGAGAAGAATACAATCCTATCGACTTCGTCCAGTTCTATAACCACGACGATTTTGAAACATTACGCGCCGCCGTCCTCGACATCTATGAAGGCAAGCGCAGTTCTGCCATACTCAGATTGCGTACCAATCCCTCTAACGGCATTGTTCGCTATTTCAAACTCCAGCTCTCTATTGCCGAGAAAGAAGCCAATGGACGTATCTCGAAACTATTAGGTATCCAGCAAGACATCTCGGAGGAGCACAACAAGAAGGCACTTGCCAACGAGATGCTGATACGCTATCAGACGATCTTCAACTCTTCATTGATTGACATGCTCTATTACGACAAAGACGGAATATTGACAGACATCAACGAAACAGCCTGCCAGTCGTTTAACATCCCTGACCGTCAAAAACTTCTTGACAGCAAATATACCTTTGCCGACAATCCCATGTTCAAGGATGTCAACATTGACAAGGAAGACTATATCCGCACCACGACCCTCATCGACCTTCAGCAATACCAAGAGAGTCATCAGCAAGTCATGCCCCTCGAACTTCCTGGAAAGGTCTATTATGAGTCTGTCATCGTCACCAATCGTCAGCAAGAAGGAACGAGGAAAGACATCTACATTGCAGGACGAAATGTGACGGAGATGGTAGAATCGTTCCATCAACAGCAA
Organism: Prevotella sp.; assembly: GCA_045225255.1. Classification (GTDB taxonomy): domain Bacteria; phylum Bacteroidota; class Bacteroidia; order Bacteroidales; family Bacteroidaceae; genus Prevotella. The sequence continues at coordinate 47,540 of JBGVBD010000073.1, read as the reverse complement.
GAAGGAGCCAAGCGTCTGAAGATAGCCACCCAGCACATTCAGGAATATATCGATAATATCAACTATGCACTCCGTATCACCAATGTGCGAATCGTGAACTATTATCCTCAGAGCCACACCTTGGAAATCTCAACGATCATTGGCAAGTCACAGAAGACACAACTGTCGCAACTGCGTTGCATCCGACTGGCAACACCTCGCTATCGTCGCGCCGTGTCAAGTATCCTGAACCGAATGGACCATCTGAAGCAGCGTAGTATTGAGCAGATTATTGAGATTGATATCCGCGACAAGCAAGGACGTCTGGTATCTCTCATGTTCAACCTCGTCCCTATTCTCGACGAAGAAGGAAAGGTGGAGAGATATTTCGGCATGTGCCGCAATATGACAGACATGATAGAGACAGAGCGTCACCTTGCCATTGAAACTCAGAAGGCACAAGAGGCAGAACTGCTGAAAGAGTCGTTCCTCACCAATATGAGTTATGAGATACGTACTCCACTTGGTTCTGTGTTAGGTTTTGCCAAACTCTTTGAGACAGACCATGATGAGGAAGACGAGACAATCTTCGTGGAGGAAATCAAGAAGAACACCCAAGCACTGTTGGAACTCATCAACGATATCCTCTACCTGTCGCGCTTAGATGCCGATATGGTGAAATTCAAGGAAGAGGAATTCGACTTTGCAGAGTTGTTTGAAGCTTATTGTCAGATGGGTTGGACGGGTGTACGTCCTGAAGTCAAGACATCTATTGAGAATCCCTATGAGCATCTGGTCATCAAAAGTGATTCTGACAATTTAGGCAAAGCCATCCAAAAACTCTGCATGAATTCAGCGGCATACACCCATGAGGGAATGATCCGTGCCAAATATGAATACCTACGCAACGAGTTGACAATCAGTATCGAGGACACAGGAATAGGTGTTGACGAAGAAACGTTACCTAAAGTCTTCGAACGCTTCGTCAGAAACAAAGACGAAAAACTCTGTGGTACAGGTCTTGACTTACCCATCATCAAATCGATTGTCGAGAAAATGGGAGGTTCCATTGAAATGCGTTCCGAATTAGGGAAAGGCACGTCTGTATGGATTTTCCTACCCTGTGAAGCAACGGATATTAAAAAGAAACGTGACATCGCTATATGAGTACACTCTATTACATCCTTCTGATTCTGATGATGATGGCAATTATTGGTATCATCATCTTCAACCGCATCATCAAAAAAAGGATACAGCGTGCATCTGAACAGTTCAATAAGACCAACACTATGACGCAACAAGCGATGACTCTGTGCGAGAATGCCGTACTCTATTATGATATTGAAAAGAAATCGACATGGAATCTCTATGGTCACTTGTTACCTGAAAGTGGTCTCTCTGCTGAGGAATGGAAAGAACATGTTCATCCAGAAGATCTCTCTGATGCTTTATACTGGCTGAACTTACTCATCGAAGGAAAAGGAAAATCCACAGAGTTCCATTATCGCTGGAATTTCGAATATGGTGGAGGACGTCCTCGATGGGGCTATCTGCATAACATCAGCGTGGCTGAATATAAAGAAGGGCAAGAACTTCCCGCTGGTATCATCAATACGATGATAGACGAAACTGAGATTAAGAAACAACAGGACAGAGAGAAAGAACTGACTGAGAAATATAAACTGGTATTCGAGCAGTCGATTATCGGTTTGTCGTTCTACACGCCTGACGGAAAATTCCTGGATGCCAACCAACACATGCGGAAGTTATGTAATTTCGACACCAGGGAAGGATATGACTTCTTTACCAATGTCAATCTTTTCGAAACAACTCCTTTCCGCGATCATGTCAACAAGGAACATGTGGAAGAATTCTGGGTATGTGCCAAGGGTGAGATACCTGGAAAAGACTTTGTTCCCTATCTGGAAATACGCCTTCTTCCTATCTATGACAAAGATGGCAAGTTAACCTATCTCTCTATTGCTGCCCGTGACGTATCAGAAGAACGTGACATGTATCTCCAGTCAAGACTCAACGATATCCAGATACAAAAAGCCAACGAGGAGATTCTTCGCTATGAGACTGAACTTCAGTACATGATGGAGGCGATTGACATGCGTGCATGGCGTATCATCTATGCAGAAAGAAAAGTGCAGTTCATGAAAGGTCTTAGTAAGATTGAGAAAGAACTGTCCTTTGAGGAATATGAGAGTTACTTCATCGACGATTATAACGAGATTAAAGAGAAATTCGCACATCCTGAGGAATCCTTTAAGAAACCGGTATCCGTTCTGCGTAAGATGCGCCCAATATTCCACTCTACAGATGAAATACAATGGAACCAGATTAACAGCCTGCCCATCTACAACGATGAAGGGAAGTTGGTTGCCGCATTCGGAATAATTCGAAACATGACCAAATTCATACAGGCACAGGAACAACTGAAACAGGAAACTCAGCGAGCCAATGAGTCGGGACGACTGAAGAGTGTCTTCCTTGCCAATATGACCCATGAGATACGTACACCGTTGAATGCCATCGTCGGATTCACAGACCTCATACAGATGATGACGACACTGGAAGAGAAACGTGAACTGATACATGTCATCCATAACAACTGTGACATGCTGCTCCGACTGATTAACGATATCATGGCGATCTCTGCCATGGACGCTAACGGACTGACCATGAATCCTACTGATACCGACTTCGCTGTCGCTTTCAATGAGATGTGTCAGTCGTTGGCTCAACGTGTGGAGAACCCGAAGGTGCTGTTTATCAAAGAAAATCCGTATCATACACTACTGACCCATCTGGATGTAGGAAGAGTCACGCAGGTTATCACCAATTTCGTAACCAATGCCGTCAAATATACGCAAGAAGGACATATCCGAGTAGGTTATCGTCTGCAAGACAATGGTATCTATATGTATTGTGAAGATACGGGTGCAGGTATTCCGAAGGAACAGTGCTCAAAGGTCTTCGACCGTTTCGTGAAACTCAACGACTATGTACAAGGCACAGGACTGGGACTGTCTATCTGTAAGGCTATCGCCGAGCGTTGCAACGGAAAGATAGGTGTAGACAGTGAGGTCGGCAAGGGTTCTACGTTCTGGTTCTGGATACCAGTGGAAATTAAAGAAGTGAATTAAAACTATAACTATCTGTAATGATGAAAAAAAGATTGATGATGATTGCCATGCTGTGTCTCTCTACGGCATGGGCATGGGCAGAACAAGTAGTTATCGAGACACGTAATGTCTCTCTGGTACTTGATGTCGAGAAGGGTGCTCAACCCAAGTATGTTTATTTCGGTGCTAAACTGAGTGCGCAGGAACTGAGTCACATGCAGACACCTGTGGGTGGAAGGATGGATGCCTATCCTGCCTATGGACTGAATGCACCTGCAGAAGCCGCCATTGCGATGCGCCATGCAGATGGAAACCTGTCTACGGCATTGGTTGTCGAGGATATCCAACGTAGTGGGAATATCACCACTATTCAATTGAAAGACCCTGCCTACCCCATCACCGTCAACCTGAAATACAAGGCATATCCTGATGAGGATATGATAGAGACATGGACGGAAATCAATAACGGGGAGAAGCAGACGGTGACACTGACCACATTTGCCTCTGCGATGTTACCTATCCGTCGTGGAGATGTATGGCTTAGTCATTTCTATGGTTCATGGGCAAATGAGTCGCGACTGGTAGAGGAGCCATTGACACCAGGACAGAAAGTGATTGTCAACAAAGACGGTACTCGCAATTCTCATACCGACCATGCGGAAGTAATGTTCTCACTCGACGGCAAGGGACAGGAGAATGCCGGGCAGGTGATTGGTGCTGCCCTCTGCTATTCAGGCAACTATCGTCTGAAGGTGACTACCGATGATACAGAATATCATTATTTCTTTGCAGGTATCAATGAGGATAATTCCGAGTATCACCTGAAGAAAGGCGAGACTTTCGTAACACCGAAACTAGCACTGACATTCTCACAACAGGGACTCTCTGGCGTCTCTCGTAATTTCCACAAGTGGGGTCGTAAGTATATGTTGGCTCATGGTGATAAGGAACGTAAAATCCTATTGAATTCATGGGAGGGCGTTTATTTCGACATCAACCAGCAAGGAATGGACCAGATGATGGCGGATATCGCCTCGATGGGTGGTGAACTCTTCGTCATGGACGATGGTTGGTTTGGCGACAAATATCCCCGTAAGACCGATAATTCAAGTCTCGGTGACTGGGTAGTAGATAAGAACAAACTGCCTGAGGGTATTGAGGGATTGCTTCGCGATGCCAAGAAACATGGTATCAAGTTCGGTATCTGGATTGAGCCGGAGATGAGTAATACGGTCAGTGAACTCTACGAACAGCATCCTGACTGGATTGTCAAGGCACCCAATCGTGATGCCGTATTAGGTCGTGGAGGTACGCAGGTGGTGCTTGATATGGCGAATCCGAAAGTACAGGATTTCGTATTCAGTATCGTAGATAACCTATTGACGAAATATCCTGAGATAGACTACATCAAGTGGGATGCCAATATGCCCATCATGAATCATGGTTCACAGTATCTGGATATGGCAAACCAGAGTCATCTGTACATTGAGTACCATCGTGGTTTTGAAAAGACCTGTCAGCGTATTCGTGCCAAATATCCTGACGTGACCATTCAGGCATGTGCCAGTGGTGGCGGTCGTGCCAACTGGGGCGTACTTCCCTACTTCGATGAGTTCTGGGTTTCCGACAATACCGATGCCCTGCAACGCATCTACATGCAATGGGGCACCTCGTATTTCTTCCCTGCCATCGCAATGGCAAGTCATATCTCTGCCACACCTAATCACACTGTCTTCCGCACCACGGCTATGAAATACCGTATCGACGTAGCGATGAGTGGTCGTCTGGGTATGGAGATTCAGCCCAAGAATATGACAGACGACGAGAAGGAACTCTGTCGCAAGGCGATAGCGGAATACAAGCAGATTCGTCCTATCGTGCAGTTTGGTAATATCTATCGCTTGGTATCGCCCTACGACAAGAAAGGACTTGCCTCGATGATGTATGTAACAGACGCAAAGGATAAGGCGGTGTTCTACTGGTGGAAGACAGAGTCGTTCCAGAATGAACATCTGCCTCGTGTGAAGATGGCAGGATTGGATGCCAACAGGATGTATAAGGTGAAGGAGTTGAACCGCATCGACCTGAAGCCATTGTCTTTTGAAGGCAAGTCATTCAGTGGTGCCTATCTGATGAATCACGGACTGGATATTCCTTATCGCAACGAGCCGGAGTGGTCGAAGAAGACTGATTGGTCGAGCCGCGTCCTTCTCTTAGAGTCGGAATAACGATATAACGTTATAACGTCATAACGAAAAAAAACAATATCAACACGAAAACAAGCAGTAAAGACCTTTTAGCCTACATCCGCGAGGGTCGCGAGATGACACAGGGCGAGAAACTCAGGTTGATTATCAGCCTGAGTATTCCCAGTATTCTTGCCCAGATATCTGCCACTGTGATGTTCTTCATCGATGCCTCGATGGTAGGACATCTGGGGGCTAAGGCGTCTGCTTCTATTGGTATCGTGGAGACGACGGGGTGGCTCATCGGTGGACTTGCCTCTGCTGCCAATATGGGATTCTCTGTGCAAGTGGCACATGCCATTGGTGCCAACGATTTCAAGCGTGCCCGTCGCATCCTGCGTCAGTCACTGGTATGTTGTCTGCTTTATAGTCTCACCATTTCCACCATCGGCATTCTGATTAGCGGTCCCCTGCCCTATTGGTTGGGAGGTACTGAGGAGATTGCCCATGATGCCTCTGTATATTTCGCCATCATCGGCTTCTGCGGCATCTTCTTCCAGATGGAAGGTTTGGCAGGTTCGATGCTGAAATGCAGCGGCAACATGAAGATTCCCTCTGCATTGAATATCCTGATGTGCGTGTTGGATGTCGTTTTCAACTATTTCTTCATCTACATCATGGATTATGGTGTGGCAGGTGCGGCTATGGGTACAGGACTTGCAGAACTGATCACCGCAGGACTGATGCTCTACTTCCTGCTCTACCGTTCAGACATGTTACGACTGGTGGGGCATCCTGGTTCTTTCCGTCCCAAGGCAGACATCGTTCGCAATGCCTTTCGGATTGGAGCACCTATGGCTTTGCAACACACGCTGATGGGAGGTGCGTATGTTGTGAGTACCATCATCGTGGCACCTTTGGGCACCATCGCTATTGCCGCCCATTCACTTGCCATCACCGTTGAGAGTCTGTGTTACATGCCAGGCTATGGTATTGCCGAGGCTGCCACCACACTGGTCGGACAGAGCATCGGCGCCGGACAGAAACTGCTTACCCGTTCGTTTGCACGTATGTCTGTGGGCATGGGTATGCTGGTCATGACGTTCATGGGCATCCTCATGTGGGTCTTCGCCCCAGAGTTGATGGCATTCATGTCACCCGTTGAAGCCATCCAACAGGTGGGTAGTCAGTGTCTTCGCATCGAAGCCTTCGCAGAACCGATGTTTGCTATCGCTATTGTCTGCAATGGTGTCTTCATCGGTGCAGGCGACACACTGAAGCCTACCCTCATGAGTCTCTTCTCAATGTGGGGCGTACGACTCACGTTGGCTGCATTCTTGGCTGTACGCTATGGACTGCCTGGTGTCTGGACGGCAATGGCAATAGAACTGACTTTCCGTGGTATCGTCTTCCTTGTCCGCCTGTTCTACGGCAATTGGATGAACAGGTTCAAGGCATAAAAAACATACAGCCCCAGGATATCCATCCTTGGGCTGTACTCTTTCCTCTCCTATTAATAACTAAAAACTTGCTTTCTCTATAAAACTAATACCTGACTACTAACCTATTACTAACCACTAACAAACCGAAACATCTTCGTTATCCCATCAATCAATCTTTTTTTCTACCTTTAGCAAGTTATCCTTATCTTTTACCTTAACTATTGAAGAGTGTTCCTCTGAATCACGATGCAAAGGTAAGCAGATTTCACGGACCCACCATGAAATCTTTCCATTTTACGTAAAAAACAGGCTTATTCTTGACTTACATCAAAATTTTGTGTGCGAACACAAAGCACTTTTTCTACCAGATTCGTCAACTCAACAAACTGCTGAATCGTCAGTTGTTCAGGGCGTTTCGTCATGATTTCATGGGTAAAAAAGTCCTCTGGGACAGGATGTGCGGCATCAAAGAGTGGACGAAGACTCACGCGCAGCATCTTACGACGCTGATTAAACACCGTCTTCACCACGCGTTTAAACAGATTCTCGTCGCATCCCAGATGTTCCACCTTGTTGCGCGTCATACGTATCACAGCACTCTGCACCTTGGGGGGCGGATTGAAAACGTCAGGCTCTACCGTAAAGAGATACTCCACGTCATACCATGCCTGTATCAATACGCTGAGAATACCATACGCCTTATTCCCTGGTTCCGAAGCGATACGCAATGCCACCTCACGCTGAATCATACCTGTACAACAAGGAATCAGGTCTTTGTTATCCAGCATCTTAAAGAAAATCTGCGAAGAGATATCGTAAGGATAATTGCCCGTCAGCACGAACTGCTGTCCGTCAAACACCTTCTGCAAGTCCATCCTGAGGAAGTCCTCACCTAATATATTTTCCTTTAATTTGGGGAAATGCTCATTCAAGTACGCCACACTTTCCCTATCGATTTCCACTACCTTCAGTGGACGAGGCTTTTCAACCAGATACTGCGTCATCACGCCCATACCTGGTCCCACCTCTAATACAGGCAGGTCACAGTATGGCGTATCCACCGTATCAGCAATACGTTTCGCAATAGAGAGGTCAGTCAGAAAGTGCTGCCCCAGATTCTTCTTTGGTCGTACTTGTTTCATTTCAAAGGTCAAAGGTACGCATAAGTGAGCGAAAAAACAAGAAAAACTTGAGTTTTTTGAAGTTAGGTGCCGCCTATCGGGTCGATACCCCCAAGCAAACGGGGCGAAAGTTACAGGCTATCGAGGGAAAAGGTGCCGCCTATCGAGGAGAAAGTGACGTTCAAACGAGTTTGCACCTACAGCCGCACGGTCTTTCAGCTACAGCTGCACGATCGTTCACCTATAGGCGAAAGATCTTTCACCTATGGCTGAAAACTCAAATAAGGCATTCTTTATCCGTACAATAGATTTTTCTATCACTCGCTCAAAAATAAGCTGTACCTCGGAAATATTCAAATAAATTTGGTATTTCATTCAGTTTAGATAAATTTCTCACGCTCAAGTATGAAAATTCATTCTCATTCTTTTCACTTAATCGAAATTTTGCACTACCTTTGCAGGAGAATAAGAAGAATGCACGATTTTTTGTTGCAGAAGAGAGTATTAAAGACGAATAAAGAAACATATAAATATTATGAACAAGAATGAGAAATTTGTCATCACGATCAACCGCGAAGTCGGATCGGGTGGACGTACCGTAGGTCGTAAATTGGCTGAGAAGTTAGGAGTGAAGTACTGGGACAAGGCTGTTATCGACGGATTGACCCAGAAGTTCGGACTCTCTCCGGAGCGTATCGAGGAAATCAAGGCGCAGAAGAAATCATGGTGGAACGATTTCAATAACCACTACCAGACGCTGATAAATAGTGCAAGCCTGCCGATGGAGGCTGAGGTTAGGCTCGATAATACTACCATGTTTGAGACTGAGAAGCGCATCCTGCAGGAATTAGCCTCTCATGATTCGTGTGTCATAGCAGGCCGCACGGGTTTCATGGTGTTCCGTGAATGGCCCAACCATCTGAATATCTTCATTCAGGCTTCGATGGAGCACCGCATCATGCGTATCATGAACCGTAGGAACGTCACTTTGGACGAGGCTCGCAACATCATAGCGAAGATGGACGCCAGCCGTGAGACGTACATCAAGAAATACGAGGATACCTCGCGCTACGAAACCCGCAACTACCAGCTCGTTATCTCGATGGACGGCCTGACCGAGGACGATGCCGCAGAGATTATCATTGAATACATCAATCGCACAAGTAAGTAAACACTGGAGGATACTTAATAGGTGAAAACATGAAACAACGAATGATGCTGTTCGCCACGCTCATCGTCATTGTGCTGAGCGCATGTGCAAAGAAAGTGAAACTGACCATCGACGGTACGACATCGCCGTCACAGACAACGTTGTACCTGATTATCAACGAGGATACGGCGAATGCCCAACTCATCCCTATCAACGATGCGAAGTTTTCTGTCACCGTTGAAGTGGACAAGAACGACTTCATTCGCTTGCACGACTATAAAGACTGGCCTGAGCGCAGCGTCTTCGTACTCATTCCAGACAGTCGCCATATCACTATCAACACATGGAACGGTACAATAGAGGGTTCTCCGATGTCACTACGTTTGCAGAAAGCCATCAAAGGCATACGGGAAGCAGGACCTGGCACTTTCCATATCGATGTATTCTCTGAAGACCCGAAGGCATGGGAAGAAGCACGCATTCAGGAGAGGGCTATCCGTGCACAGATGGAAGAGGAGCAACGGCAGGTCGTTCGCGAGGTGATGTTGGAGAATAAGGACAACAATATCCCTGCATGGGTATTGATATGCTACCCTGAACAGGCTTTCATGTATCTTGATGAGGTTACCAAAGGCTCACCGAAATGGATGAAGCATCCTATATTAATGAAGAAAAAGAAATAACACCTTGCGATGAAGATCAGTAGCATCATCCTGAAGATTCTCATGCCACTGGTGCTGGGAGGCGCCATCCTGTATTGGATGTATCGTGGAGAGGATTGGCATCAGATCTGTCATATCATGACTGATGAGATGGACTGGACGTGGATGCTGCTGTCGTTTCCTTTCGGCATCCTTGCCCAGATGTTCAGGGGTTGGAGATGGAAGCAGTCACTGGAACCTGTGGGAGAACGTCCCAGGACATCTACCAGTATTCATGCCATCTTCCTCTCGTATGCCGCCTCGTTAGTGATACCCCGTGTGGGCGAGTTCACACGTTGTGGTGTATTGAAACGGTATGATAATGTCTCTTTCTCGAAAGCGTTGGGTACGGTGGTGACGGAACGAGCCATCGACTCACTGCTGATCATGGGTATCACGGCATTGGTGTTGCTGCTGGAGATGAGTACCTTCGGTATGTTCTTCCGCAAGACAGGCACCAACCTACACACTATCCTATACGGATTCTCGTGGATGGGTTATCTGGTAGTGGCTATCTGTGCCGTCGCCATTCTCATCCTGTTGCACTTCCTGTTGCGGAAGTTATCCATATATAATAAGGTAAAGGCGACTTTTTCCAATATCTGGCAGGGTGTCATCTCACTGAGAAACGTGCGGAACATCCCCCTCTTCGTCTTTTTCACCTTAGGCATCTGGGTGAGTTATTTCCTGCACTATTATCTCACCTTCTTCTGTTTCGACTTCACGGCAGACTTAGGAATCGGCTGTGCCTTGGTAACGTTTATCGTAGGTAGTATTGCCGTTATCGTACCTACGCCTAACGGTGCAGGTCCTTGGCATTTCGCAGTGAAGACGATGCTGATACTTTATGGTGTGGCGGATGAGCATGCGCTCTACTTCGTCCTCATTGTCCATACCGTCCAAACCATGCTGGTCGTTGCCCTTGGCATCTATGCATGGCTGGCACTGAATTTTACATCTAAAAACCAAAGTATATGAACAACGAAATTCAAAACCTAAATCCACAGTGCATCTGGAAGAATTTCTATGCACTTACACAAGTACCACGTCCTAGTGGACACCTTGAGAAAATACAACAGTTCCTGCTTGACTTCGGCAAACAGGCTGGTGTGGAAGCATTCAAAGACCCTGCTGGAAATATCGTATTCCGCAAACCTGCAAGCGCAGGAATGGAGAATCATAAGGGCGTCATCCTGCAGGCTCACATGGATATGGTGCCTGAACGTGACACTGAGTCGACCCATAACTTCGAGACAGACCCTATACGTACCTGGATTGACGAGGGATGGGTGAAGGCAAAAGGAACGACCCTCGGTGCCGACAACGGACTGGGTGTTGCAGCCATCATGGCTGTCATGGAAGACAAGACCTTGAAGCATGGTCCTATTGATGCCCTCATCACTCGTGATGAGGAAACAGGAATGTGGGGTGCCAACGAACTGCCAGAGGGAGAGTTGCAGGGTGACATTCTCTTGAATCTCGACTCGGAACACTGGGGTAAGTTCGTCATTGGTTCTGCTGGCGGTATCGACATCACTGCCACACTGGGCTATCAGGAAGTAGACACCGATCCGGAGGATGTCGCTGTCCGTGTCACTCTGAAAGGATTACGTAGTGGACATAGCGGTCTGGAGATCAATGATGGGCGTGCCAATGCCAATAAACTGATGGTACGCTTCGTCCGTGAGGCGATTGAACAGTTGGATGCACGTCTTGCTTCCTGGCATGGTGGAAAGGTGCGTAATGTCATCCCTTACAAAGCAGAAGTCGTGCTGACACTTCCCAAGGAGAACGTCGAAGCCCTAAAAGAACTGGCTGCTGCCTGGCTCGACGACTTCAACAGCCAATACAAAGGTATTGAGACTGGTATTAAGTTCAGTGTCGAGAATGTGGCTACGCCAACTCAGGAAGTTCCCGTGGAAATCCAAGACAATCTCATCAATGCCATCTACGCCTGTCATGACGGTGTAGTACGTATGATACCCTCCTACCCTGATGTGGTGGAGACCTCCAGCAACCTTGCCATCATCGATATCGAGGGCGGTCAAGCTGTCATCAAGATTCTTGCACGAAGCAGTCGTGAGGACATGAAAGACTATATCGTCAAGATGCTGGAAAGTTGTTTCAATATGGCAGGTATGAAGGTAGAGACTGATGGTTCCTATGGCGGATGGGATCCTAATCCCGACTCAGAGATTCTGCACCTGTTGTTGAAAGAATTTAAGAATCTCTTCGGTAAGGACGGTATCATACAGGTTGACCATGCAGGACTGGAGTGTTCTGTCATCCTCGGTAAGTACCCCCATCTCGATGTAGTAAGTTTCGGTCCTACAATGAAGTCGCCCCACACCACCAGTGAGCGTGCCCTCATAGAGACCGTTGCTCCGTTCTGGGAGTTGTTGAAGAAGACACTCGCTGATGTGCCAGTGAAGTAAAAGTAAAAAGGTAAAAGGGTAAAAAGGTAAAAAATGAGGCTTGATGCTTTACTTTTTTTCCTTTTTACTTTTTTTCTTTATTTTTTTTTATACCTTTGCAAGCGAATAACCAAAATAGTAACAAAAAATGGACGACTACCCGGCGGATAATTTTAATTCGTAAGGCGTGAGGACAGCAGGCAAGACCGCTAATCCTCTTGCCGCTAAGACCGTTTGAAACAAAAAAGGATTAGCATTATGAAGACTTACTGGAACACAACTGGTGGGCTGAACCAACTCGAGGAGTGGCAGCCTAATTGCTGGATACAAGTGACGTGTCCGACAGAGGAAGACCGGCAGATGCTGGAGGAGCAGTATCAGATTCCCGACTATTTCCTCTCTGACATCAGTGACGCAGATGAGCGTGCCCGTTATGAATACGACGACGGATGGATGCTCATCATCTTGCGTATTCCCTATGTGAAGGAAGTACGCTCACGAACACCGTACACCACTGTTCCTTTGGGTATCATCCATAAACGTGATGTCACCATCACCGTCTGTTACTATGAGACGAACATGATGATTGATTTCGTATCATTCCAGCAGAAGCGTGGCGAGGGATTCACTGACTATGTAGACATGATCTTCCGTTTGTTCCTCAGCAGTGCTGTCTGGTATCTGAAGCGTCTGAAACAGATATCCTTGCTCATCGACAAGGCTAAGCGTAACCTCGACAAAGAGGTGAACAACGAGAGCCTCATCGGACTCTCTCGCCTGCAAGACTCACTCACCTACTTCAACACGTCTATCCGAGGTAACGAGACACTGCTTTCCAAACTGAAGTTCAAATTGCAGATTGACGAGTTGGATGCCGACTTGATCGAGGATGTCAATATTGAGATGACACAGGCTCGGGAGACTACGAATATCTATTCCAACATTCTGGAGTCGACGATGGATACTTACCAGAGTATTATCAACAATAACATGAACACCATCATGCGTACACTGACCTCAGTGACCATCATCCTCATGTTGCCCACGCTCGTCGCCAGTTTCTTCGGAATGAACCTCGTAAACGGTATGGAAACGAACCCCATCGGATTCATCATTGCCATCCTACTTTCATTGGTAATTTCAGTGGTTTCTTGGTTCTTCTTCCGTCATAAGCGACTGATTTAGGCTCATTTTAGCAAAAAGTTTAAAAAAAATTAGGTACATTCAGAAAAATATAGTAAGTTTGTACCTTGATTTGTATGCATAAACTATATCACTCACTAAAACAATTAGATGATGGACTCTCAAGAAAAAGCTCTGGAACAAGAGCAGAACGTAGAACAGAACGTGACAGAAGTAGAGGCAGCAGCCGAAGAACAGAACGTAGTAGAAGAGGCAATAGTTGAAGAGACTGTAGCCCCAGAACCAGACGTTGAAGCGAAAGAGGAAGCCGCCTCGGAACCTGAGCGTAAGCAGTATCAAACCAAGAAAGAAGTATTGGAGCGTGTGCGTGAGATCGCCCAAGGCGACGAAGCGCCCCAGAAAGAAGAGGTCGACTACCTGAAGACCGTCTTCTATAAACTTCATATTGCCGAGCGCGAGGCACGTTTAAAAGAGTATATTGACGGTGGAGGCGACCCTGAAGCCTATCAGATCCTGCCCGACCAAGACGAGGAGGCTTTCAAGGCAGAGATGGGTATCATCAAGGAGAAGCGCCAGAAACTGTTCAAGGAGCAGGAACAGGAGAAACAGGAGAACCTGCAGAAGAAACTCGACATCATCGAAAAGATCAAGAGCATGGTCACCTCACCTGAGGAGGCTAACAAGTCATATAAGGAATTCAAGGCTTTGCAAGAGGAATGGAAGGAGATTAAGAATGTTCCTGCTGAGAAAGCCAATGAACTGTGGCGCAACTACCAACTCTATGTAGAGCAGTTCTACGACCTGTTGAAACTCAACAGCGAGGCACGGGAATATGACTTCAAGAAGAACCTTGAACTGAAGACCAAACTCTGTGAGGCTGCTGAGAAACTGGCTGAAGAGACAGATATCATTAGTGCCTTCCACCAGTTGCAGAAACTCCATCAGGAATACCGTGAGACGGGACCTGTTGCCAAAGAACTCCGCGAAGAGATTTGGAATCGCTTCAAAGCGGCTTCGACTGTCATCAACAAACGTCATCAGCAGCACTTCGATGAACTGCGTTCCAAGGAGGAGGACAACCTCGCTCGCAAGACAGCCCTCTGTGAAAAGGTGGAGGCTATCGCTGCTGAAGAGAATAAAGGCAGTGGCGATTGGGAGCGTCACACCAAGGAGATTATCGACATCCAGAAGGAATGGAAGACTATCGGCTTCGCACCTCAGAAGATGAATGTGAAGATCTTCGAGCGTTTCCGTGCTGCCTGTGATGATTTCTTCGGACGCAAGGCAGAATACTTCAAGGGTATCAAAGATACCTTTAAAGAGAACGCCGAGAAGAAGCGCGCCCTCATTGAGAAGGCAAAGGCATTGCAAGACTCTACCGAGTGGAAGTCAACCAGCGATAAACTCATCAACCTGCAGAAAGAATGGAAGACCATCGGTATGGTTCCTAAGAAACTGGGTGACCAGTTATGGGAAGAGTTCCTGGGTGCTTGCAACAAGTTCTTCGAGGCTCGTAACGCTGCTGGAGCAGGTGGACGTGGTGAAGAGCGTCAGAATCTGGAAAAGAAACGTGACGTCATTGAACGCCTGAAGGCTGCTGCCGAAGAGGCAGGTGAGGGCTTGCAGGAGAAAGTTCAGAAACTCGTGGAGGAATATCAAAGCATCGGTCATGTTCCTTTCAAGGAGAAAGACAAGATTTACGAAGAGTATCATGCTATTGTCGATAAGCTATACAAGGAACTGAACATCACGGTGGCTAAGCGTCGCCTCAACAAGTTCAAGGATAACCTCAAGCAGGTTGCAGAGCGTGGTGAGAACGCCCTCGATAACGAGCGTGCCCGTCTGATGCGCCAGTATGAGCAGTTGAAGGCAGAGGTGCAGACTTACGAGAATAACCTCGGTTTCCTCAACGCCTCTTCTAAGAAGGGTAACTCCCTCATCGACGAGATGAACCGCAAGGTACAGAAACTCAAAGACGAGGTTCAACTGGTTCGCGACAAGATCAAGGCTATCGATGCCGAGAACAAAGAAAAAGAATAAATAGTTTGTTTACAATAAAAAAGGGTAGTTTCGAAACTACCCTTTTTATTTATATCTATCCCAATCATTACTTCACGATAAAGTCGAAACGTTGCAAGTCCTTGTCAAGTGAAGAGGTGCCATAGAGAATCTGGTAACGACCGGGCTTCACGGCAAGTTCGTCGATCATCTCATCATAATACTCGAATGCTTCGCCATCCAGTGTGATGGTTGCCGTAGCAGTCTGACCAGCCTTCAGGTTCAGTTTTTGGAAACCCTTCAGTGCCTTGATAGGAGCACCGGCATCATCGAGTGCCTTCACATATACCTGAACGGTCTCTGTTCCCTCGCGCTTACCTGTGTTCGTCACTGGGACGGTCAGCGTCACCTTACCGTCCTTCTTCATTGACTTCTTCGAGAGTTTACCCTTACCAACGGCGAAGGTCGTATAACTCAGACCATAACCGAAGGCATACTGAGGTACACCAGTGAAATAACGATAGGTGCGGTTCTTCATCGAATAGTCGAGGAAGTCGGGCAGGTCGTTATTAGAACGATAGAACGTGACAGGCAGTTTACCACCAGGATTATAGTCACCAAAGATAACCTCTGCCAAAGCCTTAGCACCGCCTTGTCCAGCATACCAAGCCTGAACCAGTGCATCGTACTCGCCCTCTACACTACCGAAAGCGATAGCCGAACCAGAGCAGTTGACAAAGATAACGGGCTTGCCCGTCTGGTGCATTGCCTTCACGAGCATCTGCTGTACCTTTGGCAGTTCGATATCCTGCTTGTCACCACCCTCGCCTTCCATCTGGGCAGAGATACCACCGATGATGATGATGGCATCAGCCTGACTGGCTTCATTAGCCAACTCCGTGAAATCTGCCAACAGACGCTCACAGATATCACCACGCAACATGGCGAACTGTCCGTTGCCATGCTTGTATTCGATAACAATATCGTAGGTCTTACCCTTCTCAACAGGGAACGACTTATATTCTACGGCACGACGACCGAAGCCGAAACCACGACGGCCACCAGCCTTCGCATCTTCCACAATCTCCCCGTTGACTTTCAGCAGATAGCCGTTGTCAGTCATCAGCGTGTACTTCATATCACCCGTAAAGGTAGCCACATACTTACCGCTGACACGTACGGATAATGTGTCACGATTGACACCCTGAGCAAAGCCCCATGCGCCGAAGGTCGAGAAATTCAGTTCGTTGTAATACTCCGTCTTGGCGGGTTCACCACTTAACTCCTTATTATTATAGAACTCCACGAGGGCACCCTTACCGTCGTTGAAGTCTGGCAAGTGATGGATGGTTTGATACTCATCATTCAGTTCACAAGCCTTCTGATAGATAATCTTCGCACCAGGAACGGCATTCTTGATACCTTCCAATAGCGAGTGCTTATGATTATCTGTAGGTGTACCTCCATAGTTACCATTCAACAGTTCCACGTCGTCGGCATTAGGACCAAACACTGCGAGGGTCTTGATGCTCTTCGACAATGGCAACACGTTGCCCTTGTTCTCCAACAGTACCATCGACTCGCGGGCAGCCTGTGTAGCCAAAGCGTCGTTCTTCTCACTGCTGATGACCTCAGGACCCAGTTTTGCCCAAGGCAACATGTCGGCAGGATCAAACATACCCAGTTCGAAACGACCATACAGGGTTTTACGCAGGTGCTGGTCAAGGTCGGACTCCTTGATCAGTCCTCTCTTCAGTCCCTCTACAAGAGACATGAATACCTTACCACACTCCAAGTCCGTACCGTTCAGCACAGCATCGACAGAGGCAGAGAGACCGTCCTTATGTGTCTCGTGCTGACCACGGTTGAAGAAGTTGTTGATAGCGTCACAGTCGGTCAACACGATGGCATCATAGCCCCATTTGTTACGCAGGATGTCAATCAACAGACGGTCGCTGGTACAACAGGGTTTACCCTCGAAACGCTGATAGGCACACATCACCTCACGTACATTACCTTTCTGTACCAATGCCTTGAAAGCAGGCAGATAGGTTTCCCAGAGGTCACGGTTTGTAGGTTCGACGTTCATCGAGTGGCGCAGAGGCTCTGGACCGCTGTGTACGGCATAGTGCTTAGCACAGGCATGCGTCTTGAAGTACTTGTCGTCGTTGCCCTGCATACCCAATACCGTCTGCACACCGAGTACGGCATTCAGATAGGGATCCTCACCACAGGTCTCCTGACCACGTCCCCAACGGGGATCACGGAAGATATTCACATTCGGACACCAGAACGTCAGTTCAGGATTACCCGGATAGTAAGTGACGCCCATGGGAACATTGAACAACTTCGGGTCATTATGGTCGGTACGGTTCCAATTGGCACGAGCCTCGTCACTGACCTGTGAGAATACATCATATACCAACTGAGCATTGAAAGCCGCTGCCATACCGATAGGTTGCGGATATACCGTATAACCACCTTGGCGCACACCATGACATGCCTCACTCCACCAGTTATAGGACGGAATACCGAGACGGTCGACGGAGATCGACTTGTTCATCATCAGTCCCACCTTCTCCTCGGGAGTCAACAGAGAAAGAAGGTTCTCTACACGCTCCTGATAAGAGAGGCTGGGATTCTGGAAAGGATATTTATACTGGGCTGACGCCGTTACTGCCGTCATACATACGACGGCAAAGAGAAATAGAATCTTTTTCATATTTTTGTGTTGATTTATTAATTAGAAACCGCCTCCCATTGGACCACCGAAGCCGCCGCCAAAGCCGCCACCGCCCATAGGACCGCCGCCGAAGCCACCACCGCCGAAGTCAGGGAATTGTGGAGCAGGCTCCTTGCCGATACGCAGAAGCAGACCAACCAGTGCACGACGACGAAGTGACCATGTGGGGAAGTCATCAGCACGCAGCGTATGTATCTTGAATCCTTGCATCATCGGACCACCTTGCTGCATGAAGTCCATCGCACCTGTCGTGATGACGCAGAATTTCGTCTTTCCGTCAGCCATCAGACGGTCGACAATCGCATCGGCACCGCCAATCTTAAACCAACTCTCCATCGTATCACCCTCACCGGGTACGAGTTGGATAAACGCAGGCATCGAGGGAGCGGCATTAGGAGACATCGGAGAAGTGTACCAAGCCTCCTGACGTTCCAAATCGTATCCTACACGTCCGTGTTCGATCTCGCCCTGAGAAGCGAAGTTAAACGGAGAACGGGGGTTGTCAGCAATACTGTACTTAAAGCCCTGATCAGGCGAGAGGTACATATTGCTGGGGTCAGCCACACGTGTTCCATCCACAACGAAGCAGTATTTGAAAGTCTCGAAGAGGAAGTCTGTCATCACGACACTCCACACACCATCGGAGTCTTTCTCCATCGCCATTGGTTCAGGCAGTATCTCACATTCCAGTTCCACCTTCTGCGCATCAGGAGCCTTGAAACGGAACGTGATACCCTGTTCGGTATACTCTGGAGAGATAATCGGTTTCGGGAATAGTCTTGCCATCACACCAGGGGTGAACTGCTGTTCCTGTCCAGTCTTCTCGGGAGCAGGCTTACCTTCCTTCATCGCAGCCTCGGCAGCCTTCTTGTTGAAGAGCAACGGGAGTGTCTTATACAGGAAGTACTTGGCATTCATCCACGTATGTCCGTACTTGTCGTTGGTAAACTCCTTCACAGAGCGGATGCCTTTCTGATCGAGGAATGCCATATAGTCACGGGCATTACCATAGAGGAAGTCATCTGTTCCAACACCGAGCCAGAAGAGGTGAATCTTCTTGTTGGTATCCTCTGCATTATCATAGACATTGGGGATATCGGTAGATGTGAAGGAACTGTAAGAGCAGAGATAAGAGAACTTATCCAGATTGCTCAGACCGTTGAAGAGTGCCTGATTACCACCACGTGAGAAACCACCAATGGCACGTGAGTCACGATCGTTCTTCGTACGATAATTCTTCTCGATATAAGGCATCAGGTCGTTGATTAAATCCTTGCTGAACACATCACCACCAAAACGAGTCTGCGGAGCACCGTCGCCCTGAGGTTCGGCAATCTTCAACTTAGAGGGATTACCGTAAGGCAATACGATAATCATCTCCTTTGCTGCCTTCTCAGCCAACAGGTTGTCGAGGATATAGTTCACACGACCTACCTTATAATATACTTCCTCAGTATCTGTCGTACCACTAATCAAATAGAACACAGGATACTTCTTCGGTGCAGCACCCATACCCATACCCATCGTAGGTGTATAACTGGGTGGCAGATAGACGATAGCCTGGTTTGTTGCACCCAGACTCTTGGAATAATAATGGATATACTCCACACGTCCGTGAGGTACATTCTTGATATCGTGCGGCAAACCCTGCTTGCTAGGAATCTCCAACAGGCTGTTCTTGAAGCCCTCATTGGGGAAATACTGAGGATTCTCAGGATCCATCACACTCACGCCGTCCACGATGAAGCAGTATGGATACATGTCGGGAGCAGCAGGACCAACGGTTACCGTCCATACACCCTGTGCATCGCGCTGCATCTCCTTCCGTCCTGCAAACTGCACGTCGAGCAGAACGGTCTTTGCGGCATCGTTTTTATAAGTAAAAGTCACTGTTCCGTCATCATGACAGACAATTGATTTCTGCCCAGACACTTGCTGAGCCATACTGTTGGTTGCCATCATGGCAGCCATAACTACCAGAATCTTCGTAATCAGTCTCATGTTTAGAAGTTGTTTATGTCCTTTTATTTTAGTTAGTTGTAATTGTCGCAAAAATACAAAATATTTAAGACATAAGCATCATTTCCAAACAAGAAATAGACGAAACACTGAAGATTTAATCTTTCTTAACGCCTCTTCCGTATTAGTAGTAAGGATAATGTCGTATCTTTGCAAAAACTAAAAAACGGAAAACTATGAGAAAGTATTTGTCTATTTTAGTCCTTGGACTATTGGGCTTCGTCACTGAGATGCAAGCACAACCATTGTTGAAAACGCACGTGGAAACGGGCGATGTAGAAGGAATCGCTGACGGCGACCTCGCCGTATACCGGGCTATCCCCTATGCTGCTTCACCAGTAGGAGACCTGCGTTGGAGAGATCCACAACCAGCCAAGGCATGGGAAGGTGTGAGAATATGTGACAAGTTTGGTCCTTGGCCACCACAGCCTACACGTCCCGGACGTACGGCAGATATGATGAGTGAGGATTGCCTGTATCTCGGCATTGCTACCCCTGCCAAGTCTACGGCAGACCGTTTGCCTGTGATGGTATGGATACATGGTGGCGGTTTCCAGACAGAACACTATGGTGGTGACCTTTGGACCAGTCTTGCACGTCGTGGTGTAGTGATTGTCAGCATCGAATACCGTACGGGAGCACTGGGATTCCTTGCTCATCCCGAACTCAGCAAGGAGTCGCCTGAAGGACATTCAGGCAACTATGGTCTGTTGGATCAGATTTATGCCCTGCAGTGGGTACAGCGTAACATTGCCAACTTCGGCGGTGACCCTTCGAAGGTAACTATCTTCGGTGAGTCGGCAGGTGCCATCAGTTGTAGCATGCTCTGTGCCTCACCCTTGGCAAAAGGACTCTTCCGTGCTGTCATCAGTCACAGCGGAGGCTCGTTTGCCCCATGGAGTGACCAACCACGTGGCTTTGGTATGGATGCTTCACAGAAAGGTGCAGAACAACAGGGACTGGCGTTCCAGAAACATCTGAAGAAAAAGAACATCAAAGAGATGCGTAAGATGGATGCGATGGCACTCTGTGACGGTAATGTGGGCTTCGCAGGTTTCTGGCCCTGTGTCGACGGCTATGCTATCTGTGACGACCAATACCGCCTCTACGAGCGTGGCGAATATAATGACGTACCCGTCATCGTGATGACCAACAGCGACGAGGGTGCCCTCTTCACGCCCAGTAATATCAAGGCCGAGGATTATCAGAAATCCGCTCGTAGAATGTTCGGTGACCTTGCCGACGAGGCTCTGAAAATCTATCCCGGTAATACTGACGACGAAGCATGGCACGGCAATGGTGATGTTTTCCGTGATATGGGCTTTGCCTGGCCTTCCTTCGCGTGGGTCAGTCTGCAAAGTAAGACGGGTAAGAGTGCAGCCTACGCTGCCTATCTGGCACAACCCTCTACCGTCAGTTTCTCACAGGACCCACGTCGTAAGGGTGTTGCCCATGCCGACGATATCATGTATCTGAACGGCACCTTCCTCAACCAGCCCGACAAATATCCTGCTGAAGCAGCAGTGGCAGAGATTATCCAGCAATACTGGGTGAACTTTGCGAAGACTTGCAATCCTAACGGCAAGGGACTACCCTACTGGCCGTCATTCGATAAAGACAAGGCCACCACGATGCAGTTCAGCAATGGTGCCTCCCTGATCATGGTGCCTAATCGCGATAACATTGATTTTATCGACCGCTACTTCCGGAAAATGCGGGAAGAGACGGAAAGCAAAAGAAAGTAAGTATCTTATAGAGGATAATCCTCAAAGGCATAGAGCACGGTAGAGAGGTAGCGCTCACCAGTATCTGGCAGGAGTACGACAATCCTCTTACCCTTGTTCTCAGGACGCTTGGCAATCTGGATGGCAGCAAAGAGGGCTGCACCTGCAGAGATACCAACCAACAGACCTTCTGACTGAGCCACTTCACGACCCGTGCGGATAGCGTCATCATTCTCTACGTCGAACACCTCATCGATGATAGAAGCATCGTAGGTCTTGGGCACGAAACCGGCACCGATACCCTGAATCTTGTGAGGACCGCTCTGTCCACCGTTCAGCACGGGACTTGACTTCGGCTCTACAGCGATAATCTTCACGTTGGGGTTCTGCTCCTTCAGATACTTACCAGCACCAGAGATGGTACCACCCGTACCTACTCCACCAACAAAGATGTCTACCTGTCCGTCAGTGTCGCGCCAGATTTCAGGACCTGTGGTGGCATAGTGCTTGGCAGGGTTGGCACCGTTCTCAAACTGCTGCAGGATGACGCTGCCAGGGATAGAGTCGCGCAACTCCTCTGCAGCCTTGATAGCACCAGGCATACCGTCCTTACCAGAAGTTAGTCGTACTTCGGCGCCATACGCCTTCACGAGATTACGACGCTCCACACTCATCGTCTCAGGCATCGTTAGAATCAGATGGTAGCCCTTCACAGCACTGACCAATGCCAGTCCTACGCCCGTATTACCACTGGTCGGTTCGATGATAGTGGCTCCTGGTTTCAGGATGCCTTTCTGTTCAGCGTCCTCGATCATTGCCAATGCGATACGGTCTTTCACGCTGCCACCGGGGTTAAAATACTCTACTTTCGCAATCACGGGAGTCTCGATTCCCTTTGCCTCTGAAAACTTGTTGAGTTCCAACAACGGAGTGTTGCCAACGAGTTCTGTTAATTTCTTTGCAATCTTAGCCATAATATTTATTTTTAATTATCAATTTTCTAATCGTTACTTGTAACGCTTTGTACCTTTAGGTCAAAAAATTATCAATTACATTATATCTTATCAAACGCCTGTGCGAGGTCGTTGATGATGTCGTCGATATGTTCCGTACCGATAGAGAGACGGATGGTCGACGGAGTAATATGCTGCTCCTTCAGTTCTTCCTCGCTCAACTGTGAGTGAGTGGTGGTGTAAGGATGAATCACCAGACTCTTCACGTCAGCCACATTCGCCAACAGAGAGAATATCTCTAATGAGTCGATGAACTTCCAAGCCTCTTGCTCACCACCCTTGATCTCGAAGGTGAAGATAGAACCGCCACCATTGGGGAAGTACTTCTGATAGAGTTTGTGATCATGATGACTCTCTAAAGCCGGATGGTTCACACTGGCAACCTTCGGATGGTTCTTCAGGAAGTCCACTACCTTCAGGGCATTCTCCACATGGCGCTCCACGCGCAGGCTTAGCGTCTCTACACCCTGCAATAATATAAACGCATTGAATGGCGAAATTGTTGCACCAGTGTCACGAAGAATGACGGCACGGATACGGGTGACATAAGCCGCTGCACCAACAACATCAGCAAATACTATGCCATGATACGAAGGATCGGGTTTAGCAAGTGTGGGGAACTTGTCGGGATTAGCCTTCCAGTCGAACTTTCCACCGTCAACGATGACACCGCCGAGGCTTGTGCCATGACCGCCAAGGAACTTCGTAGCCGAGTGTACAACGATGTCAGCGCCATGCTCCAACGGGCGAATCAGATACGGTGTACCAAACGTATTATCTACGATGAAGGGGATGCCATGCTTATGAGCCACAGCAGCAACACCTTCGAGGTCGAGCACGTCAGAGTTGGGGTTACCGAATGTCTCGGCATATACTACTTTTGTGTTGGGTTGAATGGCGGCTTCGAGGGCAGCGAGGTCATTCACGTTGACGATGGTGTTCGAGATTCCCTGTGTAGCCAATGTATGTGTAATTAAGTTGTATGAACCGCCATAGAGGTTGTCGGCAGCCACAATATGATCGCCATTCTGCACGATGTTCTGCAAGGCATAGGTGATAGCAGCGGCACCAGAGGCAACGGCGAGACCGGCGACACCTCCTTCGAGGGCAGCCACACGATCCTCAAACACGCCCTGTGTCGAGTTAGTCAGACGACCATAGATATTACCTGCATCGCGCAGACCGAAACGGTCGGCAGCATGCTGTGAATTACGGAACACGTAAGAGGTGGTCTGATAAATGGGCACAGCACGAGCATCCGTTGCGGGGTCAGCCTGTTCTTGTCCTACATGAAGTTGCAATGTTTCAAAACGATAATTCTTACTCATAACTTTTTCCTTTCTTTTGTTTTTATTGTTATTACTTCTTTTTATTTCAACTATCAATTGTTTGACGGTGCAAAGTTACGAGGTTTAGAAATATCCACCAAATCTTAATTGATTTTCAGAAGATATCTCTTTAATACATTTAGTTTACATATTATCATTCTGTTTCTGACTATTAATCCACCTTGCTACAGAATAATATTCTAAAACACCCCTTTTTCTTGCAGAAAATATCATAAAAACACGTACCTTTGCAATGAAAAAATAGCGAATATATTCTATTAATATAATAATAAATAAAGGCGAAGGAACCTTTTCCCTCGCCTTTATTAACTAAAAGACAGCCATCTTACTTGAATATCTTCTGAGCAAACATGGTGAGATAGATGCGCCAGTTGCGCCAAATATGTCCACCATCTGTCTCCACGTATTCGTATTTATAACCCTTAGTATCCCAATAGGCACGCAGATCAACAGTACTCTGATAGAGGAAGTCTGTATTGCCCATACCCATCCAGTAGAGTTTGGGGTTGCTGGCGAATAACTTAGCAGACTGTTGGGCGAAGTCGGGGTTGTTCTTGATTTGATCGGCAAACGAATCCTGATAGCCGCCATTGGCCAGGTGCAAACCTGCCGAGAAGAGTCCGTAGTAGTCGAACGTGGTGGGATAGAGCAGCGAGATGTGGAAAGTGTGGCCACCACCCATCGATAAACCACAGACGGCACGACCTTCACGTTTCTTAATGGTGCGGTAGTTGGCATCGACATAGTTCACGATATCCATGAAACTGGCAGGAATGCTAGCAACGGCAGGCGTCGTAGGACCTGTACCACCATCGCGGAAGCCTGGCGTATACATGCCGAATGACCACTCACCCGGAGCCGCCTGACAATTGGGATTACCGTTTGGCATCACCACGATCATGGGTTTGGCCTTACCCTGGGCAATCAAGTTATCCAGAATCTGGGCAGCACGACCGAGTTCGCTCCACGCATTCTCGTCACCACCAGAGCCATGCAACAGATACATGACAGGATAATGACCTCCCTTGTCGTAACCAGGTGGCGTATAGATGGTCATACGACGCTGCATCTTCAGCGTAGGACTGTTGTACCACACCTTCGAGAGGTTGCCGTGAGGCACTTCGTTCACGCGATACAAATCACCCTTATCTCCCTTCTCATTGCTGATGATGAAGATATTGGTAAACGACACGATGTCACGGTTGACGTAGATATTGGCAGGATCCTTTACGCCCGTCATGCCGTCGATGTTAAAGGTGTAACTGTACATCTCAGGAGCCAGTTTGTCGGTAGTGTAACTCCACACACCATTCTTGTCTTCTTTCATCTGTGCAACACCTGGGGCATCATAAGTGCCATAACCCTCTATCTCCACCTTCTGTGTAGGCAGGAAGTCACCAGTCACCTCCACCTTGATGGCTTTAGGGGCGTATAGATTGAAAGTCACTGTACCATCATTATTGATAACGGGTGACTGTACACTGGCACTATTGAAAAGTTTCTCCTGTGCCGAGGCTCCGAGGCAAACCATTGCCAGAGCCATTATAAAGATTCGTTTTCTCATTGTTGTATTTCGTTATGACATTATTATAATATTATCTGCGGAGTAAGTTGAGTTTTACATTGGGTTGCATGACATTGTTCACTTTCTTGGTCCATGCATTGACCTTCGCAGTAGTTTGAGCCTCGACATCGTTGGCGGACGAGCAGATCATGAAAGTATAGACACCGGCATCGGTCTTCCATGCAGAAGCCTTCTCATTAAAAGAAGCGAGGTCTTCAGTCTTGACGGTCATCGTGACAGTCTCTGCCTGACCAGGTTGCAACAGACGGGTCTTGGCATAGTTGCGTAGTTCCTTTTCTGGTTTGTTCAACTTCTTACTGTTGGGAGCAGCCACAAAGAGTTCAACGACATTACGACCAGCCTTTGCACCAGTATTCTTCACGTCAACCTTTACCGTGAATACACCATTAGCCTCGCTGACACTCATGTTTTCGTAAGCAAAGGTAGTATAACTGAGTCCAAATCCAAAAGGATATGCTACAGGCTTGCCGAAACTGTCGAAGTAACGATAACCGACATAGATATCCTCCTCGTAATTGGTGAAGTCGATATTGGCTTCTGGTTTGCGTTCCTTGGGAGCCTTGTCTTTATCGTAACCCCACATAAACATGGCACCTATGGTCTTGTCATCGACATTGGCAGGGAAGTTCTTGTCTGCGTAGGCATCTCCATACTTGATTTGGAAGGTCATCGGTAGTTTGCCTGAAGGATTTACCTTGCCACTGAGCACATCGGCGACAGAGAAGCCACTCTCCTGACCACCTTGCCAAGTACAGACAAGGGCATCAATCTGCTCTTGCCATGATGCCACATCGATAGGACTACAGATATCAAGCAATACGATAACCTGCTTACCTTTGGCGTGATATGCCTCACTAACTGCCTTGATGAGTTGTTTCTCACCGTCCTTCAGATAGAAGTCAGTCTCACTGCGGTCAGCAGCCTCACCACTCTTACGACCCAATGAGATAATGGCTACATCGCTACCATCAATGGCTGCATTGAGTTCATCGGTAGTAAACTGTTTCTCCTCAGCACGGGCAGGGGGTAGCAAAGAGAATGGCGGACGACCCTCAGGGAACAGCCGTTTCTCTTCGTCAGCAAGATGTTTGGTATAGGTGTTGATGAGTGGTTTATAGACCTCATAGCCAGCACTGCACATACCTTCTATGAGCGAAACAGTATAGTGACCAACGCTTGTCCCACCAAAGCCAGAACCACCAGATATCCAGTCATAAGAAGTACATCCGAACAATGCTACACGCTTTCCTGCAAGCGGCAGGACACCACTATTCTTCAGTAGTACGATACCATCGGCACCTACTTCGCGCACCACTTGGGCATGAGCCTTCAAATCTGGCTCATTATTATACTTATAGCCCTTGAAAGTGTGCGTCTTAATAACATATTCGAGGATACGCTTCACATTGGCATCAAGCACCTCCATCGGCAGCGTCCCATTCTTTGCAGCAGCCAGAATAGCCTGATACTGTTTATCCTGTCCTGGCTGTAACATATCATTACCAGCCTTCATAGCGGCTACAGCATCGTCACCAGCATTCCAATCACTGACGTACATACCCTTCCAACCCCACTCGTCACGGACGATGGTAGTCAGCAACTCGTAGTTCTGTACGGCATACGGACCATTCAGTTTATTATAAGAGGTCATGATAGTCCAAGGATCACTTTCCTTCACCATAATCTCGAAAGCCTTCAGATAAATCTCGCGCAGGGCACGCTGTGATACCTGCGAGATATTATTGTTACGGTTTGTCTCCTGATTATTGGCTACGAAATGCTTAGGACAAGCAGCCGTTCCCTCGCTCTGCACACCACGTACATATCCAGCAGCGATGGTACCTGAAAGGTATGGGTCTTCCGAATAATACTCGTGATTACGTCCGCACAGTGGGTTACGAATCAGGTTCATGGCAGGCGACAGTATCCAGTCGAGTCCAAACTCGCGTACCTCGTTACCTATACCCTGCCCTACCTTGAACGCTGCCTCACAGTCCCATGTAGAAGCAAGTGTCATCGATGCCACGAAGTCAGTGGGATAATAGTCGTTATGATCCCATGCACGCTTGCCATCCATACGCAGGCCCTGCTGTGAGTCGGCACAATAGGTCTCGGGAATACCTAAACGGGCAATGCTGAAGGTACTACCTGCCGTTCCCGGGAATTTAGCATCGTCATTGAAGTGCATGCCACAGCCCAATACTAAGTGACATTTCTCTTCGAGGGTCATCGCATTTACCACCTCATCAATATTGCCCGCACGTAACTGCTGTGCAGAAGCCATCAAAGGTAAGAGAGAGACAAAGAATAATAGTATTTTTTTCATAATTGTTGCATTTTACCTTTTCAAGAGATTCATCTGTCCTTGAGGCTTCATCACGTCGTGAGCCTTGACCTGACTGGCCTTGGCAGTAGCGGTGAGGGTAGCCTTGATGTCCTGTGCAGAGGCAGCGACAAGGAACTGATACTCACCCGCAGCAACCACCCATGCTGAAGCGGCTTCGTCGAACGAAGCAAGGTCGGCAGCCTTGACGGTCAGTGTCAGCGTCTCGCTCTCACCAGGTTTCAACTGCTTGGTCTTGCCATAGGCCTTCAACTCCTTGACGGGTTTGTTGGCGGCTTTGTTGTCTGGAGCAGAGATATAGACCTCAACGACCTCTTTGCCCTCGTGGTTACCCGTGTTCTTCACAGTCACACTAACCTCGTAGGCATCACCCTTCTCGGCAATCTTGGCATCGCTGTATTCAAAAGTAGTATAACTCAGTCCATAGCCGAAAGGATAACTGACGGGCACGTCAAACGAGTCGAAATAGCGATAGCCTACATAGATATCCTCCTCGTAGTCGGTATAGTCGACGTTCTTCACGTTACCTTTCTTACCCTGATTCAGCATGTCAATGCGAGGATCCTCGTCGATGGGGAAGTTCTTTGAACTATAGGCATCAGTAAACTTGATGGGCCATGTCATCGTGAACTTGCCAGAAGGCGATTGTTTGCCACTGAGCACATCAACCACACTGTTACCGCCTTCCTGACCAGCCTGCCAAGCACAAAGGATAGCATCGGGCAGGTCTTTCCAAGAAGCCGTCTCGATGACACCACCAATGTTCAGTAACACCACTACTTGCTTACCAGCCTTATGATATACGTCACACACCTGTCGGATGAGTTGCTGCTCAGAGTCGTTGAGGTTGAAGTCAGCCACCTTACGGTCGATGAACTCACCAGAGATACGTCCAATGGTGATGATGGCGATATCAGCCGTGTTTGCTTGTACTGCCAACTCATCAGCCGTGAACTGCTTCTCTGCGGGCAACGTACCAGGCATGAAACTGGCGAGCATAGCCGCCTGCTTGTCTTTCTTCGTCATCTCCTCAAGGGCCTTTTTCTGAGCAGCCTTGGCATCGGCAATATACTTCTCATAAGTAGTCTTCAACTCGTCGCTGACAGTGTAGCCACCGTTCTTTAGACCATCGAGCAGGGAAACGACGTAGGCGTGGTTTACATTACCCGAACCAGTGCCACCAGCAATGAAATCGTAGGAAGTGCAGCCATAGAGAGCAACATTCTTCACATTTCCCTTCAGTGGCAGGGCTTCGTTATTCTTCATCAATACCATACCCTCGGCAGCAGACTGACGGGTAACTGCTGCATGAGCCTTCAAGTCGGGCTTGTTAGAGTACTTGTAACCTTGGAATCGCGGACTGCGTTCCACGAGGTTTAACACACGCTGTACGCAGCGGTCAAGGTCGGCTTCGTCGAGTTTACCGCTCCTGACACCAGCCACAATGCTATCGAACTGCTCTGCCTTGCCAGGCTGCAACATATCGTTACCTGCCCACATCTGCTTGGCACCGTCCTTACCTCCGAACCAGTCGGTCATCACCGTTCCTTCGTAGCCCCACTCATCACGCAGGATGGTGGTAACGAGGTCCTTGCTCTCAGAGGTATAGACACCGTTGATGTAGTTATAAGAGGTCATCACCGTCCAGGGCTTACTCTCTTTGATGGCAATCTCAAAACCCTTCAGATATATCTCGCGTAGGGCACGCTGGGAGATATGCGCATCGGTATTCATGCGGTTCGTCTCCTGGTTGTTAGCGGCAAAATGCTTGATGCTCGTACCCACGTCGTTTTTCTGCACACCAGTGATATAAGCGGCAGCGGTCTTACCAGCCACGACAGGGTCTTCAGAATAATATTCGAAGTTACGGCCACACAAGGGATTACGCATGATGTTGAGGGCTGGAGCCAACAGTACATCGGCACCATACTCCTTCACCTCCTCGCCGATGGCGTGACCGACCTCTTCTACCAATTGGGTGTTCCAAGTAGAAGCCAGCAGCGTACCGATGGGGAAGTGGGTACAATAATAAGTGGCATTGTCGCCTTCGCGTTTGGCATCGATACGCAGTCCTGCAGGACCGTCAGCAAGCACTACGGCGGGAATACCCAACGAGTCAAACGGATAGGTCGTACCGGCAGCACCAGGCACCAGGCTCTTAGTAGCACCTATCACGGCTTCATCGCCAGAAAAGCCTGCCATACCTACACCAATCACGAAGTGAGCCTTGTCCTCAAGCGAGAACTTAGCCATCACCTCTTCCTGATTAATGGAATTCTTAGTCACTTTGTCGGCAGAATTACAACCCACCATGAGGGCGGCCATGCCGAGGGCGAAAAACATAGTCTTTTTCATACGCGTTTATTTGAAAAGTAAAGGTGTAAATTCACTGAGGTAGATGCGCCAGTTACGCCAGATATGACCACCGTCCGTCTCCAGATAGGTGTACTTGTGCTTCTTCGAGTCGAGATAAGCACGCAGGTCATTATTGTTTTGGATGAGGAAGTCGGTCTTACCGATGCCTATCCAGAACAGTTTGGGATTCTTGCTGAACAACTTGTCAATCTTTGCATTGCGGTCGGCATAGATGTTGGGGAAACCGTTGGGGTCAGCCTGCTGCTGGTCGACGGCAGCAGAGAACAGACCAATATAGCCGAACAAGTCAGGATTGTTGATAGAAATAAAAAGGCTGTGGAAACCACCCATCGACAGACCTGCGATGGCACGGTGAGCCTTGTCTTTCTTCACGCGGTAGGTCTTTTCGATGAACTTCACCACATCGGGGAATGCCGTCTCGAAACTTCCTTCCATCGTCTTAGGCAGCATCATGGTTGGCACTTTGAATCCCTCACTGGTCTCTCCTGGGCAAGCCTCTTGTGAGATGTTGCCATTGGTCATCACCACCAACATCGGTTCAGCCTTACCCTGTGCAATGAGGTTGTCTAATATCTGGGCAGCACGACCGAGTTCGCTCCATGCATTCTCGTCACCACCAATACCATGCAGCAGATACAATACGGGATATTCCTTACCACTGGTCT
This sequence comes from Prevotella sp., assembly GCA_045225255.1. Lineage (GTDB taxonomy): Bacteria > Bacteroidota > Bacteroidia > Bacteroidales > Bacteroidaceae > Prevotella. Next base: position 16,457 of record JBGVBD010000073.1, on the reverse strand, counting down.
CATAGCCGGCAGGAGTGTAAACCGTGCAACGACGGGTAATATCGGCAGTAGGACTCTCATACCACACCTTGCTCACTGTGCCGTGCGCTACCTTATTGACTTTATAGAGGTCGGTACGGGCATCGCCACCAATCAGCAGCACACTGAACAGGTTGTTGATATCGCGGATGTTGTAGACGTTCAGCGGATCGATAATCTTCACACCGTCGACAATCATATTATAGGTATATAACTCTGGCTTTAGAGCTTCCGTTGTGAAACTCCACACGCCCTTCCCGTCTTTCACAAGGTCTACTACCCCCGGCGTATCGTAGGTATTGCCTTGGAATTCCACCTTCTTCGGAGGTAGGAAATCACCTGTAATCTGCACTTTCTGAGCATCGGGGGCTATCAGGTTGAAAGTCACAGTATTGTCTGCATGTACATCGGGAGATGCCACTTGCGGACCTTGCCCCCAGTTCAAGTTCTGCTGGGCATGCGCTGCCATACCCGTCAGGCAGAGGACAGCCAGAATCATTAATTTTCTCATCGTTATTTTGTTTTAGTTTAGAAGATGTTGCAAAGATATAAAAAAGTAGACAAAAAGCAAAGAAAAAATCTTTTTTTCTTTTGTGTTCTCGAATATTATCCCTATATTTGCAGCAAACATTAAAAACTAGAACATAAAACAGAAACTTATGAAGAAAAGAACCTTGACAATGATTGCTTTCGCATGCCTCATGCTGACATCCTGGGCACAAGGTGTATCTCCGTTAGACCAACTGAAGGCTGACCCGAGGAAAGCGTATGGTACGGACTACCCGTATGAGTTCACCACAGTAAAACTGACCAAGGCACCGAGCGGCTACAAACCGTTCTACATCAGTCATTATGGTCGCCACGGTTCCCGCTACTATTGGAATGCTTTCCTCTATCGGGAAATGGATAGTCTGCTGACTACTGCCCACCGCAAGCAGCAACTGACGGCAGAAGGCGAGGCATTCTATCAGAAGTTTGAGAAAGCGAAAAACGAACTTGCCACAGGTGTCAGCGAACTGACCGATCTGGGATGGGAGCAGCACCAGCGTATCGCCAGAACGATGTATAACAATTTCCCCGAAGTATTCAAGAAGGGCGGCAACGTGTATGCTATTGCCTCGCTCAGTGGACGTTGCGTCATCAGTATGTCGGGCTTCTGTCAGGAACTCGTGCAGTGTAATCCGAAGATAGAGATTCGTGAACAGTCGTCACGCTTCACCCTCGACGGTGTGGTACCTGCCGACCGTCAGAACCCTGCCCGTCGCGATTTCCCCCAGCCCAAGCCCCGTTTCGAGAAGAACCGCGATCAGTTCCACTATACTGACAACCTGCCCGAAACAGTTGTCAACCGTGCCTTCACCAGTACCGAAGGACTGCCTGGCAGCATACATCACATCGGCGATAACTTCATCAACCTCTATACCTCACTGCCTAATATCGGACATGAGGGTATGATGGGTAACCTTATCACCGACGAAGAGATTGCTGCTCGTTGGGAGAGTTCTAACCTGGGCACTTACGGATGGCTGTTCCCGCGCCAGTATATGATGATTCCTATCTTACAGGATATCATCAAGAAGGCAGATGCCGTGTTCAACGGCAGTAGCGACCATATTGCCGACCTGCGCTTCGGTCACGACGACTGCTTAGGTCCGCTCCATATCCTCATGGGCATCAACGGTGCAGACCTTGACCCAGAGAATCCCTACGAGGTGAAGAACTGCTACCAGAACTGGAACACTTGTAAGGCTTGTAACCTGCAACTCATCTTCTACCGTGGCAAGAAGTCCAGCGACGACATCCTTGTGAAATGTCTGCTCAACGGTAAGGAGGCTAAACTGCCAGTACCTACGGACAACTATCCGTATTATAAATGGTCCGACTTCCGCCAGTTCTATACTGACCGTTGCAATAAAATCATCAACCAATAAATAATTAATAAGGTAAGATGACATCTTCGCCAAAGAGTATGATGCATTTTAAGAAAGGACTGGGCTGGAAAGCCTGTTATGATGAAGAACGAAACCTCTACACGGCACAGACATCGTGGAGAGGAGATTATCATCTGTATGAGATAAATGCGGAAATATATCATCAACTCGGTGAGCCTGGCGTAGATTCGGACAAACTGATTCATTCTGGACGGCACCTCTATTATAGCGAGGACAGTCCTATAGGTCCCCCGACTGATATGGTGATTGATGAGAAGTTCGCCGATTTATGCCCTTGGGCAAATATTCAGACGAGCGGAAATGTCATGCCTAAAGAATTAACGGATATTGCTGTTAATCTTTGGGAGAATGAAGCAACCCGTGAACAAAGAAAGAATCAGTAACTGAGGCTAGGCATTAAATATACTATAATATGAAAAAAAGACTTTTGAAACTCGCCCTGCTGTGTGCAGTCGCACAGGTGACATGGGCAGAAGACGTTAATTACATCAATCGTACGTGGAACGGGGAAGCGGTCGTAGAAACACCAAGTACCCGTAGTAATTACACCGAGATTACCAATAATCCCGAACAAGGACTGGAAATACTGGAGTCTTCGTGGTATGTTGTTAAAGGTAATGATGTTAAAATTCCGAGAATTGTTATCAGTGGTAATAGTGACACTGAAGTTCATATCATCCTCTGCGATGGAGCAAAACTGACCACTTATATAAGCTTCAAAGAAACCCCCTGTCACCTCCATATCTATGGACAGTCAGAAGGTACAGGCAAGCTGGTTGCTGACGCTCGTAATGTTGCGATGGCTAGTGCAGGCATCGGTGGCATCGAAGCTCAGGGATTCACATATCTTGCTGGCAACGTCTATCTCCACGGCGGCAAGGTAGAAGCCTGGGGTAACAAATATGGTGCTGGCATTGGCGGCACCCGGAATGACGACGGCGGCAACCTCACCGTCTATGGCGGCAGCATCGAAGCCCATGGTGGCAAATATGCCGCAGGCATTGGCGGCGGCCAGAATGGCAACGGTGCTAACATCACTGTCTATGGCGGGTCAGTCTGGGCTTCAGGCGGTACTGATGCAGCAGGTATTGGCAGTGGCGAGCAAACCAGCGGTGATAAACATGGCGGCTCGCTGACTGTCTATGGCGGAACCGTTTATGGCAGTGGTGAAGGCTGGGGCGCTGGCATCGGTGGCGGTGAGGATTCCGATGGTGCCGTCGTCAAGGTCTATGGCGGCAACGTGTCTGCCTGGGCAGGTAGTGATGCTGAAAGCAAGAGCGGCTGCGCATTTGGCAGCGAGGACGGCGACGGGCACCGAGGCTCACTCACCATCGGTGAAAAAATGATGGTACGCGCCGGACAAAAGCCAGAAAGCACTTCGTTATTCACCACAGGAGAACGCGTTCCTGCCTGTTACTATCGTCCTTATGCCATCATCAAGCCATGTGATCATCCTTCTGGACTCACTTATACGCTCACAGATGGTCCTACTCCCACTCATACCTCGCACTGCAAGCACTGCGCTGTGTCGGAAACGGCAAATCACTTCGACAGCGATGGAACGGGCAGATGTGTCTGCGGCTACAAGGATGGCGAAGACTACTGCACCATCACCCTTGCTACCAGCAGCAACGGCACTAACTACGAGGGTGTCGGCGTTTCCGTCTCTGTTGGCAACAGCAAGCCCTACACTTTGCCCGATTGCTCCAACATCCCCGAAGGCTACGAGTTTGCAGGATGGGTGGTCAACCCCACCAGCCAGGCGAATGGCATACAGCCCAACGAGGGCGAGACGCTGTTGCCCGCAAACAGTGATTATAACGTCACTGGCTCCGTGAACATATTTGCCCGCTACCAGTCGCTGTGCATCAGTCTGGCCAACAATGCCAGCAACTATGAGACGCTGAGCAAATACAAGGACAAGGTGACACATAGTGTCACACTCGCTGATCGCACCCTGACGAAGGACGGCAACTGGAACACACTGTGCCTGCCGTTTGACGTGACGATTGCTAGCAGCCCGCTGGCAGGCGACAATGTCGTGGTCAAGGTGTTCGACAATACGTCGAGCCTGAGCGACGCTGGTGAACTGACACTGAAATTCACCGCAGCCCCCGCCACAATTACCGCCGGTACACCATTCATCATCAAGTGGGACGGCGACGGGTCGAACAACCTCTCGAACCCCGTGTTCAATAATGTCACCATCACCAGCACAACGGCACAGGAGATGAAGAGCACCGACGGCAAGGTTAAGTTTATAGGCAATTACTCGCCGTTCAACATCACTGCCGACAACATCAACGAGATTCTCTACGTCGCCTCTGGCAACAAGATAGGCTACTCGAAGAACGAGCGCACGCTGAAGTCCTGCCGCGCCCACTTCTGGGTACAGCCCAACGGTACGGAAGCCGCTGCCCGCACCATCGACATCGACTGGGGCGACGATGTGACGGCGATGCCGTTAATTGATAATGGACAATTGATAATGGATAATTCGTGGTACACCCTCGACGGTCGCCGTCTTAGCGGCAAACCCACGGAAAAGGGTGTGTATATCAGTAATGGAAAGAAAATCGTGATTAAATAAATGAAGGACAGCGATATGAAGAACAAATATATGAAGCCCGCCATGCAGGTTGTGCAGCTGCAGCAGCGTACCCACATTCTTTTCGTCAGCGGTCAAGGTGCCAAATCGCTCGACAGCGAAGAGTTCATCTTTGATCCCGAAGGCTTAGACGAGGACGACGTGTAGGCAAAGCGGTACAAGGGACTGTCCCCTGTCTCGTCTTGGAACGGTGAGATCTTTTAATTGATAATACATATATTTCTGTAAATCGGGAGCCTTCGGGCTCCTTTTTTTATGCCCCTTGAACTCTTCAACCCTTCAATTCTTCAATCCTTCAACCCTTCAATTCTTCAATCTTTTACTCCTTTAACATCATTTAAAGGGGAGGGGTAACGCTCGTTAACAAAATTCTTTGTAACTTTGCACGCTGTAAGCGTGCGATGATGCTCACGCTCGGCAGTAGAATGTAAGTATTCACTGCTCTCGCTTAACCGCATCTTTGCAGCCTGTAAGGCTGCTATGAAGCCAGAGAATCAATCAGAACGAAAAAATTAAAGATCAAAAATATGAAACCAAAACCAATTAGATTGTATTTTAGGGTAGCCATGATGCTACTCATGCTGCTCACCACCATGACGGCGTGGGCAGGAACGACAATCGAAACGAGAACCGTGACGTGGAAGATGGACGGCGGCTTATCGGGACAGACCACCCAAAACACGACCGGCACATTGTTCACCACCGTGGACGGCGCAAGCCAGTCGATGGTTTACACGAACAGCGAGAATCAAGGATTCAGCCTCACCAGTTTTGGAGATTTCGGCATTACCGAGACTAACGGAAACCTATCAACCAATAACGGCTATATCAGTTTCCCGGGCATCAAGGGTACCGTCACGAAGGTTGAGATGGCAAACTTCTCTTTTTCCCGAACAGGTATGCAAATGTATGTGGGCAAGGACAGGAGCAATACCTCGATGCTGCTCCACTTACAGGGCAACGACAGCGACTTCGATTTCGCTGCCGACAATAGCGAGGACTCTTATAACAAATCTGCCACTTTTGTCGGCAGTGTGGCCGTAGATGAGAGCACTCCCCTGAAAATCATGTTCGCCCAAACGTCGGGCGGGGAAATATACTCTACCACTTTTGCTTTTAACAAAGGCTACATCAAGGTGACTTACGATGCAGAGGTGGAGACCACCGATGACCCCGGCCACGACTTCACATCCATCACCACCAGCGGCAACACGCTGACCGCTACCTGCACTCAGAGCGATCCCTACCACCAATGCGGGCTCACCAACCGTCAGGCCACGCTGACGCTCTCCATCGATGATGCCCCCTATGACTTTGTAAACCATACCGCCTCGCTCAATCTGCAGGAGTTCACCAGCAGCACGAGCCTCGCCGTCAGTAGTGTCAGCATCGTCTATACCAACAAGGTCACGGGCGTAGAGCGCACCCAGGGCGAATACGAAATAGGCTCCTACACCGCTACGGCCACCGTCACCATTGGCGGCACAGAGTACACGCTGACCAAGGACTTTGTCATCTATAATGGAACTATCGCCTGCGATTATCCGCAATTCAGCTTCAGCCCGATACCAGCCATTGCAGGCAATGATGTCACCATCACCTTCACGCCACTGGCGGGCGAGACTGTGACATCGCTCACATTGACGGGCGCTATGGCGAACATGAGCCTCGACAACGGCATCACCGACAACCACGACGACACCTACACGTTCACTATGGTTAGCGAGTCGCTCACCCTTGACGCAACGTTCTCAGCACCCACCGTCACCACCTCGTATGTCGATGCCGACGGCACACTGCACGAGAACGTCCCTGCCATCCCGCTGGACGGCTCGGAACCCACGGATGAGCATGGTAGTGTCTTGCTCTCCGCTGGTACATACTATGTGGGCAATACCAACCCCGACGGTGTGGATGCAAGCTACACTTGTCTTGTATTCAATGGCCCTGCAACCCTTATCCTCGGCGACGGTGCCACGATGAGCGTCAATCAGACTGTAAGCAATGCCGAGGCACTCTTTGTTGGGGCCAATGCACCTCTGACCATCTACGGGCAGACCCTCGGCACGGGCACACTTACAGTGACCAATAATGACGGTTTAAGTGGCATCAGATCCAGTAGCGACATCACCATTAACGGCGGCATCATCGAAACCACGGGCAGTTACGGAATCCATTCCTATTCGAACATTACGCTGAACGGCGGCACTATCACTGCCACTGGCACTACTGCCACTGGCATCATGGCCGAGGGCACAAGTACCAGGATTACCCTCGGAGGTGCCACCGTCACCTCCAATAGTTATAGTGCAGACATTATTACCATCGTCGACGGTATGGTTTACACCGACGGCACGGGAGCCACCTACGACGGTACGCTGACCAGCGACGAGATAACTGCCATCGCCAATAAGCTGCTGACGAAGGGCATGACCTGGACAGACTTGAAGACGGCACTGACGGCTGGCGGCACGCGGACAGTAACGCTGACGAACAACGTGATTCGCGACGTCGTTGGAGGTATAACCGTGACTGGAACCGTAACGCTCGACCTGAACGGCTACACGCTTGACGGCAATAGTCCCACTTGTTACAATCCACTCTTTTTTGTCAACGACGGCGTAAGCCTGACGATTACCGACAGCCGGACGGGCGGCAACCTTTGCAAGGCGGGAATCAACCCGACCGTTAGTGTTAGTGAGGGCGGCTCGCTCACGCTGGCAGCGGGAACCATAAATGGTAGTTCATGGGGAGTCTACGTCAATGGCAGTTTCACCATGACGGGCGGCACTATCACGGCAGCAACCGTCAGTGGCGTGGATCTCAGCGACAACGCCACCTTTACCATGACGGGCGGTAGCATCACGGCTAATGCTGTGGGCGTGGATGTCAGTTCTGCTACAGCCACGTTCACCGTCAGCGGCAATGTTGACATCACGGGCAATACGACGAAGGACGTCAATATGTATTATCAAAGCAGCACCCTCAACCCCATTCATATCGGCGGCACGCTGGCAAGCACAGCACGCATCGGCGTATATACCGATTGTTCTGTTGGCGACAGCGAAGCCAAGGCATTTACCGACGGTCTGAAGGGCAGGGGCACAAGGGAGAACTTCAACCTCAAAACTTCGCAAGCCATCGTGCTGGTAAACCTTGAAGACGGCGAGATGGCTGTAGCCAAACCTTATACGCTGAGCGTTCCTGATAATGTTGCCGTCAACGAACTCACCGAAGCATCTTCCAACACCTATACCGTGGGCTACGGCGACCATATCACCCTTACCTACGTCGGTGAAGTAGGGTCCTGGCCCAAGAGCGCCCACTATACCGTTCCCAACGGCACCATCACCTATCTGGGTAAAGTTGATGCCCAAGGCAGGAAGATTGCGTTCACAATGCCTAACGCCAACACCACCATCACGAAGGATAATAGCGACAAAGATTATATATTCAATGGCATCACGCTCAAGGAAACCTTCTCGGGCAACGCGTCGCAAGGACTGGACGCCACGTTCGACGGCACGTCAGAGGTAATTGTCGACATCCCGAACCCAATCGAAGTGAAGAGCGTGACCTACGACCGCGAGTTCAAAGGACAAACCCCCGCCACCGTCATGCTACCGTTCGACTATATGTGTAACGACACGGAGGGTGGCAAGTTCTATGAATTCGTAGGTGTAGAGAGGGTAGGCATCAAGTGGGTTGCCACGATGAAAGAGGAATATGACCCGAAGAACAGGGTCACGTATTTGGAGCGCAACAAACCCTATCTGTTCATGCCAAACGGCTCGGAGGGCGCCCCTGCGAATATGCAGTTCCCCGATATCCCTGGTTATGTGACGCTCAACACCACAGGCGGTAGCAATGGAGTGCATGATACCGGACCATGGAAGTTCCACGGTGTCTATCATAAGAAAGTGTGGACTGAACCGAGCAACGACTACGGTTTTGCTGCTACCAACGGCAGGGATGCAGCCGACGAGCAGGACGTTTCTGTCGGCCAGTTCGTACGCTTCACTGGCAATGGTACCAAAAACGCTTTCATCAAACCTATGCGCTGCTATCTGTCGTTTGTCGGCACTAACAATGCTCGTGGCTTGAACCGCGCCGCTGAGACTGAAGAACTGCCGCAGTCTATTACCGTGCGCCTCGTCAGTGCAAACGGCGACGCTACCGACATCGGTACCATCGACACTCGTACAGGCGAGTTCATCCCCAACGGCTGGTACGACATGAACGGTCGTAAACTTAACGGCAAGCCCGCCGTCCCCGGCATCTACGTGAATAATGGTAAGAAGATTGTAATAAAGTAAGGAGGACACAGCAATGAAAAAGAAAACATACGAGAAACCGACCTTTAAGGTTGTACTATTACAGCATAAGACCATGCTACTGGCAGGCAGTGGAGAACCCATTCCCCCCGCCGGCGTACCCTGGTGGGACGGCGAGGGCGATTAAGTGAGCGAAACGAAAGGAAGTAAACGAGTCCTGCGGAGTAATCTGCAGGACTCTTTATGTGTAATGGTTAGTAGTTAAAATTTTGTTATTCCCTTCTCATTTGTCGATGATTGAAGGGGATTCCGTCTATTCATATTGATTTAGCGTTTGGTGAGTTGGAATAAATGTTGTACATTTGCAGAGTTTTTAAGAGTCAACATATAAATTGTTCGAATCAACTATGGAAGAATTAGATAAAATTCAGAACCAGATTTACGTCATCAGAGGTTTTCGTGTAATGTTTGATTTCGATTTAGCAAGAATCTATGAAGTAGAAACGAAAGTACTCAATCAAGCTGTAAAACGAAATTACAAGCGCTTTGAAGGCGAGGAGTTCATGTTTCAACTCACACCGGAAGAGTGGAAAATCTTTACAAATTCATATTCACTTACATCCCACGATGCTAATAGTGTTGACTCATTTTCAAGCGATTACAACTTGAGGTCACAATTTGTGACTTCAAGATTTCCTGACAAATGGGGTGGTAATAGACGTCCTCCCTATGCTTTTACAGAAATTGGCGTAGCCATGTTGAGTAGTGTCTTGAAATCAGAAGTTGCCATTCAGGCTAATCGTAAGATTATGAAAGCTTTCGTAGCCTATCGCCATTTAGCAGAAATGCCACTTGCTGCCACGTATCTCGACTTAAGAAAACAAATTGAAGATCTCAGAAACGAAGTCAATGACATTCTTGCCGACCAGAATGATATTAACGAAATGACGAGGGCACAACTTGATGCTATCAGTACTGCTCTTGCAGAATTGCAATCCAAAGAGCCCAAGCACAGAAGAAAGATTGGATTTATACAAGATGCAGAATAAAGAAAAATTACAATTTTACTCATAATATGGTTGATTAATTTAGTTTATTTTGAAGTATCCCTGCGTCGTGAGACGTGGGGATATTTATTTTGCTATAATAAAATTTTGACATGTGGAAAAATTTTAATACCTTCGCGCCCGCTTCAAAAAACACACACATTATTATATTAACATTATATTAATTTAAATTATTATCAGTATGAAAACAGAAAAGATTGTTTTAGGTAATGAGATGGAAACTCCATCATGGTCATTAAGAAAGAAACTGTTAGGCTTTGACGTAGGTATGACCTACTACTGCAGTCTGGAGAAAGATGAAGAAGATTTCACTATCATCATGGCAGTGTCGCTCTACGTCACCAGTACGAAGATTGTCGAACTGCTGCCAGTGTATCTGGAATACCTCAGAAGGAACGTATGCCCCGAGGTGCTCGGCATCGACCTCAACATGATGGCAAATGAGGCATACTGGATGAAGAACTACAAACTGGAACACGACATGGAGGCGATGAACGACATGACGATGAAGGAACGTAGCATCGAGTTTGCCTACAAGGGCTTCAAGCCAAAGACCACCCTGGAACTCTATCGCGCCATCAAACAGAACGTGGAGCAGATGGTGGCGATGCTGGAGGAGGTACGCCGTATGTTCATGGAGGCACCCAAGGAACTGTATCACAACTTCTACCGTAGTCAGCGGGACGGCTTCGATGACCAGAAGACAGTGGCAAGGTATGAGCAGTGGAAGCGTGAGGTGGGTGTGGTGACGCTCGACCTGTTGATAGACAAGCAGATACTGGAGGTCGTGGAGTTCCTAAAGAAAAAGGTGCTGCGCCACATACCCGTGCCGTCGGAGAGGGAACGGTGTCAGGTGGATTTCGAGAAGCTACAGTTACACCTGCCTCATGGCTACGAGTTGTCTAAGGAACTTCTTGACTGTTGTGCCCGTTTCATGCATATCGCCTCGAAGGACGGCGACATCCTGCGCATCAACTACGACTGTTACGGCAAGTACCTGCACCAGTTCTTCTATTCCCTGTCTGCCGAAGAACGCCAAGCCCTCTTCGACCTCGACACCACCCTGCAACTGATTCATCAGGATATGGCGGAGATCAAGACGAATGAGACTACCCTACTGCCCGAAGTCCTTAGGACGGAAGAAGCGATGCTACTCTGGCAGAAGGTACAACAGGCAGGGTATATCGACAACAACTACCAGCCGCTAATCTCTCGGACACAGGCAGCCCTCTTAGCCGATGCGATGTCAGAGAAACTTGGTATCAGGGAAAGATGGATTGCATTCGAACAACTTTGGGATCGTAAGTATATACGGAGTGACTATAATCTGGCATTGACTCAACAACAGTCACTCAAATTTCAGGATAAACTAAAAATTTTATTCTCTGAATAACAGAAAGTTACGCCCAACCGTGGGTACCCTATGTGGGTAGTACCGTAGGTAGTTGTGGGTAGTAAATAAATTTCTTTTTTCTTACCTTTGCCGCCGCAAATCATTATATCTATGACAAAGAGTAAGAATCAACTCAAGGAACGGAAGCAGAACTGGCAGGAGGTGTATGCGAAGGTGGAGGACATCAAGGCATTCCTCGCCGACCGCCTCTTCCTGCGGCACAATGTCATCACGGGACGCGTGGAATATCGCATCCCTTCCGAACTGCCCCCACACCTACTTCATTCCACACTCAACACTCCACATTCCACATTCGAATGGCAGCCCATCAGCGACCGCATCGTAAACTCGCTCTGGGTGGAGATGTCGAAGGAAAAGCCCGTGCGGATACAGGACATCTACCGAGTGATAGAGTCGGACTTCGTGGGCGACTATCACCCGTTCAGGTACTATCTGGAACACCTGCCGCCCTGGAACGGCGACAACTACATCTTCTCGATGTCGATGTCGGTACAGGTGAAGGGCGGCACCGACGAGCAGATGCGCTTCGCCGAATACCTGACGAAATGGCTGGTGGCGATGGTGGCGGGCTGGGTCGACGACAGCGTGGTGAACAACGTCATCCTCGTGCTCATCGGTGAACAGGGCTCGTACAAGACGACGTGGTTCAACTACCTGCTGCCGCCCGAACTCTCGAACTACTTCTACACGAAGACGAACGCCAACCGCATGGGGCGCGACGACCTGCTGACACTCGCCCAGTACGGGCTGGTGTGCTGTGAGGAGTTGGACACGATGAGCAACAAGGAACTCAACCAGTTGAAGGCGGCGGTGACGATGCCGAGCATCGACGAGCGAGCGGCGTATGCCCATTTCCATGAGCACCGACGGCATATCGCGTCGTTCTGCGGCACGGGTAATAACGCGCAGTTCCTCTGTGACCCGACGGGCAACCGACGGTGGCTGCCCTTCGAGATTGAGAGCATCCTCTCACCCCGCGACCATCCCTTCGACTACGAGGGTATCTACTCGCAGGCGTACGCCCTCTACCGCCAGGGCTTCCGCTACTGGTTCTCACAGACGGAGATAGAGGAACTGGCAAAGTATAACAAGGCGTTCGAGACACCGCAGATAGAGCAGGAACTGGTAGACGTATTCTTCCGACGACCCGCGGAAAACGAGACTGGCGAATACATGCCCGTCTCTCGTGCCATGCAGATCGTCGGGGGCTATATGTCGTTGCATGTCAATCCCAGCCGTCTGGGACAGGCATTCATGTCCCAGGGTTACGCGTCAAGGCGTACGAAACACTCGCGCGGCTATGTCGTCATACAGCGCGATGCTGGTGAGATCAAGGAACGTATGCATAGACTGGCTCTGGATGGCAAGCCTTTCTGAAAAAACGGTGACGGGTGACACGGTGACGGCAGATTTCCGAAAACCCTCCGCGTACGTACCCGCACGTACGTACGCCTGAGAAATTTAAGAATATTGATGTCACCCCGTCACCCGTCACCCGACATATATATTTATTTTTTCATTTTTATTGGTTATTGTTTATTGTATCATGAAGGCAATGAGTAAATCGGAACTGGCTCTGGCAGCCGGTATCAGCGTCCACACACTGTCACGCTGGATGAAGTCGTACGAGCAGGAACTGAGGACGATGGGCATGACGCCCAAGATGAAGGTGCTTCCCCCGCGAATCGTGAAGTTCCTGACGGAAACGTTCTGTATCGACGTTTGACTGCCATATCAGGCGCAAACCGACACAAACGGACAGCCTGCCCGTCGGAATCCCTACCTTTGCAGTGTCAATGAGAAAGGCGGCACCTTTCGCATGGATAGGCGGCACCAAACGGGGGGAAAGGCGGCACCTATCGCATGGACAGGCGGCACCTAACTCGGAGATACCCCCACATAGTAGTAACCCTTAAAAAAACAACAACGAAACATGACAAAAAACAGAATCGCACTGAAGATCAATTTCCGCAAGAACGGTAACGCACGCTCCGTTTCCTATGGTAAGTACTACCCCGAGGTGGACCGCAACGAGACACTGTCGCTGCGCGGTCTCGCCCAGCACATCAAGGACCACGGCACCATCTACACCCGTGACGTCATCGAGGGCGTACTCATCAAGATGTCGGAGTGCATCCCCGAACTCGTGTCACAGGGCATCGGCGTGAAACTCGACGGACTGGGTAAGTTCTATCCCACCGCGAAGTCGGTGAAGGGCGGTGTCGAGGAGGCGAACCTCAAGGGCGTGAACGCTGCCGACGTGGTGAAGGGCATCCGCGTACGCTTCCTGCCCGACCGTGCCACCCTCGACAACATCACCAGCACTGCCTTCAAGGAGAAGTGTTCGCTGGAGGCTGCGCATATCGTCGAGACGACGAAAGTCAACGGCAAGCCCGTCGTCACCAAGATCCCTATTGCCGACTGGCTGCTGAAGAACGGAGGCACTGGAGGAGAGTAATTAGGAATTAGGAATGTGGAATGAGGAATGTGGAATGATCGCCTATGGCGATGATCAATGATAAATGGAAAATTCTTCATTCGGACATCGCAGCGAAGCGAGAATCATTCAACACTCAACATTCAACACTCAACATTTAAACTTTATGAAGAAGGAAGTCATTAAGAAAATCATTCAGATCGTCATCACGATCCTCACTGCCGTTAGTTCCACCCTGTTCGTTCAGTCATGCTATCGCTAATGTGGAATGAGGAATGTGGAATGAGAAATGAGGAATGGTCGGCTTTGCCGATTGTCAATGATAAATGGAAAATTCCTCATTCGAACATCGCAGCGAAGCGAGAATCATTCAACACTCAACATTCAACACTCAACATTTAAAAATGCGTAAGATTACGTTAATCGTCATTCATTGCTCGGCAGTGAGACCCGACCAGACGAGTTCAGCGGCACAGATAGACACATGGCATCGCCAGCGAGGCTTCCACCTCGGCATCGGCTACCATTACGTCATCCGTCGTAACGGAGAGATAGAAGCAGGTCGACCGGAATATCTCGTCGGTGCCCACTGCAAGAACCATAACGCCCACTCGATAGGCGTCTGCTACGAGGGCGGACTCAATGCCCGCGGTCAGCCAGCCGACACGCGCACCGAGGCACAGAAGAAGACACTGCTGAGTCTGCTCCGCGCCCTGAAGGTCGATTACCCCGATGCCCTTATCGTCGGTCACCACGACCTGAACCCCCTCAAGGCTTGTCCCTGCTTCGATGCGGCGAAAGAGTATAAGAATCTGTAAAACAAGAGAAAGGAACCAAACGGTTCCTTTCTTATTTATGGTGCAAATATAGCGATAATTCATTAATTATCATTACCTTTGCAAAAAAATTACGGAAGATGTATTTCACAGGAATAATCATTGCTATTTGTACTTTCTTGACCATAGGCATCTGGCATCCTATTGTCATCAAGACAGAGTACTACTGGGGTACACGCCCCTGGATTATATATTTGATAATCGGTTTAGCCGCCATCGTGGCTGCATTGTTTATTGAAAACACCCTTGTCTCTGCCATTGTGGGAGTGTTCGGGGCTTCAGCCCTATGGGGCATTGGCGAACTCTTTGAACAAAAGAAACGAGTAGAAAGAGGCTGGTTTCCCAAAAATCCCAAGCGTAAGTAAAGATTCCAATTATTTATTTGTATATTCGCGCAGAAATATAACAAAAAACGTTTATGAATAAAGTTGTATTGATAACAGGTGCAACAAGCGGAATAGGACTGGCTTGTGCAAGAAAATTCGCAGAGAATGGTGATAGACTGATTCTTACAGGAAGAAACGAAACACGTCTGGCAGACATCAAAAAGGAACTGACGGAAAAGGGTTCTGATGTATTGACACTGGTCTTTGACGTGAGAGATCGTGAGAAGACTGTAAAAATGATGGAATCGTTACCAGCAGAATGGCAGGAGATAGATGTATTGGTAAACAATGCAGGGCTGGCTCTTGGTCTTGAACCAGAATATGAAGTCAATCCTGATGATTGGGAAACCATGATTGATACTAACATCAAAGGATTGTTGACGATGACAAGGCTTGTTGTGCCAGGTATGGTAAAGCGTAATCGCGGACACATTATCAATGTAGGCTCCGTAGCAGGCGATGCAGCCTATGCCGGAGGAAATGTCTATTGTGCCACTAAAGCCGCAGTAAAGGCTCTTTCCGATGGATTGCGTATCGACGTTGCCAACACTGCTATACGCGTAACGAATCTGAAACCAGGTCTTGTGGAGACTAACTTCAGTAATATCCGTTTCCGTGGGGACAATGATCGTGCAGCCAATGTATATAAAGGTATCAAACCTCTAAGTGGCGACGATATAGCCGATGTCGCCGTGTATGCCGCCAATGCACCTGCGCATGTACAGATAGCAGAGGTACTCATACTTGCCACTCACCAAGCGAGTGCTAATATGATTTTTAGAACAAAGGAATGAGTTACGACGGCATGCTATAGACATGGACGCTGGAGCCTTGGGCAGCGGGCAGGTAATTGATACCCCACCAACACATCTGTAACAAGACAAACGAAATGAGCAGTACCCACAAAGCGAGCTTTGGCTTGTGAGTGGGTATCTGTCTGTAATGCACATACACCAGATAGGCGAACCAGGTGATGGCAGCCCACGTCTCTTTAGGGTCCCACGACCAGTAATGTCCCCATGCCTCCTTCGCCCACAAGGCACCGAAGAGCATACCGATGGTCATAAATGCCAGACCGACATAGACCAGATTATCCGTAATGTCGAATTCTTCGTCAGCAATGGTTTTCCGTTTAAAGAATAGCAAGTACAAAGCCATCACAGTCGAAGCACCTAATACGGCGTATGCGAACATATAGACGATAACATGTGGGGCAAACCAAGGACTCTGCAGAGCCGGCATCAGCGTCTTGGAGTGAATCTCTGGTTTGAAGAGGTTGACGCAGATGAACACCAACGCCAGGATGGTAGAGAACGAGAGTATCCACTTATACTTCCAACGCGAATAGACGATGATGCCCGCCAATGGCAAGAAGAACGAGTACCAGAGGCGTGTCTCTCCCATCGTCCTTAACGGCGGACGTTCCAAGGAGATCCACATCATCAGGATAAAGCTAAAGAACACA
>JBGVBD010000072.1:0-1661 GCA_045225255.1 Prevotella sp. | reverse complement strand
GACTCTGGATCAGTAAAGTCTAGGTTCGAACCCTGGTTGGGCAACGTAATTGAAAAAATGAGGTATTGAAAAATATCTCATTTTTTTATAATTTTTGTCGAACCTATTTATATAATCATTATCTTTGCAGTTGACTATTTTTCGCTTGTTGTAGGCGGTAGAAGATGAGTCGAAATGAGCGAAAAATCCCAGTATGATTTTGTAAATGATTGAAATCCAATAGATTAGACGATTTCGATGTCCCCGAGATATACTCGGTACAGTAGCCGTACCCATTATTTAGATGAATAAAATCGAGAAAAATGCAGTCGCTTGGTATGTGTTTCGCGTTACTTATCAGCGCGAATTGACGGCTGCAAAACAGTTGGAGGAGTTGGGCATCGAGCATTATATCCCTACGGTCAGGACGAAAATCCGCAACGAAAAGGGCCTAGCTATTGGTTGGAAGACCGAGCCACTCATTCATAACTACATCTTCATCCGCGACACTTACAACAACCTTCTCGCCGTCAAGCAGTATAAAATCGATTATCTGCGCTTCATCATGGGAAAAGACGACGAAGGTATGACGACAGTGCCGCAGTACGTGCCCGACAAGCAGATGGCCGACTTCATGAAGGTTGTCCGCACCATGGGCTCCAAGCCGGTCGACCCGAACATCGACCTCCGCCAAGGCGACAGGGTAAGAATCCTGACAGGCCCGTTTGAGGGCGTTGAAGGTATCTACGTAAAAATGCCAAACCGCCACGAGAAACGCGTGGTAATCAAGATCGAAGGCATCGCCGCAGTAGCAACAGTAGCACTCAACGCCTCAGATGTCGAAAAACTTGAACCGATAAAAGAAAAGAAGATTAAAGTTTATAGGTTATAGGTTATTGGTTATTGAAGGTGGATTATGGTGGTTAGGAAGTTTTCGTTTGAAAATCTTGAGGTTTATGGGAAGGCTCGTTCTTTGGTATCTGATGTTTATCGTATACAGAAGAATTTTCCTAAGGAGGAGATTTACGGTTTAGGTGATCAAGTGCGTCGTGCAGCAGTATCAATAACTGCTAATTTGGCAGAAGGTAGTGGTCGCCAGTCAACAAAAGAAAAAATACATTTTATAGAAATATCGTATGGTTCATTGATGGAGGTATTTTGTGAATTGCAAACTGCTTGTGATTTAGGATATATAACTGACGAACAGTTTAACACTTTGAGACCAAGATTTACTGACATTGCAAAAATGTTATCTGGTCTTCGCAATTCACTCGAAAAACAAATCAATAACCAATAAACAATAAACAATAACCATTACAATGAAAATATCAGTTGCCGGTACCGGTTATGTAGGTTTGTCAATAGCTACTCTGTTGGCGCAGCATAACGATGTCACAGCAGTTGACGTCGTTCCACAGCGCGTTGACCTGGTGAACAATAAGAAGTCTCCAATCCAGGATGACTACATCGAGGATTACTTAGCTAATAAGCCTCTCTCGCTGAAAGCCACTCTCGACCAGGAAGCAGGCTATCGCAATGCTGAGTTCGTGGTCATCGCTGCCCCGACTAACTATGACTCACAGAAGAATTTCTTTGATACCAGCGCTGTAGAAGCCGTTATCGATGCCGTTTTGAAAGTGAATCCTGATGCCGTGATGGTGATTAAATCCACTATTCCGGTA
>JBGVBD010000071.1:0-1823 GCA_045225255.1 Prevotella sp. | reverse complement strand
AAAATGTATCTGTATCTTCAAAAAATCGGAACAAATTGGCTCTTTGAAGTCAAGATAGCCACCTAATGCTTCTCGCCGACCACTTCTATTGTGCACTCTTGCTTTTTATGTACTTTCTTATATTGTGTGCAATGGCTATCAGCCCAAACTCGACATTTACTTTAGGCATAGACCTGAGCCTGAACCGCTTGAAGCCGTGATTGTATTTTATATCTCCGAAGGTACTCTCTGGCTCAATTGGTCTTTTGCTCCTGTGCTTAAGGCCTTGTTCGCTTAGAAGAAGACCCTTAATCAGTTGTTTATACTTTCTGTAATTTTCGTTTACCTGTATCACTCTGTTCCCTTTGCCTTTGTGGCATTTGCCTCTTAGAGGGCAGCCACTGCAGTTCTTTGCCATATACAGTTTGTAGTGCTGCACGTGACCTCTGTCTGACGTTTCTGTCTTGTTGCCTATATGGGTCAGATGTTGTCCCATGACACATACATAGTAGTCGTCTGATTCATTGTAGAACATGTTCTCCGGCAGGAACGGGTTCTTGACGAAGTCACGCTTCTGCTCTTTATGGAACATGTTGTACTTGACATACGGAGTGATGCCCTTGCCTAACAGATATTCATAATTCTCCTCGCTCCCATATCCTGAGTCAGCCACCACATCCATGCTCTGCTTTCCGTATTTCTGCTCGAAGGATTCAAGGTGAGGCTTAAGGGTGCCCTGGTCTCCTGGCGTCTGGTATATTCCATAGTTGGTTATGTACTGGTTCTCTGTGGATATCTGGACATTGTACCCTGGCTTGGTCTGCCCGTTGTTCATAGCATCCTCCTTCATTCTCATGAACGTGGCATCGTGATCTGTTTTGCTGTAACTGTTCCTCTCTCCAAGTATGTCCAGCTTGTCCTCGTACTCCTTGAGTTTCTCTACTGACTCGTCCTTCACCTTTTTGACGGCCTTGTATTCGGCACTGTTTCTTGATATGCCTTTCTCGTCCATCGTTCTTAGTATCTTGTCCGTCTTTTCCGCCACGGCCTCCGATGTCATCTCTGGCAGTTCTGAAGACGTGTTCTCTGACTCGATTATCTTTTCCGCCTCAGACAACACTTTGCCGACCCGCTCCCTGAGCTTTCTTTGGTTGGTCTCTGTGGACCGCTTCCATACAAATGTGTATTTGTTTGACGCCGACTCAATCTTAGTCCCGTCCACATACTGGACATTCAATGATACCAACCCCTCCTTATGCAGAAGCTCAACTATCTGGGTGAACAGCCCTTCAAACACCCCTTTAAGGCGGCTGCCCCTAAAATTGTTGATGGTCCTGAAGTCTGGACGGTTCATGCCTGACAGCCACATGTACACAACATTCTCGCTCAGCATACGCTCCATGAGGCGGCCTGAGTAAACGTTGTTAAGATAACTGTACACTATGATCTTTAATAGCATCCGTGGGTTGTAGCTACTGGCCCCGCCTCCCTTGTAGCCTGACAACAGCTCGGATATGTCCAGCTTGTCTATGATTGCGCTTACCAACCTCGCCTTGTGATTCTTCGGTATAAAATCTCCTATGCAGTTAGGAAAAAGAAGATTGTCGTTTGGATTGTAATCTTTAAATGTTATCTTTGCCATAGTTTTGGGGTGCGGGGTTTGTCCGCGATTTTTTTTTGCAACACAAATTTAAGAAAAACCCCGCAATATTCCAAACATATTTAGTTGAAAATCAACTAAATAATCAAAGAAGAGGCCTGTAGCGACAGGTCTCTTCCCTTTATAATGACAAACTTTCTGCAAAAAGAAGAGAGTGACTAAATCTTACTTTTTAGTCACCCTC
>JBGVBD010000070.1:0-2342 GCA_045225255.1 Prevotella sp. | reverse complement strand
AGTGCGCCCTGAAGGGCGCTTCACATAGTGGACAGGAGACGTCCACCCGGTAAGTTGTGAGCCGCAACACCGGAAGCGAGTTTTGCGTGGGATGCGGTAACGTAATCCTGCGAAGCGTAAACAGCATGGCTGTAGGGATGGCTATTGAGCATCGAAAGACTAACATATCCGAGGGACGACGCTGTTGCCTGAGCGGAAGTCAACACACATATGGACGTTAACGGCGAGGAAGTATGTGCCCGGCGGTGTCGGAAAGAACCATTCATGCAGCACAAAAGTGATGCGTCAACAGTGGGAGATCCTGCATTTTCCATGTGGAGTGTGACCGCGTGGTATGGCAAACAACCAAAAAGGGAGGATGTCAAACGGAGTGCAGGAAGTCGGAGGCCCGAATAGTACCGATGAAGCCGTGAACAAGATAAGCGGGGGAGGGAAGTCGAGAATGAGCTGTTCCTCACAGCTCAGGCCTGCGAGACAATATCAAAGAGGAAACATTTGCTGTACACAGAGACAGACTTCTCCGTACACAGAGACGGGAGAAAGAAGGACAAACAAATGGCAACGGAATTGGCGAGAATAGCGGAATTATCTGCGCAAAATCCAACCATGGTGTTTACCTCAATCGCCCATCTGATCAATGTAAAACTTCTGAGGGAGTGTCATGAAAAGATGGACGGAGACAAGGCCGTAGGAATCGACGGGGTGACCAAAGAGGAATACGGGAAGAACCTTGAAGAAAACCTTGTAGACCTGGTGGCGAGGATGAAGAAGAGAGCCTACAAACCAAAACCTGCAAGAAGGGTTGAAATTCCCAAGGACAACGGGAAAACCAGACCGCTCAGCATCTACTGCTACGAGGACAAGCTGGTGCAGGAAGCACTCCGGCGAGTACTGGAAGCCGTCTACGAGCCGATGTTTTATGACGAAATGATGGGATTCAGGCCGGGCAGGAGCTGTCATCAGGCGTTGCGAAAGCTCAACACAATGATCGAGCGCAACTACACCAACTACATTTTAGATGCAGATATAAAAGGTTTCTTCGACCACCTTGACCATGGGATGATCATCAAATTCGTAGGATCACGCATCAAAGACCCCAATATCATCAGACTGGTCAGACGGATGCTGAAGGCAGGCATTATGAAGGACTTCATATACGAGCCGACAGAGGAAGGATCGGGCCAGGGGTCGGTCTGTTCTCCGATAATTGCAAACCTGTACATGCATTACGTACTGGTATGGTGGTTCAAGGAGAGGATACAGCCATTACTGAAAGGATACAGCGGGCTCGTGGTGTACGCGGATGACTTTGTGGCGACATTCCAGCACAAGAATGAAGCGGAGTGGTTCTATGAGCAACTGAAACGTAGGATGGGAAACTTTGGACTGAGTCTTGAGGAAGAGAAGAGCCGCCTGATAGAGTTCGGGAGATTTGCGGAGCAGAACTGCGCGAAGAGAGGAACAAGACCGGAGACATTCACCTTTCTCGGATTTACACACTACTGTTCCAAGAGCAGGAACGGGAGGTTCAGGGTTAAGAGGAAAACCAGTAGAAAGAAATTCAGCAAGAAACTGAAGGAGGTTCACAGGAAGATCGGCGAAATGCGCACGATGAAGACTAAAGATATCGTGCATAAGCTGAACGAGATTCTTGTTGGTTATTTCCATTACTACGGGATCACGGATAACTCACGGAGTATCAAATCATTTCGGTACGAGGTGATGAAGAGCTTATTCTACTGGCTCAATCGACGCAGTCAGAAGACAAGTTACAGCTGGACAGAATTTTTATATATGCTTGATAACAATCACCCACTGGCCGAGGCGAAGTTATACGTGAGCATCTATGCGCAATAAAGCTGACAAACTAATCGATTAGTCTCGTAAAGAGCCGGATGCGGGAAAGCCGCAAGTCCGGAATTCTGTGAGGGGCGGAGGGAGCAATCCTCCCGTCTACTCGACCCATTAAGAGATAACAATTAATAAAGGTGATACCTTGACTTTAAGGCCATATGGAGAGTGGTACTGGAAGAATGAGGATCAGCCTACGGATTTACAAGGTGGGGAATGGACTTTTGATTCGACATCCTGGAATACAACGAGAGTCTATAACGAGTATGTAAATGCTGCCGGAAAATCTATAACATATTTCAGTAAGGCAACTGCCAAAAACGGAACGATAGAGTTTACCGGATATCCGAAATGGGACAGCGAAGTCAAAGAGTTGTATCCCGTATTACATGGAAAAGCAAACGGAGTCGGTGATTTTGTCTTAAAAACAACAAAAGGCAAAACCATAACAGGTCATGTAGTTGAGTCCGGTCCAGAACAACCTGCAGTTG
>JBGVBD010000069.1:0-19591 GCA_045225255.1 Prevotella sp. | reverse complement strand
AAGGAGGAGTGGTACCTCCAGGAATCGAACCGGGGACACACGGATTTTCAGTCCGATGCTCTACCAACTGAGCTAAGGCACCATCATTATGTTTTCTTTTAGGCAATCCTCTTGATTGCGGGTGCAAAGGTACGAAGATTTAGTGAGAAATGAGAAGTGAGAAATGAGAAATTATCTTTGGTTAACTTTTTTTAAGAATAACATCGTTCCTCATTCCTCATTTCTCATTCCTCATTTAAAATGAATTCCACCCCTGTGCCTTGAGTTCAAATTCCTGGTCGTCGCGAGTCACGAGGACATGTCCGAGACTCTCTTTCGTGATATGTCCGATGAGTTTCACATCCTCTAAGGCTTCAATCTTCTCGTGGTCGCCAATGGGGACGGTAAACAACAACTCATAGTCTTCGCCGCCATTCAGGGCGCAGGTAGTGACGTTCATATTCAACTCCTCTGCCATCACTGCCGTCTGATAGTCAATAGGAATCTGTTTCTCGAAGATGCGACAACCTACATGACTTTGCTTACAGATATGCATCAGTTCGCTACTCAGTCCATCACTGATATCCATCATTGCCGTAGGACGGATGTTGGCTTCGCGCAACTGCTGGATGATGTCGCCACGGGCTTCTGTCTTTAACTGGCGTTGCAAGAGATATTCCTTGCCGGCAAAGTCGGGCGTTGCTATAGTTGAGAGTTGAGCGTTGAGCGTTGAGAGCTTCTGGCTGTCGCCATTGGCTTTCGCTTCTGCAATCTTCTTTTGTAATTCATTCACCTGGGTATAATACACAGCCTTCTCACGCTCCAAGAGTTGCAGACCCATATAGGCTGCGCCAAGGTCGCCACTGACGCAGATGAGATCAGTCTCTTTCGCCCCGTTGCGATAGACAATATCTTCCTTGCGTGCCTCACCGATACAGGTAATCGAGATGGCAAGTCCTGTGTAAGATGAAGTGGTGTCGCCACCTACGACATCAACGCCCCATTTGTCGCATGCCATGCGCAGTCCGCTATAGAACTGTTCTAAGTCCTCTACGGAGAAGCGTTTGCTGACGGCAAGGCTGACTGTCATCTGTCGAGGCGTGCCGTTCATGGCGAAGATATCGCTGATGTTCACCATTGCTGACTTCCATCCGAGATGCTGCAGGTCGATATACGTCAGGTCGAAATGCACGCCTTCCATCAGCATATCGGTAGTGACGAGTACTTCGCTATCAGGATAATGCAGTACGGCGCAGTCATCGCCTACACCATACTTGGTAGATTCGTTTTGTGGTTTGATATCTTTGGTCAGTCGGTCAATCAGTCCGAACTCACCTAACTTTGCTATTTCCATCCTTCTGTTGGGTGATCAGTATTGAATTTCTCTTTCTTTTGTGACTCTATCTTCTCCGAGCGTATAATCATCTCACGCATAATCTCTGTCATAAATGGCTGGGCGGCATTGGCAGCCTCCTGTACTTCCTCGTGACTGACCTCCACAGGATTGTCGAAACCGCCGAGGTCGGTGATGACAGAGATACCGAATGTACGAATGCCGCAATGATGGGCGACAATCACTTCGGGAACGGTAGACATGCCCACAGCATCGGCACCCATCAGATGGTACATCCTGTACTCGGCAGGAGTCTCGAAGGTAGGACCTTGTACGCCGATATAAACACCATAGGTGACGCGAATCTTCTTCTCACGCGCGATATTGGCAGCCAACTGAATCAGACTCTTGTCGTAGGTCTCATGCATATCCGGGAAACGAGGACCTGTGGGGAAGTTCTTTCCGTGCAACGGATGCTCTGGGAAGAAATTGATATGGTCGGTGATAATCATCAAGTCGCCAATATTGAATTTCGGATTCATACCTCCAGCAGCATTCGATACGAAGAGCGTCTTAATACCCAGTTCATACATCACGCGGACGGGGAAGGTGACCTCTTTCATCGAATAGCCCTCATAGAAATGGAAACGTCCCTGCATGGCGAGGATGTCAATGCCACCCAACTTACCAAAAATCAGTTTACCACTATGTCCTTCAACCGTCGAAACGGGGAAGTTAGGAATCTCCTTATAGGGAATCTCGTTCTTATCAGTTATCTCGGAAGCTAATTGTCCGAGGCCTGTCCCCAGTATGATGGCTGTCTTTGGGCTTGTGGTCATCCTTTGTTTTAGCCAGGATGCTGTTTCTTGAATTTTTGCGTACATAGCCTATGATATATTGGTTAAACGTATCTTCCTGTTCCTGCATGAAGCGGATATTGACTGGAAGGGTGTAGATGTTCTTGCGTACTTCCTCGCTGAGTCCGTCTATGTCGTAGAGTCGTGTCGCATCTTTCTCTGTCGTGATAACACAACGAGGCTCTGGAAGTTGCTCGAAGGTCTCATTGATCAGTTGGATGTCCTTTGCCTTGAAACGGTGATGGTCGGCAAAGGTGAGCGGTGTGATATCCTTGACGAATGGTGTGAGGTCGTGGGTCATCTGTTCTGGTGAGGCGATACCTGTCAACAAGAGGATATGGTGTTCTTTGAGATCTCTAAGATTTCTAAGATTACCAATTTCTCCGAAAATAGGTTGCAGTTCACCATATTCCAATGTTGTGAAATACAAGTTCTGATAGGGATAGAGACTCATTGCCTTGGTGATGACGCGAAACTCCATCGGCTTCAGGTCCTTGGGACATTTCGTGATGATAACGATATCAGCACGGTCCTTTCCTGAAAGGGGTTCACGCAGTCGTCCGGCAGGCAGTAACCTGTCGTAGATGACCAAGCGGTGATAGTCAACCAGCAGGATATTGATACCGGGTTTGACATATCGATGTTGGAAAGCATCGTCCAACAAGATGACATCCAAGGATTTGTCATTGTCAGTCAGTTCCTCGATACCGTGACAACGACTCTTATCTACCGCTACGGAAACATGAGGGAATTTCTTCTTCATCTGGAAGGGCTCATCACCAATCTCCGGCATAGTCGTCTCGGGTGTTGCCAGGATGAACCCCTTGCTTTTGCGCTTATAGCCGCGACTGAGTACTGCCACGTGGAAGAGGTCTTTCAGGTGTTTGACCAGATATTCCACGTGAGGGGTCTTGCCTGTGCCGCCCACCGTAATGTTGCCCACCGAGATGACGGGAACATCAAAGGAACGGCTCTTCAGCAGACCTAACTCAAAAGCCATGTTACGCAGTTTGACACCAAGTCCGTAGAACCAACTTAGCGGCAACAACCATTTGTTGATGACGATGAAATCACCCTCTACGCGCATGTACCTTTATTTAATAGAGAGGAAGTAAGGCAGACGTGCCTGAATGGCGCTCCGCTGATTGATATTCTTCAGATAGAGCAGAGGCTCGTAGAACTCACCAAAGGTGGCGCGCATCTGCTCATCCAGATAACTCTTCTGAGATGCCTTGCTAAGCAGTTGGTCCATCCAATCGGCAGGTGCAGGATAACTGGCAGTCTTGTATTCGCTCAGTTTTGCCAACTGGGCTGCCTTCTTGACAGCGTCATCCAGTGAGCCGATACCGTCTACCAGTTTGATACCTAAGGCATCGTTACCTAACCATACACGACCTTGTGCAATCTCCTCGACAGCTTCAACAGAGAGTTTTCTACCGTCAGCCACGCGCTTGCGGAAGAGTTCGTAGCCACGACCGATATACTGGTCGAGTAGTGCCAACTCCTCTTCGTTGAATGGACGTGCCACCGTTCCAAAGGCTGCATGCTTGTTGGTCTTCACCTCGTCGAACTTCACACCTAGTTTCTCGGTGAGCAGTCCGCTGTAATCGGGGAACATACCGAAGATACCAATAGAACCAGTGATGGTGGTTGGCTCAGAATAAATGTAGTTGGCAGCACAACTGATATAGTAACCGCCAGAAGCAGCATAGCCACCCATAGAAACAACAACGGGTTTCTTGGCCTTCAGATTCATGACAGCATGCCAGATCTGTTCAGAGGCATAGGCAGAACCGCCTGGAGAGTTGACGCGGAGTACAACAGCCTTCACGTCATCATCATTCGCCAGTTTCTCCAAGTCCTTACATACCGTATTGGCAACGATGCTGTGTTCTTGCTGAATTAAACTTTCCGTTTCAGAGTCTACAATCTCACCATAGGCATAATAGACGGCAATTTCTTCGCCCTTTTCCTTTTCTCCCTTCACGTTAATCATATCGGCGAGGGACAATTGGTTGATATCGTCTTTCTCATCAATCTTCAGCAGTTTCTTGATTTCTCCCTTTACCTCGTCGGTAAACAACAGTTTGTCAACCAACTTCATTTTAACCAATTCGGTCTGGTCTGCCAACATGACGAAACGGTCGGCATAGGCATTAAGGGAGTCAACAGGAACCTTACGGCTTGCCGATACGTCTTTCAGCATCACGTCCCAGATGCCCGTGATATAGGCAGTTACCTGCTCACGGTTCGGTTCACTCATCTTGTCGGCTGTCATCATTTCAGGAGCACTCTTGTATTTTCCAACCTTGCAAAGTTGATACTTTACACCAAACTTGGCGAGAAGATCTTTCAAGAAGTAAGGATTAGATGCCAATCCGTGCCAGTCAATCATACCTTGCGGATTTAGGTAAATCTGATCTGCTACAGAACAGATGTAGTAGGTAGTCTGTGTGTAACTATCAGCATAGGCAACAATCCACTTTCCGCTTTTCTTAAAGTCGAGCAGTGCCTCGCGGATAGCATGAGCAGAGGCAGGCGTGTCAATAGAGAAAAGACCGGATTCAATATAGATTCCTTTGATGTCCTCGTTGTCTTTCGCCTTCTTGATAGATGAGATGATATCATCCAGACCGAGATTCTCACTGATTTGACCAGTCAGTTGTCCGAAGATATCCTCATTCACACGCTCATTTACCTGTCCGGAGAGCATAAGGGTGAATACGGAGTTCTCTTTCACTGGAACAGTAGATGCCGATGAGGCAGCCAAGCCTACCAGTGAGATAACAGTGATGATACCCATGATGAGTGTCACTACGATGATGCCAGTAACGGTGGCAAACACATACTTAAGAAAATCTTTCATACCTTTGTTTACAATTGATAATATTCTGCAAAGATACGGCATTTTGTGTAAAGTGCCAAATGAAAAGACAAAATTATGATATATTAATAAGGTATAAGGATTTTCTGCCAAAGTGTCAGTTAACGGAGATTGGCACGTTTTTCGCATAAAAGCGGATGGAAAGTTTAATATAAAACATAAAAAAAGTATTATGAACATCAAACCATTAGGAGACCGTGTGCTGGTAGTGCCTGCACCGGCAGAAGAGAAGATTGGTGGTATCATCATTCCTGATACCGCAAAGGAGAAACCCCTTCATGGAACAATCAAAGCCGTTGGTCAGGGTACCAAGGACGAAGAGATGATCTTGAAGGCTGGTGATGAAGTGTTGTATGGTAAGTACTCTGGCACTGAGTTGGAGTTCGAAGGTGAGAAGTATCTGATGATGCGTCAGAGTGACGTTCTTGCAGTCATTGAAAAGTAATTAACGTAATAACGTGATAACGGTATAACGTAATAACGCAAAAAAAAAAATTATGGCAAAAGATATTAAATTCAATATTGAGGCCCGTGACCTGTTGAAGAACGGTGTCGACCAGTTGGCGAATGCAGTAAAGGTAACATTAGGTCCTAAGGGTCGTAATGTAGTTATTGAGAAGAAGTTCGGTGCTCCTCAGATTACCAAGGATGGTGTAACCGTTGCTAAGGAAATCGAGTTGGAGGACAAGTTTGAGAACACGGGTGCACAGCTCGTCAAGAGTGTGGCTTCCAAGACAGGTGACGATGCTGGTGACGGTACGACTACCGCTACCATTCTGACTCAGGCTATCGTTACTGAGGGTTTGAAGAACGTTACCGCAGGTGCTAACCCCATGGACCTGAAACGTGGTATCGACAAGGCTGTGAAGGCTGTTGTTGATTTCATCAAGGACAATGCTGAGAAGGTGGACGACAATTACGACAAGATTGAGCAGGTGGCTACTGTCAGTGCCAACAATGACGAAGAGATAGGTAAACTGCTTGCCGACGCTATGCGCAAGGTTTCTAAGGATGGTGTTATTACCATCGAGGAGAGCAAGAGCCGCGACACTCACATTGGTGTTGTAGAAGGTATGCAGTTCGATCGTGGTTACCTCTCTGGCTATTTCGTAACCGATTCTGAGAAGATGGAGTGTGTGATGGAGAATCCGTACATCCTCATCTATGATAAGAAGATCTCTAACATCAAGGACTTCCTGCCAATCCTGCAGCCTGCTGCTGAGAGTGGTCGTCCTCTGCTCGTAATTGCTGAGGATGTTGATTCTGAGGCACTGACGACTTTGGTTGTCAACCGTCTGCGTGGCGGTCTGAAGATTTGTGCTGTCAAGGCTCCTGGCTTTGGCGACCGTCGTAAGGCTATGCTCGAGGATATCGCAACCCTGACAGGTGGCGTTGTTGTCAGCGAGGAGAAGGGTCTGAAGTTGGAGCAGGCTACGCTCGAGATGCTGGGTACTTGCGATAAGGTAACTGTTTCTAAGGACAATACCACTATCGTGAATGGTGCTGGCGACAAGCAGGCTATTCAGGATCGTATCGCACAGATTAAGAAGGAAATCGAACTCACGACCTCTTCATACGACAAAGAGAAACTGCAGGAGCGTCTGGCTAAGTTGGCTGGTGGCGTAGCAGTACTCTACGTTGGTGCTAACAGCGAAGTGGAGATGAAGGAGAAGAAGGATCGTGTTGACGACGCTCTCTGCGCTACTCGTGCAGCTATTGAGGAAGGTGTTGTCGCTGGTGGTGGTACTACTTACATCCGCGCTTTGGAAGCTTTGCAGGCTATCAAGGGTGTCAATGCCGACGAGCAGACTGGTATCAACATCGTGGAGCGTGCCATCGAGGAACCTCTGCGTCAGATTGCCGTTAATGGCGGTGCTGAGGGTGCTGTCGTTGTTCAGAAAGTTCGCGAGGGCAAGGGTGACTTCGGTTACAATGCCCGTCTCGATAAGTACGAGGACCTCCGTGAGGCTGGTGTCATCGATCCTGCTAAGGTAGCCCGTGTGGCTCTGGAGAATGCTGCTTCTATTGCTGGCATGTTCTTGACCACAGAGTGCCTCATCTGTGACAAACCTGAGAAAGAACCTGCTATGCCGATGGGCGGTGCCCCAGGTATGGGAGGTATGATGTAAAATTATTCATCAATATATATAGAGTGGGGAAACGCAAACGAGTTTTCCCACTTTTTTTCATTATTTTCTTGTTTTTTCAAAAATTCTTTGTACCTTTGGCGACAATCTGACTAAACAATTTATTTTATAGTAATTTTAACATGAACAACGTACCCAAAATTAAGATTGGAATCGTCGCTGTATCTCGCGACTGTTTCCCCGAATCATTGGCTGTTAACCGCCGTAAGGCTGTTATCGCTAAGTATGTAGAGAAGTTCGACAAGGCTGACATCTACGAGTGTCCTATCTGTATCGTTGAGAGTGAGATTCACGCTCAGCAGGCTCTTGCTGATGTGCAGAAGGCTGGTTGTAATGCCCTCGTTGTTTACCTCGGCAACTTTGGTCCAGAGATTTCAGAGACTATGATTGCTGACTGGTTCCAGGGTCCCACCATGTTCTGCGCTGCTGCAGAGGAGACTCAGAACGACCTGATCGACGGTCGTGGTGACGCTTACTGTGGTATGCTGAACGCTAGTCAGGCTCTGTCGCTGCGTAAGACCCGTGCTTACATTCCTGAGGAGCCAGTAGGTGATGCTGCTCAGTGCGCTGAGATGATCCACGAGTTCCTGCCTATCGCACGTGCTATCGTTGGTCTGCAGAACCTGAAGATCATCAGCTTCGGTCCTCGTCCAAACAATTTCTTGGCTTGTAACGCTCCTATCCGTGCTCTCTATGATCTCGACGTTGAGATTGAGGAGAACTCAGAGCTCGATTTGCTTGAGGCTTTCCAGAAGCATGCTGGCGACCCACGTATCGACGATGTAGTGAAGGATATGGCTGCTGAACTCGGTCACGGTAACAAGATTCCTCAGGTGCTGCCTAAGTTGGCTCAGTACGAGCTGACGCTGCTCGACTGGATTGAGGGTCATAAGGGCTCTCGTCAGTTCGTGGCTATGGCTAACAAGTGCTGGCCTGCTTTCCAGACCATGTTCGGTTTCGTACCATGTTACGTCAACAGCCGTCTCACCGCTCGTGGTATCCCTGTAGCTTGTGAGGTGGACATCTATGGCGCTCTGTCTGAGTATATCGGAACATGTATCTCTCAGGATGCTGTTACCCTGCTCGATATCAACAACACCGTACCTACCGATATGTACGAGGAGAGCATCAAGGGTAAGAAGTTTGCATGCGACACATACACAGAGAAGGAAATCTTCATGGGCTTCCACTGTGGTAACACCGCATCTTCTAAGGTTTGCAACTGCCAGATGTGCTTCCAGCGTATCATGGCTCGCGCTCTGCCTGTTGAGGTTACCAACGGAACCCTCGAGGGTGACATCCAGCCAGGTCTGGCTACAGTTTATCGTCTGCAGTCTACCGCTGATACCAAGCTCCGCGCTTACATTGCTCAGGGTGAGGTTATTCCTGTGGCTACACGCTCATTCGGTTCAATTGGTATCTTTGGTATCAAGAACATGAGCCGCTTCTATCGTCACGTCCTCATCGAGAAGCACTACCCACATCACTGCGCCGTTATGTTCGGTCATCAGGGTAAGTATCTCTGGGAGGTTCTCAAGTACATGGGTATCCCCGTGGACGAGATTGACTACAACTTCCCGAAGGGTGACTACTACCCAACAGAGAATCCATTTGCATAAGGTATTTAGCAAATAGATAAATCTTTAAAAGGGGGCAGTTTGACTGCTCCCTTTGTTTGTGCCTAATCCAAGACTGGTATTTTTTTGTATCCTTTTCCTTTGTCGTTTTGCAGATTAATTTGTAATTTTGCAGCATGATGAAGATAAACTGGTTTACATTGGTCTTGAAACTCATAGCAGTATATGGGCTTTATCTGATTGTTCTGGATATCACTACCTCGAAGACTTCCGCCTTCTGCATGGCATTGGGTGTGATGTTGTTGTTGGTTTTGGCAGAGGGACTATTGGAGAATTATCTGAAAGAGAGAAAGCGGAAAGACCAGCAGGATATCACAGAATAATGGAATATGCACCAGCTATTAAAACTATATAAGCAATGGAGTGGGCAAGAGCCTGCACAGACAGAACAACTGCCGGTGGCAGGAAGTAACCGCGTGTACTATCGGTTGACGGCTCCAGACGGAACGACGGTTGTCGGCGTGATAGGAACGAGTCGTGACGAGAATCATGCCTTCGTCTATCTGTGTCGCCATTTCACCAAGCGCCAGTTGCCCGTTCCTCAACTCCTTGCCGTAAGTGATGATGAGTTGCGTTATCTGCAGACTGACTTAGGTTCTGTGTCACTGTTTGATGCTATCCGTGGTGGTCGTGAGGCTGGTGGACGTTATACGTTGAAGGAACAGGAATTGTTGAAACGTACCATCCGTGAATTGCCGAACATCCAGATGCGAGGGGCTCGTGAGTTGGACTTCTCGAACTGTTATCCGCAGGCGGAGTTCGATGTCGACTCAGTGCTCTTCGATCTCAATTACTTCAAGTATTGTTTCCTGAAAGCGACGGAACTGGACTTCCATGAACTGAAATTGGAAGCCGACTTTCGCTTGCTGGCTAAGGATTTAACGGCAGAAAAGTGTGAGGCATTCCTCTATCGTGACTTCCAGGCTCGTAATGTGATGCTCGATAGTAAAGGCAATCCATATTTCATCGATTTCCAAGGTGGCCGTCGCGGTCCTTATTATTATGACCTCGCTTCGTTCCTCTGGCAAGCATCGGCGAAATATCCTTATAAGTTGCGTCGTGAACTGGTGTACGAATACTATAATGCGCTGAAGCAGTTTACCGAGGTGCCTACGCCCCATCATTTTGTGGCACGCCTGTCATTGTTTGTACTGTTCCGTATCTTGCAGGTATTGGGTGCCTATGGCTTCCGAGGCTATTTCGAGCGCAAACAGCATTTCATCAGTTCGATACCGCCAGCTATCCAGAACCTTCGTGAGTTACTGGCAGTGAGCGATTTCCCGTATCCTTATCTGATGTCGCTGTTACGTCGATTGACAGAGTTGCCACAGTTCCAGCAGATAGAGGCAACGGCAAGTCGTGCCGACGGTTATAAGACGACAGACAAAAATCCCTATAAGCCCCATCCACAGGATGGTCCTGCCACCTTCTCCAAGTATGACGCACAAGGACCTTTGGTAGTAAAGGTCTTCAGTTTCTCTTATCGTAAGGGTATTCCAGAGGACGAGAGTGGCAATGGTGGCGGTTATGTGTTTGACTGTAGAAGTACGCATAACCCGGGACGCTATGAACCTTATAAACAACTGACAGGATTAGACGAGCCCGTCATCCGTTTCTTGGAAGACGATGGTGAGATACTGACGTTCCTTGATAGTGTATATAAACTCGCCGATGCCCATGTACGTCGATACATCCAACGTGGCTTCACCTCTCTGATGTTCTCTTTCGGTTGTACAGGTGGTCAGCACCGTAGTGTCTATAGTGCACAACATCTGGCTGAGCACATCCATCGGAAGTTTGGCATTGAGGTGCGTATCTGCCATCGTGAACAGCAGATCACGCAGACACTTAGTGCCAAATAGTCTTCTGTCCTTTCTGAATGTAAATCTGTCCCTTTTTTGGCGTGTCGACCTTACGTCCTGTCAGGTCAAAAGTCTCAGTAGTCTTATCGACTGTTGTCTTTACCTTTTCGATTCCCGTTCCTTCACCGATAATAGGAGTGATGGTAATGGCGCTTGATGGCATCTCTAAGGTGAGTTCAGTGCCAGAGACTTCTTGATTGATACCACCTGTCACCTTCCATCCCTTAAAATCTACACCTTCCGAAGCCTTTCCGCTAAGGGTCAGTGTACGGTTAGCAAAGAACTTACCATCGAAGATACCTTCCGATAGTTTGATGCCATTGAAGGTGATTTCCACGTCAATCTTCTCTTTGTTGATAGTTAAATCAATAGGTGATCCCAGTTTGTAGTAATTACCTACCTGCTTATAAAACTCATTGGTGCGCTTTGCCACCCAGTTGCGGGTATTTTCCAACTCTTCGTTGTAATTAGGCCACCATTTGTTGATTCCCTCACGATGGTAGGGATATTCATATTTGATGATATCATACATAGGATCCCAAACCTCACGTATCCCTTTCTCGTTGAGGAAGTCACCCATATAGATACAAGTACGGTCTATGAACTCGCGCTTAAAGTCTTTGTCATCCATCAGTCGACGGAACAGTCGTGTGTATTCGGATTGGTTGCCCCAGCTCCTATCAGGGTCATAGTTCGGTTCGTTAATCCATTTGATGCTATTGAATGCAGGACCGTATTTATTATTCCCTGTCCAGTCGTTGTAAAGTCCCAGTCCGAAGTCAGTGTCTTTTGCTACCCAGCGCCATTTCCCACCTTCAGCCTGTGGACGCCACATGACGATATTGTTTCCTGGGAAGTCCTGATTGTTGAAATACAGGTTCATAATCATCAGGTTCAGGAATTCCTCCCAGTCCATCCATTCGGCGTATTCTGCCAAGGTGTGTCCTTTCTCATTATAAAAATCCCTGAACATATTGTAGTTGTCCCAACTGCCTTCTTTCAGTTCCCACCAGTTCTCAAACATGTCGATATCCTCCAGTCCGTCGTAGTTGGTATAGATATTGTCCTCGTTGGAACGCTCACGGATGTTGAGTAGTCCCAGGTATTCGCCATTGATATAGACGATAGCCGGACGCCATGCCTGCCAGTCGAGGTCGACATGACTCGCCATCGTACGCTGGATAATGGCATCGCGCATGTAAAGATAGTCGAAGTCGTTGCCTGCATTGCGTAGCATAAGACTCTTGAAGTCCGTTAGTCCGGGTTTCTGATCGGGGAAGAACTCGTATTCGAGGCGTTTCGTACCAAAGCGCTTGTTGGCATAGACGGCGAGTGTCTTCAACTTGTTGCTTCGGGTAGCACCTCCTGCGATACGTGTCTCACAGAGTTGATTGAGTTGACTCTCCTCATTCGTGTTCTCGAAGTATTCAAAATTGATGGGTCGCCGCCAGTCGAACTCATAGTTTTTCTTATCGCTTTGGTAGTCACCATCTACATAGATACCAATCTTTGAGTCGTTGAGGTATTTGTCATCTGTCATGATTGAGATAACGGGCAACGTTACCTCACGGGGGAAGAAGATATAACTATGACTGGTAGAACGGGGCGACAGGTAGCCAGTGCAGAATAGCTTGGCGCGGATGACCATTGAACTCGTGACAGAAATTGCGGAGGTGTATTTCTTGCTTCTGATGAATGGCTCTGAACCGTCGGTAGTATAGCGGATGACAGTTCCCTCGGGGCTTCCCTCGGGCACGCTGAGTGTCAGCATGATGTCCTGCGAACCGGCGACAACACGTCCTGGCTCGCTGAACACAGGAACACCCAGTAACTTGTCGGCAGTAACTACTCCGCCCTTATTTGTTGTACCTGGTGTCGGTTTCAGTTCATAACCCCACTCGTCACTACCGTCGGTTTCACGCCCGTAGGCGATATTAGGGGCAGGTTGTTTTTTCAAGTCAACAATCTGGTCTACGATGTCGTTACCTTTAAAGAGGTAGACATTACAGCCTTTACCAGACTCCAGACGGAAGTCAGTATGCAATTTATTTTCCTCCTTATCGCAGTAGATTAGCACATACTGATTTGCCTCGATGGTCATATCGGGCAACTCCCATGCCTTCGAAGCCTTCTCTTTCGTACCTATCTTATAGTCTTTAAGATTGATAGCATCCGTAGTTGGGTTATACAACTCCACCCAAGAGTCGGGGAAGTCGTTCAGGTCATCCATCACACAGTCGATATTCGACTGCATCAGTTCGTTAATGACAAGTGTCTGGGCAGTCATATTGCCGCAGCAGACGATAGATAATAGCAATAGTAATTGTTTCATATCAATGTTTTTGTGTTTCTGGTTGCAAAGTTACTAAATAATGAGAGAAATGCCAAATTTATTTGGGCATTTCCGAGTGCCGGGTAAGTTCGGCGAAGCCAAAGATACGAAATAATTCTTAAATCCCCATTACCATTTCAAAACAATTTCGTAACTTTGCAGCGATGAAGCAGGCGATGATATTTGCAGCAGGACTGGGTACGCGGTTGAAGCCGTTGACCGACACGATGCCGAAGGCATTGGTGCCAGTTGGTGGACAGCCGCTACTGTGGCATGTCGTCATGAAACTCAAAGATGCCGGTTATGAGCGTATCGTGGTGAATGTGCATCATTTCGCTCAGCAGATTATCGACTACCTGAAAGCAAACAACAACTTCGGACTGGATATCCGTATCAGTGACGAGACGGGTGGACTTCTCGAAACGGGTGGAGGCATCAAGAAAGCCCTTCCGTTGTTCGATGCTACAGAGCCAATCCTGATTCATAATGTCGATATCCTGAGTAATCTCGACCTTACTGCACTCCCTACCGATGCTCCGTTGCTGGTAGTCAGTCAGCGCCAGACGAAACGCTATCTGCTCTTTGACGAAGAGATGAGGCTCAAAGGTTGGACTAACGTCGAAACAGGAGAGATGAAAGGTCCTATTGCCAGTTCACCACTCACCACTCACCATTCAACATTTAAAAGGCTTGCCTTTTCTGGTATCCATCTATTTCATCCTTCGTTGGCTCCGTTGTTGGACGAATGGCCTGACAGATTCCCCATCATGGACTTCTATCTGAAGGCTTGTGCCGACCATCTCATCCGAGGCTATGAGGCATCCGACCTTCGTCTGATGGACGTGGGTAAACTCGATACCCTCCACGATGCAGAGGAGTTCCTCAGAACCCTTTAATTTTCAATTGTCAAATATAAATTATCAATTAAATACAATGCAACAGAAGATTATCATTTTGGATTTCGGTTCACAGACGACACAGTTGATTGGTCGCCGTGTTCGTGAACTGGACACCTTCTGCGAGATTCTGCCATATAACAAGTTTCCGAAGGACGATCCTTCGGTGATTGGCGTGATTCTCAGCGGTTCACCCTATAGCGTCCACGACCCTGAGGCGTTTAAGGTAGACCTGAGTCAGTTCGTAGGTCGTCTGCCCGTATTGGGCATCTGCTATGGAGCACAGTTTATCTCTCACACACTGGGCGGTAAAGTGGAAAAGGCTGACTCTCGCGAATACGGACGCGCTCACTTAGAGACCATCAATCTCTATAATCCTTTATTTAAGGGTTTCGATAGAGGCTCACAGGTATGGATGAGTCATGGTGACACTATCACTGCCATTCCTGAGGGTTTTGAGGTGATCGGTAGTACAAAAGATGTCAAAAATGCCGCTTTTGCTTCTATGGAACAACCCATCTGGGCAGTACAGTTTCATCCGGAAGTCTATCACACTACACAGGGAGCGTTGTTGCTGAAGAATTTCGTAGTGGATATCTGTGGTTCTAAACAAGACTGGAGTGCTGCCTCTTTTGTAGAGACCACTGTGAAGGAACTGAAAGAACAGATTGGTAACGACCGTGTCATCCTCGGCTTGTCGGGTGGTGTCGACTCTTCTGTCGCTGCCGTTTTACTCAATAAGGCGATTGGTAAGAACCTTACGTGTATCTTCGTTGACCACGGAATGTTGCGCAAGAATGAGTTCACGCAGGTGATGGAAGACTATAAAGTGTTAGGCTTGAATGTGATTGGTGTCGATGCCAGCGAGAAGTTCTTTGCCGACTTGGCAGGTGTTTCCGAGCCAGAACAGAAACGTAAGATTATCGGTCGTGACTTCGTGGAGGTGTTCAATGCCGAAGCAAAGAAGATTACCGATGCGCGTTGGTTAGCACAGGGAACTATCTATCCTGACCGTATCGAGTCGCTGAACATCACGGGTAAGGTCATCAAGAGCCATCATAACGTAGGCGGACTGCCTAAGGAGATGAACCTGCAACTTTGTGAACCGTTGAAATGGCTGTTCAAGGACGAGGTACGTCGTGTAGGTCGTCAGTTGGGAATGCCTGAGCATCTGATTACACGCCATCCGTTCCCTGGTCCTGGATTGGCTGTTCGTATCTTAGGCGATATCACTCCCGAGAAGGTTCGAGTCTTGCAGGATGCTGACGATATCTATATCCGTGGTTTGCGCGAATATGTCGATACCGATGGCGAAACATTATATAATAAGGTATGGCAGGCAGGTGCTATCCTGCTGAGTCCTGTCCGTAGCGTGGGCGTCATGGGCGATGAGCGTACTTATGAGAATCCTGTTGCCCTCCGTGCCGTTACCTCTACCGATGCAATGACTGCCGACTGGGCGCATCTGCCTTACGACTTCTTGGCAAAGGTCTCTAACGAAATTATCAATAAGGTACGTGGTGTCAACCGCGTCTGCTATGATATCTCTTCTAAACCACCCGCAACGATTGAGTGGGAATAATCGTTTAACGCAATAAATATCCAACAGATGAAAGCGAGCATTCTTCTTTTTCTGATTGTTTTGGGACTCAGTATGACCTCTTGTCGCCAACAGGCACCAAAGGCATATACGTCGGAACTTGACAGTAACGACAGCCTGTCTATCTCTATCGGTGAGTCGAAGATGGTAAGTTACCACAGCGACCGCTTGGGTATCGACCTCATCTATCCCTCCTTCCTCCGTCATCAGTATCTGGAAGAAGACCAAATGGAGGTGTTCATGGACGAGGATGTGTCGCTTTCATATATGATAGAGACCATTGGTGATGAACTTCATCGCTCACCCGGACAGTCGTTGATGAACATGGGGGCAGAACTCGTAGATGCCGGAGATGATTATTCTATCCATACGGGTCAGGACGGTGATTTGGAGTATTATGGCAAAGTGGTTGAAGACAGTCTTCGCTTCATCACCGTCATCCTCCGTTACGACCCCAGACATGCTGACGCGGTAGAACCCCTTCGTCAGTTAGTACGCGATTTTAAACCCTGAACCTGTCCCAGAGATAGGTGCCGCCTATCGGGTCGATAGCCCCAAGCAATCGCCTCGATAGGTACGATGTATCCATGCGATAGGTGCCGCCTATCTCAAAGAAAAGTGGCGGGTTTCTCGTAAAAATGAGCTTAAAACGCCATATTTTGTTACTTTTGTTACCATTTTGTTACCGACAATTCCTTGATTTTCAAGTAGTTTTGCAAAGTAACAAAAGTAACATTAGTTTTTAAAACTTCATGTAGGAAAAACTGTGGAGAAACACTCTTTTTCTCAAATATCTATTGAATTCCTTGCGACTCTCAGAAATATTCTCTATCTTTGCAAACAAAGAAACCCCAAAACTATATAAAGATGATGAAACATAAACTACTCGCTATCTTTGCAGCGCTGCTGTGCAGCATGACGATGATGGCTGGCGAAGAAGATTATTTCAGAGCAGAAAAAGAAGAATATCATCTTGTCAATCAAGGTGATCGTCATCTTAGCATTAATATCGAAACCAATTTGGATTATGTGATGACTGGAGGGTACACATATACTGTATCAGAATGTGAAGGTGATTGGTTGAGATTTAAAGACGGGTCTTTACAATATGATAATAATTATACAGGCAAAGATCGTGAGGCAAAAGTGACAATTAAACCAAATAATTATGATATTTCCTGTACTGTACGTGTTATTCAATATGCAGCAACACTTGCAAATACGTCACAATTTAAGACCGCAACAATTTCACCTAAAGGTGGCATATTGGAAATCCCCATATTAGGAAATACCTCGTTGGAAGTGAAGGTAGATTCTTACGATTTCATCAACGGAGTGGAAAAAGACCTACCTTCTTACATGCATAGAATTGAAGATGCCATTCAAGGTAATAATAGAATTATTAGATTTGAAATAGACGCGAACATTTCTGATAATGCTCGCTGTTGTGCAGATGCCTTTTACATTCAAGTAGGTGACGGATCTAAAGAAAGGTTCCGTTTTATCCAGTTAGGGCAAAATGCTCCTACGTTTGAGGAACAGAAGAAAGCACTTGAGGCACTTTACACATCATCAAACGGAAATAACTGGAAAGATAATACAAACTGGCTTAGCGATAAACCAGTCAACCAATGGCACGGAGTCAATAATGATATTTGGGGAAATGATACTATCGTTGGCGACTATATCTTACGAATCCAACTTAGAGACAATCAACTTATCGGTACAATCCCAGAAGAATTCAGTGCATTCATGTGGGCTCCAGATATTGATGATATGCTAACAAAAATACCTTCACTTGATGTTGATCTGAATGGTCTGTATGGAACAATCCCAACAATGGTAAAGCTGTCTCCAAGATGGGCTGAATTAGGTTGGGGAATAATAAGACAAAATCCTTATTATAGTGGAAAACTATTTGATGAAAATGATTTTAATTTGAAGTCAGCAGACAGTGAAGTATTTCTTTTTGTTGAAGACAAAAAAACAACACTTTATGATTTACTCAAGCAGAATAAGTATACTTTGTTCTTTGATTCTGGCATTGACGATAAATTCGTTAATCTCTACCTTGACTATTGTAACAAAGGTTTAGGGGTTATAACAGAGCATCGCATTTTTGAAGGAGAAACATGGGACGAACATATTAGACAAGCCAAAGAACTTCAGGAAAAAGGTTTCCCTACTGGTATTAAATGGATTAATAAGGTGCAGAATTGGTATTCTACTCAGTTAGGAGAGATATACCTTCTTGATAAGGATGGGAATCTTATTCAATATTGGGGCAATGACTTCTCAATTCCAACAAGTTGGTATCTTGAGCAGGTAAGGAATGTTCTTCTACCTTTGTTAGGTGAGCCAGAAGAACATGAACTTTACGGTGACTTATACACTTCTACAGATTTCTCGCGTGATGGTGAGGTATTGACGCTACAAACAGCAACAAGCGGGAAGGGTATAGACATTGTGCTAATGGGCGATGCTTATGTTGATGAAGATATTGCAAGCGGTAAGTATGAGCAAAATATGCGCCAAGGTATGGAGCAATTCTTCTCCGACGAGGTTTATGCAGCATTGAGAGACAGATTCAATGTCTATGCAGTTATAGTGGTGTCACCTAATCGTACAACAAGTAATGATGGCCAGTGGAAGCTGAATTACGATGATAACATTTGTCTCGAATATGCTCAGCGTGTTCCAAATGTTGATATGGACAATGTAACTATTATCAATATTGTTAATAATGACAATCAGAATGGAATGAAGGGACACGCTAACATGAATATAGGCACGGGCGTCGCTCACATAGAAGAAGGAGGTCCTACAAAACTTATTATTCATGAGGCTGGAGGTCATGCTTTTGCAAAACTGGCAGATGAATATATTCTTGGTGGTTACGGGGCAAACCGATGCCCGGAAGATCAATTGGAAGCCTTTAGACAATGGATAGACGAGTCTCATGCGCAGGGTATGTACGCTAATGTGTCAGCAACAAACGACCCAGCACTGGTTCCGTGGGCTCACATGTTGACAGACGAGCGATATAAAGATGATGTAGGCATTTATCAAGGTGCTTGGATGTGGCCTTATGATTTATGGCGTTCAAGTGAGAATAGTGTCATGAATACAGAGGATTATCATTTCAATGCCCCCAGCCGCGAAGCCATCTACAAGCGAGTGATGTCTTTGTCGGAGGGTGATACATGGGTTTATAACTTTGAGGACTTT
This sequence comes from Prevotella sp., assembly GCA_045225255.1. Taxonomy (GTDB): domain Bacteria; phylum Bacteroidota; class Bacteroidia; order Bacteroidales; family Bacteroidaceae; genus Prevotella. The sequence goes on along the minus strand of JBGVBD010000069.1, from coordinate 836 downwards.
GCTACGTTTGATGCTCCTATTCGAGAAGCATATAAGGAGGCACAGGATATAATCATTCCTGGCGATGCCGACGGCGATGGGAATGTAGATGTGAACGATGTGACTTCCACCATCAACTATATCTTGAACAAGCCTGTGGCAACCTTCATCTTCAAGGCTGCCGACATGGACAAGGACGGTAAGATTGACGTGAATGACGTGCAAGCCATCATCTACAAGGCTTTGGGTAAGGACAAAACTTATTATTACTATTATGTAGGTCCTGACAATCCAATGGAGATGACATCCATATCACCGATAGTTACCAGCCAGGCAGAGGCAGGATGGTATAAGATTGGGGAAACGTTAGGGACCTATTCTGTAAGCAATAAGCTTCTTGATGCAACATCTACAAATATTCCATTAGGTGGAAGAGCATATGATTATGTAGCTTTACCCAGTGAATCACTTAAGATGTATAATGTATTAGGTGCGTCAGAAATGGAAGGGTATACATACCAAGGCTCTAAGGTAATCAATGGAGTAGCATATTACATCTACAAAGATAATGTTCAAATCAGACAATTTGGTTGGGCAATCTACTAAAAATATAGAAACTTATTACTAAAATAATAATATACCAAAAGGAAGGAAAATAATCGTTACAATCCTATTCAATTATAAAACTGCATATAGCCTCATTGGTATTTGTATATTTATTCTTCGTAAACAAAGGAATGCCTTCTATCGGTTGTTCCAAAGCCTGTTATGGGGGTAAAGGAATGCCTCCTTCACCTCGTTCGAGGGCTTGTTATGGGGGTATGACAGGCTGTGGAACGAGTGATAGAAAGCCCTCG
>JBGVBD010000068.1:0-1728 GCA_045225255.1 Prevotella sp. | reverse complement strand
CAAAACTGCTGGTTAATCAACTTTATCTGCAGATATATTCCACTCAAACAGTGGGCCTTTGATGATTCCCATTCTCCCAAATACCAGAAGTTTAAAATAGATCAGCTTCCCAAAATTATCTATCATCACCAGGACTGGGACTGGAAAGATCTTAACAGCTACTATGTCTGGAAATACGGCAGACCTGTCAGACCTATTCATCGCCGCTCTTCATGTGACATTCCGGAAGCATGCACATGCCCTGCCTGCAAAGCACCCCATTCTTACCTGTACCGTAACAATGGCAAGGCCGGGCAGCTTATGTGTAAGATCTGTGGCACCCGATTCTCACCGGATGAGAATCGTTTTGCCAGGGTGCTTTCCCTTAAATGCCCTTACTGTTCCCACACACTGACGCGTAAGAAAGATCGCAAACATTTCATCATCCATAAGTGTGTGAATCCCAAGTGCCCTTACTACCTTCACAACCTCAAGAAGGTTGACAAAGCAGATCTGGATGAGGATTACGGCAAAAACAAATATAAGCTGCATTACATCTACCGGGAATTCACGATCGACTTCTTCAAAATGGATATCACCACCCTGCCGAAGAATGCCTCCTCGCTGAAATTCACGAAACACAACGCTCACATCATGTCTCTTTGCCTTACCTACCGGGTCAACCTCGGTCTGTCGCTCCGGAAGACCGCTCAGGCGTTGAAGGACATTCACGGCATCTCCATATCCCACCAGATGGTCGCCAACTACTGTAAAACTGCCGCCATCTGCATCAAACCTTTTGTTGATACCTACCCTTACGAGAAGGGATCCGCCTTTGCTGCCGATGAGACGTACATCAAAGTCCGCGGCATCAAGGGCTATGTCTGGTTGATCATCAATGCGGCAACCCGTGCTGTGATTGGATATCAGGTCTCTGATAACCGCGGAGTCGGTCCATGCATTATGGCTATGCGCATGGCCTTCCAGCATCTGAAAGAACTGCCCAAAGACTTCCGCTTCATCGCCGACGGCTTCAGCGCCTATCCGCTTGCCGCCCAGCAGTTCTTCCATGAATTCGGCGAGAAGTTCAAGTTCGAGATCACTCAGGTCATCGGCTTGACAAATGATGATGCCGTTTCCACGAAATTCCGTCCTTATAAGCAGATGATTGAACGTCTCAACCGTACATACAAGGCTTCCTACCGCCCCACGAACGGGTTTGATAACTATGACGGTGCAAACTACGACCTTGCGCTCTGGGTTGCTTACTACAACTTTCTCCGGCCCCACAAGCTGCACCAATTCCGGCCACCGGTCGAAGATGATACTATCAAAAATGGCGATAACATGCCGGGCAAATGGCAGCTCTTAATCTTCCTGGGCCAACAAGCCATTAAAGAAATGCAGGAACAAACCGCATAAAGAGAGGAGCGGAACCGTTGTCAAGGGAACCGTGGAATACCGGAGCGGCTTTAGCCGCGAGGATATGCCGCGCAAAGTCCCTTGACAAAAGGTTCACGGATTATCCTCTCAAGTGGGAAAGGGGCAACTGCGCCTTTCCCTGCTTCCGGCGAGGACGGGTCCGGGCGGAGCCCGGGATCGGGGTCAAGGGGATCATCCCCTTGCGGGTTCTTAGGGCAGCGCCCTAAGCCCTCGGAGAGCCTTCAGCTGACATAATCTACAGATTTTCAAGGTTCATTTGAGCCTATTTTTTCGGCCATCGTTTTTCATAGCCCACTTTACACTACC
>JBGVBD010000067.1:0-12569 GCA_045225255.1 Prevotella sp. | reverse complement strand
CAAGCCACGCTGAAGTACGCGATGTCGCACATCAACGGCGGCAAGGTCGCCATGCAAGAAGGCGTAGGCGGAAAGCAGACCATCACTCTCCGTACTTTGCTGCCTTACATCAAGGCTGGCGTCGAAAAGTTCTGCCAGAAGCAGACTTTCTCCACAAGCGTAGCCGAAATGGCCAAGGCAGTCATGCAAGTACTGAAGAGCCTCAGCACGAAGGAAGTGCAGAAGGAGAAGATGAAGGCCGCCGAAGCCAAGAAGCAAGAAGAAAAGAAGCAAGCTGAAGAACAGCAGCAAGAGCAGAGCGCTCCGTCACAAGACGCTGGCGGCGAAGCTCCAGCCGAAGCCCCAAGCGGAGGCGGCGAAGAGGCCCCGGCTCCAGACGAGGGCGGTGCCGAAGAAGCAGCTCCTCCAGAAAATTAAAGAAAAGGGTCGCGCAAGCGGCCCTTTCCCTTTTCTCCACACAACAAACTTTACATGTAGAGTTCGGCGTACGTCTCGGAGTCCATTTCGTCCGGAGTAAGCTTCTCCTCCATCTTTAGTAACTTGTTCTCAAGCGTCCAGTATTCGTTGACGTAGCGGTCTTGTCGTAACGAATCCTTCTCGGTGACGCAAGTGAGCCTCGACAAGTCCATATTGTCCTTCAAGTCCATCAGCTTCACCTTGGTAGCGAGAAGATTTTCGCTGATGCGACCGATGTAGACATCTCGACCGTCGGACTTTCCGCGAGTTAGTAACTCGACCGTCTTCCATACGGCGACCGGGAAGAACAACGTAAGGTCACTGATCGTGAATCCGCCGTCCTCGACGACGTCGTGCATGTAAGCGGCTGCCGTAAGAATGTCGTCATTGTACTTTTCCGCAGTGTACTGGGCCACCCTAGTCGGATGGTAGATGTATTCCTGGCCGCCCTTGTCGAGCTGGCCTTGGTGAGCGAACTCGGCGAAAGCCTTTGCACGGTCTACCATGCCAAGGTTCTGCTTCTGTACGTCCTTCAAAAACCCTTTAATCTCGTCGCGTGATCTCATTTATCATCCTTTCACACACAAAAGTTATGGCTTCCGGCATGCACTCACAATGCCGTACTATTCAAATTATATCATTTAGGCAAGAATATACTAATTTGTAATTTGTAATTCAAATGAGGCCGATAAATGGTTTTCGACGCCGATTTTAATGAAGAAATAACCCAGCAGCTGATTGCCGCCATTTCTTTCGCGCTTGAATCCGATGCGGAAGTCTTGCTAGACGAAGTCAAGCAGATCCGAAAAGTCATTAACACATACACCTACTCGTTCCACGGCCAGTTCGCCGCCGGGGAAGTGTTCGGCGAGTTCTACGGACAGTTTTCAGTCAAGGACAACTTGAAGACCCTTCAGCAGATGAAGTTCAAGTTCGGCGACTCCGACACCGAATCCATCATCAAGTGCAACAGCGGCCAGACCATGCTCAACGGCATCGCGAACGCATACAACATTTATCGTACAAGGAAGTCGGCGCTTCCCAGAATCTATCCAGAACTAGTCAAGAGACTGGAACTCATCGATAAGATTGCGGAAGACACGAAGGTTGCCGACAAGATTTTGCACCTCACCGCAGAAATCCGAGAGATGTTCGGTACTGACATCGAACTCGTTGGAACTCTGCCAGCAGAAAAGGAAGGCTAATATGCAGCTCGACAAGTACATCAGCGACATCAAGGCGGGAATCGACAAGAAAGGCAAGTGGCCGTCGAAGATGCTCACCGAACGCTCGATCGAAATCAACTACACGGCGAACAACATCCGTCTCGCCGGACGTGTCATCATCGCTTTCAGCGTACCGAACGGACATGTCAACGTGCGCGTGTCCTTCTACAACTACAACTGCGTACGAAAAGAGTCCATCGTCATGCGGGAACTTTCCGTAGACGCGGTCGTAAGGCAGATCGAGAGCTTCGTGGACGAGAAGGAATCCAGCCTCAAGGCAGAATGCGTCACCGCTGGAGCTAACCGCAAGACTATCGACGAAATGATGGTCAAGAACGGATACGCAGTCGATTGCGACTCGAAGTACATGGCAGTGTTCAAGGGCAAGGGCGTCAAGATTACCTTCAAGTACACCGACGACGAGAACTTCTCCGTAATCATCACCAAGATCCGCAAGAAGTACAACGAAAAGGACATCATGTTCGAGACGGCCTTCCCGGACGGCGACTACAAGCCGTGGGTCGATAAGATCTCTACTGGCATCGAGAACATCCGTCTGAAACTCATCCCAGAGGACAAGCAATGAACGAAGAACAGTTTCTAGCGCTCAAGCGATTCTTCTACTTTATCTACGAGGCGATAGCTGGCATCGGCATCATCTTCGTGATGCTCATCGCTTCGCTCGCCGCCGGAACGTGGTTAATATCCATCCTCGGCGACGTTGGCGGTTTCATCTGGCTCGGAATAACCTATCTCGAATTCCTTGCCTTCTATCCAATCTACGACCGCATACTGGAAAGCATGCGCAAATATATGCCGTGAGGTAATCATGACAGCACCGATATGCGAATACTGCAGACCACAAGCAGATATCAACGAGGAAAACTACATCAGGGAAGGCATCGCCAAGTACGGATACGATGGCTTCTGGAATATGATCGAAGAGCTGAACAAGCAGCCGAAGGTGCCAGTATCTATACCGCTGATACGGCGACAGTTCCCAAAGATACAGTAATCACTCGTCGGCATCGACTACAACGCATTCTTGAAGGAATGCGTTTTTGTTTATGAGATCCATGTCTTGAGGGCACCAACCAGAGAAGAACAGCTTCGCGTTCTCGACCATCTGTTCGGCAAGCTCCTTCAGTTCGAACTTGTCGGCATGTTCCTTGTCCGTGGCAAACAACAGAGGATAGGTCTGCCGCTGCCTCGTGTAATAAAGTCCGTTAGTCTTGTGCAATAGGTAGTACATGCCACAAATATAGCAAAAGGCGGCTAGATGCCGCCTTTCTTATTTCCGCAATTCGGCGATTTCCGCCCTCGACAGAAGCCGCTGGTTGCTACTGCCTCGGAATCGCAAGGAAAGGTCTCTCTGGGCCTGGATAAACGGCCCGTCGACCAAAGTATCCACCAAGTCGAGAATGCGGTCTGTGACCACTTCTACGTGCTTTCTCTGCCCCTTGAGCAAGTCCTTTTCGAGAACGTACCCAGTGAACATCCAAAGCGTCTTGTTCGGACACTCTGTCTTGAACCTAGCGAGGAAACGAAGGAGGCCAGCTTGGTTCTCCTCCTCGAACGGTTCACCGCCTACGACGGTGAGACCATCGATGTAGGGCTGCTTGCAAGCCTCGATGATTTCGTTCTCCTCGATGGGAGTAAATTCCTTGCCGAAATTGAAGTCCCACGTCTTCGGATTGAAACAACCCGGACAATGGTTGCGGCAACCGCTGACGAAAAGGCTGACTCTGCAGCCTTCGCCGTCAACGATACTCATGAAGTCGATATTACCGTAGTTCATTTCTTTACCTTTGATGTTCTAAATTGCTGAAGATAACCACGACCATACGTCCGGTTAATATATGAAACATACATCGAGCAGTCAACGATAATCTCCACATTATGCGCTAGCATACACTGGTGCTTTGCTTCATATAAAGCATCTTGAGCATGATCATACGGATTAACCATGGTCGATGACGCCGTTTTATCTTTAAAGAACTGCCGTCCTTTAATTTCTATAAGTTTGCCATCTACAACAAAATCTGGATTATACTCATGAACCGTATTGTCATACACATACTCAAATTTGATATCGGGTTGTGCTACGATATTTCGGCCATTGTCGATAGACCAAATATAATACGCTAACTCATAGGAGCTGTCAAACGGAATCGACTGATACATATATCGAGCACGAGATTTATGGACTACGGCGTTAATATGCATAGTACAAGTAACGCCATATTTATCCATCAAAGTCTGACGACTTTTAGCAGTATTATTGAACGTAGGATCGCCGTATCGAGCTTGTTTCGTTTCAAACACTTTCTTCTTTACCGAGTCCGCTTGTATCGATACCGGAACCCCATATTTTTCCAAGCACGTTTGAATCGCTTTAGGACGATTATTGAAATGTTCATCACCATATCGATCCTTTTTAGTATGGTTGGCTTTATCCGAAATCTCGGAAACGGCCATCGGCGAGATTACACCATATTTATCTCGCATAGTAGAATCCATTTTATTGCGTAACAACGGTGACGCCCGACCAACGCCACCATATAAAGCCGTCATGGTAGCCTTAGCTTGTTCTTTATTATGATAATGGGCATCGCCATACTTATCCAGCAACGCGGCTTCATAACGAGCTCGATACTCACTCGTATTATGAGCAGCCTTATGGTTACATTTTTGGCAGACAAATGGATATTTGATTGCTTGCAGATTTTTTATTTCATTACAATGACATACCGAACACGTAATCTCAAATTTCGTGCGGCAAGTAATACCTTTTGTATTACGAACTTTATCTAACTCATCAGCGGTATATAAATGCTGTGTCATAGGTAATAACGGCTACGGTACAACCCGTAGCCGTCCAACTAATTAGATGTTATTCCTATCATCCAGCTCTTTGAGCTTACCATCATTCCAAGAATTGATAATACTCTTCCTTGGCGATCCAGTCAGATATCCAGTAATTCGTCGAACACGGACAAACTTTCTTTCATCCGCGCAGCCGCATTTTGGACAACAGTTGTCAATGATACCGTGATAGCCGCAATTCAAGCAGTCATCCAGTGACATTGTCGCCGTAAAGTATCCCAAATCGCCTTCGTACATTGCGTCGATGACCGCCTTGAGAGCCTTCGTATTCTTCGAGGGATCACCATTAACCTTGTAGTAGAAGATGTGGCCAGCGTTGGTGAGCGCATGGAACGGAGCTTCAGTCTTGATCTTGTTCTCAAGCGAGGTGTCGAGAGAGAAGTCCATCATGTGAGAGTTCGTGTAGTAGCCCTTACCGAACAAGCGATGCAGATCGACGTCGGCGAGCTTCTTGTTCTTGGCGACGAGCATGAGGTTTCCGTTCTCGTCCTTGACTTCCTTGGAGAACTTGTTCTTGTCGATCGTAGCAAAGCGGCCAGCGACAGCTTCTGCCGGAGTAGCGAACGTACTCCAGTTGTAGTGGGTTTCCTTCTGGCAAGCGTCCGTAAAGTCGCGGATGTGCTTGACGATGCTGATAGCGAACTCGTCGACATCGTGGTCGATACCGAAGGTCTTTCCAGTGATGACATTGACGGTTTCGGCGATACCGATGTAACCGATGCTCAATGTAGACTGCTTCAAGACATCGGCAATCTTGTCATGAATGTCGTGTTCCTTGTCGTCAGAAGTGTAGTAGACACCTTGCTGCATCGTGAACGGATAGTTCTCGTACGTCTTGTCGCAGATGAGCTTGAATCGTTCGATGAGGCTTCCCTTTGCATCTTCGAGCATTTCGTCGAGCTTCTTGAAGAAGATTTCCTTGCGATGCTCGACACTCACGGATTCAAGGTGGGCTTCGATTGCGAGACGCGGAAGGTTGATCGTGTGGAATGCGAAGTTTCCACGGCCAGTCGTCTGCTGGGCACCGTTGATGTTGCCGATGACGCGAGTACGGCATCCCATCGTAGAAATGGTCGTATTCGGAATCACGCGGCGGAGAGTTGCGTTGCGGCCCTTGCACTTGACAATGTCCCAGTTCTCGCCGATACCGAGGTTGACGGAGTAGACCGGGAACTCTCCCTTCGGAGTGTCGATGTCGGTGTCGTCGGTGACCATGATGTAATCGTTCTGGCCACGGTGAGAAATCATCCTTCCGCCAGAAAGCACGACTTCCTTCGTCTCGTACTTGATGTACGGCTTGTTGAAGGAGGAGTCAACACGGACAAAGTTCGGATAGAATCTGCGAGCGAGGCAGTCGATGGACTGGAGATACAAGTCAAAGTTCGGATCGCCGACATACTTCGTGTAGCCCTTCATGAGCTTGAAAATCAAGATCGGGAAGATTGCGGTGAGTCCGTCACCCATACCTTCGTACTGGGCCCTAACAAGGTTCTTGCTGACCATTCGTCCGCAGTTGGATGTATCGAGGCCGAAGTTCAACGACGAGAACGGCACTTGGTTTCCAGAGCGAGACTGCAAGGAGTTCAAGTTGTGGACAAGCGCTTCCATGGCTTGATGGGTGTCATTGTCGGTACATTCAATCGCCGTAGCGACGCATTCTGGACGATATACGTTGTACAAATCGGCGAGCGGAGCGTCCATCGTGATACCGATTTCAGCAAGCTTCTTCGAGACACGCTTAATCATGAACTCTTCCGTCTCGGCTTGTTGCTTGAGGAACATCGCATAATCCGGATCATGAGAATACATCGCATAGCGGTTCAGTTCACGTGCAAGGTTCTTACGGAAAGATTCGTCGACAAACGGTGCGAGATCGAAGTCGATATTGTCTGCAGCGATACCGCCGTACTGCTGGTTCGACTGCAACTGGAGGATAACCGCAGTCAATGCTGCTGCAGACTGGATAGACTTGGCCCTGCGCAAGAAGCCAGTGCCAGAGTCAAAGCCGTTCGTTAGTAACTTGCCTACCGGGGCAAAAAGACAGTTAAATGACAAGTCATAAAAATTGAGGTCATGGATATGCATGGATCCGTCAGCATGTTCGTCGGCATACTTGCGGCTCATGGAGTTCAAGCAGTTGTACAGCTTGTTAGTTTCGCTGGCAATCTTGCCGAACATGCCAGCCGGAGTCGCGCCAGATTCGTTCGCATTGTCTCTCAAGATGTTGGAGCTAGCGAGCTTTGCATGCTTCAGCTTGCGTATTAACGCATACACGCCGCTTTCATTCTCACGGATACGGGCACGGTCTTGACGGTACTTGATGAACGCCTTGGCCACGCAGTTGAATCCGTTGTCCATTAGTACGTTCTCGATGGTATCTTGAATATCCTCGACCTTTGCGGACTTCTTACCGCCAGCGGACAAGTCGTCAACGACTTCGCCTACAAGTCCGTCAAGAATGTCATTGGTGTACTGGGTTGTGCAATCCTTGAAAGCCGCCTCGATTGCGTCATAAATGTGCTTCGTATCGAACGGTTTCTTACGATGGTCGCGCTTAATTACTTGTGTTAACATAACATCTCTTTTGCCGTTTCGGCAGATTAAATTATCGTTTCGGTAAAGGCAAGTTTAGCAATATTCAAATCCGAAAGCAAACAGAAAATCGCCCTAAAAAATGCCCCGAACCACTATATATTGTTGATATCTTGTTGATATTTATACCATATATAGATGCCGTTCGGGGCGATACCAATAAAAACGTCGAAACCAGCGCAGTTTCGACGTTAATTATTTTTTACTTACTTTTTAGCCTCGACGATGTGGCCGTCGGAGCCAGTCACCATCGCCGCGTTGGCAATGCTCTGGATTCTCTTGTTCACCGACGACGCGAAGTCTTCGATGGTGTATCCGTCCGGATACAAGTCCACGAGGTCGCTGATGATGCCAGCGATGTGCGCGTGGGTGAAGTTCGCTGAGATAATCGTCTGAACCAGTTTCTGGAACTCTTCACTGCGACCATCCATCCAGTTCGGCATGAAAGCGTCAAGGCACTTGTACCTCTGCGTAATCACATCGAAGACTTGGTCGAAGGTTTCCGGATTCTTGACATGGATAACTTCGTCGATACGACCGTTACGAGTCTTGATAGTCGAGTTGATTCGCTGCGGGTCGTTGATCGTCATGATGATAACGCCAGAGAACTTGTTGGAGTTCGTCTCGTCGATGCAAGTAATGAACGTCGTAGTGAGGTTGTCCTTCTTGCTGAAGTCGTTGCCGTCGATATCGTCGAATACGAAGATCGAGCCGGGGAACATGTTCAGAATGCGGAATACGCTACGAATCTTGCCAGTATCGTTCAACGAGTCGGACGAAATCCAGAACACCGGGACATCGGTAAAGTCCATCACGAGCTTGTGGATCGAGACGGTCTTGCCAGTGCCAGGGTCGCCTTGGAGAATGTAGCCACGGCGGCGCTTGGACGAAAGCACTGCGCGGCAAGTCTTGGACATGTCGGCAAGGTCGATATTGTGAATGTCGAAGTTGATTTTGCGGCGAGGTTCCGTATGGAAATGGCCGCCATCAATCTTGATCAAGTTCTTCTTGATGTCGATGGAAGAAATGTAGTTCGCATAGATGATGTGTACAACATCGTCAAGGATGTCTACGTTGTCTTCGTCGTCGGAATCGGACAGACCGAACATGTCAGCATTGTAGACGCCAAGGTTGATGTAGCTGTAGCCAGCATCTTGATTGACGTTGCTGTCCTTGTTCTTCTGGTTGTAGTAGTTGACTTCAATGCCGACATTCACCTTCTTGTACTTCGCAAGAAGATAGACCGTCACCATTTCTCCGCCAGTACCAGAACCAGTCGTAGGCGGACGATGCGTCTTCGTAATCTTGATGCCGTACTTGTCTTGAATTTCCGGCTTCATTTCGACGAGCGCACGGCAGATGTCGCCAGTAGAGTCCATCTGCGTCGTATGGATAGCTTGTCCGTTCTTGTAGCCCATGAACTTCGCGAGTTCGTCGTAGTCGGTATGGACTTCGTACTTCTGGGACACGAACAAGTTGTTGATAATCATGCTGGCCTTGCCGAGGTTCAATGCAGTCTCGGCAACGTCAGCGTAGTCCTTCATAGGGCCGCTTGCGTTGGACTTTACTATGTCAATCACACTCTCTACGAGGTGCGTACCCACGTTGATGAGCTTCTTTCGATTTTCTCCGGACAGCTTGTTCTTCAAATAACGGAGCTTCGCCTTTCTGTCCTTGCCAACCCAGAGGTCGCTGTCGATCTCGATATTCAGAAGCATGCTTCCGAGGTCGTCGAGCAGCCTCGTACCAATATTTTCCTTGTCAGCCATTACATCCCCACTTGCATATCTTCAGGTGGCATTCCATCATCATACTGTACGGTCACTGTAGACTTTGAACCGCCGTACTTCCAAGTGCGTATACACACGCGCAAAATATTCACAGCAAATGCCGAAAACAGCACTATCTTCAACCATTTAATGATTGTTTTGTGTGACATCGTAATACTCCATCAATACAATTTTTAAGAAAAATATAGCAAATCACCTTGTATATGGCAACAACCTAGCGTTCAGCTCGTAGATCATCGACGGACGGTAGTGGTCATCCCCAGTATACGAAATACATTTCTTCGTGTCAACCGCCATCGAGTGTACCATACCGCGATGTCCGCCGCAATGCAGAATGTACTTGGCCGAAGCCATGTAATCGCCGAGCAGACCGATCGAAGTGAACGGACAGTCGAGAACGTCGCGTTCGGTTATCATCATGTGCTTCAGAGCGCCCAGCATCTTGAAATACCCATCGTTGTCGGCAGCGATGCCGCCGTACGGACAAGTGATTCGGATGCACATGTACTTCGTTTCAAGCAGTTCCTTGACCTTCGACAGAAGCCAGTCATGACAGTATCCTTCATATTCGCCAGTGATCAATATAGGAAATTTCGGATCTTCTGGGCGAGGCATCCCATGGGCGACTGGATACGATTCCAGCGTGACCGCACGATCCATCGCCGGATGGTCGAACTTACCCAAGAAAATCGCCTTGTCATACTTTCCGAGCTTCGTGGTATAATGGTCATACCAATCGTGGAAAATGTAGACATTGTTCCTACCTTCGGCACGGCGCACAAGGCCGCCACCGAACTGCGTGACTCCCAGCTTCGCATTGTCATTGGGCGACGAGAACTTCGTCTCTACACCGATGGAACGAGCCACGGCTACGGCAAGCATGTCGTACTTTGATTCGCCCTCGAAGGCACCAAGGTCTTTACCGAAACTGATCATTCGTCACCGTTCTCCACGATTTGCTTCGACTTCTCCACGAAGGCGGCAATCTCCTTCCGCTGTTCGTCAGACAAGTCTGGAATAGGATCGAAGATTTCTTGGACGAAGGTCGGAATGTAGCCGGGGCCATCTTCAGCCATGACCGCTTGCAGAATCTTCGTGAAGCTAATTTCCTCCTCGTAGTCGATGTCGTAAATCGTGGTATCGATCGTGAGGAGAGTCTTCGGCGTACAAGCCCACCTCAAGCGCACATTCAAGCGTTTCTTCTTGTCGTACTTTTCGACAAGTTCGTTGAGCGTCACCTTCTTGGCTACATAGTCGTCCAAGTCTTCCTTGGTCATACGGCGGATGCAAGCGCACAGCTTGCGGTTGTACGTGTAGACGGACGACGCTTGGTACGTTTGCGTGTTGACTTGCGGATGGAACAGATGATAGATGTAGCCAGTCGTACGGCAGACCGGGCCTACAAGGCGCTTAATCTTGTACGTAAACGCATCATCTTCAGCGCCCCATTCATAGAAGTCCTCGTCGAATCCGCCGACAGCTTCCCAAGTGGATTTCAAGTACATGTTGCAAAGGCCAGTCTGCCGCTGGATATGCACACCATGGAAACAGAACTTCGAGTTGATTGTTCCGCCGCCGAGCAGCGTCCTCGTATGGGCCTCGGTCAAGTAATCGACGCCGTCGTACGGATAAAGGATTCCGCAACAGTTCCTACGAAGAAGTTCGGTGCCGTTCTCTATCGACTTCGCGGCGTCGTCGTTCAAATAGCTGTCCGCATCGACCATGACGATGACATCCGATTCGGCTGCCTTGATAGCCTCGTTAAGCAATTTCGTCTTGTGGAAGCGAGTTCCGTCGTCGACTTGGATGCGCTTGACGTGCGGATTGTAGGTTGAAAGTTTTTCCGATTGGCTCGACTCGCCTTGTTCAGCAATGACGATTTCGGCGTCCGGCATTAGTTCTATACACCGATCGATTACAGCGAATAGATTGCGCCGTCTGAACGAGTTCTTACCGTCCATGAAAGCCATTACTATCGAAAAATTGGGCATATACAGCTCGTTTGATAAACTCTATATGGAAATATAGCAAAAATAATTTCAAAAAGGACTTAAATGCCATTCAACGGAATTACAAACCTTCGTGACGCGAAGGAATCAGTAAAGCTCAGCCCTAAGCAGCTGAACGAGATAAAGAAGTGCGCATTGGATCCTCTCTACTTCATGAATAACTATATGTACATTAACACGAAAGATAATGGCATGCAGTTATTCAAGACGTGGCCCTTCCAAGACGAAGCAGTCAAGAGATTCTTAAAATACCGCTTCAACATCAACAAATGGAGCCGTCAGGTCGGTAAATCTACGATCGTGCGCGGATTCATATTGTGGTACGCCATGTTCCACAGCGACCAGCTAGTCGCCATGCTCGCTAACAAGTTGGCATTGGCCAAGGAACAGCTGCAGTTGCTCCGTGACTCATACGTGGCGCTGCCATTCTGGCTCCAGCCCGGCGTGAAGCTATGGAACAAGATGAGTATCCAGTTCTCGAACAATACTCGTATCCTAGTGGCCGCAACGACTCCGGACGGCGTCCGTGGTTTCTCTCCCAACCTACTTTACTTGGACGAATTTGCGTTCTTGAGAAACGGATTGGCCGACGACTTCATGGCGTCCGTGTTCCCGTCAATTTCTTCCGGTAAGAAGACTCGCGTTATCATCACCTCGACTCCGCAAGGATTAAACCATTTCTACAGAATGTGGGAAGACGCCGTCGACGAGAACACGGCTTCCTACCACGACTTGACCTCTCGCTACGTCCGTTCAGTCGTGAAGTGGAACGAAGTGCCCGGTCGTGATGCCCAGTGGGGTATCGACGAAATGGCTCGTATCGGCGAACAGAAGTTCAGACAAGAATACGAGTGCGAGTTCATCGGTTCTGCAGTGACACTTATTGACTATAAGATCTTGCAGAAACTGAAACCGGACGAACCGCTCAAGATGGCCAACACGCCGCCGGACTTCCAGATGCGAATGTTCCAGAAGCCGATGATCCGTCAGAAGATGGAACTGAACGGCTGGACTTATATCGCGTCAATCGATACTGGCTACGGTATCCGTAAGGACTATCACGTTCTGCAGATTCTTCTGGCAAAGAGCAACATCGACCTCGAACAAGTTTTCGTCATGTCGTCCAATACGGTGACTATCGAAGACTTCTGTGCATATTCATACCTTGTACTCAAGGGATATGGATTCCCGCCGCTTACTATCGAATACAACGGCCCAGGCGCTCGTACGCTCGGTATCATGTTCAACAACTTGCAATACGAGAACCTTGTTCACTACGACAACAAGCTTCGCGGAATGTGGGCTACCGACACCATCAAGCAAGCCGCCGTCATGCTTCTGAAGCTGTACGTCCAGCGTTTCTACTGCAAGCTGCACGACGAGGCGACAATCAACGAACTCATGTCCTTCACGACGACGACAGAATCCGGACGTAAGTGGGGCGCTACTGGCGGAAACCACGACGACCACGTGACTTCGCTATACTGGTGCATCTACTACGCCGCATCGCCGATGTTCGAGGGCGGCAACGTCGAGGAAGTCGACTTCCTCAAGGGTCTCGAACTTGCCTTCACGGCAATCGGAAATACTGGCGAGGAGACCAACCGTGC
>JBGVBD010000066.1:0-148141 GCA_045225255.1 Prevotella sp. | reverse complement strand
TTCGTCAATCGGCCAAGTCACGTCGATGACTCCGGTCTGCCTTGCCTTACGCCATGCGGCGATCCAGATGACGAAAATAACGATGGTCAGAACGACCGCGATGATAGCTAATGTCATTTATGACTCCTTTTAGTTAGCGCTAACGAGAAATAAATTATTTCATATTAGTGCAAAACGGAACAATCATAAACGCATCTATCACTAGGACGCCTTGAAGTTGTATTCCGGCTTGATGACCATGTCTACCGTGCAGAGGTCGCCGATGTTGTCCAAGATAGCTTGGACAGGCTTGTAGGCCATCGGACTCTCGTCGATCGTGCTAGTACGTACCGATGTCGAATAAATGCCTTCCATGGCAGCCTTGAAGTCTTCCATGGACAGCTTAGCCTTCGCGTCGCCACGGCTCAGTACTCGGCCAGCGCCGTGCGGCCCGGAGAAGTTAGCAGCCGCATTGCCCTTACCAGTAACGATCAAGGAACCGTCACGCATGTTCATCGGAATGATAGCGCGTTCGCCGTTCTGCAACGAGATCGACCCCTTACGGATGATCATGTTGTCGACATCGACATAGTTGTGCAAGGTAGTGAACTCGTCCAACAGATAACGGCGCTTGATGTCCATGCCGTCCAAGATTTCCTGGAGCATCGCCTTACGGCTCCAGTACGAGAAGTCGGCACAGATCTTCATGTCGTTCAAGTAGTCACTGGTATCGGAACCTTCCAGCCAAGCGAGGTTGGACGGATACTGGGTCTCGTCACCAGTCTCCTTGCGGTTGCGCAAGTAGCGGTCGATAGCTCGCTGCTGGTGGAACTTACACACGACCTGTCCCAAGTAGCGTGAACCAGAGTGAATCACGATGTAGTGGTCACCAGCCTCATCGACATCTACTTCGATGAAGTGGTTCCCGCCGCCGAGTGAACCAACGCTGTACAACAGCTTGTTGCGGTCGGTGTCAGCAATCAATCCGGACAAATCGACATTCTTAGCGAACTTGTGCAAGGTCTTGCGGTGATTCATTCCAGACGGAATGTTCAAGCGGATGAGCTTGTCCAAGCGCTCGTAGTTGAAGTTATAGTCCTTGGACACCTTGCAGACCAGCATACCGCAAGCCACATCGACGCCTACCAAGTTCGGCACGATGGTATCCTTTACGGTCTGCGTGTAGCCTACGCAGCACCCTACGCCAGCATGAACGTCCGGCATGATAGCGATCTTGCTGCCTTCCATGCACGGAACCGACAGCATCTGTACAATCTGGCCGTAAGATGCGCTGTCCAAGTTCTCGAACCCAGCCACATATACGTCCGCAGAGCAGTACTTTCCATTTACGGTAATCATAAATTTTATCCTTTTTTCTTATTTATATAAACTACATTAGCTATGGCAAAAAAGAAACAGACACAGAACGAGCTCGACGAGCAAGTAGAAACCGAAATTCCGTCAGTTGAACCGGAAGTGAAGGCTGCTGAGGTAGTTCAGCCCAAGGAAGCCCCAGTAACGGAAGCTCCGAAGCCGTCCACGCCAAAGAAGCGCATCCGCATTCGCAAAAAGGCGACGAAAAAGCTTTCCGCCGCCATCATTTGCATGGATCCGTCTATTCAGCGCTTTATCTAGCCATTCTGATAGACTGGCGGCATTACGTCATTGTCATCGTCTTCTGATTCGTCAGAGGCAGCTGGCTTCTGTTCATCGTACAGAGAGAACGGTTCAATTTGCTTGAACTCGATAGCGAGAGGCGAGATGAATTCCTTACCATCTTCGTCGATTTCGGTATGCTTCAAGTACAGTTCGTCGAAGCGCTTGTCGCCGTCGAGCTGTTTCTTTTCGAACACCAAGTTAGCTTCGAGATACCTCTGCACATACTTCTCACCAGTGACCGGATCCTTCAGCTTCTTCGTCTTGATGTTGACCGCAATCGACTTGAACTGAACAGGAACCACGTCTTCATAAATCTTGAGATTCATGCAGATATGATAATCGTCAAGAGCGTGGAAGCGCTTCGTGTTCGGGTCGTCGTCCACGTTACGGATAACCTGGAGATTGGACACGGGATCGGTGGCCTTGCCCCAACTGGCGAGAGCGTCGAGGATGTCGTTGATCTCGTCCGTGTCGCTGCACTTAACATTCATGCGCTTGAATATTAAGCCCTTGCGCACTTCGGTCGAGTGCTTCATGATGACGCCGTTGATAGAGAATGAAAGCTGTGACATAGTGATTTCCTTCTAAGTTAATGGCACACAATATAGCAAAGATTAGATAAACTTGCAAGTACGAGGTATTTTAATGGCCGACTTGGTAAAAACACTACTGGAATCACACTCATCTGCCTTCAACAATGGCGTTGAAGCCTTGTTCAACATGCTTTTCGAAGCAGCTGGGCCAGTCCCAGTAAATTCACATGACGCGGTCGATATCCTCGCCCAGAAGGTTGGTGAGAACGTCCACAAGACCGAGAACGGCGCTGACATCGTAGGACTGGCTGCGCAAGCTGGCATGGGCGACAATCCGCTTCCTACCGACGAGGACAAGCTCGTCAACGCCATCAACAACGACGTGGCGCAGAACGTGGAAATTCCCGACCTTCCCACAGAAAAGAACATGCCAGATCTTCCGGTTGGCGGAGGCCCGGCGGCCCAGCAGCCACAATCGCCAGAAATTGGCGGCGACCTTCCAGAAGACGACAACTCATTCGGCGACGAGCCGTTCGAAGACGTTTCGGACAATCCTCCGCCAGACGACTTCGAGCTTCCGGACATTCCTTTGGACGGTATGGAAGGCGAAACTGAAATGTAAAACAAAGGCGACCATCTGGCCGCCTTTCTTTATATCTGCACGTGGTACTTCGCGTGTTTGTTCTTTTCCTTTCGCTTCTCCGCCTTGACGATTGCGCGTACCTCGTCCTCTTGCTCCTTCTCGCGGTTGTGGATTCGCTTCATAAGGGCCTTGCGGACATCCTTGTTGTATTCGAGGCGCTTCGGAGAAACATTACCTTCCTTGATGAACTTCTCGACATTGCCGATGACCTTACCGACCTTCACTTCTTCGTCGTTCATCACGTTCAAGGCGTTAATACGAGCAGTCGTGTTTTCACGAGCGGTCTTTACGGACGCATCGATTCTATCCCAGATACCGTACAAGCTATCAAAGTGCTGCGTGATATATGCGTTCAGTCCAGCCGGAGACATCGGCGATTGGTTGACTTGGCCTTCTGGAACCCAGCGGTCAGCCTTCCAAGACTTTCCTTCCACATGCACCGGGACGATCTTCAAGCGACCGTCGGCGTTGACTTGGACGAGTGTCATGTGTTCGGCGTTGGCGGCCCAGTTGATGCACTTGCGCTTCTGGATGCCATGGTCTGAATATGCGAGGCTCACGGTTTCGTTGCACTGGAATACGACTCCCCAGTAATAGTCCTTCGTCTCGCTTGGCTGCAGTTCGGACAGCTTCGTAGTGTACATGTATCCGTTACGACGGCCACCGACTTCCTCGGTCTTCGAGTTCGTGTCCACCTTCCAGAACGTATTGATGTTCGGCAGTCCGTGATACACTTGGGTTTCACAAATAGAACGAGCGTCGACTTCAGCTTGCATCAAGTCAATGTACCAGATTCCTTCCGGTTCCTCGATAGGGTCTTTCGTATGGTAGAACAAGTTAAGCGTACCGTTCACAAAATTGATCCAGTCCTCGTCCTCGCACTGGAAGTCGAACTTGCCAAACCATTCGGCGTACTTCTTCTGCGCTGCAGTCGGAAGCTGGATGACGCGAGAATACTTGTCGAAGTCATGAGGGTTGAAGCCGTCGTTGCGGCATTTGTTCATAATCCAAAAATCAAGGATTATGTCCTTGTGCGTATCCCACGTAATACCACCGTTGATATAGTTGATGAGACGGATTCCCGCAAGTTTCTTGGCTTTCATGCAATGACCCTCGTTATGACATCAGTTTATCGAATTCGGTTTCAAGCAAAACCGATAAACTATGTCTAAAGTTCACAATTACAGGTGCATCATGTACGAACTATTCGATTTACCCAACGAGAAGGAACTCGCCCAGATCATGCTTGAAGGCGCGAAGAAGGCAAAGAGCGAATCCAGCGTCGTTGACACCAAGGATATCTTTCCGTTCTGGACTCCGCCAGGTTCAGCCAAGAAGAACGTCGCTTCGCCGGACAAGACTGGCGCAGTGAAGGTAAAGCCAGCTGACTTCAAGGCAGTCGACACGGCTACCGCATGGCATGAATTCCTCGGCAACCTCAAGAAGTCCACTACGCACAATGCCAAGGATTCTGGCAGCTTCGGCACAGTCACCGTCACGAACGGCAAGTCCGTCCCGAAGCCGGATGACCTCATCGGCAAGGTGAAGGCCCTCAAGGAAACTCAAGTTACCGACATGTCTGGAAAGACCAAGGCAACCACCGAAGAACTCGGCGTGTTCAAGGAAATGGTCAAGTCCAACGCTGCAGAGCCGAACAAGGACAAGCTCGTCGGAATCGTCAAGCCGAAGACCGCTCTCGGCACTATCGCCAAGAAGCCGAAGTTCGACGTTGACGCAAGCGCCACGGTCGAAGTCAAGAACGAAATCCCGGCAATCAAGAACGTTGCGAACAAGATGTCTCCAGACAAGACTGGAGCCGTCAAGGTGAAGCCAGCCGTGGGCATCAAGGGCATCAAGTCCATCAAGGACGCAGTGAAGCCAGAACTCTATGACGACATGACTGAACCGCAGCTCGTTGTTGTGAAGAACGGACAGACTGCTCCCAAGCCGGAAAAGATGTTCAACCATTACAGCGGTGCACCCAAGGTCACCGTCCAAGGTGGTGTAGAACCGAAGGGCAAGCACACCATGACTCCGGACAAGACTGGCGCTGTCAAGCCCCAGAAGCTCGTAACGGCAAAGTAATATGGCAAAGACAGATCCTTACTACGACGAATATGCCAGAAGGTTAATGAGAAACCCAGTCCCTGTTCATCAAGGGTTTCTCCGCCTTCGCATTTCCGAACTTCCGGTCAACTACCAGGAGCGTCGTAAGTCTGTTACCGAGCCATACACGACCGATGCCCAAGAGACGATCAACGCGAACATCAAGGACTGGGTATGCCCTGGACTTACTTGCGCCCTCGCTAAAGAAGGCCACTACAAGTTCGTCACGAGGATACCTACCCAAGAGGATAACCAGTATGACGACACCATAACGGTGAACATGCTGGCCGACAACCGTTGGGAGAACTATTGGGCAATCAACCGATACATGGACGTAGTGCAGAGCGGCCAGACCGACGCCGACCCAGTCAGGGACATCCGTCACCGTGTCTACGGCATCGACCACAGATACCGCAACCGCCTCACTTACATCCAGTGGATCGACATGCACTTCGCCGACGACGTAGCGCAAGAGTACATGGTTGTAAGGTTAGAACGATGCAGAATCGCCGCATTGAGCACGATGAATCTCAAGCCGGGAAGCATCGAGCCAGCCTCCTTCAACCTCTCTATCAACTACGAAATCCGTCGAATCATCCGCATGCCGGATCCTAACGAACTGATGAACGCAATCTGTATCGCCCAAGGCGCAGACTCCTACTACTAGAGGTAACCCATGGCCGACAAGAATAAAAATTACCAGCAAGGAACTTCGTCTGGGATCGACTCGTCCCATGACGCTATGCTCGCCTTCTACATGGAAAAGTTCTATGCGGCAGCACGTGGCCACCTTGTCAACAAGTACCACGTAGGGTTCTGGGGAGACTACGTCGCCGAGGCGTTGCGCATAATGGACAGAAACTCGTACTCGGACAAGTATTCTCTGACCAACACCAAGACGTTCAAGAACACTACGGACGCTTGGCTGAAGGCTGCGTTCAACCAGTGGGCCGACCTATTCTACGACCGCGACACCCACGTACTCAACATGTACTGGGCGGCGACTTCGGTCAAGATTGGCGAGGCACAGTCCAACACAATTCCGGTCGCCGGACTCGATACCACTAAAGGCATGAAGTATCCGCTTATCCAAGGCGACAAGGGCCCTCAAACTCTTACGATTACGATAGTGGACGACCCTTACATGATGTGGTACCAATTTTTCAATGCTCTGTACAATGCACAGTTCAGTCCACTCGTACTGAAGACTCGTAGCACTTGGCACAAGATAAATATCGCCGTAGACCTTTATTCCGACGCCACGACCATCATGCGCAGCAGCAATGGACAGCTGGCTACCGAAGCCGGGCCTTACATCACCGATATCAGCCTTAACCAGATGTACGAATTCAACTCGTCTGTTCTGACGAAAGCACCTGACATGAAGATGGGGTTCACCAACGACAAGCCGTTCACCTTCACGGTATCATTCCAATATCCGAACGCTTTCCAAGGCACCTTCAAGCAGCAGCTCCGCTACTTGCGCGACAATACGTGCGACGGTACTGACGTGACCGCGTACGACGCCGTAAACAAGCGTCTGAAGAAGCAATTCTTCGAGGACGACTACAGCAGACTGAAAGCTTCAAAGGGCGTCTACGAGGCGTTCAACGAGAAGGAATACTACAGCGAATACAGTCAACGGTACTTCACTTCAAAGAATTCATAAAAAAGGCGGCCAGATGGCCGCTTTTCTTATTTGATCATCGTAATGACTCGCTGGTTGATATCCAGTATCTTGTTCTTGCCGTAGAACTTTATCATGTTCGCGTAGGTGTTGTACATCTTCGCGTTAGTCCTCGTCAGCGGCAGTTCAGAGATAAAGTCATTGTAGATTGTCGTCATGTGAGTGGCGGTCAACTTGTAGGCCATCTTGCCGATGACGTTGACGCCCCAGAAGTCCTCGACCAGCGGCGTATAGAAGATACCGTCGCCAGCGGCGGAAATGGCAGAAGGAATCTTGACCGGATCCACCGACATCTTCACTCGGTCGAACATTCCGCAGATGTAGTTCATGTAGGAGTCGATACGGTTGTCCATGACAACCAGAGTCTCTGGGAACTCCTTGTCCATAATCATCTTGCTGCAGACCTTGCCGGAGACCGGAGTCACTTCGATGCCCTCGGCGGCAAGGATGTCGTTACAGATTGACTCGAAGGATGTCTTGGGCTTGTAGAAAGTCTCGTTGTACGGAACTTCGAGAAGGTCGAAGGAATACTCGTATCCGTAGCCGATCATCGTCAGCTTGGATACGTTGATGCCGCGCCAGCGAGTAGTACTGAGAGCCTTGCCGAAGGTATCGACGAACTTCTTCGGCATACCGTTCTTCATAGCCGTAATCAGCTTCGAAGGAGTATTGCCCTTGTCCGCGTGGAGCTTGGCGATAGGATCCTTTCTGAATGCGTCGCACACTTCCTTCCATTCGGACTCGTCCTCGAACGAGTTCTTGTTGAGAGGGAACGCGATTACTCCGTTCTTGGTATTCTTGAGCTTCACCTTGTCGTAAGGGATGTACAGATGGCGCGGATTATGGAACTTCTCGAACTCCAGCTTGATAGGAGAAATGGCATCAAGCATTTCGACGGTGCGAGCGCTCACCATGTCCTTGTAGGTGTCAAGCGGTTCGCCCAGCCTAGCCGTAGCCAAGAAATGAACATTTTCGCCGTTGAGCTTACGGCGAACTGCTTCAATTACAGAATCAAGGCTGTAGCCAATTATGTAAGTTTCATTACTCATGCAATTTTTCCGTCGGCTTGAATGAAGGGAAGCACGTACTGTTCCAGCCACTTCGCGCCGGGGAACTCGAACAAGATATCGAGTATTCGGCACTTCTCGTCGGCAAACACGACAGCTGGCAACTTGTTCATGCCCAAGTCCGTATAGATCAAGTTCTTGAGCGGTTCTGGTTCAACAACCGTGCGGACACAGCGCACCGGGTCGTCGAAAAGGTTGTACTTGTTGAACCAAGCGAACATGTCGCTGAAACTCTGCTTGCAAGTGGGACACATCTTGTTCTCGTCATAGAACAGGAACACCCACATCACCACACGCTGACGCTTCTTGACGTCGCTATAGGCGTCTTGGCCATACTCCAGTAGTCGCTGGCTCAAGGGCTTGTATTCGCCGCTGATAAATACGCCATCGCTGCAACAGACCGACATCGCTGTCACCTTCCAAAGTTAATGTTTAAATTACATCTTTTTAGATAATTGTCGATGAATCGAACAATTTTCCGGTATTTTTCTCGGTCGCTATGAACCAGTTGACCCCATGAAGCCTACACCATTCGGAGGCAGCCTCCCATTTGGCTAGGTTCACGATAACGTCCATCACCTTCTGGTCATAGTTGGCCTTTCGCTTGTTATAGCGCTCGAATGCCGCCGCGTCAGACCCAGCCTTGGGCGGCTGGGGCATCTTGGGCTGGATAGCGTACGACGTCGGCTTGACCTCTATAAGCCAGCGGTTGACCTTCGTAGCGCCTTCCGGCAGAATCTCCAAGTAGATGTCTGGATGATAGATGGACACTCGGCCATACTTCGGAGACATGTAGGGAATCTCGAACACCTTCGGTTCATAGGCCCAGAAGGTGATGCGAGGGTTGGTATCACACACCACGAATATCTTGCGCTCCCACGCGGACTTGTAGTACGGCATGGGCAGATTGGGCATGTACTTCTCTGGATGCAACAGATTGTAACGACCCTTGTGGCAGTCAGTGTAATAGTTATGCTTCGCCATGCAGCCTCCTATGACAAGGCAGCCGCGTACATTCTCCGATAGTAAGTCGCAAGAGGTTCATTCGGATAACGTACAGTAAACTTGTACCCAGCGATCGTTTCCGTGCGAGTCTTGTCGAAGTCGTCCGGAATTTCATAGGTAGGCTTGACCGATTCCGGCAAGTCTGGGTTATCGACGGTCGGCAAACCAGTAGGATTCTTGACAAAGTCTGGCTGACGACCGACGTAATCGGCGGAACGAGCGCTCGTCGTATTGCTGCTGAAGTCGGAACCCGGCCTTTCGATTTCGCCGATGTTGTCGTTCATGTGGGACACGTAATTCTTGCTGACGGCGTACTTGTTTCCAAAGCGCACCAGCTGGTACATCTTCTCGACATAGTACGAATCCTTCTTGCTGCCAGCGACCATGCTGTCGGAAATGCTCATAAGGATGTTCTCGTCGCGTTCGGTAATCTTCTTCGTGCCGACGTTGACGGAGTTTTCCGTTTCCGGAGAATAGGCGAAGTTGACCGCGTCGGAGAACGAGCTCGGCTCTTGGTTATCATCGGTCGGCATCATGTCCTTCATGCTGATCGGACGAGAAAGGTCGTATTCCTCGGCCTCTTCCTCTTCTGGACTGGTATTGTCGTCCTTGTTCTTGGACTTACGGAACCAAGACATGAGCAAATCCCACGGAGACTCGTTATAGAGCTGGCGAAGGACGCTTTCACGCGGAGACATTCCGTCAAGGTCAACGGCGATACAGCAAGTGTAGATGTCGGCTTCCATAGCGCGACGCCAATACTTGTCGTCAAGGCGCAAGTCCTTGTACAGCTGCTTCGTCTTGTTCTTGATCTTTTCGGACAACGCTGGGCAAGCGACTTCGAGGCACTTTATCCATCCACGGTAAGTGTTGATCATGTCGATAACGGACATGCCCAAGAATTCCTTGCCATTGTCGTATTCCTTGGAATAAACGAACAAGCACTCAAACGGGCCAAGTCCTTCGATAAATGCAGTCACGTTCATCTTTGAACGGAGCATGGACACATACTTCTTCATCAGCCAGCGGAACGGCTTGATGAGCAAGTTGAACACATAGACAATCCAAGACTCGATGTAGTTGAATGCCAAGTCGATGTACCGACGGACATACTTTGTAAGCAAGTTGTCGATGGCAAGGCTCAAACCAACCGGGGTCATCAATGAGAACTTCTGTTCAAGGCAATACTTCACGGCGGCAGCGTTCGTGGTAATGTCACGACCGTTCTCGTCTTCGGTACATCCAGTCAAGTTGGCAATGATCTTGCAGATGCAAGGGCAGTTGTGCATGTGCCTCAGCAAGTCATCCCAGTTGATAGAAATAGAAAAGTTAATCGTATCCATTATCTTGTCGCGCATTGCATTGAATACGTCAAGTATGCAGTGCCTTACGGCTTCGGTAATGGACAAATGGGCATCTTCCAAGCGAGTACGAGCCGCGTCAATCTTATTGAAAAGGGCAAATGCGGTCTTGATGAAAACGTCCAGCCAGCCATCGATCATTCCTCCCCAGTTCTCGATGAAGCTGCAGATGTTCTTCATGAAATCCGGTTCCTGAATGAGCTTGCTGATGTACGCACCGCTGGTCACGCCGTTCATGGCGTTCTTGATCTTGTCGAGACCACCCATGGCCGTACCGAACAAGGGCACGTTTTCCTTGATAAAGTCAAACAGCATGTCGGAGCAGTCGACGGCGTTCAGCTTGCGAGTACCGACGTCAATAGCCGAAGCAACTTCCTCGACCGCGCCAGTAAATTTATTGACGGCACCGTCAATAGTTGTCATGAACGACGGCTTCGGAGTCGACTGGGTAGACGAGTTGGTAGGGGTCTTGTCGGCTACGACCGCACCGTTGTCGGTGCCGCCTGGAGCAGCAATATTCTCAAGTTTTGAGCAACCGTCCTTAACCGCCATTGTAGTCGTCTCCGTTAAATGTAGGCATCAAGGCAGTCGGCTTCGGAATGTCAAAGTCATTCGGCGATACCACCGGAATATCGTCATTCTTGGCCTTAGCCCTAATATGCGTAACAAGTTTATCCAGTATTCCAGTCTGGTAAGGTGTCAAGCTGTCCGTCGCAGAACCGATGCACATGATGATGACCGAGTCGACGTTCGCCTTGTCACCATTGATAGTGGAACCGCTGTACACGCCACCATCATCCTCGATGTCGATGAACTGCACGAAACCGCTGTTCTTGAGAGAATCCTTATCGTTGTTGTCATCGGAAAGAACTTCTGGCTGGCCAGCGACCTTACCGACAAGGTAATGTGCCGTGCTGGAGCTTTCCATGAACTTCTTGGCCATGATCGGGAAGCACTCGCCTTCGGAATGGCAAACGAGGATACGCTTGATTTCCTTGCCGTTACGCTTGATCATCTGGTCAGTACGTTCCATCGGAACCGTATCAACGACTTCGCCAGACTTGTTAATAATGTCAATCTTAGGAATGTCAGCTTCAGTCTGCGGCTGCTGCGGAGAATTGCCAGTTTCAGTCGGCTGGCCTTGTCCGTTGAAGGCATCAATCGTCGCTTGAGATATGTGAGATATCGTAAGATACTCGCTACCTTGCCCAATGCCGCTGTTTGCACGGTTATGGCCTACTGGCATACAAGTAAAGATGTCGATAGTGCCTTCGGTCAATACATGCTGCAGATTCTCGCCAGTTCCTTCCTTCGCGCCCATACCAGCTTGCGCATGAGCGGTTCCAGACTCGTAAGTGACAAAGCCAGACGCATCCCAAGTGAAAGTAGAGTTGTTTCCCGGATTCACTATGTCGGTGATGTGCGTCTGTCGATTATGCGTATAAAAGAAACCGTCTTCGCCGAGGTTGGCCACGGCAACGTCTGGATAATATTCGGTGAACGCGGCTGGAGCCACGTCTTGCGTCTGCGACATTCCATAGTAATAACCGGAGTTCACGTCGCCGTGCATGAAACGGATCCGCAGATAATAGCCCACTTGAGGAACTTGCTGAATACCAGTGGTAATCGCCGGATATACGTATGGCTGCTCATCGTCTTCGTATTCTTCGGTAACGCCAAGAATCTTGCAACGCACCGCGCCACGATGGTTGATGTCGTTGCTTCCGCCGACAACCAATCCGATATAGTCTTTATCTGGCAGCTGATTAAACATTACTTCTTCTCCGATTCAACGTTGCATGCCTTGGCGATATTTTCAAGCTTTTCGCTAGTAGGCTTGTAGCCTTCAATACCAGTGGACTTCGAGCCGAGCAGCAATACGGTCATGTAGTCCGCAGACTGGTTCGGAATCTCGTTACCGAGGGCACCAGCTTGCGTCGTGCCTTCCTTGCGGATTTTCTTCGCAAGAACGATGTACTCGTCGGTATAGTTCATGTCTGGGCCGCCGTTGCTTCCGTTCCTAGTGACCTTCAATGCACGAACACACACGGTACTACCGACGGCTGGGCCGATAGCGTTGTAGACACCGATAATCATTATCTTGCTGTATTCGGCATATATACGGTCACGGATCATCTTGGCGACCGGATAGGACTTGTGCGTATTCAATGGGAAATAGTCGACGACCATCATCTCACCGAACACGGCGTTCTTGTCATCGACGCCATATTCCTTACGAGCAGACGCGCTGTTCTTCGCACCATAGCTAGTCACAACGTTGTCAAAGCATTCGCCGCCGCACTTGGAGACATCGGCCTTACCTTCGGACGTGACATTCGAGAACACCACATTCGGGAAGATTTCCTCGATGCGTTCACCCTTCTTGTTAGAGCGTTCCTCATAGCCATAAAGCCACAGACGGCTTCCAGTATTCGGATCGGAATACTGTACGCTGTTAGTAGATGCCAAGGCGTCTTGAGAATAAATGAGCGCTTGCGGCTTGCTGGTCTTCGAAGACACGCCCAGCGACGAGAATACAATCTTCTGCGAAGCCTCGTCATAAGTCCAGAACAAATAGTCACCATTGAGAGCCGAATGCTCGACGGTATGAACCAGCATATCTTCGAGGTTCGCGTTAGTGTATCGCCAAGTCATCGTATCGGTCAATCCAGACGCATTCGCCATCACCAAGTTGGTATAAGGAATCTGCTGGTCATACGATTTCAGAACATCTATCATGGCATCAAGGCTGGTGCCAGTAATCGCCATCGTCTTGCGCTTGAGCGTTTCCTCGGTCGCGCACACCCACGTAACGGTCAGCTTGGTAGTAGCTTCGTTGACCATAGTCATTGTAGCGTTCAGCACATAGAACGAAAAACCCTTGCCGTCGATTTCTGGAATGCCAGTATTGAGGAACATGAAGTGTCCGTAGCAACCACTCTCGACCTTGTAATTGGCGTCGTCGGTAATCATGACCGAGAAGTTTCCTCTCGGCATGCCGTTCATCGGTATCGCCATTTCCATCGAATTGACGGTCGATGCGTCAAACGCTCGATCCTTGATGGTCAATGCAACGCTAAAACTTGGGCCGACGCGATTAGCCATTATTCATCCTCTTTAAGCTCATTGTACTTTCCGTACCAGTCAACGACGCTGTCTGGAGAAGGAAGTACATAGTTTCGATCGCCAACGGCCTCCGTGATGACTCCGTTGAACGGCTCGCTATAGCCCATCCAGTCGTTGTCACCGAGCACGACGGCTTCCTTCGCCTTCTTGAATTCCTCTTCCAGCTCGTAGTCGCTATACCCCTTTAAAATTAGTTCATTACGGATGCTTTCATCGACCGGGCGGATAGTGCCCCTCAAGGCCATCGGATTGCGTATCTGGTTGGCTGCGGCGAACGCCTTGTACATCGTCGGTGTTCCGTACAGATCGCCGATCACGCGGTCGAGACGGCCATTCTTCACCATAGGCAAGTTGAACATGCCAGCATAGGTGAATTTATCGTCCCTTATTCTAGGAAACTGTTCCTTGGCCATATCCTACCTACCTTTTCTTGTTCTTCGACGGATTGTTATTCTTGCTGATGCCACCGTCGTTCTTGTTCTTGCCAGACTTTCCATTCTTGCTCGGATACTTGATGAACTGGCTGAACACCTCGTTACCAAGAATAGAGATAAAGTCCTTGGTCGGGCCCGGCTGCATCCAGTAGGACACTTGAACCTCGGCGTTGATGAATACTGGCAAGTGCGTTCCATCCGGAGAGATGAACTGTTCGTTGCTGGCTTGAATCCTAACGCTGTTAATCACCATCGGCTCGAAGTCGAGGTAGTGACCGATGCTCACGCGCACCGGAAGCGGATTAGCAGTAATCTCGCCACCGAAGAAAGTATTTAAGTTGTTATAAATGTCGACGCCGCTACCAAGCACCTTGTTGATGACATCCTTGACGCTACCAGTTTCAGCCTTGCCGCTATTGGACGAAGACGATTTGCCTTCCTTGTATGACGAATCGCCGCTAGAAGATCCAGACGTTATGTTGTTAATCATCTTCTTTGCGCCTTCCACCATCTCGCTACCAGCATTTACCAAGCCGTTGATCATTTCATTCACGATGGCTTCGCCTTGCATATCCATCGGACGCACGTAGGTCATCATCACGAGTCGCTTCAAAGACTGGCGGCACATATCCTCTTGTTCTGGCAAGTACCATCGGAACTTCAACGGAAGCGTAGCGTCGATCTGGGCACCAGTGAACTTCTTGATAGTCATGCTACCAGTGCAGTTGTTGTTGACGCCAGACAGTTCCATACCAACTTGGGCGACACTTTCGATACCGCCGAGAACACTGTTGGTCGTGCGAGAAATCGCCGAACCGATGCCAGGAATAGCACCGAGCAAGCCAGCGTTTCCACCGCCACCAGTAAGAATAGTATTCATTCGAGCGAAGCCGCTCTTGTTTCCGGTCGGCTCGTTCCAGCTGGCCTTCACGCTGAACGAAGGGCCATTTCCAGTATCCGCGTTGAGGATACCGTAAAACGGTTCGTACATGTCGTAACCGCTTTCGAGGGAGATAGCGTCAAGCATGGTCTCGCGGAACGTATCGAGAGACTTCTGAAAGCCTCCCATGTATGCGCGGCGAGCCTCGCCGTCCAATACTTCGATACGGCACACGTTCGGCTTCGGAAGACGCTTACTCATCTTCCCAGTAGTATGACCTATTCGCTGTACATATTTCTCATAACCAGTGGCCATCTATTAACCCCCAAACAGTTTACCGTTCATAGCCTCGGCAGCTTCCTTGGCGTTCCTTGCGTTAGCCTCTTGCACTTCCGGACTCAACGTGGCTTCCTTCATGCCTTCCTTTACGCCTTCCTTGATAGCGTTCAAGCGATCGGCTTCGGACATCGGCTTTTCGTCCGGAAGGTTCGGAACAACAGTCGCCGTAGGAGACTTGCTATTTTCCATAGATCCAGCGGCCTTCGGAACATAGAGAGCAGCAGAGTGACCGAAGCCACCAGCAGCACCGCTGACCGTCTTCACGCCAGCGGCGTCGTAACCAAGACCCTTATTATAAGCATCAGCAACTCGGCGAGTAGTCTCAGTCTCGTTACCGACAAAGTTCTGGACGTTGGCCATAAGACCAGTACCGATACTGATGTCGTTGGCGTCGCGTCCCTTCATAAACCCAGAGCCAGCGCCCTTCAAGACACCGCCGATTCCCTTACCAGACTGAGCAGCCGCAACGGCTCCACCAACCGAGTTCACGATTTCTGGAATGAGGAGAGTATCGGCGAGCGTATCGACAAGGCCAGCACCAACAGTAGACATCACGTCAGTAACGCCACCACCAGCCTTAACTACCTTGTACGTATTCACCGCCGTATCGGCAATACCAGCAGCCGCTTGGATCAACGGGAACTTCTTCGCGAGCTTCGCGCCAGTCTTGGCCGCGCTTACGGCAGCCTTAACGACACCAGAGTTGGCAACCGCCTTCGCGGCGACCTTGGCACCAGAAGCGACGGCCTTACCAGCGCTCTTGATAGCAGAGCCAGCCGCCTTCGCAGCGCCAGAAATCTTGCCACCAATACTCGTAGCCATCGACTTGAAGAAACCACCAACCTTGCGAGCAGTATCGGCTACCTTACCAGCAGCCTTACCGACAGCGCTTTCCTTGATACTCTTCATCCAGTTGCTCAACATGCTCGTAAAAGACGACTTCAATTCACCAATCTTCGACACACCGTCAGTAAACGTGGACTTCAGCTTCGACCCAAGTTCACTAACCTTCTTAATACCGCCAGAAACCGCATTCTTCAACTTTGTACCAAGTTCGCCAACCGTCTTACCGATCTTACTATTACGCAGCTTGTCCCAACCAGCCTTGATGCCGCTGGCGAAGGACTTGCCGACAGTCTTCCACATTTCGGCGAACTTACTCAAATAACCAAAAGCAAAACCAACAGCACCACCAGCGAGGGCGGCAAGGAACTCAGCCAAACTTGTAGAGCTGTCACCGCCGTTATTCGTGGAGCTGTTCTTTCCTTCGAGATACATGTCGAGCGCACGGCTCAACTTAGGCATGACTGGACGAGCCGCCTCCTTGTAGAGACGGTCTTCTTCTGCAGCTTGCGCCTTCTTGTTAGATTCTTCGTAGTTCTCCTTCTCGACCGGGACTGGAGACGTCATGGCCTCTTGATAGCCTTGGCTTGAGTCTACTGGAGATGGAGTAGGAGCTTGTGCGGAAACGGAATTATTCGCAACCGCGAAATTCTTGAACGCGCTACCGACCGTACCAGTGTTCATCGGAGTCGAAGAAGTCAGCGTCATTTCGTTCGATGAGGCGGTAGCTTGTGAAGCGAGCGAACTGCCCACCATCGGGGAACCTTGCTGCGTATTCATCATCGACAGCGACTGGCTCATAGAAGCGAACAGTTCGGTGAGCTTGTCTTGGTTTTGTCGCATGGCATCGATATTGTCGGAAACCTTGGACATAGGATCGGTTTCCTGTCCTTCGCCAACAACCTTGACATGCTGCGCAAGCATTGCCTCGTGTTCGGCCTTCGCCGCCTCGATGGCATCACGTGCGGCCAAGGCGCTCATGACGCCTTCAGACACCCCTTGCTTCAAGAGGTTTTCGAAGCTCTGCGTCGATACATTTGATAATGTCTTAGCCATGGAACCACGATATGATTAACTATTGCTAGTTTATCAGTTCATAGGCACAGAAAAAGCCGGATTTCTCCGGCTTTTCTACATCATAGGCATGGAACTCAGTTCCGTTTCCGTTTCGTCGTCATCCACGTGGTTCAAGGCGTTGTACTTCTCGATGCAGTAGTTGAGCAGTTCCTTGAATTCCGGGAAGAACATCTGGTCGCAATCGTGACAACTGTTGTGCGTCATGTCTGACACGATGCACTTACAGCGCATAAGGTCACGATAATCATAGACCGGAAATATAGACGTCGAGACGAAAGGGATAAGGAATGGTGACCTCCTTCTTACAGAACGGACAAATTATCTTTGCGGTAATATCCGTCGTAAGCGAGGCTCCGTCGACTTCGTCCAAGAAGTGCTTGGCGGCTGCGTAGCCGAGGTTTCCGAGATAGTTGATCTTGTCCACGATGTTGTCGATACCCTGGATTTCCACGATAACGGCAGAGTGGAGAAGGACTTGCATCTCGAACGGCATTTCCTTTCCGGTATCCTTCAGATACTGGGCCAGCGTCTCGTTGACGATTTCTTCGTGGTAGCGACGACGGAGATATACGTCACACTGGCGGCCATCAGCAAGATAGAAGGTGTAGCATCCGTTTGCATGCTTGGCTACAATCTCGCGCAAGTTTCCACGGATCTTGAAGTCCATGTTGTTGAAGAAGACTTGGATCTTCTTGTAGTCCTCTGCGGTCTGGGCGACCTCGCCGCAATCTGGACACTTGTACGGTTCCCACTTGTCGGTAGGCGGCACGTAAGGAAGCGGGTCTTCGATAGTGGAAGCCCTCAACCAGTGCATCATGTAAGCCTCGTCGCACTGGAGTACGTTGGAGGCGTTGAAGCCGTCATCCCAACCGCCGTTGATGCGACGTTCGAACAAAGTATTGACCGTCGTAGTGATGTTCTCGTTGTCCATGTGGTTCAACATGAGAATATCCATGAAGGTCAAGGACTGGCCCATGAACGGAAGGTCATAGAGCATACCTTCGGACGGAAGTCCACGAAGGTCACTGAAGTTCGTGACTTCGTTTCGAGGGAACACATGCTGTTGCCGGGGCGGCTCTGCAATTTGTTGACGCGGCAACTCGACCATCACTGGCTTAACAATCTGCGTCGGCTTTTCAGTCTGCTTGGGAGCGACGGTCGGCTTCGGCTGCTGTTTCGGTAGGACGGCGGCATCATCATAACGAACCTCACGAGGAGGCTGTCTGAAGTTCGGCGTGAAGTTCTGAACTGGCGCTTGAACGGCCTCGTTCTGCGGAATGTCGCTCAGTTCGACCATTTCGGTTTCTGGAGCTTCGTCTTCCGGAGCTTCCATCAATGACTGCATGTAGCTGTCATAGCCCACTTGGTTCATCGCGGCATCGTTGATCGGAGCCTCCTCGACTGGTTCCTCGACAGCTTGCTGTCTCAACACTGGCTGGATCGGCTGTGCTGTCTGCACTGGAGGCGCGGTCTGGATAGGCTGCTTCTTGACAAGACGCTGCTGCTTGACCATTCCTTGCTTGGAGGCCATTGTCTGGGCAGCTTCGTGAAGTCGCTTGTTGTTCTCGCGCATGATTTCTGCTGGGTCACGGTCAATCGCTAGACCGTGATTGTTTGCGATACTTTGCTTTGCGCTCTGAATAAACGCCCTAGTCTGTTCATCATACTGGGGCATTGCGTTAGCTGTCTGTACGTACGGTTTCTTCGGCATTCTCAACCTCGTCTGGTGGACGATCATCTTCGGCCACTCGGTAAATGTAGCGTGGCCCGTGATACGGTTTATCATTTGAAAGCACAAGGTCAACAGTCTCGCCGCCGTTGCTCAAGCACATACCTTCCGCAATCTTCTCTGCGGTTTCGTATTCGGCGTAGCTAGGGCGAATAAAAGAAGGAGCCTCTACGGAGAGGTCTTCGTAGTTGGCTCCCTTTTTGAAACTGGTGACGTCGTATTTTACGACCCAGTAGCTCATTGTTTCTTTTCCTTCTTTTCTCGCTTGGCCTTTTCAGCCGCCGCCTTTTCGGCCTTCTCGCGTTCCTTCTCGGCCTCGACAGCGGCCTTGACCTTGGCTGCGTAGGCGTCGGAGAGCGTGTGGCCAAGCATTGCGTGGAAATAGCCGCCGATGATCTGTTCAGAAGATACCGTCTTCTGCTTTAGTAGTTCGCGCTGCTTCTTGTAGGCTTCGTCCCAGTTGACGCAGATTCTCCAGCGTTCGATCAAGCTCTTGATCGCTTCTGGCGTATCCGTGTTGCTGAACTGGAGGTTGGAGGCCACGCAAATGTGGTTGGCAGCAGTGAACGGAGAGCCCTTCACGCCAGCGATAGTCACCGCACCTTCGGCGACGGCGAGAACGTTGTCCGTATCGGCGTTGCAGAGTTCGTACGGATTGTTTTCGATGTCGTCAGGAATACAAGTGATGACAAAGTCAAAACCCACGTCACGCTCAATAGCCATTGTCGACGAGAAGTTGTTGAAATCCACGACTGGGCTTGCCCAGTGCTGGATTGTCGTAACTTCCGGTTCAGAACCGTCCGGAAGCTGCTGCATCTTCTTGTAGATTTCCTTGGTCAAGCTGCCGACAGACGACACGGTAATCTTGTAGTCCTTCGTCACATTGTTCATCATGATGAACTTCTGGACGTTCATAGGAATAGTCGTACCCTTGATGAGGATCTTGGGACGACGGATTGTCGTGGCGTAATGAGAAGCACGAGCATTGATACGGTGCAACGGATACATCGTATCGTTCACGAACGTATTGATGACGACAACGTCCTTGTCTTCCGGGATGAGGTTGCCCTTCTTGAGAACCAGCATCATGTCGGCAGTCGGCACGACGATTTCGTCAGCGATGATCATTGCGTCTTCGACCATGCGAGCGGTGAACATGTTGACCTGGCGGCCAGCCGGGGCATCCCACACGAATTCGTCGAGAGCGTAGATCACACGCAAGCTGAGGTTGCGCATAATGCGGCGCTGCTTGCTTTCAGCTTCGAGGTCTTCGACTCTTGCATTAGTCGGAACTTCCATAGCGCCGCCGCAGATTTCGTCTTCGTAGGCTTCAAGGGTGCCGTTGAGGCTATGGATGAACTTCGGATTGGTCACGTTGTCAATCCAGAGTACGTTGTACTTGTGCAAGTCTGGCTGTTCGCGAAGGAAGCCGTTGCTGGTCATGGTCGTGACGGTAACGTCGGCCATGGTACGGTACACGTTCTTGAAAAAGTCCAAGGCGGCGTAACCACGAAGCGGAGAGAGTCGAGAATTGCCGTCAGAAACCAACAAGATGTGGAAAGCCAACTTCTTCTCGGTCTTGTCGTTAAGGATGTCGTTAATGCGCTGATCAATCTGTTTTTGGAAATCCATACGAAATTCCTAATGAATGTTCTCTTTTGAATTTTAAATTACTTTATTTTCGCGTTGTATTCCTTGAGATATTCAAGGGCAACTTCCTTCGCATCTTCGCCAGTAGAGAGTTCTGGCAAGATCTCCGGATGCTTTTCGAGGTAAAGCTTCGCCATGCCGACGGAATCAGTAGTCATGAGCTGCCTTGCTTCCTCCTCGGTCTGCGGCGTATCGGCTTCGCCTTCCTCGGCTGGGTCTTCGCCGTAGTACACCGTTTCGATGTAGATAGGCTTCTTGTCCACCAGATAACCCTTCAAGTTCGCGGCATCGTCATAGGTGCGCGTCTTGTCGGTAGAATAGCGGACGATGCAGTTGGACATGTCACGGTCGAAATCTGGGCCCAGTTCCGTATCCACGACGTCGACGAAAGTCGGAGAAATCGTATTCTCGACAAACTCCAGTTCGCCAGTCGCGTCGTCATAGATGTGGTATCCAGCCGGGATGCCGACATGGCCAAATGTCTTCTGGAACGGAGTACCGACGTAGCAAATCGTGCTGTAGTCGTCACCGATGACCGAGCGGCAGTGGTAGTGGCCACTGATAGTCAGCTTGGCAGCGTTCAAGAAGCGCTTGGGATCGAAGCCAGCAGTCGATACCGTCTTGGCTTCCATCTGGGCTCCAATCATGTCAAAGTGGCCTACGATGATGTTGTCGTCAATGTTGCCACGAGACATCTTGACGAGCCACTTGTTCACGCCGTCAATCTTGTCCTCTTGGATCCACGGAACGAAATACCACTTCTTCGTGCCGATGCTAGCGAAACCAACCTTGTCGATATAGACATTCACGTTCGGCAAGTTTTCTATAAAGCGAATCTGACACACGTCTGAACTGTTGTCATAAAGCATGTCATGGTTGCCAGCGACCACATAGCAAGTGAACTTGGAAAGACGTTCCTTGAAAAGGCGGTAAACCTTGTCCATCACGTCGGATGCGATGAACCTACGGTTGTCGAAAATGTCGCCAGTGAACACGACGGTATCTATGCCACGTGACTCGAAGTCGGCGATCATCGACTCGACAATCGCATGCTGACCCTTCGTAAGTGCGTTGGTAATCGGTGCCTTTGCAGTCGTAAATCCGTAGTGCAAGTCACCTACAATTCCGATTTTCATTGTTCTTCCTTATTCTCTATCTGCTTGGTTTCTACGCCGATGCGAGCAAGCTCACGCGCCTCGACTTCTTGGCGAACCTTATCTTGAATATCGGCCTCATTCTCCTTAGTCCAATGGGCGATAATCTTGTTGGCCTGTTCGGGGCTGAAATCAAACTCTTGTTCAGTGACATCGAGTTCGCCAGACTGAATCTTCTTTTCGATGTAGCGGTCGTTCTCTTCGCGAAATTCCTTGGTCATCTTGTTCAAGTCGGCAAGGGACTTCGTGACGGCGGCGCACATGCTTGCGCAAGCGGCCCACTGCTTGTCGCTTGGGTCGATCTGGCCTTTCAGCTGTTCGTACATGTAGTTGAGCAAGTTCTTCTGCATGTCGTACAGCTCGTGCGCTTCCTTACGGATCTTGGCGCGGTCGGCCTTCAAGACTTCGTCGTCGATGTCCTCGGCATCACGAGTGTCAATACTTTGTTCCTTAAATGTAACCATTTCTGCTTGCATTGCCAAGGACTTCGTACGCGCAATGGCGTCCTTCGAAGCGGCAAGAGCTTCCTTCGTAGAGCCTATAGGAAGCTGCAGAGTCTGTTCCAGCGTCGCAAAAACGTTCTCGTCATCTTGTTTCTTGGACGGCTGGATGGTAGCGTCTATTGAAGCCGATGCGGCTGATAGGTCAAAAAACGATGTAGGATTTATTTCACTCATAACGATAAAATTACTTCTTAGTCTTGATCGGTCTCAAGATACCAGTTTCCATACCATACTTGGCCGCGTCGACGATGTCCTTCACATTGCGAGGGAAGTATCTGACTTGTTCTTGGCATTGCTCCAAAAACTCCACATACAGCTTCTGGTTCTCGTATTCCTTGCGTATGTCAGACAGATTGGCGTCGCCGTCAACCATAATTTCAATACCCTTTTGGGTCGGTTGCCACGCCATGCGGTTTTCGCATATATCCTTATACACGGCGCGACGTTTCTGATTGAAAGTTTCCTCGAATGTACGAAGCTTCATCTTCTCTTGTAACAACAAACCGCAAAGTTCGATACCAGCCTCGCCCATGTTAATTGAGGCATTGTTAATCATCTTGCCCAGATCATAGTCGCCGTGTTCGTCAGTACAATCCAACGTCCTCATGAAATAATCACGAAGCGTTCTGATATGTTCGTTCTTGTCGGTTTCTTTATACAGTTCACTTTGCGCGTTCATACAATACCTACCATCAAGCGAAAATATAGTTTAGGTATGTTTGAATTTCAAATTCACAAAAAACGGCCCCTTTCGAGGCCGTTTTTCACATTTTTCCCAGCTTTAAGGCTAGATAACCTTGTATCCAGGCGGAATGTAGATGTTGAAGCGGTCGTAACGGAACTTGACCGAGAACGAACCCAGCTTGGCGTCTTGATAATCAAGACCGAACTGGGAAGCGTCCACGTGCTTCGGCCATGCGTTGACGAGCAACACAGACAGAGTCACGTTACCGTACATCCAGTCATACAACTCCAGACGGATAGAGGCGTTACGCATCAATCCGGCGTAGACGTTGTTATGGTTCTCTTGCTGACCGAGGCCAAGATAAATCTTGTTGTTACCCTCGTTAGCGGTACGGTCGGACTCGTGGATCGCGTCGTTCGTACCAGTATTCGAGAGGATACCTTGGTTGAAGCAAGTCTGGTTCCATGCCATCATCATCTCGTATGCTCGCATGTCTTCAAGCAAGAGGCACTTGATGTCCATTTCGCCAGCGAGGCCGTCTTGCTGGACAGCGAAGTACTTCTGGAATCCCATGTAGTTAATGGCAGCATCCTTGATCTTCGCAGCCGGAACCTTCGCTCCGCCCTGCACATGCAGAGCGAATTCGTCGGAACCGCCTTCTGTACCGAAGTGGACACCGTTGGTGCAGTTCACGCCGACGAGACGGAAGATGTCCGTCGGAATGACAAGACGCCAACGAGTGCTACGTTGAGGGTCGACAAGGTGGTCAATCGCACTGGCGTAGAACACCTTTTTCTTTTGTTCTTCACTAAGAGCCATAGTTATTTACCTCCCTTTAAGCTTGCAGAACGTCGGTTGCAATGTTCTTGCCATTCTTCTGCGACTCAACGGTGGTACGGAGGATAATCCAACGAGTGGACTTCGGCGGCAAGAGCTTCAGATCGACGATCAAGAAGTTCTGGTCGATGATTTCCGGAGTATTGTTGGTATCGTCACAAATAACCTTACCATCGATCAATCCCGGCGGATTCTGGCGCTTAATGTTGTTAAGCTTGTCCTGAAGGTCGGAAGTAATCTGGGCACGGAGAATCGTAGTGTTCAGCTTGAATACCTTGTGGTCAAGGTACTTGTAGAACGCCTTGTGAATACCAGCAACAAGCATGGTCACGTGGATCTGGTTGAAGGCAGTATCTTCCATCTGAAGGGTGAAGTCACCCCAAATGCGGATGCCGTCCTTGTTCACGCGGGTCGCGTTGACATGGATGTCGCTCAACTTGGCATGGTCACAATTCTTGTCTTCGGCGTTGTAGGAACGAGTGAAGCGTTCCTTGGTGCCCCAAGCAGCTGGCACGAATGCTTCATCACCAGCTGGCGGAATCCACCAGACACCGCCTTGACGGTTAGCAGTAATAATCGCAGCCAACTGAACGGACTTCATGCAGTCCACTTGGCTGTTCGTATAGAGAGAATCCTGGAACACGCCACGGCCATCGTAGAGAGCGCCCCAGCGACCGAGGGAGAGACGACCAGCTTCAGTCATCTTCTTCACAGCCTTCTGGATATCCGGTTCGTAAACACCGTCGAACACGCAGAAGCAGTCCTTACGGTTTTCGCAAACGTTGATCATGGCTTGCATGACTTGCGGATTGAGCGTTTCGTTCTTGCGAGTGAACGGTGCGTTGATCGCCATACCAGCAGCAACGAGCATGTCGACATCGGAAGCGTCCTTGTTCACAAAGAGGTTCCAGACAGTAGACAGAGTGCTTCCGCTGTTGTTGTTAAGCGGATCGTACGTCCACACAGCATCGTAAACGATAGCTGGGTCTTCAGGGTTGTAAGCGATAGCGGTGTAGCTGCCGTTGAGAGTACCGTTCTGAACCGTCTGGGACAGATCATAGGAGTTGTTCTCAAGGAAGTAGTCGAGCACACCAGAATCGTTCATCACGAATTCGAGGCCGCTGTTTTCCAACTCGTATTCAGCGCTTTCGGAAATACCGAGCTGACGGTTGTTGTAGTTGTACGGAACGATAGTACCGTCGAACTCGTAGAGCTTACCGTTGAAGCGATAAGAAATCGCGAGGTACATACGAGCGACTGCGACACCTTCGTCAGTCAACGTGAACACTTGCATCGGGTTTCCGTCGTAGTTGATATCGAGGTACTGGGACTTCGCAAGGCCGAGGGCCATGAAGTTAGCACCGATATCGGAGTCGGCGAGAACCGTCGGAGACTTCTGAACTTCTGCAGTGAAGGTACTTGCACTAGCACTAATGTAAGCCTTCGCCGGAATGACCGGAACGACCGATTGATCACCGACAAAGCCGATGAACGGATTTTCCTTCTGGTCAGTCTTGCTTACGTACATCGAGTAGCTGGACAAGATGTACATATCAACGAGTTCGTTGTACGTAATTCCAGTGTATGACGCACTGTATGTCGTACCACTGACCAAGTTTGCATTCGTAGCGAAGTACACCAAGCTACCGGAAATCATCGTAACCGTCACTGTAACATTACCACCGTCCTTAATGAACGTAATCGTCGAATCAACAGCAATAGATGCGGCGACATCAGGATCCGATACATAACTGTACGCTGAATTTTGTGCATCAGTAACAACGGTCAAATTCTTAGTCGTCGGTGTAGCATTCGCAACCGGATAAGTCGTCACGGCGTTATAAATCGTCGCATTCGTCGTGCTGAAGTTGATCAACTGGTAATCCAACTTCGTCGTGTCAATGGTCGCAGGGACAGCAACATTCACCACGATTTCGCCGCTCAACGGATTGAGGTTGACAATCGTATAGAGTGTACCGTCGAATGCCTTGCCAGTCGCGAGACTTGCGTCAGTCGTTGTCTGGATAGCGTTGCTATTGCGAACAATACCAACCAAGTCACCGATGGCGTAATCGTAGACCGCGCTCGGATCAACCTTGATGGTCGTACCAACCGCAGAACTAATGTCGTTAGCGACTGGAACCTTGCTAAAGCCCTTTGCATAGCGTAGAGTTTCAGACACAGCGTCAGCCACATAAGACCAAGTGTTCTTGGTAGAATCAGTTCCGTTCACGGCAGTAATATCAACCAAGTAGAGCGAATCACCGCTAGCCATGGAACTAAATGCCAAATCCGTCCAAGTACCAGTAGTCGTAATACCGTCTGGAAGTGGGCCAACAATATCATAGGTCTGGCCGTTGTCGATAACCTTTTCTACAGTCACCGGAACCATCGCGCCACTAGATGTCGTCATAGTAAGCACATCACCAGGAAGAACTTCACCCTTGTTCAAAGCGGTCAACGTAATGGTCTGTTTGGCGACATTGACCGTGAAGCTATGAGAAGTCGAACCTGTAAATGCGTTTGCGCCACCAAAGAAACGAATGCTGTACTCATTATGGTCTCGATCATAGATACTTACGATAGAGCCATCAGTAACAAGTTCTTTCGGAGTCTTACGAGTATTCGGATCACCCCACTTGAGAGTCGTGAAGTTCTTGACCGTGTTACCAGCAACTGCCGTCTTGATGTTCATGTAGTCGAAGCCATCGGCGATAGCATTTTCGGCGTCATTATAGATAATGACGTTCGGAAGGCTAGTGCCATACACGCTGATTGCACCTTCAGGCAATTCAAGAGTAACCGTCTTGTCGTCGATGTCGGAAACCGTAGCTTCGACAGCGGCATAAGAAGTTCCCTTCGTACCGAACTGGTCGAGCTTCTGGCTTGTGGCCGGAAGAAGCACGGTGTCACCAATCGTGAAGATCGGCTTGCTGTTAAGCACACACTCGATGAAGTTGTTCACGCCCGGCGTACGCTTTGCGCTAACCACTTCGTAGCGGTCGAATGCACGGTTAGCATAGCTCGGATCGCGGTTCATAATAGCGAAGAGCACCATGTCAGTGCAGTGCGTACCGTCAAACAGACGAGCTTCCTTACTGTCAGAGTAGTTCTCGCTAGCGTCCACACCGAAAGAAACGTTGTTATTGCTTTCGATAGTTTCAGCAATGTTGTTGATCTTACGGGTAACGCCGAACTCGGCTGCGCCGTCCGTCTTGAAACGAGTTGCAGCAAAGTGCTTCACCTTGAACGAAGTCGGAACAAGGGCTTTACCAGTCTTCTGGTCAACGGCTCCACAATTATCATACAACGCAGCATTCTTATCGAACGCAACCACGAAGGCGTCGGTCTTCAGATCACGCTTGTATGCATCGGTGCGGCTGACTTCTTCGCCATACGGACGAACGAACTCGACCACGCCACCAGTAGTCAAGACCGCGTTGGCGGCGTACATGCCCTGGTTGTATTTGTAGCTCTGGTATCCGTAACCCAGCTTCACACCAAGTTCGCCAGTGTTGGCCACCTGGATGATCTTGTTCAGTTCACCCTTGGATGCGTAACCAACGATACCAGCGACAGTGAGAGGATTTTGCACCACCGTATAGGCAGAATTGTCCCTCAGCTGAATTCGCACACCTGGAGCATAACCCATTTTTGTTGCCATAGATTAAACCTCATGGTACGTTCATTTTGTTTCAAGTTTATGCTGTGGTCACGATTTTTTCTGGCGCACGGTATTGATAAACTGCAAACAGCGGAATTTGAGGCGCAAATGGAACATATTTCTGGAATTTTCAACATAATGCTCAATGAGCTCAAGGCTAGGAAGCCGGAAGACAAGGCTCTAATAGAGGCGATGCAGAACGAAATCGCCAACAAGGTACAGATTATCTCGCCGGAGACGAGGAAGTCGCTTCTGCAGTTCCCTATCCAGTTTACCCAGAAAATCCGCATAAACGGTCGCGACTGGACTACCCAGCTGCATAAGTGGGCCGATTACCAGCTCCATGACTTGCTCATGCTCGACCCTATCTACCTCACGACGACCGATTCCAACAACGACTGCGTCCTCAAGCACCTCGTAATGGCCGCACTCGGCCTCACGATGACGAGGGTCGTCAACTATGAACTTATCGAAGAACTGTTCCAGAAGGACATGAACTACGCCGCAATGACCGTCGCCGGAGATCCGGAATCTACCGAACCGGGAAACGCTTGGTACGAACCAGACCTCGAAGGCAAGAGCGTAATGGAATTTATGTACGATTTCGCCGTCGGCGAAGGCCAGTTCCAAGGCAAGCCGCGTGACGAGAAGCTGCTCGGTATGTTCGACACCTACGCCGAACGTGCGCTTACCATGCCGGACGAAGACCTCGAAGCCGATTTCGACGAGAATGCAGACCCAGCCGAAGACCAGAAGGCCGTCATGCAAGCAGAGGCCGAGCGCGAAAATTCAAACGCTACCGATCCCAACGACATTCCGCTCGCCACCGACGGCACTCAGAACGAAGAAGGCAAGCAGACCGAGACCATGGATTCGGTCAACGGCGAGGCTACGGTAGATGAAAATGGACAAATAGCTCCGCCCAATCAAGGCGAAGCTAATCAACAAGACAATTTGTCAAAGGTTCTAGGAGTTCTGCTGAAACTCTCCAACAGTCTCGGCTAGACGTTCCTTTACCTTTTCAACTTCCTTTCCCAAGTTAAGCTCTGGTTCGACATACTTGTCGACGCCGTCCCTCAGCATACTCACGTTGATTCCAGCGTTGATGAAGCTGACGGCGGTATCCTCATCACAACCAAAGCTCTTCATGACGAGGTCGATATCACTTCTTTCGACGGACATTCTTCTTTCCTTCCGGCAGCTTGCCGTTTACCTTGTATTCATACGCTTCGTTAATAAGCTCTGGGTCGATTTCCTTGTTGCGGATCATCGAGTCTGCTGACGATGCGGACGTTTCGTAGACGGCCATGACTTGTTCACGGAGCTTGTTCGTGGCGGCAATCTCGGTAGGGAATGCGCGAAGATACCCGGTGTTGAGCTTGCAGCCGTTGAACGCCTCCATCACCTTTGCGCGAACCTTTGTTGTCAGTCGGCTGAACTCGACCGTGTTCAGCGCAAGCAGCGACTTGTAGATGGACGGAGTCATGGACAATGAGTAAATCGCCGCATAGGTGTCATGCGAGGCGATATCCTCCATCGTCATCTTTCGACCAGCGATGCGGTCTTGAATGAATTTTTCGTGATCAAACGGCATACTTCCAATCCGGTGCGTACTTCTTGAGAATCTGCATTACGTTGAGCAAGAAGCCCCACAAGGCATACTCTTGGTCAACTTGGTGGTTAGACTGGTACATCGCATTGGCGAGAGCGACGCCGAACGGAATGAGAGCTTCGTCCGGAAGGCGGTCGATTGCGTAGTCGCCGAATGAACGGTACACGCCTTGGCAGAACGTGATGTTCTTCGATATAAAGTGGCGGAGTTCGCGCACCTTGAAGTTGACCGTCATTTCGAAAAGAACTTCCGTATTGGACGGAGCCATGCTAGGCATCGTACCGATAATGCTGCCGCCATTTTCGAGGAACGAACGGTGCATCGTGGCAATCATCAAGCGGATGTCTGGGTAGCACTCGTTGATGATGTTGGCAACGAGGAACTTGTCCACCGTGCCACCCTTGGCATCGCATTCGCCCTTGGCAATCTTCATCAAGCGCTTGTGGAGACGGGTCTTGTATTCCTTGAGTTCGGCCTCGGCGTCTTCCTCGTGTTCAAACTTTGCACCGAAGTCGATGGCCATACAGCGAGACTGGATTGCTGGCGGAATGCGCCAGAGTTCGTTACAAGTCAAGATGAATCGTAACGTGCTGGAAGTATCCTCGATTTCGGACTGAAGAACGCGGTAGAAGTCGGCTGGCTTGTTCGGCTTGTCGGCTTCGTCGATGATAACGAACTTCGGCTGTCCATCCGGAGAGCTGTACTTGGCGTATTCGTCAATCATGTCGATGATTTCGGAGTCACGCTTACCGAAAAGGAATAGCGACTGTGCGCCGATGATCTTCGGAATGGCCTTGGCGATAGAAGTCTTGCCAGTGCCCGGTGCGCCAGAGTGAAGGATGTAGTTGCCGAACGAATTCATTTCGATAG
Source organism: Prevotella sp. (assembly GCA_045225255.1). Lineage (GTDB taxonomy): Bacteria > Bacteroidota > Bacteroidia > Bacteroidales > Bacteroidaceae > Prevotella. The sequence goes on along the minus strand of JBGVBD010000066.1, from coordinate 118,698 downwards.
CGTTCTTGAACAAGTTCTCCACGTTGCGGTGGAGGATGATGCTATCCAAGTCAGTACCACGGTACTTCTCTTCCCAAGGAAGGTTGCTGTTGATGGCCGACTGCATATCGGCGGTAGCATTCTGCTGGTCAATTACGTTGAACATTGATAAACTCTCATGTATGAATGTTGAATTTGTTAGATACCTTTCCTCGAAGAACTCCGAGCCAGCACGAGCCGCTTTGGCGCTCTATGAGCAAGTGTGCAGCGATGTGAACGCGCCGCTTGTGTCGCCGGGCCAAGCTTGTTGTACTCAGTCACTCGACGAAAACGAGTATTTCGACGAACCGACAATGAGCGACGAAGCGCTTGAAAAAGTCCATCAGGCGAAGACTGGGTGTCGACGAGTTCTCGCACCATCAGCTGGACGGACGTCACTCGGCATAATGGGAAACGGATTCCCCGAAAATGTATGCGCTTCGAGCGGTTCTTCAACTTAATCTTTCCTACTTTCATAATCTCTCCTAGAACATCGACAGCATGAAATCGCTCTCGTCGTATTCGAGGCGTTCATCCCAGCCGACGGCTTTGAATAGACGGCCAAGCACTTGAGCCACGCAAACCTTCCAGTGTTCTTCCCAGTCTGGGTGGAAGATTTCGAGCAGACGAGGCGGACATTTCTCGCCAGTATAGCAGATGATGCTAACGCCAAACAGACGGTCGGCCTTCTTGATGAATCTGATCTTCGATCCAGCGTACACTGGTTCGTAAGGGAACTTCGAGAGTTCTGGGTCATTCTGGATAAGGTAATTCCACACGGCACCAGCCTTGACGCGCCAGTCAATCTTCTTCTTTTCTTCTGCTGGCATGCTGTCGAGGACTTCGAGCGGAGGCGGATCGTTCTTGACGCCGCACGGACATGCGATGTAGCTGAAATTCTCTTTCTGCACGGAATCGAAGAATTCCTTCTTGATTTCGAGCAAGCGGTTACGCACCGTCGCCTTGTCCATGGTATCCATCATCAAGTCCACCATGTCCATCATACGATCCTTACCGAACAAAGCTGTAGAGCTTCGTACAAGTTCAAGACCAGTGATGGCGTATTCTGGCTTGACAGCAAGAGTACCCTTGACCCACTGCTTGTTCTCGTCCTTGTGACCCAAGTCGAGGTAGACGATGTCTTCCATGCTCTCCACCAAGCAGATGTACTTCTTCTTGGCGGTCACGATAGCCTTGTGGATACATTTTTCGCGCTTCAAGAACAACTCGTTCGTCAAGTAGCCCCACTGGTTAGCGTAACTGAGCATGTACTCGTCAAGCTTCTCTTCCAAAATGCAAGCATCAAGGATTCGGCAGAAGTCGGTAAGTCTGTAGCGGTTGTAGATGATGCGGTAATCGCCAGTCATGAAGATACCGTCGGCGAAGGTAATCTGCGCCTTCGTCCATCCAGTCTTTTCATCTGGTGTACGCATTTCCGCGCCAGTCCAATTTTCCTTACCGTACTTCGTGCAGAGGCGGTTGAACGCCTTCTTGGAGTCGAGTTCGTGATCGTTATCGAACGAATAGCGTTCCACGATTTCGTGCTTGTCGAATACGATGACCTCGGTGCCAGTTCCTTGCTTCAGTCGGAACTGTTCATAGATGTCGCCGAACTTCACGAAGAAGGAGTCAGTATCGCCGTGGCTCATGCGCTTGTAGTTCACTTCGCCTTCGGCATCGGTGAACGTACCGACAAGTTCTGGGTCGATATCCGGCTCGTATCCGAAGACCTTCTTGAATACTGGGTCGCTATGGATATCGTTGTTGATGTATTCAGAAAGACGGGCAATCGTGTACTTGATGAGGCGCTGGCCGTAAGCGGTAATGGAGGCGGCATTGTCCACGTCGTACAGAGCAAATAGTTCAGAACCCATCAATCCATACAGAGAGTTTCCAAGCACTTTGTAAACTTTCTGCATCATATCATAGACGCCAGCCATTTCCTTGTCGCCGTTCTTCTTGGCCTTCTTCATCTGCTTCTTCAAGTTGGAACGACCGTCGAACAGAAGCCTTGTAACTTCTGGCACGACACCGACCTTGTCCTTGCGGAAGTAGACTTGGTAGCGACCGTTATGATCCCACGGAGACTTGATAAGATTCTTCTTTTCTTCCTCGGTAAGCACATAGTCGATCGGGAACGTGACCTTCATCTCCGGTGACGTGTTGAACGTCATCATGATAGAAGGATACAGCGATCGATAGTCATAAGATACTAGGTATTCCTTGTAGCCCGGAACAGAGTACACGAATGCGCCAGGGAACACTTCCTTGTGCTGCTGGCGATACGGCGGGAATGTACGGTTCGTGTGGTGAAGATGATCCAGCATGAAGCCAGTAAGCATCTTCTTGGACGAGAACACAGACGAGAACGGAACACGAGCGGCGGCTGCAGAAGTAACCGCGAGGCGGAACATCTGGGCCTTAATTTCAATCTTTACAAGGAGCTTGACGTCTTGGAAGTTATACAAGACATAGTCTTCCCAGTACTTCTGCCAAGACAGATAGCCGTCTGGAAGCGGAGCCTTGCTCTCACCAACAATCTTTTTACCAATATAATCGAGTTTGTATGAAGCCTCTTCAGAGAAGGTGTACTTCTTGTAGAGTTCAAGGAAGTCAATAACTTCAGTACCGTTAATTACCAACTCGTTCTTGGCATTCAAGTATGCGCGTTTGTTCTTACCGCGCATTCTGGATAGTAAGTCGAGCGAAATACGGTCTTTCGGCGGAAGCGATTCATTTATCTGCTTCAGTCGATTGCAAATGTAAACAGTATCGAATCCGAAGTTCCAGCCAGACAAAATGTCGAGGTCGCTGGCACCAATCTGGAATAGTAACTTTGTAAGGAGGTCGGCTTCATCCGTACAGAGGATGTACTCGCCATTGTTTTCCTTTAGGAACTTCTTTCCCTTTTCGGAAATGTCCTTGGCGACGCCGTAGGTATAATACTTGTCTTCTTTGGATACGTAGAACGTAACGACATTGATAGGATACTTCGCTTCGGTCGGTAGAGAGAATCGGCCAGTCGTGGCGTTTTCAATATCGAGGAAGCCGAGGTTGATATCCTTCATGTCCGGGTGAATGACACCCGTATCGGCATAATGCTTTTGTAAGAATCGGCCACGTGGGTCAATATCGATTTCGGCGAGGTGATTAGTCGGCCCAGCATGGTTCTGCTTGATGGCCTTCTCAACTTCGTAGGCGGACACTCCGTTAGCTGGGGGAACTTCTACCTTGTATACATCCCTATCCCAGATGTCCTTCATGCCGCACGGCTTTGCGCCGTATTCGCCTTGCTTGTCGGTATAGAACTCATGCACCGATGGGACGGCATCCATCGTGCCGTCCGTGTACCAAACGTACATGCGGTCGTTCTCCGTGTCATGGAAGATCGACCGCCACATAGGACGTTTTGGTTTAGCTTCTTCTGGTGTAATCTGAGCCATAGTAAGTCTAGTTTAACGGTAAATATGTAGCAATAAACAATTTGAATTGCAAATACAAGAAAAACCGCCATTTCTGACGGTTTTTTAAAGGAACATCAATGCGACACCATTACAAACCAGCAGTCGCAATGGCTTCTTTTATTTTATTTACCGCGTCGACAGGGCCAAGAACCCTATCTTCATTCAATCCAAGAAATTTATGGATGGTTTCCAATAATTTAGACGCTTTCACATCAATCGGTTCTTCTTCTGGAACACCAGCTGGTTCAACCGATTCCATCTTCGGCTTCAGATAGGACGAGATCTTGTCGAACTTCTTCAAGACCTTCTCGGCGTCGGCAGCAGTCTTGGAGTCAGTGGCCAAAGCGCGTACGCCCTTCTTGAACAAGTCGATACGCTTCTGGAGCTTTGCGTTCTCTTCGAACTTCTTGTTCTTATCGGCACCGCTCTGGTTGCTGGAAGCTGCAGACTTGGCTGCGCTATCGAACTTTCCACCCTTACCAGCTTCAGGAGCCTTTTCGGCCTTCACTTCGGTATTGGTCTTGACTTCGGTAGTCTGGCCCTTGTCCTTCTTTTCCTTGGCATCGACATTCTCGACAACCTTGCCGTCGTCCTTCTTCTCGCCAGTCTTTGCCGGAGCAGCCTTTGCGAGCTTAGGATCGGAAGCAGTCTTGGCCTTGCCAACCTTCTTCTTGTTTTCATCGACGCCGTCGCCGGAGCACCAGCTACCAGTGTCGATCTTGTGGCCGTTGAAATCGAGGATCGATTCTACAACAGGCTTGGGATTGTGAACGAGGCTGTACGGTTCGTTATCGATCGGTTCTGCAGAAATCCTATCGAATTCGGCCATCAGCGCGTCATCTTCGAATACATTGAATGACATAAACACCTCATGAGTCGTGTTTTTGCCCAATAGTTTATTATGTGGCCAAAAAATATTTTTTCAAATGCAAGCATTTCGATAAACTGCAATTAGCTATCAAGGAATGGCACATGGACGATACAAAACCATCAATTATTGACAAGTTCTTAGACCAGAAGACGACCGAGTTCGACAGCGAACAGCCGCCTAACATCCAGCACCTTGCCAAGATATCCGGCAAGTCTCCCAATGCTGTTAATGTCGAGTACGATCAAGAAGTACGCAAGCTGGAAAAAGAGCAGATGCAGAATCCACCAGCCATGACCAACAATACAGACTTGGCGGCGATGGCTCGCATCAAAGCCGTAGACAATCTGGAAGACCAGTACAAGTCCGGACAGACCGAAGAATCCGACGAAGTGACCTATGACGAACTCGTAGGGGACATTAACACCGACTTCGGCCAAGCCCCAGCGGCAAACGAATTCAGCATGTTCACTCCAGGTGAGCAAGATACCGCAAACCAGATGTTCGCCGATATCAACAACATCAATGCGGCAAACCCATACGAAGAAGACGGATTCGAAGACGGATTCGAAGAACCAGAAACGGCGCTCGATTCGATGGACGGCCTTGCAGATATCGCAGAAAACGAAGACGGATCCAATACAGAACCTATGCCGAACGACAGCGCACCAGAAACACCATCGGAAGATTTTGATGATTCCGAAATTCCGGACATTCCACAGCTCGAAGGTATTGACGACGTAATCAAGAAATTCGGTAAGTACGCAGCAATGGGTACGTTAGCATTCAACGCAGCAAACTCGCATGCCGCACCAAGCGACTTCCGACACGAGACGACGTCGCCAGACGGCAAGTCGACTACGGTATTAGCCAGCAAGACACACAAAAATCTTTGGCAAAACCAGGACTACGAAGACCGAGTCATGGAAATATTCAATCAACTCAAACAGCAGCGCATTGATGCTGGTAAGACGTTCAACGAACAAATTCTCTACAACAAGGCGCAGATGTACGCACAAGCGGAATTGACCACGGGAAAGCCGTGGAATGGCAAATAAGAAAAGGCGGTCGATTGACCGCCTTTCTCATTACCGCATAACGATTAAGCGTTGTAGGTACACTTTCTCAAGAACATACCGTTACCATAAGTCATCATGGTACGGCCATTCTCAAATCCGTGCTGAAGCACGAGGTCGGGGCAACCAGAGTTGCGCACCATCATCGTGAACACGTCAAGCGGAAGGATGATTTCGAAGCCCGGCTTTTCGACTTGACAGTCACCCACGCTGATGTTGACGTGAATGCGTTCGTCTTCCAGACCTTCGATACCGATAAGGCCATCTTCGATACCATAGATGCGAGCCTTTCCAGTCGGATTGACATGGTTGATTTCGAAGTACATACCGATGGCAGCCGCGATAGATTCGGCCTTGATGTGGAACACACGCTCAAGTCCATCATTGTTGTATGTCTTCAAGGTGGCATCACCGATGTCAGTTTCGAGAGTAGCGAACATGCCAGAAATGCGGAGCTTCTTGTTCTTGGTATCGAGATCGATAATGACATTGAGCGACAAGTCAAGGTCAAGCGCATTCACGAGAGGAATGGCCTTAAAGATCTTGGACGGAATGCTGACGCTGAAGTCAGACGTATTGTCATACTGCTTTGCGCCTTCGCTGTTGTCGTTCACCATCACAGTATTCTGCATGGCGGTCGCAATGGTGCAATGCTCGTCGCCAGTGCGGTACGACACACGGCCATTCTTGCGGTGGATTTCGACAGTTTCGAAATTGTACACGCTGTCGAGAATCGTGTTAAAGGATATCTGATCCATTGCGATACGGACGTTGAAGTCGTCATCGCTGGCCAGCTTCACATCAAACGGTTCGCACGGATTGAATCCGATTTCGAGTTCGAAACCGCCGATACCATCATTGAAGAAAGCACCTAGATAAAGCTTGCCTTCGCTGACCCACAGCGCTGCAGTCTTTTCAGCAGTGCCCATCAAGTGACGCACAGCATTGCAAAGGTCGTAAATCTTGATGAACACTGGGCCATCAAGTTCTACGGAAACCGGAAGAGCGTCCATCTTCACATGGATACCGCTATCGGTGTCAATATGGAGCCAGATCTTGTTGTCCTTCGGATCCACCTTGGTTTCGAGCCTTGCGACGGTTTCCGTATCGAGCAGAGACTGTTCGATAAGGGCAAGACCTTGTCCGAAACGGCCTTGCAGCACGAACATGGTCAACGGCAAATCTTCGCCAGTAGACACTTCCTCGGCAGCGTCTTCGGCCGGAGCCAACTTGTTGAAGTCTTCAAGCATGCCGTGAAGCGAGCTTGCGCGAACTTTCTCGTCTTCTGTGATTTTGAGTTCACTCATAGTATGTTTCCTTTTGAAGTTTAAATTACATTAAAAAGGCCGCATTGCTGCGGCCTCTTGAAATTGTGTCGTTTCGACTAGATGTTGGTCAGCGAGGCAGCAGACTCTTGGGTCTTGTCAGCTGGCTGCTGGGAAGGGCCGACATCGGCACCCAGCTCATCTTCTTCAGTACCAAACGAGAAGTCTTCGCCTTCTGGCGGAAGGTCGACTTGTTCACCGCCAACTTGATCCATCATCGCGCCGAACGAACCATCGTTCATAAAGTCGTTCGAAGCGTTAAGAGCGCTAGGATCAGCCGGAGCATCCAAGTCAAATCCGTCGGTGGATGCAGCAGCAGCACCACCACTACCGAACGCGGTTTCACCCGGCAATGACAAGTCAGAAGTGCTCATGTCAGACGGAGACGCAGTCGGAGCATTCATCGCATCTGGGAAGATTTCAGTGAGCTTGTCGTTAAACTCGGTAAGCGAAACATCGGCAGTCTGCGGGTCGTCAAGATAATCCAAGAATTCTTGAATCTTTTCTTCAGGAACTTGGTTGCGTTCCAGTTCTTGGAACTCCTTGAAGAACGCATTGAACACATCCTTCGGATCCTCGTTCTTCATCGGCTTCGTACCGTTATAGATTTCAGACGGACTCAGCGAGAATCCACGTCCAGTCTGGCCGCCTTCCTTGGCATCTTGAGACATCTTCTGAGAAAGAATCTTGCCCAATGTGTCAAGAGCTTGATGGCTGACGCTAGACATGTTGTCGAAGATTGCGCTCTTCATGTCGACAAGAGCATTCTTTTCGTCATCGCTGCCATTGACATCGCCAGCGCCAATGGCGTTGTTTTCCATGCCAGGGATGTTCTCTGGAGGTGCGATGTCTTGTTCTTCGCCGTCCATCGCGAACGCTTCTGCGCCCGGTGCTTGTTCGCCATCTTCAAGCAAAGTAACCGCATTACACATATTCAACAGCTGCGCAAGGCCACTGTCCACGCATTCGTGATAAATTGAACTGTCGGTTGCCATCCATGAATTGCTGGCATCCTCGGTTCCGTTACCAAGGCCATTCAAGGTCTGCATCGTATCGAGATCGTTTCCGACGTCGTAAGTGTTGTTGGAGTCGATAAGTTCGTCGCAAGTCTTCAAGATTGTATAGCCGAAGTTGTTGACGAACTGGGGACTCTGCAAGGATACTTCGTAAAGATTCGACAGACCAGTGTCCGAAGTCAGCTTCACGGAGATATTTTCGTTTTCGTTCGGATAGAACAGCTCGACAAGCATATCATGGTCACGACGGTTGATGATGAACTTGCAGTGAGTTTCCTTCATGTCGATACTTGCAAGGTTCATGCGCATACCACGGTAGGCGGTATTGGTCACGGCTTCCGTAAAGACCTTCTTGTAGAGGTCGCGGGTCGTAATCAAGTTCTTGCCATATACCAATGGCTTGTTCTGGTCGTAGGTACGGTGATCCCAGTCGTCGCCATCTTGGGGCTTCTTTACTGGGTCTGGAATCTGCTTTGTCAGCATCTTAATCACTTTCGTCTTTGAAGGAACGATAGGGCCGCTCTGCGTGGTCACGTAAACATAGTCCTTCATTGCCTTGAGAAGCGTATTCTTGTCGATCTGGGTTCCCATGGAAATATCCTGCATGTGCTTGCTTTTCAGTTTATACAAATGCAAAAATGCGGCGAGCGCTGACTCACCGCATTTTGTACCCATGACATAAATTTACTGAACCAAGTCGAACTGGGAATAAGCGCCAGCGGAGCATTCCGCCGCACCCATCCAGAGAGTCATCGGCTTTTCTGGATCGGCCCCAGGTATTAGCGAAGTCGCCTTGAGGGACATCTGCTCAACACCCTTGAACGATGCGTAGGTGATGTCGATGTCGTATTCTCCGCCGATGCCCTTCATGTAGTTGAAGAGCTGGACTGGGAACACGGTGACGGTGCCCGGTCGGAAAATCTTGTGGACAAGCTGCGTGTCGATGCCGCGAGTGCATGTCGACGGTACGCAGTAAGTAATCTGCTGGGACATCTTGCCCTTGATGTAGAGCTTGATGCCGCCGTCGTCGATACGGAGAGTCACGAACTCGCACGTCGGAACCGCACGGAGCTTCGTAACAAAGTCCTTGACCATATCCTCGGAGAAGTGCATTTCACCGACCTTCATCATAGGGTCGTTATCCCTAGTGAACGGAATGTGCGAATGGCCTTCCTTGAAACAGCTGGGGTCAGCAGTCGGCGTACGGCAAGTGATACCGCCACCAGAGAACTTGATGTACTCGTAACGGCGGCCAGTAATCGAAGTGTCCACGGACAGTTCAGCCGTGCCGCGCTTGGGGAAGTTGGCCAGTTCCGCATACTTCACAAATTCATTCAGCGAGAAGATGTTGATGCGGTTGGTATCGAAATCCAAGTCTGCCTCAGATGCAGCAAGGTGTGTCATCATCGCCATGTCCGGAACGCTGATGTGGTTTCCCGGAATACGGCCCTTCACGTTACCCTTGAACATGATAACGCAGCCAGTCTTTGTAATAGAACTGATGTTCTTCAAGATCTTGTAGAACGGTTCGCTAAAACGAATGCCTACCGCTGGTTTTTCAATTTCTTCAGCCATGTTTAAACCTCGGCTATCAAATATAGTCTAAATGTATTTTGGATTCAAATCGCCCTTTGTGACCACTTTTTTGCCGATTTCGACGAATTTCGGCTCAAGCTGGTTCCACTCAAGCGGTGTAAACGGAGCATTGACATCGACACACCAGCTGCAGTCAACCTCGATCTGCTGCATGCGAGCCTCCAGACGGTGCATCATCATGGAAACGACGTATGGTACGCAGCCCCTACCGTCACCAAACTTATACAGCTTGCCGAAGTTCTTCAAGATGGGAAGGTAGCCGCCACGGATAGCGACGAACGGCCCGTCCAGAACGGCAACGTCATGCGAACCAGTGACAGACACGGTTCCAGCAACACGGCGGTTGTACATTCCGTCCTTTGTCGAATATTCGCTATACATGCCATAGGTATTAGGGCAGCGCATCCAAGTGCCATCCGGCAAGAAGTGTTCATAGCCGAACGGAGCGACAGCCCCTACATCGCTAGGGACGGCTTCGAGCTTTTGTATGAACGACGGATCATATATCAGCGAAGACGCATGGGCAAGTACAATCCAAGAAGGCGGAACCTTCGGATTCAGCTTGACAATCTTTTCAGCGACACGACCGATGTTGAGGAATATCGACATCTGCGGATTGCTCTTCTTGCACATTCTTACTGGCTGGTCGCTAGCCAAGTAGACAAGTTCATCACGACTGGAGGAGTACTTCTTGTATGGAACCTTGACGTCGGATCCCTTGCGCCTATACAGAATGGTAATCACGCACGGCGTCTTACTGTGCTGCAAGATCGTGTTATTGTCAAGACGGATTGTCTCGACCGGGCGGATACCCAGAGCCTTGCGAAGCTGGTTCTTCTCACCTTCTTCCTTGGCGCGTTCCGCATATACGGTACGCCTACGGTCTTCTGCGCGGAGTTCGTTTTCGTACAAGGCAGCCTTGATGGCGACTTCGAATTCGTCCATCACTGGGGTTTCCCATACAAACTGCTTGGACGTCTTCTTACGAGTCTTCGCGGCAGCCACTCCAGCCTTGTGACGCTTGTAATAGGCAGCACGACGGTTCGTCTTGTTTAGTTTGTCCAGATGTTTCTTCTGGAATTCGGAGAGTTCCATCTTCGGATCGACATTGACTCCAGAAGCGACGATGGCGTCAACATCCTCTTGAACCCAGCCCCACATCGGATACATCGGCCAGCCCTTGGCTTGTACTTCGGCACAATGGGCATTGTACTCGTCAACCGTCATCACGCAATAGTCCTTCGACTTCTGAATGTGCATCAGCTTGGGAGGAGCAACGACGCGGCACTTACCGGATATCAAGTTGTCAATCCAGTAATTGCTCTTGCCGAACTTTGTACGGATAGCGAAACGGTTGTAATACGGCTTGCCTTCGCAATAGAAATAACGGCGGTTGATCTGGTCGCACAGCTCATCGAGTTCGGACTTCTTGAACAAATTCCTCGTGCGAGCACCAACCTTGACTTGCTCTGGATGAAGAAGCTTCATGAATATGAACTTCGTTAACGTGCGACGAGAAATCTTCATGTAGACGCAAGCCATGCCAGTAGTCAGCACGTCTGGAAGCGGCTCCTTCTTTATCAAGCGGCTACCTTTCTTTACGGTCTCGTTGATAGAGTCGTTGACATACTGGATGATGTTCTCACGAGTCATCCACTTGTATCGCTTGCGGCCAGTCGTACTGTGAATCCAGAAAGCGATGTTCGCCTTGCCAGCTCGGCAAGCCGCTCGGAGCTTTCCCGGTGTCGTACCGATGAACGTCGCGCTGTCCTTGACATTTAGAGTCTTGGGAAGGAACTTGAAATTCTTGGACGGCACGTAATTCTTGAGGAACCAGTCGTAATCACGGAAGTAGACGAACTTGCCGTAATCGTCGGCTGGCTGTTCCTTGATAATGCCCTTTCTGACCAGTCGCAGATACGTCATCGGACTTACATCCAAGTCAGCGACGATTTCAGCCGGACGGATCTTTGCGTAAGGGTGCGTAGTGCAAGGAGGTTTCAGACCGTAGGCTGAAAGCTTCTTCAGACACGCATCGTAACGGTATTTCTTCTGGCCTTGATAATTGACTATGTAAGGGATCCCATCGAAGAAACCCATTCCCTTCAAGTCAGAAACCGGACGGTCAAGATACTGCGCAATCTTCAACGGCTGCACATATTCATCTATACCCTTCTGTTTCAACGCGCCAAGAGCCATTAGAACCACACCTCTACTTTCTGTTTTGCTTGCATCTTCTGTACCAGCTGCAGACGAGTCTCGCGCTGCTTCTGGCGTTCACGTGCGGCCATGTCGCCGCGTTCGAGAGCGAAGATAATAGCCGCGCCTTCTGGCGGCAAGCTACGACCTTCGATAAATTGAGTGGAAACGTAGCCGTCGTCATCGACTGGCATCTCGCCAGACAGAACGGCTCCGTTGACATCCTTTTCCTTTATTCCAGACCAGTTGAACCACTTGTACCCCTTCTTAACGGATTCGATACGAGCGAGTTCACCAGCGTTGTCGTTATCCCAGATGACCGTACAGTTTTCCTTGTGCTCTGCAATCTGCGGATTGTCCGCGATGACTTCGTCAAAGTGCGAGATACCGCCGATGGCGATAGCATTGCGAATGAACGTAGAGTCAATCGTTCCTTCCAAGATGTAGAACGGCTTGGTCACGTCGAGGAAGTCGATGTTGTACGCTTGACGCTTGACACCTTCGAAGTTTCGATAGCGCAGCTTGTTATCGGGGTCTAGCGCACGAGCGTCGAACTGCGTCCACGCACCGCCGTACTTGTAGAACGGAATGATGAGACGGTTCTTGAACTCGTTGCCGATCGGACGTCCTTGCTCGTTCAGCACGAGTCCGCCCAAGTCGTCGCGCTTCAAGAACTGGTCGCCTTCCTGGCATACGAACCAAAGGTCATACACTTCTGGACGGATGCGGCGGCCTTGACAGAAAGCCACTGCTTGTTCTGCGAGAGGATGATGGTCTAGTAGAGAAATGAGTTCGCCGTCTTCGAACGGCAAGTCGACTTTCTTCTTGGGCAAGACTTCTTCTCGCTTGTCGTCAGACCTATCGCCGTCGAAACCGAACAGAAGCATTCGCTTGTATGCAGCGTCGTCATTCTCCTTCAAGTATTTCATGAAGTGCATGCTCTGTCCGCATTTATAACAACGGAACAGCCAGCGGTCACGATAGACGTAAGCCTTCTTCTTGTTCGGTCTGGCTGGATCACCACAGAACGGACAAATGAAATTATAGTATTGGGACTTCTTCTCTAATGCGAAAGAGTTGTCGCCGAATTCAGCTTCCACCGCTTCTTCCAGCGCCGCATCAGGAATATTAGCATAGGAAAAGGACATAGTAAAACCTTAAATAAAGTGGCGCTCAATGGTTAGTCGAGCGCCACAGTGCCAAAGCCATTTCTAGCTGAAAAAACGGAAAAGACTAGAATGGCAGTTCGGTATCGTCGTCTTCACCTTCTGGCAACTGGTTGGCCATCGCAGCGGCGGTAGCGGCCTGAGCGGCAGCGCGACGTGCGGCGAACGCATTGTTAGCAGCCGGAGCTTCTTGTGCTGGAGCAGCGCTAGCGCCGCTTACGAGCATTTCGTCTTCGTCTGGTTCCTTTGCGGGGGCTGGATCCATGTCGGCGGAGTTGCCGAGGAAGTCAGCACCAGCAACCTTGGTAGTTGCACGGTTGGTGTAGTTCGGATTCGGAGCCGCGCCGAAGCTAGCGTTGTTGGCCGTGAAGCCACCTTCGCCATCACCAGCGGACTGAGCGTTGGATGCCTTCTCAAGGAATTCACGCCACTTAGCGGCAGCAGTTGCTTCGTCCGGAATATCGGCCAAGAACTTTGTTAAGTCATGGCAGTTATTGAGGATTTCGAGCATTTCTTCCTTCGTGTCAGCGAGCGGAGTCGATTCTGCCACGTAGTCAGAGCCGTCGTAAGAAGTCATGTTCTTTGCAGCATCCCAGCTGACAATAACACCAAAGTCGACACCCTTGGTCGGAGAGTGAGGAATGAACTTGCGGCGTTCCTTCTTCATCTTGGCCAAAGCGCCCTTGGCTGGGGCACCATTTGCATTCTGGACTTCAGCTTCGACACTGTCATCGAACGGGGCTCGTAACGTGCGTTCCACAGCGTCGCTGTGACGCCACACGAGAACCTTACCATTGTTGGCAGACTTGTTATCGTCTTCACGAACGAGGATGTTCGTATGCCATTCCGGACGAGCAGTCATGCCAGTCCATACCTTGAGGTGCTTGTCACCCTTTTCGTACTTCTTGGCGAGTTCGTTATAGCGATCCCAAATTGCGCGGCAGATGGGGCAGTCCTGGCCCGGTGTGTTACGGCAGCACTTCACTTCCATGTGAACGCCATTCAACTTGAGGTGGTGATAAAGAACCTTCACGCTCGGATAGGTCTTGTTCTTGACGCCTTCGATACCTTGCGGCAGAAGACGGATGATTGCGCTGTAGCTAGGATTGCGCTTGCTCACGCTAGGCTTCCAGCGAGTCGGGTCAACTTTGCCACCAATCGAAGTGGCTTCGTCGAGGTTGGACACGGTGTCGATGTCGAGATCGAGAAAATCGGCATCAGCTTGGGTATTCTTGGTAGTCATGGGGATTACTCCTTGGATATCATTGGTTTAACTTAGGGTTATTTATGGTTTAACGTGTTTTGGTGATTTTGTTGTAGCTGACCACCAACAGCTGGACAAATAGTAGAAAGAATAAATTTGAATTGCAAATCGGCTATTTTGACGCTTTTTCGGCACTTTCTTTGTTGTGAGTCAACAAGAGCATTGCGTCATGACGCTTCAATGCGGCATCAACTTGTTCTTCGAGGTTTTCTGGAAGTTCGAAGTCGAGATCGTCAAGGTGAGCTTCCTTCAAGGAGGCGGTCACTTCGTCCATCAAGGAATCGAAATCCCATGTCAACTGCTTGGAAATTACGTTGTTGATAACGCAAAGATCGGAGAACTTCGCGGCATCACCAACCAGCTTCTCGTTGTCGACTTCTTCCACATTGTTCGGATCGTAATCGTCCTTGATATGCAGAGAACCGTCTTCATCGATGTCGAGAACATTTGCAGCATCTTCGTCGGTCATGGCAGTTTCTTGCTTGACTTCCTCGTCGTCGCGAGCGTATTCTTCAGCAATCTGCATGTAGCTCTTGCCAATGAACGGATTGCGCTTCTGCTGCTCCACGAGCCACTTGTTGTAGGCTTCGGTACGAACCATCACGCCAGTACCAGCGCCGCCGAAACCTTCTCCTTCCTTACCGGAACCGGAGCCGATGTTCACGATGGCCTTGGTAAGTTCATCACGCTTTTCGAGTGCGGTCTTTTCGTACTCGGCGTTATCCTTTTCGTGCTGGTCGACAATCTTCTTGTACTTAGATCCAAACTTAAAATGTGACATACAAAACCTAAAAACTAATCGTTCAATCCCGCCATAATAAAGGCTTCTTCTTCTGGATCTTCTTCAGTAAGTTTATCAAGATACTCTTGCGAGAGCTTGATCGGCTCGCTGATTTCTTGTTCAGATTCATCGGCACGAGTAGCGGCGTTCTCGATATCCGATTCAGAAGCGTTGATGCCAGCCTCCTTCGCTACCAGCAGCTTGATATCCATATCAAGCATCGCCGCCAGCTTATTCGCGTCCACCATCTTCTCGATGGCGACCAACAGCTGCATCATGCCAAAGTCCTTCTTGCAAAACTTGTTGTACATCCACCAGAGGCCAGCATTTATCTTCTCGCTGTACTTCTTCAAGGTAGCTTCTGGCATGGTAAGAACCAAGCAAGCGTCACCCGGAAATCTCGGTGTCTTCAAGTATTCGTCAAAGACTTCGCGAATCTTGCCGTGTCGAGAGTCATCCAGTTCGATGTCCTCCAACTGGACAACTTCTTCATCAGCGTCGTCAGTTAAATATTTCCCCAGTACGTCCATAGACATTTCCTATTGGAGTTACTGGAGAAATTACTTTAAAACTGGCTGTAAATACTCTGCATGCTCGCTACGGCAGCTTGCTGCTTGTCGTTCAACTTCTGGCCTCTAGGGGCACCGCCGCCACGATTTCCGCCGCCAGTACCCACACGGATGTTCTGATTCATGCCGTTAGTCGCCTCGGCAGCGATCTGGGCTTGGGTAAGGGCATCGGTGTAAGCAGCGATATCGTCCGTAGTAGCGTCATACCAGCGCATCGTATTGTAGTCGTACTTCGTGTAGAACATGACTTCGTTTTCGCCGAAGCGGTTCTTCTTCACGAAGTTGGCGTACATATTCTGCTTCTTCAAGAGGTCGTCACGAGTAATCGTAATCATGATGTCGGCGGTTTCAGCAAAGCCAGCTGAACCAGACACCGATTCGAGACCAGCATCGAGCCTAGAGTAGCCAGAACGGTTGAACTGGACTGCGGAAATGCCGACCATGTTGCGGTCGATGCAAAGTTCGCGGATCTGTTCGGCCTTCTCTTGGCCATCGAGGTACATGCTTTCCATCGTGCGGTGAGTACGGTTCGGCTTCATGATACCGATGTAGTCCACCACGAGGACGTCCGGATTCTTCTTGTAGATGGAGTAGAACTGGTCGACACGAGCTTCGATTTCTGCCGGGGTCGTAGTCGTCTTCATACGGATAACCTTCAAGCGGCCAAGGCGCTCGACACCAGGTATCTTCGTATTCTCGATAAGCTTACGACATTCGTCGACAGAGAGGTCGGCCACTTCGTACTGCGGCACACCAGTAAGGTTGGCGGCAAGACGACGCCATACGTATTCTTCGGAAAGTTCCAGAGAAATGTAAAGCACGTCGTAGCCGTAACGTATAAAGTTACAAGCATCGGAACCCATCACAAGCGACTTACCGACGTTGGGCTGGCCAACGAACAAGGTCATCGTCTTGCGAGGATATCCACCAGAGTTGGGGTCTGTCTTGACTTGAGCCGTGTACTGATTGATAGGGCCGATTGCGGAACGAATCGGATGAGACATTTCCTTCAATCTGCGCTGTGCTTCCTCGATGTCTTCGACGAGGTCGAGACCCAATCCCATGTGGAGACTGAAGTTCAGCCTATCACGGAGAACTGGAAGCAAGTCACGGATTTTCTCGGTATCATTGTCGTACAATGCAGTCGCGGCATCGCGCAACGCATTTTCAGTCGCCTTCTCTTGATAGAAGTTTTCAAGCAAAGTAATGACGTAGTCCTGTTTCATGTACGGAACTTCGGCATTACAGATAGCAAGCAGCTTCTGTCGAGCAGTTTCGCTCAATCCGCTGTTGGCGAGACCGACGATAAGCTCTTGCGCTTGCGGCCTACGGTTATACTTGCGGATGAACTTTCGGATGATACCAATAAGGGTTTTGTTCGTAGCATCGGAATAGAGCTTGTCATCAAGGAACGACACCATCTTAGGAGCTATGTCAAAGTCCATAAGATAAGTGCGGAGAACAAGGTCTTCCCTAGTCAAATCATATACAGCAGCCATAAATACTCACAAGATAACGCACCCTTTCGGGTGCGATTGAAACAGCAAAGATTAGTCTTCGCCGTTGACTCCCTTGCGCAAGCTTTCAGCCTTCGCAGCATCGGCGAGATTCAAATCTTCGATTGCTTCGTCGATTTCGGAATCGTCGACTTCTGGAGCTTCGTTGTCTTCGGCAGAACCGAGTGAAGGCGGACGGAACTTGTATTCCTTCTTCACATACTCGTTGATTTCTTCGAGGATAGTGCCGATGTATTCCTTGCGGTCGACCTTGCTGGCAAGGCAGACGATCCAGTCCTTCGGATCCTTCTTCTTGTCCATGATGACGTAGCAAGTCTTGCGAGTCTTCTGGCCGTTACCGTCCTTCGGCATCTTCTCAACGAGTTCTGGATACTTGGAAGCAGAGAACTCTTCGATGAGGCCAGCGTCGAGAGCGACGTTGTGCAAGCCGTAGAACTTGTTCAGACCAGTGTTGTAGTCCAGATAGAGCATGGCGGTCTTCCTGGGCTTCACCATACGGCTCTTGAACACGGTGGCTTCAAGGATGATACCCTTGACTTCCTTGGTGTTGCGGTCAGGCACGTCGAGAGTCTTGCGCATCGTCAAGATGACGGAAGCGAAGTACTTGGCACCTTCACCGTTAGCGATGCGCTTCGGATCACCGTAGCCATCAGTAGCCATGTAAATGTGGTTGGTAATGAACATCGGAATACCGAGGTTTCCGCAGCGGTTCGTGATGTTCGTGAACATGGCCTTGACCACCTTGGCCTTGGTCATGTCTTGCTTGAGTTCGCCCTTCGTGGCGTCGTTCGTAGTCTTCTTGGTAGACATACCGCCGAGAGAGTCGAGAACGAACGCAACCTTACGTTCATTCTTCATCTTCTTGCCCTTATCGGCTTCGAAAGCGTCAAGAAGTTCAGCAATAGACACAAACACGTCTTCGGCAGTCGTATGCTCTTGGACGAGCTTGAACTGGTTTGGATTGAAGCCGTTTTCTTCTATTAACTGGTCTTCATTGGTTTCGTGTTCGGTGTCGTAATAGAAAATATAGTAGCCCAAGTCCATCAAAGGCTTGATGAAGTTGTTCTTCATCATGTAGGACTTACCGGAGCCTTGTTCACCAGCGGCCATGAAGAATCTGTTGAGATGGAAGCCGCCGAAGATATCGCCACATAGTAAGGCGTTCAGCATGTAGGAACCGGAATCGGCGTAGCCGTATTCTGGATGTTTGACGTTTGCGTCCGCATAACGGTCGCCCGTCTTGATTTTCTGGAAGAAGGAGAAATCGGGTTCAGCTGGGTTAGTAGTTTTCTTTGTTGCCATATAGCTATTCCTTATGAATAAGTGTTATTACAGTATGCCTAGAAGCGGCTTATTGGATAACAGGTGAAAATTTAGTTCAAATCAATTTGAATTCCAAACTGGCTCAAAACCGTAAATTTTGGGCATTTCCGGTTGGGAGCGCCAATAAGTTTATACCTCCTTCCAGAGATTCCCACGCATCGGATAGGCTCATAATGGGTGTCATGAACACATCCACCTTGTCGAACTTGACCTTCGTCCAAGGGAACTTCATAGTCTTGATCACCAGCGGTCGGCGTGTGAGTATAACGTACGGATTGAAGTCGTTCAGCTTCTTCGCGTCGTACGTGCCCTCGATATTCTGCAAAGTCAGCATCGCGACGTTGTTCACTACCCCGGTCAGCTTGACAATGGGGGCAGACTCCTTGAGTTCCACGAACGCCAGCGTCTTGTTCTTTCCAAGCGTCATGAACAATTCCTCGTACCGATGATCCTTAATTACGGACAAATACTGGCCGAGGTCGAAATAGCCCACCAGCTGGCGATGCTTAGGCATCTGGTAGCTGGTATAGACATACCTAGCGATAACTGGCTCATAGAGCTTACCGTTGTTATCACCTAGATGCACCATCATATTGTATATGCCCTTCAAGTCCTTTCGGCCATACTGGCGCAGCGAAAACGTACGTTTGGCAGAATCGAGTATGCGCAGATTATGCTCCGCGCCCAGATAAAACCGAGACACAAACGGAAATCCGCTTATATTGATACGAGAACTAGCTGGAAACGTATTCAAAGCAGTAACCAAGGCACTCGGCGTACAGTCGACAGCCTTCACATAGTTATTGACGACGTGGATATCGACGGTACGGCCATCCAGTCGTATCGACGGACGGCTGATACCGAACTCATTTACATAGGGCGTATCGCTCTTGACAACGTAGGACGCGAGCTGACCATTTTCAACCATACCGAACTCGTCGGCTACTTCCATGTAGTCGGACAAGTAATTGTCAACATACACCACTTGTTTGGATCCGATCGTCTGTATGAACATTAGATCTTCCTACCACGGTTCTTGAATGGGAGCCGTATCATCTCGGTACGAGCCGACGGCAGTACGACCGCCAGCAGCAAGTAGTACAAGTTCTCGCTATCGTCGAACTCGCACGAGCTCTGGTCGCCGTCGATAAAGACGCGAGGCTCGTACTCATGAACCTTCTGGATACATTCTTGGAGAAGAGTCAATCCATCATCTTGAGAGCCGAGCTTGAACAAGCGCTGTTCGATACCAGTGCCGAAGTTCTGACTGAACAAACGTTCACCTGGGTTCGTCAGCAAGATAGAGTAGACGTTCTGAATAAGGCTGGTCTCGTCAGTGACTTCGGTCATGTTGACGAAGCCCATGTCGCGGTTATACAAGGCAGTACGACCAACCAAGTCTGGGTCAACAATTCCCGGCTTCAACTTCTTCGCAAGAGGAACGCTGCGCATCGTGGCCGAATGATTAACATACACAACGGCGTCCTCAGTGGTCAACGCAACACGATCACCACCATTACGCTTACGGTACACCATGACGGTCAAAGAACCGCTAGCGTCTTCGGGAACAACGACATCCAAGTAAGTCGAGTTTCCAGAAACAATAGGAACCTTCGTTGACGTTCCAATATCAACTTCATTCGAAAAGACCGAGTTACCAAAATTGTCCTTCGAAATGTCATGCGGAGTTATGCGCAAAACTTGGTTCGGTTCGATCATATTTGTAGACAAGTCAATCTGGAACGGCTCTGGAGACAAGCCAGACTCACCGCCAGTAAAGATGATTTGTGGACGATGGGTCGGGTCACTATTATTCGTGGAAGCAAAGGTGACAGACGGCGAACCATCGCCAATTATCTTCAAGGCAATCGACGGCGTGTATGTGGCAGTTCCAGACAGCCACTCTTGTACAATGACAGAATCCAACTGGATTGAGATCATGCTGTTATAGTCGTCAATAGGCAAATGGCCAATCTGAGACAGGTCAGCCTTATTGTCTGGCTGCTTCAACGGATTCAACAATTTCGCGCTACCGATAGGAATCTGCGTGACATGCTTTATCATTTCATCATAGGACATGTTGGAGTTCCATCCAGCACTATCCATCTGATACACCATAATCATCGCCTCGCTATACGACATATCTTCGACATACAGCGACAATGTCGCAGCAGCATTCTCGTCGCCAGCAATCGAGTTCGGTGCGAACTGCATACAAACTACAGATTCATTCTCGCCACCAGTACATACAAGTACTGGCTGGTTAGTATGGTTGACATCGGCCTCGTTTTTGACTACGTAGGTGTCTATAGAAGGATTGATACATTCGGTATTGGCACTATGCTCGCCTAGCAAGCCATTGGTAACGACGACGCCAGGGTTTGCTCGAAGCAGACGCTTACGAGTAGTAGGCGCAGCCACCAACGTCGGCCAGTTAACTGGCACACTCTTGGACGGAATTCGAGGGCAATACACCATCTTGGCGGTTGCCGTCGATTCACTCAACCTCGCATCAACTTTAACCACGACGCCGCTAACCGCCAATACACGGCACATAACGTTGCCGATACACAACTGGTCATTCAGCTGAGGCATCTCAGTCAAGTCATAACATGCGAACGTTGCAGTATCCGAGCTAACCTTGTGCAACTCGATATTACCATATTCGTAATAGCAGACTTCCCATACCGAGGCAGTATAACCGTCACCAGACAATTCGTATGAACCGTCAACCGTCGTATAATGACCAACATCATACTTATAGACAGTATCCGAAATCTTAGTGACATAGTATGTTCCGCAGATACGCAAGTTGTCCGTACCAAGTAAATGCTTGTGCGCGAGATCAGCATTGCTAATCGTCACAGCAGCGCCATCGGCGATTTCACCGCTTTCCAATTCAATGAGAACGGATCGATTCTGAACCAAGATTCGACGGACGTTGACTTCGACAGTCTTTCGCTCGACCAAGATATTTAGCGGATTGATTTCGTGCTGCAAAGCAGACTCGGACTCGTCCGAAAATTTACTCGAAAACCACCAAGTATTTTCGCCGTTTTTAAGCGGTATCAATAATTCCGCATTAAACTTGTGTATGTCGATACGAGGTGGACGACATTCGCACATCCAGTCGTCGTATGCAATACCCGGTACATCGGCAGTAATACCATAACCGACATCGCCACTATATTTATAGCCGCCATGATACAGTACAAACAACCTAGCGCGGTACTCGGAATACACGTCAGCGGTAAAGTTGACGTAGTATCCAAACCGATCATTCTGTGTTATTCTGCGTACATCTAATTGCATAGTCAACCTAACGTGTTAAAATCCACCAAACAGCGACGCCGCAAGTTCAGCGGAGTTCTTGTCATCATCTGACATATCTTGGTATGCTCGACTCGACTTATCCACAACGCCAATCTTTTCGCTTGGCGCTTGTTCTGGTTCCACCTTCTGCGCACGGAGCTCTTGGACAGCTTGTTCAGCAGCCGTAGAAGCTTCCTTCGTCTTAGGCTTGTCAGCAGCAGCCGATTGCGACGTTTGCTTTTGTTCTGGATATGCCTTCGCCAAATTTTTCACCGTACGAACAAGCTTGGGGATATAATCATCGCCAGGATCTTCGGGCACATCTCCAACAAACGATTCCAAATATCGTTCAAAACGCATGACTTGCGCAGCCATATAATCGAAGTTTTTATCGCCATTATGCATCAAGAGTTCATAATCATTAACGACTTGTTCAATCGTATAGGTCTGCGGAGAACCCTTCACTGGGATGGTCACTTTAATATTCTTCAAGCGATTCCACTCAACCTTGGCCCTATAATGATGAACACCGTATTCAACTATTATCGGCAAATCGTGCTGAATAAAGTCAATAAATTCTTCATCAGTCGGAACGTCGTTATGGTTCAGTTTCGTCGTGAACTCGGCCAACCTATCGCTAGCGTCGACCAACTCGTCTGGAACCACATCACTCAAGTTTTCGCCATGACCAATCGAGTTAATGGCGTCTTGAATGCCGCTATTGATATCTTGCAGAGTCGCAAGTACGCCACTTTCGATAACATACTGCTTCGTCAAAATGTCATTAAGACGCTTACGCGCTTCGGACAACTGATCGACGGTTTCCTTGGATACGTCACTATTCGCGGAGCCGCCGAACTTGATACCAGAATACACAGACGAGATACGTTCTTCAATGTTATGGAAGAATGCGTACAGCGCACTGTTCACGGCATTGATGCAATCGGCCAGCGCCTCTTCGGTAAGAATCTGAGGCATGCGACGGTTCAAGGTCGAGATAACCTCACGATAGTTGTCTTCTGTATAATTCGCAATACGGAAGGTTTCAACACCCATAACGCACTTGGTTACAGCAACTTCCGTTTTAAAGACCTCGCCAAATTTAACCGCAAACTCAGACAAGTATTCGATCTGCTTCAGCAAGTTAACGTCGGCGTCCGGAGACGGAGTAAACTTTGACAGCTTAATAACTGGCTTGCGCGGCGATGGATACATCATATAACGCTTCATCTTGCTAACAGCAGATTTCAGCGAGTTAGACAAGCCAGCAACTCGTTGGTCAAAATCATTCACACCGTCTTCACTAAGCTTCTGATGGCCAGCTACGACGGCGGCGTCCCTACCATGCTGTGCAGAATCCGGTTTATCGGGATTATCGTTAACAGCACTCACCGTGGTTCCCTCATCCTTAGAAACCGACACATTAGTAAGCTGCAGCAATTTACGCAACTGCGAATCATCATCCACGATCATACGTTCAAAGAGTTGGGCATCTTCTGGGCTCAACTTAATACAATACTTAGTCGTTGAGTATCGACGGCGGCTTGGCTGAATGGATGTGTAATCTACATTCATACCACATACCTTCAACACGCCGTTAAGGCCAATCTTACGACCAGCCAACGACAACAGTCCATCTAATCCGCCATAGATGTACTTGCATCCAGCCTCGTCTGGTTCTTGTTCAATATCGTAATTGCACAAGATCGAACTCTTCTGATTATACTGCGTCATGGCATCATCAAACGTAATTTGACGATTGACGATCTGGTCGCCGTATTTCGCCATAACTTGCTTAACCGACACAAAGTATGGATGGTTGTTGTGAATTTCGTTAGTCGTGCTCAGCGACTGTTTATTGTCGCGTTTGAGTTGCTTATCACGACTGAATGCGGACAGCGAGCTACCACCCATCTTATACAACGACTGCAAAGCGGCATCATCGCCGCCAATCGCAGCGCCAATCTTCGTGCTGATTGAACGCCAAATTTCGTCGTTATGCATATTCGCTTGGATACGTTCAGCATCCTTGCGTTTGGCTTCTTCAACATTGAAATTATTGGCCTTCTTACCGGGACGCTGATATTCCGTACCGCCCAACAGCGTATTGTTCACTTGCAAGCTGGCAATAGCTGTCATGGCGCTGCGCAGCAAGTCCATGTTGACTTCAATCTCCTTGGCTCTGGCGTACTCGACCAAGCCAAGCAATTCAGCATTAAGTACTTGTACAATAGATGCTTCTGCCATATATCCTCGCTATTTACCAGACTTCTTTTCAAGTTTTTCGATGGCGGCTTTACGTTCATCCGCAGAAATGTAACCATGCGCGGCATCCAAATCGCCAAATAGGCTACGATGCACAAAAGTATGGTACAGCACCCACTTATTGATGCTCACGCTACCGATTATCGCCATAACGCCTTCCGCGCCAGTATCTGGGTTCGCTGGCTGCAAGACGACAGCTACCAATCCGAGGTCAGCTAATATGGACGTCGGGTCAATCAAATCGCGCTGCTTGGCTTGTTCCATCGTGATATTGCCATTCTCGTCTTCAGCGGCCATAACTTCTTGGAACGACAAATCGTTTGTACGAGATTCCATAGCCAGTGGACTAATCTGCAGCTTATTGATAAAGTCCGTGTCAGATATGATACCAGTAATCATCACGCCGACACCCGCTTCATCGCCGTCGGTAACGCAGCTGTACTTAATCGGTACAATCTTAGATTGTCCGCCAGACACGACATCGCGCAGCGACGGAAGTTCAATAGACAGATCGGTAGCAACAAGGTCTTCGGAGCTTTCCGAAATCTCACCGTTTATGTTCATTGGCGACGCGCCACCAAATACATTCGATACCACTTGTATCAACTCTTCGCCGACACCATTAGCACAGCGAAGGCCGACATTTCCACTCGGTCTCATGACTTTCAGCTTCATAATATTGCTGAGGTCGGCTGCATCTTGGTGAACATGCCCAGCGATACGCATGAATAACGCTGCCGGAATAAACGCTTCGTAATTCGATCCAATGATAGTTTTGTCGTAGGTAAGGAAATCGACAGAAAGGAACCGTGCCATACAAGTCTGCGCAGAAATAGTCGTCTGCTGTACAGAAGTATCCGAAGTCGCGGTTTCACCTTCTTTACGACCAGCACCAAGATTTTGTTGGGTTATGTAGTTGAACTTTTCGATCGGAACGGTGCGACCTAATGCCTTACTGCGTTCAGACCAAGACACAGGTTTATAATGGCCACCGTTAGAGGTCATTTGTGTGTACAGACGTTGATTCGCCGTCTCGAAATATCCTCGAAGACCAGACGGATTGCCAGTCAATGCGTCACGGTAGTCAGTGATACCGAACGCATTTAATAGCTTGACCCACGCTTCATCATAAGCCGATTGATTAGCCATAAAACCACGCATTTCAATATGCACGTAGTTTATCGGTTTTTACAGCAGATATTCAGGCAGATCGATTAAAACTGGTACTTCGTCAGTGTCGGTATCTTCGTCTGGGTTGACCATGATACCTGGGGAAGTGTTGTCGTCGGCGGGGCCGTTAGCTTCCTCGTCAAGCTCATGAAGCATCTTCATCAGCATGGCGTAGCTTTCCAGATACTCGTCATCATCAACAACCAAAGAACCTAGTGGCAGCCTTCCAGCGGCGACATTGTCTTTCGCCCTCGTGTAGTAACGAGCGTCGTTAGGCACCCACACATCATACAAGAATCCGTCCGGTGCAGCTTGAGTACCGACAAATACGATGTCTGGGTCTCCACCGACAAGGATAACCTCTCGGCCAGCTGGGACTTCCTCTTGCTTCGTAAAGTCACGGTAGGAACGGAACGTACGGCTCAACAGCGGTTCTACCGCATATATGTCGTACAGATAACCGCCCGGCAAGTACAAACTACCGATCGTCATGATAGTGCCGCTTTGAATGGCAATCTTCACCAAGTTCGGATCCAGATCGGCTGAATCGAACATAGGCGACTTCTTCGCCCAGTCAAGCACATACTCGTTCACGTTGACATTGGTATCGACGTAACCAAGAGACACGACATGGTTAAAGTCGGAACCACTCAAACCAGATACCAGACGGTTGATGCCACTATTGAACGCGGCGTCATTCTCGTCAATACCTTCAAGCGACCGATGGACTGGCATGATGTAAGGAATTCCGCCATAGACCATCAGATAGGTCAACTCTGTTCGGGCGTACATTCCCATAACGCCGCTTGCGGTAAATACCTTGACCGCTGGCGACATATCTGGGAACTTTTCCTTTAGTTCAGTAACGTAGGTCTTGAAGTCAGCAATCATATCCGTGCCGTCGATATCGGACATGTATGCTACGAGCTCTCGGCCATCGACACGAACAAGGCCAGTGTCGATATATCCAGCATGCGTGGCCATTCCGAAAGTATCTGCGGCGGTCTTGAAAATGTTCTTGGCCTTCGTACAAATGTATCCACGGCCAAACCAGCCAGCCACTTTAATGGCCGACTGTTTAACCTTGGACGGAAGCCGCTTTACGTATCCGGCGGCAGATTTTAACTTAGAGGTCAGCCACATCGACAATGAGACCCAAGCTGCCCTTGACTTCCTCATACATCGGCTTCATGCTGGGGACACGGATGGACGTTTCTTCAAGATTGATGATCGTGTCAGCGATAGCCTTGGCGATTACGTCCGGCACGTTAGCCGTATCGTATTCCATTTCGAAGTCGTTCTTCACGACAATCTTGCCCTTTTCGTCACGACCGACGCCAGCCTTCTCGTAGTCTTCGTCAGACACGGTGATGGAGTCGATGAAGTCATCAAACTTGCAACGGATAGCCCATGTGCAGCCAAGCTTCTGGGCGTTGTTGATGATGTTGATGCGGTCAGAAACCTTCAGCTTTACTTTCTTGTTAGCCATATAAAAACCTCTCGATGTATCAAATTACATCATTTATTCTTGAATTTCGCCATTCTTGCGCTCTACGCACATCGTCTGGAGAACGGTCAACCGTGACGGAAACGGACAACTCTACCTTACCGATACTCTTCCTCACCGGAAGATTGTCGAAGTCCTTCGGTTCCAGCGTCAAGTAGGTCGACCAGTTTCCAATCGTCACTACCTTCGTCACGCCAAGTACGATATCTTCTGGATAGACATTGACGGTGACTGGAACGGCCTTGATTGCAGGATCATAGTTTATACCGTTCACTGGGGTAACGCTGAACGAAATCATCAAGTTACCGTTCGTACCGCCGTGAAGCCCACTGTTTCCAGCATAAGGGACTCGCATCTTTAATGCACCCGGTACATAGCGGATGATCTTGGATACGGACTTCTTGACGACACCAGTTCCGTTACAGACTTCGCACTTGTTAGCCTTGAGCTTCTTTTCGCCGTTGCACTTGTCGCACTTGATTTTCTGGCCAGCGATAACGACATAGCCATAGCCGCCGCACTTTCCGCAAAGGTGTTCGACACCGCCACCAGTTCCGTCGCATTCAAGACATTCGGCCATGCGGTTGAACTTGATCGGCATGGCATCGACACCGCCGAGGAACACATCGACCGGAATCTTTACACGGAGCTTCACGTCGGTTCCGTTCTTCATCCTCGGATCAACCGTAGGCGCTTTGTGGAAATTCTCGGCTACGGTAGGACGGCCAAATACTGAAGACAACATATTGAAGTCAGCAACAAACGCATTCTTGGAATCATATTCCTTGCGTTTCTCTGGAGTATCAATAAGATGGTAAGCTTCGTTAAGCTCGATCATCTTCGAGTCGTCACCGTTATTCTTGTCTGGGTGATACTGGCGAGCAAGCTCCTTGTACTTCTGCTTGATTTCATCGTCAGTAGCGTCTGGCTTCACTTGCAATATGTCATATACACTCATTTTCGACCTAAATGCGCTAATCAACTGATAAACTACATTAAAATTGCATCGAGACCACAAATGGACGGATTCAGAATTCTTATGGAAGCCGCCACCAAGAAAAGGCGGAAATCTATCGACACTACCAAGGCCAAGCATCCGAAAGTTGGCTTTCCCGGCTACGCATTCGGAAGCAACCCAGGTGACCGTCCGAACGAAACCGCATCATTCCAGCCGACACTAGGCGACGGCCCAGAATTACCAGCGCCGACTACTACGCATAGCGGTGGTTACTGCGGCGTTATCGCTATGGGCGGTGGCGGCGGTGGATCGGTCGCCCCAGTAGTCGCATTGACTGGCGGAGACGGCGGCGACGGCGGAGCTGGTGGAGCCACTGAATCGGTGGAAGCGACACAGATCAACGCAATCATCGAATCTTACAAACAAGCCAATCCGTCGAACGACACCATCGGCGAAATCCAGAAGATGTTCGAAAGCGCAAAGAACGGATTCGGTATGCTCTACCATTCATGCGACGGTACATCCGCACTTGACATGGTTCCAGCGACAGACGAGCAGATTTCGGCACTGGCGGCAACTTGCGAGGCATCGCTAACCGCGTTCCGAAATTATACTGGGCATGACTACATAAATTGGCGCAAAACCCATTAACAGAAAAGGCGGCTTTAAGCCGCCTTTCTTTTTACGTTTGATTGACTTCGATTTCTTGTACCTCACCGTCTTCGTCCTCGATACCATACGTAGAGGTGGTATAGTTATTAGAGCGAACCGGAGGAGTCTTGTTCGAGCCAATATGCTTGACCGTCCGCTTTTCCGCCTTCGGAGTTTCCTTCTTAGGCGGATTACGTTTTGGAGTTTCCTTCTTAGGCGGAGTCGGAGTATCAGCCACTGGTTGCTCTTCCTCTGGAGCAGCGTTAGCATCTTCAGACGGAACCGGAACTTCCTCATCAGGATTCTCCGGCTTCGGTGCGGCTGGCTGCGTTGGCTGACGATCCATTGCATCAAGATTATCAGTGACATTACCGCCAGCCGTCAACTCATTGAACGCGCCAGTAAATTCACCTTCGATACGCTTGTCAAGGTCACCAGCATTAGCTCCGCCGTTCTTGTAAGCCCTAGCAGCAGCCATAGCACACAGAACAGCATACGCTTCTGGAGTAATCCAGCCAAGAGAAGTCTTGATCATTTCATCGTAGCTCTCCGGCTTTACGGCTTCGCTGGACTGCATAGCGCTCTCGGCATGGATAACCATATCCTTATGGTTCGCCATAACGATCGAAGCCTTGTCACGCATATTCAAGTACGCCTTGATACGCATACCGTTAGTAAACAGCATGAGTGTCGTCGTGAACAAAGCAATAGGATCGTCCGACATATCTAGCTTGTCCGCATTGTCCAAAGCCACGTTCACAATGTAGTCGAAGGTCTTGATATCGAAAGTCATGCCAGGATACTTCAGCTTGACGATACGGCCCTTCTTGGACACGATGTCGTTGTCAACAAGCAGCTGCACCATGTTATTGTATTCTGGAGATCGACTTCTGATATTTGCCGCATAGTACGGATTGATACGAAGGTGCCCAATACGGCGGCGAGCTTCATCGGACGTCGCATTGTTATTGATGGCCAACTGATTGCCGCCATTCTCAAGGTTCTCCATGAATTTCTCGCGGAGCTTTGCAGCACAATCATCCCAGTCCATATCTGGAGTCTTCTTGAACGAGCAGAGCGCGTTAAAGATGTTCTTGATCTTCTTCTTACGAGCGCCGCTATCGTTACCCCAGAAGCCAACTGGAATACCAGTGGCGGTATCTACTTTCTGGATCTGGTCGATAATACGGAGAACTTCGAGACGGTCATCGTCACGAGACATCTGCTGACGAGTGTAATCGCTACCGTTGTACATTTCCACGGCGGCAAGGACATCGCTGACGCTCATATTATCTGGAATCATGCCAAGCAGTTCAGTGACATTGCGGATCCATTCGGCGTCGATATCAGATGCTTCGTCGCTCACCATCTGCGGATATGCGTTCGGTTCGTTGGACACCATACCAGCATATTCGAGGTCGAGGTCGTCATCAGTATCAAGCTGCTGCTTGACATGCTTCATGACATTCATACGACCAAGCTTCTGTCCGAACGACGTGCTCAGAAGGATAATGTCGGCAATCGGCGTATCCATTCCATCGCACAAGTTGTACATGGAACGCATCGCAGCATCCAGCAAATCGTTAGCGCGGCTCTGATATTTCGGCTGGTATTCGATGTCGCCAGACATCTTCACCTTACCGAATGCACGATACAGCTTTTCGAAGATGCACATACGGACGCTGTGTACCAAGTCTGGAATATCCTCGAACGGCCCAGTACGATTAACGCGCAAGTCCTCTTCCTTACGAGCGTCATCGTTCGTCGGTTCGACAACCTTCGTTGCCAAAACAGTAATCGTCTGACGGTCAAGCGGAACGGCATTTTCTGGATCGGTACGGTTTCCTTCGGCATCGAAAGCAATCGTTGCGGTCTTCTGGTCATTCAAGATATTTGCACTGGACTTGACCTCTGCGCTATACATCTGGGAATAGCTATTGAACTTGCCGCCAGTCATGGCCGCATTCACAACAGCTTCCACAGTCGGATAGTTCTTGTCGTTTACACGTTCGTCGTCAATAATCGCACTGACGATTTCACGTTGCAAGTCGCTAGTGCCTTGACCCTTAAACAATTCAACGCCCTTCAAGGAATCAAACACGCCATGGAAAGCACGGTCATCAAGCGTCGACACACGAGCATCCTTCAGAGTGCGGTCATACGCATGGAACGCATTTCCCAAAGCATAAGCAAACTTTGCCAGTTGCGGATTTTCGTGCATATCCTTGGCGACCAAATCCTTGTACGACATACGGGCAGCAGACTCGTCGTCGCCACCAACCTTCTTGATCTGTTCAGACGTATATCCTTGCGGAACTGAACGCATCTGAGAACGAGCGAACGAGTCGATAGCCTTTCCATATTCCGGCGACTGGTCGGTCGGACGAGCAATCGACTTCATATTCTGCAGCGTATTTGCATCTAGCTCGTCATGATTACGAGACAAGATGAAACCGCCAAGCTGGTTGATCATACCGACGATAGTAGCAGACACATCGGCTTCATAGCCACGAACTTCGTCCAAATCATCAGAATTCGGACGACGGTCACGAAGGTCAGTCAAGGTCTTCATAACCTTCGAAGAGACCTTCAAGGAAAGTTTGTTCTTGCTGTACTTGTTGATTACGTTATCGATCTGGCTCATACTATCGATCAAGTCATCGAGAGTATCGTCGCTTGGAGCCGCGATGTACGTACCCAGTACACACATGATCTGTGCGATGGTAGATTCGTCAGATGCCGTATAAGCGAACATACGACGGCTACCGTAATCTTCGACATTTGCCGCGCTGTACGACTTGAACTTAGCCATGCTGTCACGCTGGGCAGCAGCCGCATCGAGATACTTCATCGCACGGCGCAGATCGTCGGACGTAATCTTGAATTCACGCAAAGCCGTAATTATTCCAGTAAATGACGGATATTGCTGGCAATAATTATCGAGGAGCTGACCCTTTTCATTATTGACTTCCTCGGCGGACTTCATCTTCTTGGCGCACTGGATAGCATAGGCGATACTCTGGCGAGAGCTGTCTGGATCAGTCGCCATGATGTCGATCCACTGACGAATGCGCTTGTACTTGTCTGGGTCAGACGGCTCGACATCGTGAGGAATTTCCTTCGCGAACTCGATGACATCGTCAATTTCAGCCTTAGCCGCCTCGTAGACTTCACCGGATTCTTCGTACGAAGATACCGCATCCAAAATCTTTTCGAGGTAGTCACCTTCGGCTGGCGTGTCTTGATAGATTGATGCCGCGTCGATAGCATTGTCATCATTACGACGGCTCAACTTCATACGCGCATTACCGATATTGCTCGGATGGAACGGAGTAAGTTCGTCCATAGCAGCTTCGCCACCTTGACCAAACGCAAAGATGGAACTCTGCTGAAGATCGGACATATCCGCCTTGATATCCTTATCAGACGCATTGGTCACACCAGCAATCGTCGTGGCCATGCGGAATACCTTCACTGGAAGCACGAACTGACTGATCGAGCAGCCATTCAGCTTTTCGATATTTTCGGAACGGTCGCCTTCCATAGCGCTAGCGATTGCGTTCTTCACCGCGATAAGCATCTGGTTCGTTACGGAATATTTTTCAATATATTCAGGAACCTTACTCAACGCCCGGTGAAGAAGTTCAATATTCGGATTCTTGATCTCAGCATACATGTCGGTGAATTGCTGGTTAATTTCGCTCGACAGACTAGCGACAGAATTCATGTCAACTATGAGCGCATCGTTCATCAACATCTCAATATCATCAGCATGAGCCTTCGCCTCGGCAACATTCGATTTCGAGTTCATCACCGAGCGATAAAGAGCAATCACCTGGTCGGACATTTCATCGTAATTGCTTGGTAGATATTCCGATTGAATCTTAGGGGCAAGTTCAGTACCTTGCAAGGCAATCATAGCCTTGTTGATATTGGACACGTAGCTCATCAAGCCAGAAAGGCAAACATAACTATTACCACGGTAGTACTGATTACAAGTGTTGATTGCGTTATACGCCATCTGAATACCAACCAAGGCATTCAACACAGCGTCATGCTGACCAACTTGTTCTGGGTACTTCGACTTTGCAAACGCCATCACGATCTTATCGACGGTGTTCTGTTTACCAGCAATAAGTGCATCGAGAGACGGCGTCACCCTATATACGGATTTCACCACGCCATTGAAGTCGTCATTGTCACCAACGGCATTAGCATAAGCCTTTACAGCTTGTGTGTAATAATCACAAACCGCACGAATCTTGGTCAAACTATCGTTGATCGCCGGGTCAACCGTAGCCTTAATCTTTTGAATAAATTCCACACGCTTGTCAGGTTCGCTCGCTTCCATTGGGTCAAGGAACTCGCACTTGGCAAGACCCTTGACAAAGTATTCGCTCGACATGATATCAGCCTTGCGAGCATCCATATCGACACGAGTATCTTGCAAGATATTGGAGTCAGAAATGACACGGTTAGTTTCACGAGTCAACGGAGACACGTCAATAGAGTCTTCCAAATCGCCTTGACTATACTTCGTAAACGGAACAATACCGTAAAGCATAATCCAAGCATCGGAATGAGAAACCTTCGCTGGCATCAAGATAGAGCTGACGTAATGTTCGCCGAGCTCGCGAATCTTGTTTTCTGGAATATCGTCGATAACCAATGAATTGTCGACCAACACATCTTGAATTACAGAACTTGTATTTTCCTCACCCTTCGGCTTCTTGCTGGCAGCATCCAGCTTCGACATAAGGTTCTTGTTATATGCGATATGAAGCGAGCCGTCAGAATAGCTGAAACATCCTCTGGTAATCTTGCCAGCTTGGTTCAAGTCGTCTTGTGCGTTACGGTCAGTCGGGTCACGGTCGCCGAAAGTAAATACTGGTGCAGACAAGTTCGTCGCGCTAATATCTTCGTCTTCTGGCGTTGTACCAGACACGCTAGCCTTACCGACATACAAGATATCAGTACGAATCTTTCGAATCGCTTCATCCAACTGCGAACGAGAATCCTCGTCAGCATTACGACCGCTCAATTTGAGAAACACACGACCAAACTGTTCAGCGTCCTTTGGAAGTTCATCTCTGAACCCAACCAATTCTTCAATTAACGACGCACGAATATCAAGCGCCTCGGACGTCGACTTCGTAGCAGCTTCAGCAAAAATAGTCTTGACTTGATCGGCGAAATGAGTCGCACTAGCTTCATCATAAATACGCGGAGTCGAATAACCAATACGAGCCATCAAGCCTTGCATCAACTTGTACATGATGTGGCCAATTGGGTCAGTAAATTTGTAAGCGCGCAAACCATCGATCGAATACACCTTGAAGTAGCACATACAAGTGAACTTCGTGTTTTCGTTAAGCATATTCATCTGCTCGGTATTCTGGCCAATCGTATTCACGTCCTTAACGACATGAGTATCTGGATTGATAGCCATGCTCTTATCTTCGGCTTTATTTACCTTCGCGCTGTCCGTGTTACTCAAAGAATACTTCGTGTACTTGAACAAAAGATTGGCCAAGCTGTCATTCTTGTTGTACCACGGCTGATCGACCTTGTTGGCACCAAATATATCGTTGACCAAGGAGTCGTTCAAAAAGATCCAGCGAGCGGCAGAATTCATCTGGTCATCAGTCACGCTGTTATTCAACTGTACGCCGTCAACCATTTCTTTAACGACCTTGTGAATGTCGTTGATCTTGTAGCCCATACCGTCGGTCAGTTTTTCGAATACCGCTTCGGCATGATAGTCTTCTTCGACTGGAGTCTGAAAACGAGACGCGACACCGAGTTCGATGGCGGACAACCAAGAAGAATAGGCGATGTCAGCGATGTTCGCATAGCTTGCGTTCGTATTGATGCCGTGATGGCTTTTTGCCAATGTCGAGAACACGGCAATCGTCTGCTTATCCTTTGTCTGCTGAGAAAGATTGTACAGATACTTTGCCAATGCCGGGATGACACTAGCAGTCAAGTACACGACACGGAGCTGTGTATCTGGTCGATCGTATGCACGGATGCTGGTATTCCAAGAGGTCACATGCTTTGCGACCGACATCAACACGGCTTGAGCCGATGGACGTTGCGATATGTTCGAGTAGGATATGGCATATCGAGTTCCACTTTCCTTATCACCACGAAGAATATTCAGCTCTTCGTACGCACTCATGATATTCGTCTGGATCTGAACCGGGTCAATGCCTATCGCTTCAAGCAAAATTTCTTTATCCGACATACAATCAGCCTTAAATCTTGTCGATATCAGTTTATCATCAGTCGCCAAGCCATATTTATATAAACTACGAATAATCGTTGGATTTAGCATTATGGCAGCATCTCTCGTTACAAAATTTATGGACTATATAGAAGAGCTGGACGACTTCGGAGACATCTTCGGAGTATCCGACAGCAACACCCAAGCAATCGATGCCGCAAAGCGCATTACCGATGCGTTCGAAAATGAAGGCGACTTCAAGGAAGACAGCAAGTACATGCAGAACGCCGAGAAGTACATCAAGCCTTTGTACAACGCTTGCGTAGCATGTCCAAACGAGAATCCAGTCGATATCTGGAAGGCGATTCGAAGCGCAAATGATTCGCAGCTGAATCAGTTAAACAACATACTCGACACAAATGCTGGACAAGACGCTATCATCAAGTGGGTCAGTATCGGTAACAAGCCGCCTCTCAAGGACGACCGTAAGAATCCGATCGATGATACGCTTACTGGAACCGACCCCAATCAAGAAGCTCTGCGACGCCTAGCACACAACGACCCGGAAGAAAAGGCCGAACCAGCGCAAACGGCGGCAAGCAACTCGCCAGCCGTGATGAACAATGTTCTCGAACTTTCCGGATTAGATGAATTACCAGCAGATAACAGCGGCAACCACGCAAATATCCAAACCGTCGAAGACGATGACGAAGTCGTATTTCCTAAAACCGACGAAGAAAAGGCTGCGCAAAAGGCGGCAGTCCAAGCCGAGCGTCAAGCCAAGAAGGAACAAGAGGAAAAAGCAAAGCAAGAACGTGCAGCCGCCAAGGCCGCCGAGAAAGAAGCAAAGGCAGCCAAGAAGGCAGAGCAACAGAAACTGAAGGAAGCCGAAAAGGCCCAGAAGGAAGCAGATCGTTTAGCTAAAAAAGAAGCCGAGGCTAAAGCCAAGGCCGACAAGGAAGCTGCGAAAAAGGCCGAACACGAACGTAAGGCTGCAGAAGCCGCAGCACTAAAAGCTAAGAAGGAAGCCGACAAGGCAGCCCAGAAGCAAGCTGCTGCACAAAAGGTCACTAACCAAGTCAAACCGCAAGCAGCGGTGGCTCCAGCTAAACCAGTTGCACCCGCCAGCCAACAGAAGCCAGAACAAAATTCAGAACAGAAGCCAGAAAAGACGATCGACCAAGAACGATTCGCTCAACTTGCTGCAGCGCTGGACAACCAGCTGAATATCGATACTCCGAAAGATAAGCAAGCAGAGCCTGGCTCGATTCCAGACGAGACAGCGGTAGAACTGCCGTCGGGTGAACCAGCCGATTCTGGAAATACAGAACAGCAGCAGCAGCAGCAGCAACAACAGCAGCAGCAGCAACAACAACAGCAGTCAGACACAATTAGCATGCCAGCTCAGCCTTCAGAACAAGAAACGGATGAAGCTAGAGCTGAACTAGCAGACAAAGTCAACCAAGCACAGCAGAAACCAACCAACGCAGCTACCATCAAGCCAGCCGAACAATCCGCCGAGCTAGCTGAAATTCCAGAACAACCAGTTCGACAGACGGTCGTACATACTCCAGCGCGTCCAGTTCGCACGACACCTACGGTTGAACCGACACAAGATGTCGAAGAACCAGAAGACGAAACTCCAGAAATTCCAGAGACTGGAAATCCGAGAGACGAGTTCAGCGATCTGTACGATGAAATCGACAACCTATCGATCTCGTCTGAACAAGCCGAAGAAGCAAAGCGTTATGCCGACGTCGTGTTTGGCAATCCGAATGCATATCCTCGTGAATACGCTGTACTGTCCGGCAATGCATCAAAGACAAGAACTAGATGCGTCGAAGCCATGTTGGCTACGGCAAATAAGCGGCTTGGCTACAAGGAACCCGTCTCCGGAAAGAAGAAGGACACGCTCGACTTCCAGTCTGGCGTGGTATCCCAGTCCAAGGGTCGTACTCGTGTTGGAGCGTCCCTTGTCATGCCGTCTGGTTTCGGACTGAAGAAAAATGCAGCCATTTGGAACACTCCGGTCATTACCGACTTCGGCTATCCGTTCCTCAATTTCAGCAGCGAAGCAATGCTTAGTGTCATCAAGTCCAAGAAAGATGACGAGGAATTAAAGAACCACAATCTGAAGAAGATGTTCAAGGATGCCGCAAAGCGCTATGGCGGCGTCTGGAAGGCGATCTATTCATCTCCGCTGACGTTGCTCCGCCAAATCGCAACCGACGTCGGAATTAAGTGTACGCCGAAATATCTAAAGATTGATGGGTCGGACTTGATAAATTCCGACTCTGGCGAAAACGTCACCGTAATTCCTATCAAGTATTACAGCGTCGATCCAGAGTTTGAAGGATTCATCAATGTACCGCGTGACTTCCTTACATCATTCTACGACGTCATCGACTACAGCAGCACATCGAAGCGCATATACTTGAAGTACGCCCAAGGAATGTCGGAAGAAGAGTTCGCCGAAGAGATTACAGAAAACAGAGGCGTTCCTCCATTCTACATCCTCGTACCGAAGCAAGCGAAGTTCAGCAAATGCCATATTCGTAGCGGAAGCCTATTAGGTTCCCTAATGAATCTCATTCTTGGCCGAAAGAAATGCACAATGGTTAAGACGGTCTTCCAAGGCAAGCGCGGATGCCTTGCTATGGAAACCGATACAGCTAACACACTATACGCCGATATCTAACCATTGTTTCACGTGAAACATCAAAAATCCGTCATTTTTGGCGGATTTTTTTTATAAACTATGAAACAGTTACCTACTTGGGTGCATAAATGGCAGAAAAGACTATTAAACTTGAATCAATGGTTGATAGCGACCTCGAATTGGCATACGACAAGGCCAAGACTTTGATCAATCAGAAAGTTCCGGATGATCAGAAAACCGAAGCTTTACAAAAAATCATGGACACGCTGAAGAACGATCCGAACAGTCGAGATGCGTTCGTCGCAAATCCAGCAGAGTTTTCTGCCAAAGTCTTGGGAATCACCACGGAAGGAACGCCGACCGAATCTACGACCCCAGAAGAAGGCAATGATGAGGGCGATACCGACGGTATCCAGATTACATATAGCGATGGCCAGAAGGTATTAAGAATTTACAACCGATTCAAAGATCCCAAACAAGCTATCATCACGGCAGCCGAGGGTTCGTCCTCACTTGCTAAAGCAGCCGGGTTCTACGTCGATATCGACTTCGACGCATTGAAACCTGGGGAACCATTCCACATGCAAGTGTGGGACGGTAAGGCATGGAGAGGCTGGAACAGCAATGCTCCAATTACCGAAGTCAAGGAAATAGTAATTCCAGACAAAGAATTGGAAACCGCGTTATACGCTCGCGATAAATTTCCAACTCCGTCGTATGAACAGCAAGACGAGGAGATTCCAGAGGAATCCGCCAGCGAAGAAGAACCAGTCGATACACCAGAAGACGAAACGGACGAACAAGGCGAAGATGCCGACCTCGCAACACCAGACGAAGAAGATGCTGCCAATGAAACCGCACTTGACAAGTTGGCCAAGATCTATCCAGTAATGGCCAAGGAATACAAGCTCCGCTTCCGTAACAGCGACGAGGATGCTGAAAAGCTCGCCGAATACACTCTAAAGATTGTCGAAGGCAGGGGCACTAACGCAGCCAAGTGGAAGCAGTACATCGACGAAAAGTGCAACAAGGGCACCAACAAGGCGATGATCCAGAACAAGGTCATTCCGACGCTCGTGAAGGCTTACAATGCCAAGGGCAAGGACGAGATCGAACTGACACGCCAAGTCAACGACGAGCAAATCGCTGGTATCAAAGACCGCAACGGAAAGGCCGCTGGCCGTATCGTCGTACCGGAAGGTTTCAACCAAGCGCCTATCGAACTTGGTGACCAAGTGGTCACTATGGACTTCGGCTATCCGGCAATCAACTTCAACAGCACCTTGATCAAGGAAATCGTTGGTGAGACCGACAAGCCGCGCCTCAAGAAGCTTCTCAAGGCTCTCATGAACCGTATCGACGGTTCGCCAGCTGGCAAGGCATTGATCAAGAACTTCATCTTCAGCTTCTCCCTCACCAAGACCACCAAGGGCGTTAAGCGTTCCGAAATGTACAAGCTCATCAAGGAAGCCGCCTCAGCAAAGGGTATTCCGATGCTCCGTCGTCCGTTGAAGGTAGAAAGCGAACAGCTCGTTGGAAAATCCGAAGCCGACATGATTACAGTTCAGCCGTTGAACGCAGTCGCCAATCCGAAGAACGAAGCTCTCGACTTCCTCGAATACGATCCGTTGTTCGAAGGCTGGTTCTCCGAAAATGTTCTCGGCCAGAGCAAGGACGAGAATGAACAGCATGTACACGGCAAGCCAGTCGAACTCCCGGCGGCCTACGTCAAGCAGTTCTACACCATATTGGTTCCGAGTGGCCCAACTGGTCTGCACAACTATGCTCGCTACATGACCGATCGTGAACGCAACGCCATCTACGAAAAGCTCGGCGAAAATTCCGAAGAAGAAATCAAGACCGGAAACCGCAACGTGAACGACATGATTCTCCAGCGCTACCTCGCGGAAACGAATGGCGTTCCGCCGTTCTATCTCCTCATGCCGCGCACCAAGCCGACCAAGGAACGTCTCCGCGTCTGCGACGACACTGTCGTAAACGGAAAGGTATGTATCAAGTCGATCGAAGGCAAGAACAAGGATGCATACTTCATGGACAAGGACAAGATCGACTCCGTATTCGAAGCTGGTTAATGTATGGATAAGAATGTACTCTTGAACTGCCTTTCAACTGGAAAGGCCCTAATCGAATCGAACGCAGCCTTCTTTGCGAAGAAGACTGACAAGAAGCGATTCGAACAAGGTAAGAAGCTGACAAGACAGTTCGTCGGTGTATCACGCGCACCAGATGGCAATGCCGTTATCGAATTCCAGGTTCCTTCTCGTAGCGAACCCGGTGTCATGCGTCATTGCTTTATCGACGTGATACCCAAAGATACAAACTTGTTCACACTAGCCCAGACTACGAAGAGGCTCGCTGACCGCGTGAATGTCTTGAAGAACGCTGACGTCCGTTGCTTCTGTTCGTGTCCGGATTTCAACTGGAACGGCATGAAGTACATGATGAAGCACAAGTACGACAGCATGTCTTCAGACCACCACGCCGACAACGATCACGACGACCACGGTGAAGATATTGCACCTAAAGTAAGAAAGCCAGCACTTTGTTCGCACTTGGTCGCTGCGCTCGGCGGTATCTTGACCAACGCCTCCGTAATCATGAAGCAAGTTCGTACGGCTCCGCCAATCGAAGAGCAGCCGCAAGAAGAACCGCAGCCTACCGAAGAACATCCGATCGTAGGTAAAGCCGACTCCGAAGAACAATCGAACAACGTAGCCGAAGAACACGAGCAAGCTCGTAACGAAGCTAACGAAATGTTCACTACCGACGGCGGCACCATCAAGACCGAGGAAACACAGAAGGCGCTCGACGCACTTGCAGACAACATCGAACCGACCACCGAAGGCGAGACGGACGATGAAGTTCCAGAAGTTCTCGACGACCCAGGACTAGGTCTTGTTGGAAAAGCCGACTCCGAAGATAAAGCAAACAAACTCGTCGACTATGACGAGCTTGCAGCAAATCCAATGTTCGATGTCCCGGTAGATGACGAGGAAGAAGAAATCAGTGTCGATGACGAGGATGTCATCACCGAACCAATGAAACTCCCTTAATTAGACCAGATAGGTTCAAGCGTCGCGACAGAAATCTGATCGGACGTGTTATTCCATTTGTAGTCGTTGCCGACAACGGCCATCAGTATATCGTGCAACACAGATCTCACCAGACCGTTCTTGACCGTCTGTAAAACAGTGTTGATGTACATCTTGTCACACTCTTCACGACTGTAGTCATTGAACCCAGTCTCCTCGTACAACGCGGCAAGCGCAAGAGTTACGCACGGATCCAACTTTATTCCGATCAGTCCCAGCAGATAGATAACAAACTTCGGCAGAGGATGCTTCGCGGCAAAGCCTTTCTTGATGGTAAGGCGACTGCGCACACTGGTAAAATCCATGCTCGTCATTTCCTCAATGTCATCATCGACGTCACCGTTCAAGATAACAATGTCGGCTACAAGTTTGTCCTTCAACTTGCACACGCCATCTTTTTCGACGGCGGCATGCTTGTACTTGTCTGGAATAATAATGGTACGGATATACTGTGACATAAGCGTTACACCTAGTTACTGATGAAATTAGTTCATTTCATAGTTTAGGCGGCGTTGAAGTCAACTGGCTGGCACTGACGGCTTTCCATTTCGTCGATGAACAACTGATCCGGACGTTCCGGCAAGGTAGCCTCGTACTCGTATTCGTACTCGATATCGGTGTGTGTAGGAATGTCTTGGTTGAGAAGTTCCTCATCCATGATGCAGCGAACGTGATCGGCATACTGCTCCGGCACGATGATGGAGTCATGCACCGTGCAGAAATGGCAACCGACTTCCTCGATGATACGAGGGCAGACTTGATCGAACACGAAGC
Organism: Prevotella sp.; assembly: GCA_045225255.1. Classification (GTDB taxonomy): domain Bacteria; phylum Bacteroidota; class Bacteroidia; order Bacteroidales; family Bacteroidaceae; genus Prevotella. The sequence continues at coordinate 77,881 of JBGVBD010000066.1, read as the reverse complement.
TGCTCTCGATCTTCTGCATTTCGTAAGCCAACGCGGCATGGCAATGTTCCTTCAGCGACCACATGCAGTTGTAGAGGTTGGGGAAGTGTTCACGCCAGCAACGCTGAACCGCACCACGGATCGGCTCACGCTTGGTATCGAAGTACAGCGGAGAGAACAAGAAGGAAAGCAATCCCTTCTTTGCTTCGTCACGAGTCAGCTGCCTATCGATATCTTCGTCGGCACTGCATTCGCTCTGGAAGAATTCGTATATCTTGCCTTCCGCCACCAAGTTACGGTAACGGTCGAGCTCGTCTTCCATGCGGCCAAGGACGAGATCCTTGCGGCCAGCATTCCAGATCGGCTTGAAACGGAGGAACGTATCGCGGTTCTCGCTGAGGTCGTTACGGTAGAAGTCGATATAACGACGGAACACGGCAATGATGAAGGCCGCTTGAGAAGACTTGATATCGACTTCGGCAACCTTGTCTCCATCGCAGCGCAATGCGGCATGACGGATTTCCTTCTTCATGTTCGTCACGTTCGTATGGATACGACCATACTTGTCGTGCTTCACATAAAGGTCTCCGTCTTCGTCAAGGAGGCCATTGAAACGTTCGATCTTGCAACGTTCAAGTTCGGCATTGTACGGAGCCATCTTGCCGTTCTCGACCATTTCGTTCAAGGTCGCATCAGCCACATTCGCATCAATGGAGAAGTGGCTCAGCTCGTCATAGCAAATCGCCACTACTGGATCTTCCATAGAGACGCGCTTGCGTTCCTCGAAGGACTTCTGGATACGCTTCAAGACTACCGGAGAAGTGATCGTGTACTTGGACATCGTGCCGCGCACAACGACTTCGGTATTCTTGAGCTTCTTGTCGAGTCTGGTCTGCAGATAGGTAGCGTAGCTGTTCTGGTACGGAGCGCAGAGCCAGAAAGCCTTGCACTTTCCCTTACGGCTGGAGTCACCCTTGATGTAGCTCTGGGAACGGCCAATGAAGCCATTCTCGACCAAGGTGTTGATGGCAGTGATGTAGCCGTCGCCGAGGAACTTATGGAGCAAGGCAGCAGAAAGGTGGGTCTTCCAGTACTTACGAGGAATCTTGGGCTGCACAACCATATTGGTCATGAGGTCACTACGGAGATGGCTCGTAACCATGTAAAGGACGAGTGCCATCGTATCAAGTAAAGTCTTGTTTACAGGAGAATGTCCGTTCTTTGTCGTAAAATCGTGACAAAATGACACAAAACCCTTGTAGAGCATAGACGGCAGTTCGATCTTGAACTCAGTCTTAGGCTTACGACTCTTGGTCTTCTTGGTTCGGTTAAGGGTTTCGTCAATCACGTCCATAAAGTTAACAAAACTTCCCAAGTCCGGCAAGTCTCCATTGCAGGATATTGGAGTAAATCAGACCAGCGGTGCTAGTCCGGTTTACTGCCGAGTTTATCGTTCAGTTATACGGAGTACAAAGGTAGACTAAACGAGTTTGAATTTCAAGTTCGACCATCAGTCCTTGTCACACCCGGCACCACCGACCATGTTAATGTTTCGAAATCAATAAGTCTGAGTATATGGTCTAGTTTACATAATATCCCTCAGAAAAGGGGTCGAAAGTAAAGTATAAAAGTCCAACGAAGCAGCCAGAGTGCTGCAGTCTTGCCCTATGGGCGCTCCATATAGATGTTTCGAAAAATGACTATTTAGGCTAATTTGCAATTCAAATTGATAATGGCTATCTTGTTCCATTATGGCTTACACATCTTGTATAACAATCGAGTTACTATCAATGTTCCGCTGGAAGGAGACTGGGTGGAAGGCACCCGTGTCCTTGGTATCGCCGGATGTTACCATCCGTCTTGCAGCTCACGAGTCTTGCGCCAATAACAACTGGAAGCTTGACTTGAACGTGGAAAGTGTCGAGAACCATAATGAATGGGCCGACCCGTCCTTGCAAGACAAGATTGTTGCCGCCGTCATGAAGCGCTGCCAGCACGACGTCAAGGTCGTCCGCATCTTTGGCGCTTCGCTTCGCAATACCTACATCAACGGTATGAAGCGTTCGAACATGTTCTATCCGACCGACTTCCGTGTGAATTTCAACTACAAGTACAGATTCATCGTCGCGTTGGAAGGCGAGTCCTACGAAAAGCTTGACGGTATTTACTTGGTTCCGTCCTACATGTCTGCACCGCGAGATGGCTTTGACGCCGAGCAGTTCTACAAGTTGTGCTGTTACGAGAGATTTGAATAATGGCCCAGCAACAGACAAATTTCGCACCGTCCGTCGTGCGCTTCGAGTACAATGACCCTATCCAGTGTCATGTAGTCATCGAATCCGAGGACAAGCGACTTGCCTACATGATTAACAGCTTCATATCGGCTGCCATGACGTTCTACGACAAGACGAAGTCGAAGACGTGGCAAGTGTCCGAAGGATTCAAGAGCGCATTCGTTACATTTTACGACCGTAAGTTCCAGTTACTACCGATCGGCTTAATACCGAGAGTCAGCCGTCTTGTCCATGGCCGTTTCGGTTCGAAGATCGAACTGACCAAGGATATCAACGACTTGTTCATTCCGCCTCGCGGAAAGCTGACTAGGAACGACATCGTCGGTTTCGCCAATACGCTGAACTTGCACAATCGTCTGACTGGCGATCCGATCATTCCGTACGAGCATCAGTACAAGTTGGCCGAGCGAGCCATCAACGGTCGCCGCATTTCGTTACTAGCTTGCACGAGCGCTGGCAAGTCTCTTGCCATGTGCATTATCGCGAGATACTTAATATCCCGCGAGAACAAGAAGCTTTTGATCGTCGTGCCGTCCACCAACTTGGTCGAGCAGCTGTTCTCCGACTTCTACAACGACTATGGCTGGGAAGACGCTCGCCGTTATTGCACGTTGATTTACGCGGACTCCGATGACAAGCTGTCGAAGTCACAGAAGGAGAACTTGAAGAAGAACAACATTGGCGAAGAAGTCATGCTGAAGCAGATTACCATTTCGACGTGGCAGTCGCTCCAGAACAAGCCAGATTCCTTCTTCGAGTGCTTCACTGCGGTCATGGTCGACGAGGCCCACTCGACTCGCGGCGTCAAGTTACGAGATATCTTGGCCAAGTGCGTGAATGCCATCGACTTCAAGATTGGCGTGTCCGGTACTTTGCCGAGTGACGGTATCGACGCTGGCTACATCGAAAGTCAGCTTGGCCGCAAGGAAGACATTATCAGATTGAAGGAACTCGTCGCACAAGGTATCCTTACCCCAGTGACTGTCCGTTCTATCTTGATTCCGTATCCTCCGCAGTTGCGAAAGATGATCTGCCGCCAGACCTACGATGACGAAGTCGCATTCTGCAGTTCCAACACGTCGCGCCAGGATATTGTCAAGCTGTTGATCGACGCTGGAAAGATTACGACCGAGCAGAACACGGTCATCTTGTTCAAGAATATCGATCCGCTTGAAATGATGCACGAGTTTCTTGCCGCGAACTATCCGCAGTTCACTTACCATATCATCAAGGGTGACGTGTCCGTGGATGAACGCGAGGACATTCGTAAGTCGATCGAGTATTCGACTGGCCACATCATCTTGGCAACTTACGGCTGCATGAAGCAAGGCGTCAACATCAAGCTTCTGCACAACTTAATATTTGCCAACCCGGCGAAGTCTGTGTACATGGTCGTCCAGTCGATCGGTCGTATTGTGCGTCCGCACAAGGACAAGAAGATGGCCTATGTGTATGACTTGGTCGACGATGCGTCGTACGAGTATATCGGACGTTCTGGATATCCTATCGTGAAGACGAACTACATGGTCAAGCACTACGATATCCGTCGTTCCTACTATGACGACGACGAAATTCCGGTCGAGGAGATCAACTTCACTGGAATTTACGAAGCCAAGATCGACGAAAATGTTATAGCCGAGCGCAAGAAGAAGGCTGCCGACAAGGCGAAGGCCAAGGCCGAGAAGGCCGTCAGCAAGAGCAAGGCTAAAGTATTCAAGAACAAGTTTTTCTTATAAGGTTAATTTATGCGAGGTACAATTACTTATTGGGATGGCATTCGTCGGTTCTTCGCCGAGCGCGGGTTTGACAGGGCCAAGTTGGACAGAAACTGCTTTGACGGTTTCAAGATTGTCTCTGCCGATATTCACGAGCCGCTTGAAGGCTATGCGGTTTTCCGTGAATCGGCACCGGATATCTTTGCGCAGTTCGACCGTCTCGAATGTTCTGTAGACCGTCCGACGGATTACTACCGCGACTTCTTTATCGGTGAATGCAAGCGTCCGCGTGAGGCGCAGCAGTTGGTCGATGCTCTTTATGAAGTTGCCGCGATGGATCCGCCGCAGCCGAAAGTCGAAGTCGATGCCGAAAAAGAGCTGTTGGAATCGATGAGCTTGGAAGCTCTGAACGATATAGCCGCTATGAGCGGTCGTAACGTCATGGATTCGTTTAAGGGCAAGTTATCCTACGACGAAGATGGAACCCCAGTAGTTACCCCAAATTTCTAGCGAGCGTATTATGGAATTCAAGTCAAAGCCTCTCAAGAGTTATCCGTTCAAGAACAATCGTCTTCTCGTTATCGACTGGGCATCGCTTTCCTATCATCAGCTTTGGTCAATGAAGACGAAGTCCAGCAAGAAGCAGCTGGGCAGTGTGTTGCCGGAAGACGACGAAATGATCGTCTGGCGAGCAAAGATGTTCAACCGCATGCTGGACTACATCAGACTTTTCAATCCGATGGACATTATTCTCTGCCTTGAAGGCAAGAAGGCATGGCGCAAGCAAGTCGTCAAGGACTATTACACAAAGTATGCCGAAGTCTATTACGACAGCATCGGCTATTATGTCTGCAGCGACAACTATGCCTACCGTGTGACTAAGGTCGGCGATACTTTCGGCGTGGCCAAGATTTCTCCGAAGGAACGCCCGGTGTTCGAATCGTTGAAGCATCGTCCGCTCGGAAAGTTGCCTCAGCAGACCCAAGACATGCTTTGGGGAGTCAAGACGCTCTCTGGAACTCCGGTGCTTCCGTCGTACAAGGGAAAGCGTGGCGCTTCTCCTTGGGAATTCTCCGTCGACAAGAAGTATTGGCAAGCCTACAAGGATGAATACGCAATGGAACTTGCACCGTTCTTCCGTGCAAAGGCTGTCAAGTGCGACATTGCCGAAGGTGACGACATGATCTATGCCGCCGTCAAGAAGTATAGCGGCGACTACGACGATGTCATCGTCATCACGCGAGACTCCGATATGTCCCAGATCGACGTGAAGAACTTGAAGATTTTCAACCACACGTCCGAGAATTTCGTCGAATGTCTCTATCCGCAGAAGTACCTTGACGCCAAGGTTCTATCTGGAGATACCTCTGACAATATCCGTGGCATGGCCTATGTAGATGCGAAGACTGGCGAGTACAAGCCGACCAAGGCTAACGCCGTCTCCGAAAAGGAAGCCGTGACCTTGCTTGAAAACTGTCCGAACATCTATGCTGTAGCCCAGGCTAACGGCTGGGGCGAACAGTACATGAGGAACCGTACATTGATCGACTTGTCGATGGTTCCTCGTAACGTGTCCGAGGCTATCGACGTCGTGATGGATAAGCCAGCCCCAGAACTGGCTATCGACTGGAACAAGACCAACGAATGGGGCATCCCGGAAAGCAAGGTGGACTACTATCGCACTCTGCAGCAGTTCGGCTTCTTCGCCGTACTCAAGCGCGAAAACGCCAACCCAGAATCGTTCAAGGGCGAACAGCTCGTCCAGAAGGAAGCCGACATGAACCAGAAACTGCTGGATGATATGGCTACTGGGCTGGATTTCGAATCGGTTGAAGGAATCTTCAATGGCCCGGCGTTTGACATCGGAATGCTTTAAAGTTATATTTATTGGCGTATATTGAGGAAATTATGGCAGAAAAACCAGTAAACGCATTGGTTCGTGTGTCCACGAACAATGAACTTGATTTTAACGAATGGCTCGATTACCATATCGCGCTGGGATTTAACCGTATCTTTGTCTATGACTCTGGGAACCACGGCTGGCTTCTGGAGGCTTGCCGCAAGCGTGAAGAACATGTCACGCTGGTTCCGATTGCTGGCAATGACTGGCGCAAGAAGAGCAACATCATCAAGGCTTATGTCGCACAGACTACGGAACCGTCTTGGGCAGTGTGCCTCGAAGACGACGAATTCATCTGGCTTGACTTGAACGTAAGTCGCTCTATCACCAGCTTCATCAACAAGTATTTCGGTACTGCAGCTTTGGCTATGTCGGTGTACGTGAAGTATCTGTCGTCCGAAAAGCCTATGAAGAACCGTGTCGGCACACTGATCGACTGCTTCCAGCATGCTCGTCCGAATCCGCAAGGTCTCGTGCATCCGTGCTCGCATACGCCGAACTTCACCTTTACTTTCTTCTACGTGCCGGACAATCGTTGCGTCCCTATGCGCGGCCCTCTTACTCCGAACACGCAGTATTGGCGTGACTTCAAGGGCGCTGTCCTTACGGAAGATGGACTTGGCAAGTATCTCGCTTCCCAGCAGTACAATCCGGACGCCTATCCAGTGCGCGGCTACAAGTACGGCTTGAAGTCTGGTATGGAAATGGGCATGCAGCCGGGAACCAAGCCAGTCGGCTATACCGTCCGTGACAACACCATGATCAACGAACGCGCCGCCTTGCTGCAGATTCCGGTCAACGAGGCTACCGAAGAACTGTTCGCCAAGGACGAACTTCTCGTGGAACAGCCGACGTTGCCGAAGCGCGAAATTTCTCCAGAGGAAGCTGCGGAACTCGAATTGCCGATTCCTCTTGGCAAGATCGACACCTTCATCCTTTATGGCTATCCGCTTGAACATGTCATCGACTTCGCTGTCAAGAACGGCTACGAAGATACTCCGGAACACCGCACGGTGGTCGAGCGCGTGTATCGTCGCGAATGTTCAATGATTATCGAGTCGACTCCGGTCTACAAGCGTCTCGCCGAACTTGAAGCCGAAGGTGGCCGCACCGACGACATGATCTGTGCCGAACTCAAGATTAGCTACCCGGCCCTCTTGAAGATGCGCAAGTGCATGTCAGTTCTGAACATCAATGAACACGAAGCCAAGAAGGCCGATGCTGAAACTGCTGCCGTCGAAACTGACAAGGCGCAAGCGAAGGCTGTCGTCGAAAGTTCCGACATGGCCGAACTCACCAAGCAGTTTGACGAGACCGTCAATGCCCATCCGATTTCCAAGGAAGACGAGAAGCGCTTTGACGACAAGGTTGAGGAACAGAAGGCCAAGCGCCGCGAACGCGCAAAGAAGGCTCGTGAAAAGAAGAAGGCCAACCAAGAAGCCAAGAAGGCTGCCGAGGCTGCCGAGGCTGCCGAAGCTGAAACTCTGCTGAATGGCGATATCAAGATTTATAAAGATATCTATGCCGATGCGAGCTACGCATTGATTGGCAAGGCATCCGGCAAGGCATCCGACAAGGAACCGCCTAAAGAGTCCGAAAAGAAGGAAGACGATGTCGAACTCGACCTTGGCGATACTAACCTTCTGAACAATACCGACCTTTCCGCATTTGGTAATATAGATGCATAAGATTATTTTCAAGGAACTTGAGTTCCGCAATTTCATGTCGTACGGAAACACGAAGAATGTCTTCGAGTTCCGTGACGGCTTGACTTGGCTCAGTGGCGACAACGGCTTCGGCAAGTCCGCCATTGTGGAGGCGATGACTTTCGCCTTGCTAGGTGTCTCTTACCGTGGCGGTAAGAAGGAAGAATTACGAAACACGAAGAATGCCAACGACGGCGCTGTCACGATGGTTCAGTTGACCTTCGATACGGAAAATCCGCAAGACGGCCACGAGTCATGGCGCGTACTTCGTACGATTTCTGGAAAGTCATCGACGGTGAAGTTCACCATCGAGAAGCTTGAAGGCGAGGACTGGGTCGTCCAGAACAAGCGAGCTGGTTTCAGCCAGCAAGACTTCGAAGAAAAGATCCTTCAGTTCAATGAAGTGCTTTTCAAGAACGTCATCGCAATGAACACCCAAGAGACGCTTCCGTTCTTCATGCTCCCGGCAGCGAAGAAGCGCGAATTACTAGAGTCGATTATTTCTCTGTCCCTCGACGCTTGGAAGAAGGCTAACCACAAGCGCTTGTCTGATGCCACGATTTCTTTCAACGTGGCTCAGTCTGATATGCAGCAGCTCAACAACGAAGTTGTCGAACTGAAGCAGATTCACGCTCGCATGGTCGCCGAACGCGCCGAGAACCTTGACCAGATGAAAGCTGATTACGCGGCTCTGGACTCGCAGTACACGACTCTCTACGCGGACTACAGAGGCCATGAAGACACCAAGTTCGATCTCAATGAGCAGTTGACCCAGATCCGTAACGATCTCGCCGCCGAAACCCAGATTGACAGCGAAATCGATCGAATCAATCGCCAGTCGGCAAAGCTTCCGCAGCTCACCGATGCAAAGGAACGCTATGCTACTGCCGAGGCGGCTTATAACAAGTTACTAGCCGACCACGAGGTATATGAGCAGACCATGCAAGGTGTCGTTGAATCGTATAACGACATCCAGGAAAAGCTGTCCAATATTCCGTCGGCTCGTGCCAAGGTCGACCGTCAGTACGGCATCAAGGAAAACGAAATCCGCTTACGAACTGAACAGCGTGACCAGTTGACCGAGACGGCAAAGTCGTTCAAGGTCGGTACGCCGTGTCCGACTTGCGGCCACATTTCCGACGAGTCCGACGTCGAGCGTCACAAGGCCGAACTGCGTGTCAAGTGGACTGCGCTCAATGACCAAGTCAAGGCTTTGAAGACCGAGCTTGCCCCATTGAACGAACAGCTTAGCCAGCTTGATAACCAAGTGGTTGAGTATCGTTCGCAGCTTGATGCATTGCAGCCGAGGATCGATGAGTACCAGTCTTATCTGGACAACGAAAAGACTGCAGCATACACCGAAATGATTACGGCGAAGAACGAAGTATCTCGTCTTGAGCGCGAACTTGGCAACGTCGACCTCGATTCGCTTTCGGCTCGTCTCGATGAACTCAAGAAGGAAAAGACGAAGTTCCCTGCCCTTCGCGAGACGTACGAGTCGCTTAACGATAAGTACAACAGCATCGTTGCCGCGCAGAGCGAGCTTTACGGCCAGCTTACCCAGATTCGTACTCGTAAGGAGAATTTGAAGGCTGACATCGAACGTGCTGAAAATTCTACCGACGACTCGATCGCCGTCATGGAAGAGAAGATTAAGAAGAACAAGGTCTTGCTAGCCGAAGCTGAAAAGAACTTGCATTCGGCCAGCGACACTATCGCTATCTGCAATACTATCACGAAGGTCTGTGCCGACGATGGTATGAAGAAGATGGTGTTCAGCATGTTCGTCCCGGCATTTAACAAGGCCGTGCAGCGCAACATCGCAAAGGCTCACTTGCCGTTCGTCGTGACGTTCAGCGATTCCATGGACTATACGTTCAAGACTCTGCCTGGTCTGTCGCCGTCCTACACGATGCTCTCCCAAGGCCAGAAGCGCAAGCTCGGTTTCGCTATCTCCATGGCGTTCCGCGACTTCGTGTCGCTTGTCGGAAACTTCAATGTCAACTTCTTGTCTCTCGACGAAGTGCTCGACATTTCTACCGACGACAACTCCATGCGCGACATGCTCGACCTTGCCAAGCTGATGTTGGCCGATATCGGATGCGCAGTCATCATTACTCACCGTGGCAAGGTGGTGTCGGATAAGTTCGACTTCCATCAGGCTGTGACGAATAATGGTCTGTACTCGACGCTTGGGCCCATCAAGCCGATGTGGGAAAAAGAGCAAGAGACCGCCTAGAACATCGGCCTCGGTTACGGAACTGATAAACTAGGCATGTAACCGAGGCGTTTTCATGGCTGGACTGTTTGACTTCGAACATTATTATACCGAAAAGCAGATTAAAACTGACATCAAACTAGATGTCAGTGATATTCCTATGAAGAGTACCGCGAGCTCGTCCGCTATGAACGAGGACGGTACGGTTGACGAAGTCAACATGAATGAACTCGTCACGAATAACGTGATGTATCGAATTACTGGACTGACAATCCCGGCTGGCCAGCTCGACGCCAACAGCCGTATCCGTATCGTAACGAGAACCACCGATCCAGAATCAGATTTCTATACAGACAACAGCTATTATCTGGCCATTGGCTATCCGCTTGACGACTTGGTTGAAAGCGGTATTTATGCCATACCGGAATCGCGCTCGGTAATTCAAGATTTCACGCTCACCGTTGGTATGGCGGTTGATAATGTATCTCTGCAAGACATTCGACTGTGTACCGAAAATGAATCTGGGGTCGTGGAAACTCCAGTTGCTGCGCTTACGCTTTCTGTCACGCCGCGTTTCCGTTATATGAACAAGGGCCGTTCGACCATCGACTTGTCATTGACCGATGCGGTCGACCAGAACTTCTGGCATCAAGAAGGCGGTCATTTCTTGAATACGATGGCGTTCAACGCGGTCGGCTTTATGGGAGGACTCTACAAGTCGTCGAAATGGCTCAATAAGCAGTCCGAAGGCCGTACGTCCGCCGTTTACCAGTATGATTCGTTTGTCAAGATGATCAACAATCTTGGCAAGACCGCCAAGGAGAACAATCTTGGTATCAAGACGGTATTCTATGACACGTCATTCGCAAACCCAGTTACTAGAACGAAGGGTATGTCGAACTGGCAGTACATGGTTGCCTTGTACAAGGCTGACTGGACTCGTACCGACATCAGCAAGAGCGCCAAGGTGAAGGACGTATATGGCAGCGAGGTGACTAAGTTTGTAGATAAGTGCCGTGCGCAGCAGTCGGATCCGCTTCCAGATATTAGCGGCGACGGTGCTACCGCGTTGATTCCTACCGTGTCGGATGTTTTCAAGAAACTGTACACTAGCAAGGAAGACTTAGCCAGCGAATTTACTAATAAGTTCATTGATGCCTACAAGAGCTTGACAAGCATTGCTGGAGTTAGGCCGTTCATGTCTGGTGCGCTGAAGAGAAAGCTCGACAGTGCTAGGTATGCGCTTCGAAAGATTGGCGAAGGTACGCCGCAGATGATGCTCGACTTGGCTTCGTGCCGTAACTTGCTGGCACTATTTGATTCGGAAGGCTACATCCATCATCGTTTTGATCCGAGTGTCCAGTATCCTAACAACGCTACAAAGGCTAACCAAAACCGCGACTACGATCACGGTGTCCGTATGGTGGCCCAGTGGGGCGGCCAAGTAAACTTGGTCACTGGTTTCAATGGCACACTGACACAAGGCCATGTGGCTGTCGCCGATGCTCAATATTATGAAAAGGTGTCGTATTCTAGTGCGCTGACGTATGCTACTGCCTCTGACCCGAAATGCCGCAACTGGCAAAAATCGTCTTCTGAAATGACCGTAGCTGACATCAAGAATACCTTGTGCGAATATTTCGGTGGCATGTACAACAAGCGAAATGATGTCGAGGAAGGCGACGAAGGATATACCAGATGGTGGTACGATTCCGAGCAGAATCCTCCGTATCGACTCGAAGTTACATATAAGGACACCGACGACTCGATGAAGACCCAAGAAATGGGTATTGCCGACTATCAAGCTGGCATTGACACAACTAATATCCAGTCAGTCGCTAACCTTATCGCAGCGGCTAAACGAGGCGATACCCTTATCCTTTATACTGGAACTTCAAGGGCGTTTGTCGACGTCGTGATGAGAGAAATAGCCACACTGATTATGGCGAAGAATAGTTCGCTTTCGTTCGGATCTGATGCGTTCTATGAATGGAACGGAACTTACGCTACCTTGACTGATAGCACGAACATATTGGTTGCTGAATGGGAATCTTCGTCAACGGCTGGAACGGTCGAAAACTTTAGGGATTTCTATCCGTCGTACATGGTGCTTGATGATCTTGGGGATTCTACGACCTATACCATCAACCAGTGTGTTACTCTGTCTGAAGACGTGATGGGTGACGCTCTTGACGAAATTGACAATATTTTGTCCGTACAAGGACTGTTCTTCGGCCCAGCGTTTCTGTTGCTACAGAAACTGAGACTACGTGGAGCCAATAGCGATTATGACGAGCTGATGGATATTATCAAACGTATCCGTTGGTATCAGATGTATACACATGAATCGGTATTCGATAACAAGACCTACATTGGTAATAGGCTGCCTTACAATTCGACGAACACACCGTATGTCTTTATGCCAGCTCGTTTCTTGGTTCCGGTGCAGATGTATAAGCGCGTCCGCGTTCGGTATAAGCGTTGGGGACGTACTCGACACAAGATGGTGAAGCGTTCTATAGGAGTTCGCTGGTGCGAAGTGACATTTGTCGATAACGATGTCTACGAGGCATATCCTCCTAACAGCGAGGAACCGAAGCAGTTTTATCCGATTGGAAAGAATGCGACGGTGACGACTAACAACTCGGCAAGCGTCTTTACATTCGATTCTCCGATAGAAGGCGATACGACGGACTTGATAAGTGTCGGCAAGGTTACAAAGTTCAAGACTGGTACTTTGTTGCTTGTCAATGCAGACGGTATCGAAGTCGACGTCTCGATTGACAGTGCGTCCAAGTTCACTGCCGATTATGTTGTCGAAGGAATTAGCGGCAGCGTGTTCGTTGTCGGTATCTATGTGCCGCTTGAGAATACGGCGAAGTCTGACGAACGCACGAAGGTTCGAGTCGAATACAAGATGCCGTACATTCCGTATGACGCTGAACTCCGTCGTTGGGCATTCATGCAGTATGGCGCGTTCGACCAAGACATCTACGCAAGCGAGACTCGTGAAGTTCCGGCGGTTCCAGAAGAAAAGACTCCAGGCTGGGTAATCTTCAAGCCGACCTCGAAGCGTATCGGCGACATGCGAGCAAGCATGGGCATTTACGACGCCGTGTCTATTTTGATGGGTATTCTCCGCAATACGTTCGGATCGGCTTGTGTCGAGCTGGTTGAAACTATGCGCTCCGTTGAAGACCAAGAACTCATCAGTTCTGGTGGCGGTGAAAGCGCGTTCTTGTCTTGGCATAACTACGGCCTTGCCGCAAAGATTTTGATTAACGATCCGAGCACTGGTATGCCTATCGAAGACGGCAGTGACGACTTTATGAAGTTGATCGACGTCGCCGAGGCGTTTACCGAAGCTTGCTATAACGGCGCGTTCGGAAAGCCGCTTAATGTCGTGTGGTGTGGCCGTCTGAAGATTGGTGCGAATAACTTTGTGTGGGAATTCTTGCCTATTGGCGTTGGCCACAAGGATGCAATCAAGTTCCGCGAAGCCTTGCTGAATCAAGAAGACCCGGTGGCTAGCCTTGGGTATGTCGATGTTGATGCGAAAAAGCTCGTGTACAAGAGCCGTCCGACTGAAAAGGTTCCTTACATCTTGGCGTCCAGCTCGTCCTACAAGAATGCGATTGTAATTAACGGACACCACTATGTAAGTCCGCGCAATATCCGCAATTACGTGACGCCGCATGACTTGGTTCTGATGAACATTATCGAGTTCTGCAACCTTATCAAGACGAAGATGCAAGCTAACGGCTCCTCGCTTAACAACCGAGCCAGCATGTACGAGTGGAAGTCACTTAATGACCGTGCATACAAGCAGCTTCTTCTCTACTATGGATTGACTGGAAGTATCAATGCGGCTCGTGCTCTCGTAAGTGGCGAGTACGTCGAGACTTACAAGGATATCGTAGACCGCAAGTACAGCGAGGACTTGGTCGAAATGGTCAAGGACTTCTTGGGCAACTTGTATTCCGATGCGAAGGTTTATGTCGAGGATGCCGCCGATGGCGGTGCTTGGCTGTCCCTCAACGACGGTAAGCTCCACTTGAAGACGACCGACATCCGGCCAATATATGACCAGAAGTCGAAGGACAACTTCTACGGCGAAAAGATTGCGCCGCTTGAATGTACTGAACGTGGCCTCTATGTTGATGGAGTGTTCAAGACTGAAGCTGAACTGGAAGCGATGGGCTATCAGCTTGAGCGAGTTAGCGACCGCAGCTTTATCGACGGTTTCAAGGACGGCAAGGTTGTCGGCGACGACGCGCTTCTGTTGCATTCGCTTGTGGCTACCCAGATCAAGGAAGAATTCGACAAGCTGCGCGAGCTGTTCGAGAACTATGGCGGCAGCATCATGTACGACCATTTTGCTGACGGCCCAAATGCGTCCATGGCCGACATGGTGGAAAACGAGTTCGGCTTGATTTCTGGACAAGACTTGATCGGTTTCGACGAGCTTCGTGCCATCTTCAAGCAGAAGAATATCGAGGATAACGCTGGCAAGTTCTCTGACGGTTCCACGAAGGGCGCTGGCGGCGTCGGCAGTTCTGGCAGTATGAGCGGCGACATCTTCGAAAAGGTCGTGTCAAATGCTGAATTGGCTGGTGTCCGTAAGGCCAGCTTGACCAAGGAGCACATCAATGTGACCGTCCAGCAAGGCACGATGACTACAGAGCAGCTGTACCGTGCCATCATGAAGGGTACGATGACCCAGGCTAACGACATGTTCAGCAAATAGAAAACTGATAAACTGCGTACAAACACTTTTCGGTGATTTATGTCCGCACGTTTGCTCATTAAGAAATATACTGGTAAAGATGGCGACTTCGGAACTCCGGTGTCGTCTATCGGTCTGAAGCGCGTTGATACGTGTGTAGCTTCGGTGTATAGTTCAGCTGCGCTTGAGAATACTGGCCATACCGTTCCAGCCGACGATGCTTCTGAAGCTGGTGCTTATTGCGTGTACCGTCCGGACAATCCAGAGTGCTATTCGTACTCTATGGAAAGCGTTTTCAAGATTCATCTTATCAAAGCTCCAGATATCCAATTAAGCAACATTCGACTCTATCCAATCGGAGAAAGGCCAACATCACCAACTGCCGCGAAACTTTATATAGGCAACTCGATATCCTATAGCCGCCCAACAGACCAGAAATCCCAAATTGCGCTCAACGATATCTGGAACTATTCTAAAGAACACCCTTTTTATCTGACCGTCGCTGGTCTTTATGGCCAAGTGCCGGATCCTCGTCTTAGCCAAGAGCAATATACGGTCGAGTACAAGGACTGCGGTTTCGGAAACCTTATCTACATCAACGGCGACCGCCAACCCACATTAACGGTTGCGACTCGAACCCACGGTGACGAAGCCATTGTCTACACGTTCGAGAACAAGTCTGGGTTCCCGATCGAGAACTTTATTGAATTTATTCCGGTGTCACACGATAAGCCGACGTTGGAAGACGCGAAACCGCTTGGCGAACCATACGTGTACCACCCAGCAATCTGTGATGCGAATGGACAAGCGACTAGCGAAACTGATCCGACAAAGATTTGCCTTGTCATTCTCGATCCGTCGTATCGTTCAGAAGAATATCCAAATGGTCTTGACTTGATTCGTGACTATCCGTATGGCTTTATCTACAAGCGCCCAGCTGACGAACACCGTTCCAACTTCGGTACTGGCGGCGCTATCCAGATGGTGTACCTCTACAACGGACAGCCGGGAACCTACGGAGAGAATAATCCAGCCTACGTACCGACCGAGTGGCACAATACCACTATCGACGAGAATGGCAACGTGACGACCAATAACGACGTCGATTCTCCTTTCAAGGACTCTGGCAAGCCGACGTTCTCTTTTGATGTTGTCGTTGAGAATGACAACTTCGGCCACACGAGCTATGTCATCAACGGCGTCCGCCGTCCGATGCTGAATTTCGATCTGAACGCCGTCTATGTATTCCATAACCGTTCTGGTGCAAGCTTCCCAATGCGCTTTATCGGCAATCCGTTCTCTCCGATCGCCAACTTCATCGACGACGTTGTCGTGGACGGAGTTATTGTCGCCAACGGAGCTACGAACGACGAAACCATTTATGTAGACCCAGAGGCCGTCATGAAGGCTGGTAAGAAGATCAATGCCTACCAGTGTGTAACGGCACCAGAATTGGGCAGTTTTGTCCATAATGTGCCTCTGTGTATGTGCGGAAACTACAATTTGTGCCGTGTCGACGGCGGTATCTACAATCCTCTGAAGGCTGGCGAGACCGACTATGTGTACTTGCAGCTTGAAGTTGGTGGCAATGCCGATCCTGGCTATTGCGTACCGGATATCCAAATCGAGTACGACGAAAATTAGAAAATGTGACCATTATATAAACTATTCGGAAATTCGGGCCAGACTGGCTCAATGAAAGGACTTTCAATATGCAGAACAACGCAACACTCCAACAGAAGGCTATGCAGGACATCTTCGCACTTGACGAAGCTGTAGGCCAGTTTGAATCATTCGGTAGCCAGCTGGACTTGGGCTTGCCGACCGAAGAAGATGACGCTCCAAAGTCGTTCGACGACATGCTCGAAGTCAATCCGAGCAATGAACCGATGGAATTTGGTGAAAATTTCATGAGCGAAGGCGACGACATGGCTGACAAGCAGACCCAGAAGTTCGTGGTCGATGAATTTGCTAAAGAAGCCGCAAAGCTTCCGGATGGCAACATCAGCGCCGCTGACATCACTGGTATCTCGGCCATTATCCAGATGAACAATCACATCACTGGTGACGTTCGTTCTTTCATTGACCAGACTATCAATCACGCTGTTCAGGCTCAACAGCAACAGAACGTTTCCGACGCACAGCCGAACGGTACGGTTGCCCAGGATATCGCCAAGACTGGCGACAATGCTGGTGCCGACGTTGGTGCTGAAGCTCCGATCGATGGCGGCATTCCGGCCATGGATCCGGTTGATCCGACTGCTGAACCGTCTCTCGAAACCAATCCGGCTGACGGCCTTGACGCAAGCATGACGGCTGACGTTGGCGATCCGCTCGCCGACATGACCGATCCGCTCGCTGCCGAACCAGCTGCTGAAGAAGATCCGCTCGCTGGTATGGATGACGGCCTCGCTGGCATCGAAAACAATGAACCAGATCCGGGTGCTCCAGAAGCTGGTGCCGAAGAAGATCCGCTTGCTGGCATGGACGATGGCCTTGCAGCTCCAGCTGACGACGGCGCTGTTGCTGGCGAAGAAGGTGGCGAAAAGGGCGGCGACGCTGAACTCGACAACTTCCTCGACGGTGATGACGATGCCGATGCTGAAAAGCCAGCTGACGAAGGCGAAAAGGCTGACGAAGACAAGAAGGACGACACAAAGTCTGAAGACACCAAGGGTGAAGAAGACAATGACGAAGACTTCAACTTCGAAGCTATCGCTACTAAGGCTCGCGGCCTAGTCGAAGGCACAGAAGAAACTCAAGTTAACGAAGAAACTCTCCAGAAGGGTCAAGAGGAAGGCGCAAATGCCGCTCAAGAAAACCTTACTGAAGGTACTGAAGACGCCGCTGCTGAAGAAACTGTCGCAGAACCAGTGACGGAAACTCCGGAAGAACCAGCAGCTGACGACACGAACCTCGAATGCAACTTTGCTGAAAAGCAAGCTCGCGTCGAATCCATCGTTGCTGATGCAAGACTGAAGCAGACTGCTGAAAAGGCTAACGCTATTCTCGAATCCTACCACAACAACCGCGACCGTTCCAATACGCTCGCCAAGTTGGACGGCGTCGTGAACACTCTCAAGCAGAAGGTTCTGACGGAATCCATCGTTGCTGACTACGGTAAGAAGTCTCAGAAACGTGCCCAGCTCGAAGCCCAGGCCGAACAGATGTATGCCGAAACCGAAAAGGCTGCAGAAACTCCAGTTCCGTCCGTGTTCGAAGCTACTATGGATCGCATCAATTCCGCCCTTGCTGCCAAGAAGCCGTCCATCGCGGCTGAAGCTGACAAGGTGATCGCTGAATTCGAAGCCGCACAAGCAGCTGCCAAGAAGGCTCTCAACGAAAGCGTTGAAGCTCCGAAGGCTGATCCGAAGCAAGCTCGCATCGATTCTCTCCTCGAAAGTGCTGCACACGCTGCAGCTGCTACGAGCGACATCGACAAGCAGCTCAAGGACATTGTGAACCAAGTGAAGAATTCCTAATCTCCATATTGTTCTCCTGAAGGGGCCGTCGCGAAAGCGGCGGCTTCTTTTTTGTCTTTTAGGCTAATTTAGGAAACGGAAACTGATAAACTGCATTCGTCATGAATAACGGTCATTTTGCAGGTCGAATTAAGAAGTTCGTAGAGGATGCCGTCGAGAAGGCGAAGGGAACCGAGGGGCAGCTTTACAAGATAATGAACGCCCATGGGTTCTACGACGTCGCCGACGAGAACAACGGACTCACAAATTGGCAACGCGCCAGCGTACCAAGTTATAATCAGCACCGTATTTCTGAAATGTGCGACGCAATTGCAGAAATGATCGGCGACATGCTGAGTAACGAGGAATACGGGATCTTGTACCCAAACCTCGATGATGTTGTTGGTAAGCTTGACCTCAATGCGACTAAGACTGCATCTGAAATGCAAGTTGTCCGTGGCGCATTGGCTCCATTGACCTTCGGCCAATCCGAAACCGCAATGCAGTCGATGGGTCAGCTGACTGCCGTCCTCATGGGCGGATTTGCATTTGACCCAGACATCTTGCCGCCTATCGCGTTGAATATTCCAGGACTTCCGTTGACCTTCGCGAACGCTTATCCGAAAGGTTCGTTCCCAGCTGACTGGACTTTCCTTTATGACCACGAGACCGTTAAGTCGAAAAAGTTTTATGAGGCTGATGACGGCGGCATCGCTATCGGTGCCAATATCAAGCTGAACTTGGGCCAGTCCAGACAGCAAATCTTGAAGCTCGTGTTCTCTGTGCCAGATGTTGACGAGAATGGCATGACTAAGGGTGATGCCATCGGCGGCCTTAGTCCAGACGAATTTAACAAGATGTTCGATATTTCGGACAAGACTTATTCGGAAGCGGCATCGGCTGAATCGTCAAAGGACACTATCGAGAATTTCGAACTCGATGACGACCAGATGCAGCTTGCGTTCTTCCGCTACATCCAGCTTACCTTGTGGGGCGCAATCAAGAACCCAGACAACTGGGCTTATCTGCACTGGGGATGCCTTACGCACAACGCATGCCCAAGCGCCGTGAAGACTGCAATCTGCAGCTTTATACATACAAATGGTTTCGCTGTCGATCCGAAAATTTGTCCAGAAGCTGGCTTGATTTCCTATTGTGTGAACATGGGCATGGCTTATCTGACCGGAAGGACGAAGCCAGTATACATGTTCATATTGCCAGACATGACATATCTGGACGACAAGAATCAGAAGGTCACGGCCACTGCGGCGCTTGGCTGGAGCAGCAACAACAATGGAGTCCCAGTCGACAAGAAACTGGCCAACTTGCATTTCACGCTTGCTGCCGATATCTTGTCCCACTTGACCTATGACACGAATCCTAACCGCGTCGAATTGCGAAAGCGCCGTGTCGACGAAGCCAACTTGATCTACAAGTATGTTGGCTTGCCGACGATGAAGTTCAAGGATACCTTGATTCCTCCGGAACTGGCCGCTAACGCGATGGAGAAGCGTGGATTACTTTATCTGGTCAAGGGTACAATCAAGGTTTACGAAAACAAGAACTCGACGCTTCCTTTGTCCGATGCCAACTTCAAGATTGTCAATCAGGCGGAAAAGGGCGCGAACGAACTATCCGACATTACCATCAAGACCATCAAGTACATTCTCGCGAAGGCTGGCCTTCCGGGAATCGTCGTGACTTCCGTGTACCGTTCTCCAGAAGCGCAGACACGCGCAATGTTCAACAACCGTCAGAACCACGACGGCGGAATCGCTGTTAACTATGCTGCCAAGGGCCGTGCAGTTGACCAGTGCTATACCGACGTGTCTAAACAGTATTATCACGGACACAAGATTACGGATCCAGCGCACCAGAAGCAAGCCAAGGACGCCATGCAAGCCAAGTGCCAAGAATTTCTTGACAAAGGTACGCCAGTTTCGAACCACGGTTACGACCAGACGAAGCTGCAAGCCGTCGACATGGGCCCAAAGAGCAGCAAGGCTTACTTCAGGTTCACCGACGAACAGATGCGAAAGATGAATACGGCTTGCTGGGATGCGTACCAAGAAGGATATCTGAAGATTTACTTGGGCCCAGTAGAATATGGCGGCCCGAAGGTCAAAGACCCGGCGTTCCACATCGAAGTGTGGCAAGACAGCAAGCACAAGCACCCAGAAGGTTTCGGCTCGCAGCCAGCTCCTCCGAGCGTCGACTGCAAGGTGCTTGACGAGAACTTGAAGAACAAGAACACATGGGACTTGGTTTATGTCCACGACCAGACGCTGGCATAGGAGTAGTTATGGCAGAGATTTACAAGCAAACGAAGCAAGCATTTGACCAGAACGTCTACGCATACTTGGTGAAGCGTCTCCGTGAACCAGTGGAAGATACGGACGCCTACGGCTGCGGATTCATTGACGAACGCGGCGCGGAGACCCAGTCTGCAAGTACAAATGCTAATGCCAAGTGGGCATACACCGACTTGGACAAGCTCATATTCTTCATGAAGTCGGCCATGGGTTCCGCAGTCGATACGCTTCCAAACGTGTTCGACTGGATTGACTCTCTGGCCATCATGAACCAAGTGGATCTTGTGAAGAATGTTCCGGTCTATCGAAAGGTGATCGGACTCGTGGAAGAGATTTCGTACCTTCCGCCAGAGAACCGTGGCGAAGGAAAGATGCAACCAAACGCCGATGATGCGAGCTTGACGATGGAACAGCGACTGCAGCGAGCTTTCACTTGCGCCCAGTTCCTCATGTACTGCATCATAAACAACGGCACGGTACAGAGCGAGAACTTCATGACCAATACGTTCGATACCGACGTGCTGGCCGCTACCGAAGCTACCTTCAACATCCGTTCCGTTGGAACATACCGCGATATCGTGGACTTCTTGAAGAAGGGTCGCGTTATCGACTATGCGTCCGTCAAGCCGGAAGGATATGCACTTGCCGTAAGGATTGCGAAGACGTTGATGACTTCTGCAGATACGATTTTCAACAAAGATTTAACCAATTCACTGAACGAAGCCAAATCATGGAGGACTCTGTCGACGTATGCCGGATAAGCGTCAAATGTTCAACGGCGTCCCGTGTTTCAAGGTTGACGCTGACGATTTCATGTACATCGCGGCTTGCGCCACGATGAAGAAGCGTCTTCTGTCCAAGAATATCAAGAACGACGAGCTGCGTGAGTTCTATGTGTCCTCTCGTACGCCGAAGTTCACCGTTGACTATGATGGAGTACTTTTACAGTGGTAAGGGAAGCTTATGCTAGTTAAGAAGAACAAAGAAAACGACAATATAGCCACAAGGCTCCTTAGCCATGTGAGGGATTACGGTCAGGCGAACGAGCGCGGTGCCATTTTCGACCGAGTGTTCAACCGTGGTGACGTTGTTCGTCAGATTCGCGCTTCACGTAACGTGGTCGGCCAAGGCATCAACCAGATGCTGTCACCGGACGGTTCCGCCGTCGACGGATTCAGCATGTACATGCCAGCGCTCGGTATCAGCGGTTCGAACAAGATCGATCCGGACAAGATACAGAACGCGATTGCCGAGAACCAAGCCCAGCTATACTGGAAGAAGAACCAAGAACGCGCTCGCAAGTACGACACGGTCGCATCTCGTTCAGAGGTGAACGAGTCCTTAATACAGATCTGTAACGAGGCCGTGTACAAGGACGACGTGGACGAAATCTGCTCGCTCGACATCGACCATGACGCCGCTATCGGCGATCCGGTGCGCAAGAAGCTCGGCAAGATCTTCCGCCAGACGGTTCTCCGCCGCATCATGAAGTTCCACCAAGACGGCTGGGAGTACATGAAGTACCTCTTGACTCGTGGCCGTATCTTCTTCGAAGTTATCTACGATCCCAATACTGGTAACATTGAAGGCGTGAACATGCTGCCGGAAGAGCACATGATCATCGTCGTTCAGGACAACTTGATTATCGGCTATCGACAGATGCTTACTGGTACGATGGCCTCGCAGAACAACGGCAAGAACTATATCGACTTCTCGCCGAACCAGATTTTGTACGCATCCCTCGGCATGACTGGCCCCGGCGGCGTCAATGACCCTCGTTCCATCTTGGAACCAGCGATGAAGCCGTACAACCAGTTGAATACGATTGAAGACTCCGTCGTGATGTACCGTGTCCTCTGGGGCTCAGAGAAGCTTGTCCTCAAGGTTGACGTGTCTGGTATGACGAAGGCTACTGCCGAGAAGTTCATGAAAGACCAAGCGAAGATGTTCTCTCGCCGTCTCGATTACAACTCGATGACTGGTGAAGTGACCAACTTCGGTACGTCACCTGGCCTTACCGAACACTTCATCATCGGTGTGGGTAATGGTCGTACTGGTTCCAGCATTGAACGTATGCAAGGCGGTGCCGAGCTTGGAAACATTGATGACTTGAAGTTCTTCAAGCGAAACTTGGTGAACTCCTTGATGGTTCCGCCGGGTCGTATCACCGCTTTGGCTGGCGACTCCCAGAATTACTCACAAGGTAAGATCGGTGAAGTCACTCAGGCCGAAGTCTCGTTTGCTCGCCTCGTGCAGCGCTATCAGACTCCGTTCGAGACGATTCTTATTCGTCTGTTCGTGATGGTGCTGAATACTGACAACACGATCGACGACTCTATCAAGCTGCAAGAGTTCTATACAGTGCGCTTCCGCAAGTCCAACGGTTTCCAGAACTTCATCGACTCCGAAGTTTGGACGACGAAGCTCGCCGTGTTCGACTCGATGATGAAGCACGTGTCCTCGAAGGAAAATCCGAACGGCGCTCTCTCGAAGCAAGCCGCGTTGCGCTGGGGTCTGCGTCTCAACGACGAACAGTACAACCTCAACAAGGCTTGGTGCAAGGAAGAGAAGGCCGAAGAATCTGGCGAAGCTACTGGCGACGAAGGCGGTGGCGAAGACGCTGGCGGCGCACCGGATGCTGGTGGCGGAATGCCTGGAATGTAGTGTTAAAGGTGGTCATTCGACCACCTTTTTCATTTCAATGTAGGTTTTTGGCACTTTTTTCACGGCGTTTTTTGATACCCCTAAACATTATAACAAGAAACGCCTATCAGAGTAGTACCGCTGGTGCTGCCGAGAAGGCACAACAGAAGGACTACTTATGCAGACTCTTCAGAAAAAGAACCTCTCGAATAAGTGGCGCACCATTCTTGAATCCAACCTTGGTCGTCCTATTCGTACTCGCGCTGAAGCCAGCGTGATTGCTACCTTGCTGGAAAACCAGAACAAGGTTAACCGTGGCGCAATGCTCGAATCTGCCAACGTCTCCGCTGACGTTGCTCAGTATCAGCAGTACGCTCTCCCGATGATCCGTCGTCAGTTCCCGGAACTGCTCGCCATGAACACGGTGACTGTGATTCCGACAACGACTCCGCAGGGTATCTACTTCGCCCTTCGTTATCTTTACGATAACGAACCGCTCAAGACCACTGCTTTCCGTCGCGGTCAGAAGCAAGAAATTGGCTACGACCTCGTAGCTGACCACACTGGTTTCGCTGGCACGTTCAACCCGTGGACTACTGGCCGTGGTGAAATGTTGTCCAACTACATGGAAGGTACTGGTGTTAACGGTGCTTCCGCTAACGGCAACACTTTCGATCCAGAAGAACCGGGTCTCCTCTACAACAACTTTGGTGGCTCTTACCTCGCTGGCAACGACCAGTACGGTGACCTCTCCTTCAATATCAAGAAGGCTAGCATCAAGGTGATCAGCGGTGCCATCCGTGTTGGTACCCGCGCTATCAAGTCTCACTACACCATCGAACTCCAGCAAGACATGGCTGCAGCTCATGGTCAGGACGTGGAAGCTCTCCTCCTCGAAGGTCTCCAGTTTGAGATCCAGCAGAACATCGACCGTGAAATTCTTCAGGCCATGGTTCTCGTTGCTCAGACTCCGGCTCTCGGTGGTGAAGCTGCTATCCAGATGGACTTGGCTGACAAGAACATCCTCAACGCTGGTATGGGCCGCTGGGCTGCAGAACGTATCGCTGGTGGTATCGTAAATACTATCATCGCCGTGTCTCGCAAGATCGCTCTCACGACTCGTATGGGCTGCGGTAACTTCGCGATCATCTCTCCGGATATCGCCGCTGCTGTCGCAACTCTCAACAACGGTATCTATACTCCGACTTACCTCCAGACCGACGCTGCTGTGCAGCCGAGTGGTGGTGTGGCCGACGCTGGTAGCCTCTTGAACGGCAACATCAAGCTGTATCAGGACATCTACGCTCAGGCTTCTTACGCCCTCATCGGTTACAAGGGCCCGCGTCAGGGTGAGTCTGGTATCATCATGATGCCTTATATCCCATATATCTTCTGCAAGACCGCTGGTCAGGAAGATGGTTCTCCGCGCCTCATCGTTAAGAGCCGTTACGCCATCGTGGCTAACCTCCTCGGTGCTGGCCAGTTCTACCGTGTCATCCACTTCTCCAACGTCAACACTGTTATCACTGGCATCGACCTTGATAACATGCCGTGGCAGTCTAACGGTTCGCTCGCTGGTGCTTCGCTCCAGGCTGGCCTCTCTTACGAGACTGTTCCGAATGGCGTGGTGAACGTGCCGGGTGGCCTCTCTTACGAAGACAACAACTGGTAATGCGGTTGTTAGCTTAGTAAGCTAGAATGTAAGGAAGCGACGAAGTAATTCGTCGCTTTCTTTTTATGCGTAAATAACAATTCACAACTTATTAACAATCATATAAACTACTGCATAACTGAGCGGTAGTTTTTGATGAATCCCAAGGATAGTAAACAGTTATTGACTGCAGTCTTGAATAATGACACAGCGACGGTCAAGCAGATTGTCGGCGCGTACTTCGAGTCGTGTTATGCGTCAGAGCTGGAGAATGCGTCCAAGGCCATCATGGAGTCTATCGGCAATGAGGGGAAGGCTTTGTATGGCAACTAATCAATTATACGGCGACGTGATTTTCGAAGGATCCTCGGCGGCAATGGTTGACCGCAAGGATATTTTTGGAAATAACGTTAAACGCTTGATTATCGAAGGCACGGCTATCCGCTGTAATATTCCCGGCATTAACAACCGAGCCTATCCGAAGCGTATTATCGAACGCGAAATGAACCGTCTTATCAAGGACTTCGTAGTCCGTGGTCGTCTCGCTGCTTCGTTGAACCATCCTCGCTTGGGCACAGACGGCACCGCGAAGGACTATCCTATTTTTGAAATGGACTTGATGTCCATCTGCGCCTTGATCGAAGACCTCCACATGGAAGGCGACGATCTCAAGGTTCGCATGGTCGTTATGGAAGAGACTGCTGCTGGTAGGCAGCTCGCCGCATTGATCCGTGGAGGTTATCATCCCGGCTTCTCTCTGCGTGGCGCTGGAAGCACCATCGAAATGGGAGACCATGAGGAAATCTCCGACGACTATACGATGATCACTATTGACGTTGTTGGTAATCCGTCATTTGGACAAGACGCGATTTTCACTGCCAGACAAGAATCTGCAGAGTCTGCTGGCAAGGCTCCGTTGACCGAATCTGTGACAGGACCACGACCGCTGGTCGAATCTGTTACGGATGTTATGAACCGTTACGGACGTGAAATCGAACACAACTACAGAAACTTTGTGGTTGGATTTGGTCGTTATGACAAAACTGGACTAATTTCTGCACTGCGAGGCTTCAACACATGCAATTAAGCTCAGTACTCACAGAAGAAGAAATGGCCGGAATAAATCCGGAAATCGTTGCGAAGATCGAATCGGCTTGCAACGGTGAAATTGCCGCCGCCCAAGAGGACAGCAAGGACAAGCAGCGCAAGCAAGTAAACCAGATGCTTGAAGCCGTCTCCTCGAAGGCCGAAACCATGATCGCCGAGGCAGTATCGGAGAATGTTGCGAAGATGAAAACCAGTGCGATTAACGACCGCATGTTCAAGGTTCTTAGCGCAATGTCCGCCGTGCTAGAAAGCGCCGGAATTACTATCAGCCTCAACGGAACGACTTCCGAAGAGACCAAGAAGCTCCGCGACTTGCTGGCTCAAGCCAATACCAAGCTCAAGACGGCCTACGCCGAACGCGAGAACTTGAAGGACAAGCTGAACGAGGCCGAAAAGAAGTCCTACATCATGCGCCTCGTGCAGGGAATGAAGCCGAACGTGGTTCAAGCTGTCATGGCTCACTTCGTCAACTATGACGTTCGCGACATCACTTCCGACAGTATCATGAAGTTCATCGACGGTTCTTCCAATGATGTGTTCATGATGGATGTAGACCCAGAGCGTGACGGAAAGCTCAATATGGACAATGTGGTCAACGCATTGAAGGATATTGACGCCGAACTCGACCGCGAGAACAAGCTGGAATCTATCGATGGCGTGTTCGAATGCGACGAGCCGGAGGAAACTCCGAAGACTACGCCGAAGATCGAATCACTTACCAAGGGGCTCAAGCCGCAACGCGCCAATCTGTCCGCTGGCATGGATACGTTGTTCGAGGATGTCAACGCCGAGTACGTTGAAATTCCGACGGACGATGCTTCCGATATCGAAACCGCCATGTCGAATGTCAAGGCTTTCGAAAACCTCGGACTCGGAAAATTTGCCTAATAATCTCCTTGTTGGCTCCAAAGGGGCTCGGTCGCAAGACCGGGCCTCTTTTAGTGTAATTTATCTACCTAGACGAAATGTGCCTAACTGATAAACTAGGCGTGTAGAGGATTTATGAAACAACCAGACTACACTACCATTGCCCCTCGTGGACAGACGCAAGTCAACCAGAACGCGAATCCGTATGGATATTCGCAGAACGGATATCCGCCGCAGAATAACGGCTATCCGCAAGGCGGCTATGTACCTCAGAACAACGGCTACGTTTACAATCAGCCGAACAACGGATATCCTAACGCTGGATACGTACAGCCCAACCAAGAACAGAACGGCGTGTTCATTCCGACCCAAGTCAACATCGGTGAAGGTTCCCAAGAGTTCAGAAACGCATATCAGAACAACTTGAACCGTTTCAACGAAGTAAACCGCAAGGTCAAGGAAGGCATCAACCAGAGCGAAGCTGTACAGCGTGTCAAGGAAATGTCCTCTTATAAGACGAAGGTCGAAACCGACTGGAAGGACGACGTGCAAGGTGCCGCCATCAATCCGGAAATGATGCTGACCTTTATCGAGAACCTTTGTGTGTCCTTGAAGAACCCGCAAGAATGGCTTCCGCCCAAGTGCGAGAAGTATTTCGAACCGTTCAGCAAGAAGTCTGAACCGATCGTGCAAGCTCTCAAGAACACTGGTAATACAATCAGAAAACTGTGCGGTATGCCGCTTCCAGAAGCTGCACAGCCGCCGAAGGGATAATGACCTATGGGCACACCGTCAATCACTTTAGGCTACTATACATTTCCGTTTGCTGAATTCAATGCACCGATAGATGTGTTTGCCATCGACGAGAATGGTGATGACGACGGTCGTGTCCGTTCAGTTGAACTGGAAGCGATAAACGGTGTGTCAAATGGCTTTTATTTGACACTTGAAGGTGAAGAAAATGTACTGCTTAATATTCCTCCTCTATACGCTGGTGAATCCGAAGTCTATCGGAAAATACCGTTAAGATTTGTTATTGGATATATCGACGTAGACAAGGACGAATTCGACAAGAACGGCCTAGACTACTACGAAGAAGACGACCTGACCTACAAGCGTGTAGATGTCAATGTGTTTGCAACTGTCTTCGGTAAAGAACTCCCAACCATCACTTATGTCGAAAATCTGGCGTCTCGTGTTGACGAGGCGGCCTCTGTTGTTGTGCATGGCACGAACATGACTGACGGCTTGAGTATCAAGCTGACAAACGGCGAGACGGAATATGTTGTTTCTCCAGAAGATATCGAATTCGACATAGATAAAGACGGTGTCGGCACGGCGACCTTTACGGTCTATCCGGGAATGCTCTCCACTGACGGCAACGGTGCCGAGCCGTGTGCCCAGTACAATATCTATTTCAGTTACGGAGACCAAGTGTTCGGCGATCCGAGCATTGGCTTGATCCGTTATAAGTACGATAGCGAAACCGATGAACAGCAGCGCTATTCTACCGAAGGCGTGACCATCGAGAAGGAGTGCTACAAGACTGGCTCGATGTCGCTTGTGTATGACACGGTTGACGAGAATGGAAACGCCGTATTGAACGCGGCGGCTGACCCTCGGTTTGGTAACGACATCTATTTCAAGATTGACCCAGATGCCGAATGTACCGATTACTTCTATACGATGGTGCGCTTGAAGTACAACAAGAACTTGACGCACAAGGCTGGATTGCTGAAGCTTGATGGCATTCAACTGCTGGAAGGCGATGTCGTATGGTTGGCTCGACAGACCATTGAAGAGGAAAATGGCTTGTGGGTGGTTCATGCGGGAAGCTGGCAAGGATTCAATCAAGAGAGCGCTGGTTGTGAAATCGACTGCTATCGAGTCCCTACTCCGATGCCAGTCGATGACAATGTATTGGTTGATTTGGGAGCTCGCGCAAGCTATCCGGTCGATTATGTGTGCCGTGACAATGTACCATACAAGTGCGGCTCTCGTACGATCTGCAATTACAAGGTATCTCCGGGTAATGTGGTCGCTTTGCTAAATCAAGAAAACGGCGAAGACGGAATTTATTTGGTCACTTGCAGCAACTGGGTGAAACTCGCCGATGTACTGGAGTCTGATGTGAAAGGAACTACGGTTGATTTTACGTCGCGCATCATCGTACAAAACGACATCGACTTCTGTAAGTGTGGCGGCATATTCCACATTGATTACTATTTCTTGACTCCGTCATGCTATATGCATCATCTGCAGCGCAGCGTAAAGATTATTTGCGCTGGTGCATCTATTGCACCGAATGATGCTGACCACCAGTTCCGAATTACAGAATACCAGATTAGGGTTGGTGAGGAAGATGCTTTGATTGGCAATAACGGAAGGACGCCGGGTGACCCAGTGAAGGAAACTTGCGTCGTCGATAACGAAGATTTTGATTACGACTTCGGTCTGGGTCTTATTGAGCATAGACAGTTTGTTAAAGATCCGCAGTGTATCCAGACTCCAATGTGCGATAGTATTTGCGACGTTCCTCGCATCTATAATCTTCGCATGCCAGCTGGCTACAGCAATAGCAATGACCGCAACGGATTTACGATAAAGTTCTGGCGGCTTGAGGAAGATGGATGGCACTTGTATGCCTATGTCGCATCTGGTACGCAGATGACCGGAATGGATTACTATGTATATCACTTGCATGTAAAGGGTAAGGCTACCGAAGCTATGGTCGATGTAAATGAACACGACTGGTTCTCCGAGACGACTGGCGTCATTGCTGGTGGTGATTATGGAGATGCGTTTGGTATCTGCGACGACACATGGGAATTCATTGTTGGCTACGATGAAGATGGCAAGCCAGTTACTAGAACTGGGCTAGATAGCGATACTCTGTATATGCCGTGGCGTATTTCATGTACGACCAACCTATTTGCGCATAGCTACCCGCATTCGACTCTACGCACGTCTTGTCTCGATATGGCTGACGCGGCAAAGACGGTGGATGCCGTTGGTGATATGTGCGAGGACTGTGACGGAACTGGTCTTGACCCAGATACTGGAGAAACATGCCCGACTTGCGAAGGAACTGGCAAGAATCCAGAAGGCTATCTAGTCGGTATGAGTCATTTGTTTGGTGTGGCTTACTATACAACGACGATGAGCAAGTCGCAATTTGTCGCTGAATACAATCAGTATGATCCGAACTGCATCTGGTATAGCATCAATGAAGTGTTGGTTACTGACGAAGACGGCGAAGCGTACACGTATGACGGCAATCCGATCCATACGCCGATTGAAACGGATGATAGCGACGAGAACCATCACATAGCTTTGAGGAGATAGACGATGTCTACTAACTATTACACGAAAGAAGAGCTTATCTTCACTAAAATCAAGAACTTGCCGATCATCGAAGGCGCAGAGGAAACTGACGACCGTCCTTGGCTTCCAGTAACCTATATCAATTCGAAGAATAAGCAAGTAACCGCAAGAGCTTTGTATCCTATGGGCGACGGCGACGGCGCGTCGAGAGAGTGTCCGTACTGTGACGGCACTGGTGGATTGATGGAACAGAACTGCACGACTTGCGGCGGCTCTGGAAAGATTCGTGTGCTATGTGAAGCTTGCCATGGCACTGGCCATGTCGATGGGAACTGCGACCTTCCGCTATGCCAAGTATGCGGCGGTACGCGAACGGTCGAGGCCGACTGTCCGACTTGCGGTGGCTCTGGTACGATGGTTGTCCCTGCCGATGAGGGTCATGAATGCGAGCACTGTCACGGTACTGGAAAAATCGGTGGTAACGGCGCTATCACGGTAACTCCGGATGGTGTAGTCACGCTTAATTATGATGACGGTTGCCTCGGTGTCAATGACGAAGGCAAGATCTTTGTTCGCTTGACGCCTAAGTATCACGGCGGTCTCGATGTAGACAAGGTCGGTAGACACGACGAGCTTTATGTGAAGGTTGATGAAACGTCGATCCGCATAAATGAAGACGGATTCCTCGAAATAGTCGACTTCGTCAAGCCGTATGCGCACAAGTTCAACGATACTTATACATTTGCTACTGCCTACGGAGATACCACGGATCCGCTGCTTATCAATACATTCTCCATTGACGATGCTGCCGTGGAAAAGGTGCATGTGCATTTGACTATCGGCGTTTCGAATATCCATTATGCTGATGCAGCTTCGCTGACCAGAATGCAGATCAAGATTGGTAATGAAACCTCGCAGACAATCTGTTGGGATCAGACGCTTCCGTATACCTTACTGAACTTCGACGCAATCGTCGACGTAAGCGTAAGCCACACGGTAAGCTGGTTTGTTCTGTTGCCCAATGCATTGGATGCTGATCCGGATTCTATCCCAGCGAATACTGTCATGACGTGGACGGCCAACGTGACTTCGTGCTAAATGAACTAATTTAAACTTTAACGAAACATTTGGGTTAAAATGGCTAATCGTAACATTAACGGGCCGAAGAAGCGCCCGGCAAATCCGGCTGTATTCGACGAAAAGGGTCGACAGACCGTCGCTTCGATGAAGTATGACAAGATCGACAAGGACTATCTGACAAAGCTCCTCTTGGAACATAAGCGTGATGTTGAACTTTTTGGTAAGGGCTATCCGGTTTCCGACGACTTGGCCACTGCAATTCAGGTGGTTATCAAGAAGACCGCTGGCATGATGTCTTGGCGCAAGTACACGGATCCTTGGAAGGAAGAGATGTATGCCAGGGCCCAGTTCTGCGCTCTGAAGTATTGCCACTCGTTCGATCCGAACAAGATGGCCGAGAACTCCAAGAACAAAGACCCTTACTACTACTTGGGACAGATCGTGTCTCGTGCCTTCATGCAGCAAGTGACAGACCTCAAGAAGAAGTCGAAGTACATCAAGTTCACCTCGCTCAACGAGAACATTCTCCACACTTGCGTCAACATCGACGAGTATGCTGGCGTCATCGAACGTGAGGAGAAGCGCCAGAAGGACGAGATCAATGCGAACCTCGCCATGGAACACAACAACGTGTCCGACGCCGTCGATGTCCTTGAGAAGGTCGATCCGTACATGGACGACAAGGTAATCGAACTCGCGAAGAGGCTCGTCGACGAAGAAGGCATCAGCGAGGAATCTGCTTGCAAGGAAGCCAAGCGCATCTTGGCCGCACGTAAGCAGAAAGCTGCGGAAGCCAAGAAGGCCGCCGCGAAGAAATAGTTTCTTTCACTCCCTAAAGCACCAAAGGCCACCAGAAATGGTGGCCTTTTCCGTTATGCCTATGTTCATTTTTGAATATAAATGAGTAAAAAGTTGCAACAAGTCCTGTGTCATCTTGATAAACTATCTTCAAAGTCAAGGACAACTACTATGGCTCTAAAGATTGACAGTGGAAACGTATTGGGTATGTACGGAACGAATTTTGATACCCATCCAGACTGGAGACACGATATTTACGTGCAGACCCAGAGCCTCATCCCTGGGGTCATGGACATCAAGTCCGGTAAGGCAGAGAAGTTCGTAAAACGCGCCGAGGAACAGATGTACTGGCATACCGAGGACAAGCTTGCTGAACTTCAAGACAAGTTCCTCGAAGACGATATGGTAAATAACACGCCAGGTCGTGGCCAGAAGAACTATCGCCGTATGGAATACGACATCACGAAGAATCCCAACGGAAAGGGAGCCGAGGAAGACCGCAAGGCCGCCGAGGAGAAGGAAGTTCTCACGAAGGAGAAGCTGATGGACGTGCTCAATAACGTTCGCTATTCCATTTGTTCGACTGCGTCCGCTTGGGGCGACGAGCCTATCAAGCAGAAGGACTACCAAGACCAGATCAAGCTTAGGTAGGGGTTTTTCTTCCTTTTACCCTACCTTGGAGGTCGCCGTGAGGCGGCCTCCTTCTATTTTGGCATGGTTTTTGCTTATGAATGGGCAAAGGAAATAATTTAATACTCAAAAGGAGTTATGCCTATGTACAATAAAATGCCTGTGTTTAACATCTTCGGTGTCGATCCGTTCGACTTCGGTGAGTCCAATGTCGCCAACGGTTTCTGCAATATCGGTAACGAGCTGCAGAACATGGTGAAGGCGATGACTTGTGAGGACGACCAGAAGCCTCACGCCAGACGCCCTAACTTCCGTGCCGAACATACTGATGAAGCCGACATTTTCTACGTGGAACTGCCGGGTGTGAAAAAGGAAGACATCAGTGTGGTCGTCTCTGGTGAATACACCTTGGCGCTGCTCGCCCAGCGCAAGGTCGGAAAGACCGAGACTACGTTCCGCATGGAGTTGGCAAGCGACAAGGACATCAACAACGCCAAGCTGAAGTACGAAGATGGCTTGCTGACCGTCACTATCGCTCCCAAGCCGAAGGCTGAATCTGACGTCAAGAAGCTTCAGATCCAGTAAGTTAAACTAGCACAAAGGAGGAAATTAAAAAAAATGCCGTCCGAATGGGCGGCATTTTTGTTTCCTTTTTTGTTTTGGTTAGATCTGCTTTGCGGACAGCCAGTTTCTGTAGTAGTTGAGACTACGGCGGACTGTCTGGAAGTTTTCGGTGCCAGCGGCCTTCATTGCATCCATCGTGATCGATTCGAGGAACGCCTTCGGTTCCGTGTCGCCGCGCATGGCTTCGAGAGTGTCGATTGCCTCGAACTTGACGGAGTCGTTTTCGGTGAGCTCGGTATCGATATCGTGGGTTAGGCCGAACGCCTTGATAACGCCTTCCAGCTTCGCCTTGTTGGAGTCAGTCATCAACTGGCGGGTCTTGTAGATGAAGTACTTTTCTGGTTCTGTAGCTTGACGCATGGTCGTTCTCCTAGCTTTATGACATCAGTTTATCATTTTTGTGCGGCGGCGATTTGATAAACTGACCATGTAAGAAAGGGTTCAAGCGATGACACCATATTATTACGTTCGTGAAGTTGAAAAGATTATGATTGCGTTGATGGACGTATTCAATAATCTGCGTGTCAAGAAATACAAGGACATCTCGCGTACGGCGTCCGACCGTACCGTTGCTGTCCCTATCACGACCCACAGCAGCGCGAACTTCGCAAACTTGGTCGCTTCTACGCAGTCGACGCAAGAACCGATGCCAGTGCCTATTCTTGGCTTCCGTTATACCGGAAACTCGCATGACCAAGCCAACATGGTGCAGCCGTGCTATGCGCGTGAAATCTACTCGCCCACGCTGCAGAAGTTCATCCGTGACATACAGCCGACGCCGCAAGTGTTCAAATTCGAAATGACATTGCTCTGCAACGACATGTCCGACTATCTGCAGATAAAGGAAAACATCGAAGCCTATTTCAATACGTACCGCACAGTCCGTATCAAGGAGTTCGACTTCATCCCGGAAATCGAGCGACCGATTCCGTTCTCGGTCACTTGGTCGGATACTCTCGACGACGAGAAGAATTCGGACAGCAAGGAATACCAATATTACAAGACGACCTACACCATCGAGGCCCATGGCGTCTATCACCGTAAGTACGAAATTCCGGCGATCATCAAGTACGCCGAAATGAATTTCAACATCAACAACGAACTTATCGACTCGTTGCAAGTGTTCGTGTACCCAGACGAGATCGCGCAGCAGAAGAAGCACTTGTGGGAAACCGTCGAGCCGTCGATTCGCGAAGGCTGGTCGCTTCTCAAGACGTTCACTAGGACGCTTGTTCGAAAGACTGACGAGGACGGCGACGAATACTGGAAGGATGAGACTCGTAAGAGCTACGACTTGACCTATCACGACGAGAGTGACATCACGAAGCGCAACAAGGTAGGAAATGTCGTAACTGGCTACAACCCTATTCTGAAGGGTTACAAGCGTGACGATAATGGCAACATCATCAAGGACAAGGACGGCGACCCGATTCCTATTTATGACTGGGAAGATATCGTCGTCGGCGACGTGAACCGTCCGCCGGAAGTTCCTTCATTCGACTTGATCCACTTGAACTTTGACGAGGATACTTCTCTGGAACACGACTTCAGCGGACTCAACCGTGACTTCGTCGCGATATCCAGCGAGAAGCGTGAGTTTGTACCAGACATGGCTCCAGGCAACGGCAGCTATGCACCAGACGGATACGCTTCCGAGAATACGGACTGGTCGCAGATTCTTAACTGGTTCGGCGACAACAAGGAAGGAAAGATCGAATCGTCCTACACCTTCAAGGCCACGCTGCAGTTCAAGCACCCAGATGTCGATACGGTGTTCCAGTATCTATACAATCCGAAGGACGTCACTCTGTCCGACGGAACGGTCATCCCGGCGGAAACCGTTTGGTTCGACTGGGGCATACAAGACCACCGACTCTATTTCACTTATCACACGTCGTCGCAGTATCACCGCTTCGTGAGCGCGAAGACCGACTTCGACGACAAGACAATTTATTCGATCTACTTTGTCCTTTATAACGAAGGACAGAACGGCGCGTTCGGTATTCGTACGAACTTCTCCGACACGATGATCGCTCTGGAAACGAAGGAAGTATAATGTTTAACTGGAAAGAACGGCTACAATCCAAGGAGACAGCAGCCAAGGCCGCTGAAAATCAGACGGTGGACGCCATGCCGCATGCCAATCTCAGTATTCCGAAAGTTAACCGCATTAAGCAGTTCTTTGAGGATCGCCAGTATGATGACGTGCCTTTCAAGCTAGAGGGCCCAGCCAACATGCGAGCCGTCCAAGAGGTGCTGCGCAAGGAGCAAGACGACGAGTACATGCACCGTGATGAGAACATGAAAACGTTCAACATCATAAACGAAACTAATAACCAGCATCCTTACGATGCATATTTCCAAAGGAAACGACCAGATGAACGATCTGATAGCTAGACTCAAGGTGACGACGACCACCAAAATCAAGCCGCCTACGGTGAAGGCTAAATTGCCAGCCTCCATCAAGATTCCCGCGCCGACCACGATTACGGTTGCGCCGATTGTTGAACCGTCCGCTGGCAAGCCAGTCAAGGTTGACCACGCTCGCGACATGGAGTTCGTGAAGGCGAGCATCCGTAACAAGATGGCTGAATGCAAGCCGAAGGTCGATATCGGTATCAACGAGGACATCATCGCGAAGTACCGTGATGAATACCAGCAGTTCCTCAAGGAACTCGAAACTATGGATTTCAGCTCCATGATTTTCGGACAGCCGACGGCGCAAGCCACGGCTCCGGCTGCGGCCCCGGCGGCTCAAGAGGAAGTTCCTCTTGCCAATGGGATCTCCGTAGGCGAGGAAGCTGGCGGATCCATCGTGATTCCGACTACGACGACTCCGAAGAAGTCTCGCAAGAAGAAGGTGGTGACTGAAGAAGTCCAGACCGACGCTACCGAGGCTCCAGCAGAAGTCGCAGAGGCTCCAGCAGAAGCGTAAACCAAACTTTACTTGGTTTGTAAAGAAAAGTCGACTTGCAACCCAGGTCGACCTTTTCGCGTCCAGATAAGCTATATTAAGGAATTGGGGAGCTTTGATATGGACTTACGTGAACGCAACTTATTGCAGATCGAAGAGATTGAGAAACATAAGTGGATCGAGTCCGAAAAGGCTGGCCACGACTTGGGCGAAGCCGCCCGTATCGACTGGGTGCTCAAATATGCAGCTAAGTGGAGCGAAGAACATCCAGTGACAGATGATAAACTGCCTACAGATGAAAGTTTGAAGGCAGAAAATGGCATTTCAAAAGATATTCCTTGAATCTCTTGCCGACATGTGCGGTTCCAAGGCTGGGCTAGTCGCTGCAGCCTTCATGCCTCGTCAAGAGGCCGCCGACGGTATTGGCGGAGATTACGACACTCTGAAGGATCTCGCCGTATGGCTGCTGGTCGAGAGCAATGTACTCAATCAGCTGCACTGGAACACTGACAAGAATGTAAAGCATGAACTGTTGAACGAGGCTTACGAGCTTTGCCGCGACACTGGCGACAAGCTGGCCGAAACCTATATCGCCTTGACTGGAAAGCCGTGCGACAAGGAATTTCCGAAGGTTGATTCTGGCGTCGGTCTCAAGGATGCCGATGTCCTTGCGCTCTTGAAGAAGCTCGACAGCCACATGAATGAGGCTTGCGCGAAGAATCCGAAATTCCCAGAGGGCGTCAAGAATGCGTTCGCCGACTTCGATGAAGCCATGACGACGATTATCTACAAGTACAGCCAGTTCGCTGCATAAGGAATACCCATGGAACTTATTACCACAGATGACATGGTCGAATACGTCAAGAGCCGCATGGGTTACCCCGTGACGGAAATTGAGATGGTCGTTGAAGAACGAGGCGGCCTTGGCCATATCCATCTGGCCATCAATGATACGCTGAGATGGTTCTACCGTATCAACATGGACGAGGCGTCTTACAAGGATATCTTGAAGATTCCTCTACGTGCTGGTATCATCCAGTACCGTGTTCCGGACAATATCATGGAAGTTGTCGATGTGCAGCCTTCCTACGGTAACACGTTCTCTCCGATGATGGCTTGGGACGTCGGCCCCGGTGAGTCTCTTATGGGTGTCGGTGGCGCTGGTCTTGGTGGTCTCGGTCAGTTCGACTTGGTGACTTACGCTGGGGCTATCCGCTACTTGAACGACGTTAAGAAACTTGTCGGTACGCAGTACAACATCAAGCTCCATCCAGTAGACCATATACTCAGAGTCTATCCTACTCCGAAGTCTGACCGTATCGCACTCGCTACCGTGTACGTGAAGGCCAAGAAGTACGAAGTCTTTGCGAACCCGCTGTTCTGTGACATGGCAGTCGCTCGTGCAGAAATGCAGCTGGGAAAGATCCTCAAGAAGGACGATATCACGCTTCCTGGTGGTGCCAAGGTCAACGGTCAAGCTATCTATAGCGATGCGAAGGCCGAATGGGATGCATTGTTCAAGATGCTGCAAGAACAGTCCGCCCAGCCGTTCATGATGACTGACTTGACGGCCTAGCTGCTCTTGACAAATCTACCAGTGTTTTACTATATTGATTCCCGTCTAACAAGGCGGGATTTTATGTTATCCAAGTTTGTCAATTTTTTGATGAAGGCGCAGTATGCCGTGTACGTCGGCATTATCGTCGTCATCGTTCGTAGAATCGTCATGAAAATCCGCACCGATATGGATAGGACTCACTAATGCTCGATAAAATCGTAAACAACAACTTTGGCCTCGTATCCGTAGAGGAATTACGAAGGCTCGCTGCCGGAAACAATGGAGTATACGGCAAGAAGATTCGACCGAAGAAGGACGACAAGGACTCCATCGACACCTTCAAGGAACTCACCAATACGATTGACGAAATCATCGATGCCATTCCGAACATCACGATTCCGTCCACTATCGTCGGCAAGAGTCGCTACGAGGGCTTCAAGGAAATCGTCAAGCTCTACAAGAAGCAGAACATGTCTAAGGTGTTCTTACTGTCTTGTACGATGGTGAACTTGATCGCTCGCCATAGCGGTGCCAAGGAAGTGTCCAAGGTCGCTGGCTTCATGCAGAACTGCCTAGCCTTGTATTCTATCGGCGACAACCTCTGCTCGCACATTTCTTTCAACTGGGACTTCGTTGACACGATGTACATTATCGTGAACAACGACCTCGAAGGCGGCGCTCCGTTGAGCATGCAGCAGTATCGCGACCTCAACTCGAAGTACAACAAGCAGAACTACGACTCGCTGTCGCTTACGAACTCCAGCACGTACGTCCTCGTCAACATGGCCGTCGAGCACAAGGATACCAAGTGGTTCTCTGCCGAAGACCAGAAGGAACATGTGATCAAGATGCTCCGTACGAACATCAAGGGTGCCGTACGCCACTTCACACGTGATGAAGACGGTGGCGAGAGCTATGATCTGAACTACGAGTTCACCGACAGCGCCATTATGAACGGCAAGCCGGGTAACGCCATTATCGAAGTGCAGTTCGACAACGTGCTTCTTTACTTGATGCAAAGTGTGACTCCAGTGAACGCCGAAGATGGTGGTGCGGTAAATGCATACGTACCAGCTCAAGAAATTCGCTACTTCTGGGTTCCGATGGACGGCGTGGAACTGTCTCGCACTGAAGTCGCCGCGCTGAACGCGAATATCAGCAGCTTCATGAACATGCTGTTCGTGAACAACATCGACACTGAAAAGTTCATGTTCACGTTCGACGAGAACGGCAACTTGTCCGAACTCGTCCGTCCGAAGGCCATTCCGGAAAACTTCGTTTCGGCGAAGATTCCGGAAATCATCAACGCCGTCAAGATTTTGCACGACAAGAAGCTGTCTCGCAGCTATGCGCTTGTCGGTAACGCTGGCACTGGTAAGACCATCGGCGCACAGCAGATTTCCAACGCATTCTTGGATGTCTGCACGTTCAAGATTACGAAGAACGTAATCGAGAACGAGGAAGTGCTCAAGAGCATGATGCGTTACGTAAGGGCAATCAAGCGCTGCATCATCATCCTCGATGACATGGATCGCAGCGACTTGTCCGAAAAGAATAATTCCGTGTGCGCTTATCTGAAGTTCTTCGATGACCTAAACCAAGCCGCGAAGAATGACCAAGTGTCCTACGTGTTCATCGCTACCATCAACGATCCGTCCAAGATCAACAAGGTCATCATGTGCCGTAGCGGTCGTATTGACCAGATGCTTGAAATTGGCTTCCCCGACGTCGAAGCGCTCAAGTACTTGTTCGAGTACAACGACAAGTCGCTCAATCCGGACAACTTGACCGACTTCCGCGATCCGTCGTTCGACGAAGCCTTCAAGTATGCCGTAGAATCGCAGATTACCGCAGCGGATATCTACAATATCTTCTCGGATATGGCGGTCTACACGGACACTGGGGCCAAGTTTACGCCGGAAAACGTACATGAGGCGATCGAACACATCAAGGATCGAAACGCCATGTCGAACAGGAACTATCTTGATTAAATAGCATTACCACTGACCCAGCAAATTGCCACAAGCATAGTTTGCTGGGTCGTTTGTAATGTCTTCGACACACTTGTCGACTTCTGGAGGACGGAACAAAACGTCCTTTTTTAGTTCGTCGATAGTGCTGGAGACATCCAGCGAATAGCCAGACTCTGGCTTCGATGCGTTCGGATCGTCCGGATCCGTGGAACTGCCGAGCGTATTGCGGCCAAGGAGCTGGTCGATGAAATGCTCTTGGTTCGGATCGTTGATGACGTCCTCGCTGACTTTCTTTCCGTCGTCGATAGCGACCTCCATGAAGAGCTTCCAGAAATACTTTCTCCACTTGTACTCGTACTCTGGCACTTCGTCAGTAACGGATGTGATTGAATAAAGCTTGTTGTCGTATTCGGCCTTCAGCAAGTCGCCAGCCTTTGGGAATATCTGGGCTGCCGTGTAGCCGTAGTAATTGAACTTCTCGTAGCCGCGCTGCCACCAAATAGGGTTGTGGTCTTTCGGATCGGTACTGCAGAGCGGCTTGACGCCATGCTCGCGAAGGGAACGGTAGTTCCATTCGAGGAAAAGTCCCATGTGCATCAAGACTTCCGTCTTTGCGGTGTACTGGATGCCGAATCGAGCGTACAGCTCGTTCTGCGGCGTAAATGTAATCGTGGCGCGGACATCGAACATTCTGTCGATGCTTCTGCTGTTGTCCTCATGGAACAGCGGGTCTGCCTTGGTATCGTAAGTAGTCGTGTAATACTTGAACTGAGTGCCTTGACGCTTGATCTGCGCTGCGGCCATGATATTGTAGCGCTCGTGGTCACGGAATGCGTTTTCGTTACGGTAGTAATGACCCATGCCGAGCCGGGTGTCGTGCTGGAAATCCGGATGGTTGATCTGGGACTTTTCAGACCGTTCGACGAAACCTCCGAGACGGTCGTCCCAGAGTGGCTTGGATACTGAAGCCAGTACGCTAAAATTCGGTACGACCATGTTGGCCGCACGTACGTTTCCAGAAAGATGTAGCTTCAAGCTTGGCATTCGATACCTCGTCCAGCAGTTTATCAGTTGACCTTGCGCCCAGAACTGATAAACTGCATACGACTATTTGGAATCGGTATTTATGTCGAATGCACTAGATCAACGCAAATATGCGAAAATATCGTTCGAGGCCGTTCGTGAACACCTCGTATCGATCATGAAGGCGAAGGGCGGCAATCTCGCCGATGCCTCTGAAAGTTCCTACGGTCGATTGATGACCGACTTGTTCTCCGGTACGGCTGACTTGATGGGCTACTATGCGGAATCTGGCTTCATGAACGCATTCATGGAACCTTCGTCTACTTCTACGCCTTCCATATACGCGAACGCTCGTATGCTTGGTTATAGCATACGCCGTCCGGTTCCGGCAAAGGCTGGCATCGGTATCGCTGCCACCAAGACTGGTAAGTACAACAGCATCCGCGTCCGTATTCCGAAGGGAACCGAGTTCACCATCGGCGGCCTTACCTTGACCGCAATGGACGACATGGAGTTCTACTACAACAGAAATACCGATCCGTCCAACACTGGCTTGATGACGCTCGTCTCTGGAAAGGCCGTCGTGGCCGAAGGTCAGTTCAAGACCGAAACGCTGGTCTCTACTGGCAAGCAGAACCAGATTCACGTCGTCAACGACACGACTTTCTCCGATTACTTTGGTGACAATGACCCCAACTTCGACGATGACGGTAACGTGGCTCACCGTGCGGCTGCATTCACGACGGTTACTTCCGACGCTACCCTTATGGACAACGTAGATCCAAGCGTCGTCGTTAATGACAAGCTCTACTGGCGCGTCTCTCGCCGTGGCCTTATCGACCCGGCCAAGGAGAACGTACTTAACGACATCGAGAAGTTCGTAGCTGGGCAAGACAACTATACCGACAACTACACCGTCGAAATCACTACGGCTAACGACGGCAACGTACAGCTGAAGTTCGGCGACGGATTGAACTCCGCGATTCCGTACGGACTTATCCACGTGACCTATTTCTCCACGCTCGGCGAAGGCGGAAACCTTCTCGACGTGGCTGGTACGGTTCTGGCAACCAGCGACTCCAAGATCGTGATTACTCAGGGCGACGGAACCGAAAGCGACATCACCCTCGAAGACTTGAACATCGCGTTGACCACCGATATCCGCAGCGGTCTCGACATCCAGTCTATCGAATCCATCAAGGCCGACGCACCGTATATTTTCAACTCTTTGGACAAGCTCGTTAACCGTATGAGCTATAAGATTTTCCTACGCCGCTATGCTGACGTGAAGTACGCCACCGCGTTCGGTGAGGACATCTTGAATACGAAGCTGCAGAACGGCAGCATCGACGTTAAGTTCATGAACCAGATTCGGTTCAGTGTGCTCAAGAGCTTGTACCGCAAGAAGGACAAGAACTACTATCCGACGACTTCCAACGAGTACTTCCTCGACGGCTGTAAGATTAACGGATTGATGTACACTTGGCTGTATGACTATGGCGAATTGTCCAAGCATGGTCTTGACTCTGGCCACTGGGCTATGGCGAAACGAGTGAACGATGTAATCGACTCCGTATTCAACGGTGTCGTTTGCTACAAGAATTCCGAAGGCTACGTGGATGTCACTGCGAAGGTAAAGCAAGCCATCAAGAAGGCCGTCATGCCGTCCGACATTCCGATGGACTACCAAGTGTATTCCGCGAAGCTGTCTCCGCTTGACTTTGTCGAGACTGGTTCCGAGCTGTACAACGTAATGACATCGCTTAACCAGCGCGGCATGGTTACTCTTGGCGGCGGATACCACAACTACGTGTATCCGAGCGTCCATGAAATGCAGTGCCATCTCGATATTACCTTGTACCGTGGCAATAACTTCACCGACGTCAAGGAACGAGTACAGAACATCATTTACAAGTACTTGAGCGACAATACCGAGTTTGCTTCTCCTATCTACCGTTCTCGTATCGAGGCGCTTGTCCATAACTTGACCGAAGTCGAGGGTGTCGACGTGACGTTCGCACCGGTCGTTAACCAGTACAATGCGCTTAATGTCGCCCAGCTTCCGTGGCTTGGCAGCGTGACGAGCGAATTTATCGCGCCGGGTTCTGTGACCATCGATCCGTTCGACTTTACTTTGCAGTACACTCTCGTCGAGTCCAATGTCAAGACGACCACGACTCGTACGTTTACGATGCCGAACCAGT
The DNA here is from genome assembly GCA_045225255.1 of Prevotella sp. Taxonomy (GTDB): domain Bacteria; phylum Bacteroidota; class Bacteroidia; order Bacteroidales; family Bacteroidaceae; genus Prevotella. Next base: position 35,174 of record JBGVBD010000066.1, on the reverse strand, counting down.
CTACTATTCAGAACTTGATTGCCGACTACTGCTCGACGATGATTTCGAACCATCTTGAGACAGTTACCGACCTCGAAATCGACCGTTTCGTTGCCTATATCTGGTCACAAGTTATGCAGCAGATCTATACGCCGATTGCCGACCAGATCGATACCGCAACCGCACAAGGCGATATCGAGACCGTGCGCAGCCTCCGTGCGCTGATCGACGCAATCAAGGGCTGGGAACTTGGCCCAGACTCGCTGACGTTCAAGGATACCGACACGATTACGTCTATGTCCGAGGTGAACGGAAATACTTTGTACGACTACTTGAAGTACGGCTTGAACTACATCAAGCTCATCCGTAACGTGCTTGCCTACTACGTCACCAAGAGCTTGATCGACGAGAATGGCAACATCACCAATTATACGAACGACAATGAAATTGTCCAGATTGTCGTCCCGGTTGACGAAATCGACCTTACCGTTTCTCTGGACTCTGTCTTGCTCACTGAATAGGATGGACTAGAATGAATCCGATAGTCTATAACAAGAATGGTCAATACCGCTTCACCGATTTCATCGGCTACTTGCCGGAGTTCCTTCGTTCGGAACCGGACGTCGTCACTTATCTGCAAGTGATGTCCGACTACATCAACAACGCATACCGCAACGTCGATGTCACGGAGGAGTTCGAACTGGTCAAGGTATGTACGAGTACTGACCGTACTGTCGTGCAGACTTGGATGGAACGCCTTTGCGATATGTTCAAGCTGGCATGTGACCGTGGAGAATCGGTCATGTACTTGTCAGCGCCTCGCAACAACGTAAAGAGCAATGTCACTATCGGCAGTTCCAATGCCGAGTATCAGAAGACTATCGAGGTTGACCTTGACGAAATCGTTGACACTTTGGCGGCGGCAAGCTCTCGAATCGGCGGAAAGGATGCGCTTGACGACGGCGATGTGGTGTACGTGAAGTACCGCAAGCGCAAGCTCGGCGAGCTCGTCGCCTACTACTACGTGAAGGACGCGAACATCCTCAAGAAGGATTCGATGGCCGCGTCGCAAGACCCGTTTACTGGTTCGTACAACGATCCGACGACCGCTATTCAGTTCAAGGTTGACAACGTCGGCCATGTGGTTTGCCGTTACGGCGGAAACCATGGCGACTTGGTCTACTATGAAGTCTACTTCCCAGTCCACATCACCAACGTAGAGCGTGTGTCCGCCTCTGGTATCGCTACCTATGACGTGAATGCTGACGGCAAGGATGACAGCATCTATGTCGACTACTACAATTTGACTGGCGCTACGAAGGTCGAGGACGGAACTTACAATACCTACATCAAGTTTGGTGACCAGAAGGGCTTTGGTTGGACTGGCGAATATCCTACTGGCATGTTCTATTTCCGTGACAGCAGCTCCGCCAACTTGACTAATCTGGCCAATTCTGGCTCGATGGATCTGAGCGATACTCTGAACGATCCTTCCGTAGACCGCTACCACATTACCAAGGTCGACAAGATCGCTGGCATGTACCGCGTGTATCTCGATGCGTTCCCAGGCATCTATGCGAATGCGATATTCTATGTAATGAACGGTTCGCAGAACCTTGGCGTGTACCGTATGAACGGAAACATCGCATCTGGAGACCGTTTCGATGAAGGAAGCTTGTATATCGACTTGGTCAATATATCGAATTACGATTACCAGATCGAGGACAACGTAAAGTACAAGGACAAGCTGACGCTTCTGTCGATTCCTCTTGCAGCAAGCAAGTACATTCTTGACTTCGACAACAAGATGCCGATGGTCACTTGGAACGAGGAAGTTTCCGACTTGTTTGAACATGTGATGGGACTGAATCCGAATACGAAGCTGACTCGTGCAGTAGTGTATGAGAACGATGTACTGTATACTGGAAAGGCATCTCGTGTTGCCGCAAGTACAATACAGATCGACACCGATCTGTCGAACGTCGTGACACTTGGTTCGCAAGTATGGTCTCGTGAATTTACTGGTTTTGATGGCACTACGCCGGGCATTGGAACGATTGAATCGTGTGTCCGAGCTAATAACGGAAAGTTCCGCTTAGTGATTACTGGTGTACAACTAATGCTGTCTACGCTGCAAAACGATATTACCTTGTATAACTGCAATGCTGGTATGCTTCTTGATGTCGCTTCGATGACAGATACAGACAGTGAGTTTGTCTATTTTAATGCGATTACGAACAGTAACAAACGTCCGTTTAAGATTGGCGATTACTTCACTGCGACGGTCAAGGTTGACGGAAACGACAAGGAAGTGCTGTTCCAGATCAAACAGATCGAAGGGTTCCATGGTGGATACCGTCGTATTGCTGCGCTAAAGCCGATGGGCGTCGAAGTGACGTTGGATGAACCGACGCCGATTAAGCGCGTGTATGTCGATACCGAAAATGCAGCGTCCATCTACAAGTTCAACTATATCAAGATGCGCGAAGGCTCTAGCGGAGTTATTCTTGGCGCTGTGAAGCAGAAGAGCTACACTGGTGACATCTTTACTGCAGAATACATGCTGGCGCAGACCAATGGCTCTGCAGACTATAGTCTGTTGAAGATGGTAACTGATGTTAAGCTGTGGAACGAAATGCAGACATATCAACGTGGCGAATATGTCTATAAGCCGCTCGATGGAAAGGTGTATTACGTTAACCGTGAAGTGACCGTCAACGAACTGGGCGAAGTTTCTGACGAGAACCGCATGGCCGTCGATAACACGGCGCATTACTCCGTGGGCTTCAAGGAAATCACAAATTCCTACATGCCGTATTGCGGCCCGGTCAGTCCGCTGGATTACGAAGAAAAGGTGAACTACCAAGGCAACATGAAGACTTTGCGCTTGCCGCTGTACGTGAAGAAGGTCAACGATGTCCGTCTGAAGTATGGTTGGCAGCAAAGGCAGTATGTGTACTACAATGACGACATTGGCGTAGCTCCGATGGATCGTGCTGGCTTTGTCGAATTCTATTCTGACAGTTCACTTGTCGGAAATACTCGCAGTCCGGTGAATGTCAACTTGAGGAAGACTTCTCGTACGCATGTCCTTCCGAGCAATACGATGTTGTCTGGATGCGGAAGTCCTCTAATCGACATCGATATCGACTCCGTACCGATGGCACAGCGCAACGAGGATGGCAAGTGGGTAGTGACTATCCAGTCTAGCGGTCATAACTTGGCTGACGGTGCGCTAATCAACGCAACGGTTTCTGTCGATGACGCAGACAAGAAGGCTGTATTCGATGCAGAGAATGCACCGATTACTGTCGTGTCTCCGGACGTGTTCCAGTACACGACCGATAAGTTTACTGGTGCTGGCTATGTCATGTCGTTGGGTACTGTCGAGGACATTACAGTCCAGTACACTCGTACTTATCTCGACGACAGTGACAGTTATCCGCAAGAAGGCGATATCGCCGTAGTTGGCCCGACCATCATGCCGATTAGCGAGGTATCCAACATTGATTTGCGTGATGACGTTTATCCGTATGTTAATGAGTCCGATATTGCCGTTGGCGGCTCGTTGTATCTTGTCGAACAAGGCCAGTGGAAGGCGGTAAGCGCTACAGACATCCTTACTCCGCATGCGATTTACAGCCGCCATAACATGTTCGACGTGAGCGTGACCAATCCGACATTCGCTCGCAGCGAAGGACATGTAATCAAGGCAATCCAGAAGGTCGATGATCCGTCTTATGTCGAAGTGCTGACATCGAAGCGCATACCAGAACTCGATGTGGAAAATGCGAAAGACATCTATGAGGGCAAGGGACGAGTGTACATTGAGTATGTAAACCAAGGTGCAGTCTGCGGCTGGCATACTATCAAGGAAGTGCATAACGGCGGTTCCTTTAGTATCTACGTCGATCCGTCGGCAGCGATCGATGACCTTATCGCGCCTATCACCAATAGGCAGATGACGGTCTATGTTGGCCGTTGGTACAAGTACACGCTTGATGGCTATGACTGGGACAAGAAGAGCAATCTCGTGTCCTACGTGACATCGAATACCATCATGGAGTACATCGACCCAGATCCAGACAATCACGCGCCGCGCCGATACAAGATGAAGTACAAGCACGGATTCAATGTTGGCGACCATGTGCTTATCGATACTGATGGAACTAACATCTACAATTATGAAAAGTTGAACTGGATCATGACGGCTGTGGTTACTACGGTCATCGACGACTATACGTTCGAGCTTGACCGTTCCGACATTACCAATGGTAGCTTGTTCAAGGGTTATGTAATCGAAGACCGTAATCTTCCGCGTCTGAGTGGCGAATACAGTTACAAGCTTGGCGACGAGATCATCCGTTTCAAGAATGGCGACGTCGTGATAACCAAGGCCCAAGTATGCTTGGACGAGTGCCGCGCATGGAAGGTGTCCGAAAATACCGCATGGGTTCCGATGGCTGCGAAGCGTACTTTCAAGATTGACCAGATGTCGGTTGACTTGAAGCGCAATCCGGCGTTTGATGCTGGGGAAGACTTGGATGAAGAAGCCGAGTACAAGTATATCACATACACCGATGCTGACGTGGCGGCTGATGTTGACGCCTACACGGTCGGTTACGCTTGCGCACGAAACTACCACTTCGAGCATCCGCACGTCGACAACCTCGACACTACGCAGAAGGTCGAACTTGAGTATTCTTCTAAGTACGATTACGCTACGGTCGCTCCGCGTGACGACATGGATCCGTCGTTCAAGGGTGTTCCGGACATGGGCTATCCGCTGGCCGAACGAATCGAGCGTCTTGCCTATCTCCGTGACCCAGAAGTAATCGACCTCGACCTTATCGGCTATCTGGCTAGGTTCATGGGCTATGACATTACGGCGCTTGCTGACGACATCAACGCCAGCAACATCTACCGCAACAGCATGGAACGCGAAGCTGCTATCCGTGCGGCCATTGCGCACTTGCCGCAATACTACGCACTCAGCGGCACGAAGCCGGGTATCAACATGCTTATGGCCACGTTCGGCTTGGTAGGCGACTTGATTACTATGTGGACAAACACCGATGATCCGTATGGAAAGCTGATCCGCCAAGACGAAGTCCATAAACAGATGGATATTGACTTGGCCAACGGCAAGACTACGTCCTCGTGGGTTCCGACGCCACACGTCGTCCTTGACATCATCGAGAACGAGAATTTCAACAGCGTCCTAATGGGTAACGAGGAACTGACTCGCATGAAGGAGCAGATTCGTCGATGCAAGCCGATTCAAGTCGTTTTCGACGGAATCCGCCTCGTATTCAACGGTACGGTCGATATTCCGCTGAAGCTTGTATCCTCTGGCGGTGCTGTCGAAGATTCTACTTGTATCCTCGGCCTGGAGCCAGACACGGAGCTGGCTGTAGACCCTTGTATGGAAGAAGATTGCGACTTCTAGCCGTGCGTTCCGATTCGGAAACTAATAAACTAGTTTCTGCATAACATTGGAACGCTCGATGAAGACTGTAATTACCAACAATGGCTTGAACATTATGAACCAGACCCGCGCTGATGGGACGGTTCAGTACTGGATTGGTTACTTTGGTCTGGCGTATGTGCCCGACGAGTACCGTGTATCCGAAAGCAATGACGCGCCGCTGGATCCTCTCAGCGCCGACATGACCGAGCTTACGAAGAAAGGCGACGTGATTTATAACTTGTTCCAAGGGGCCATGACTCCGGTTGGACTTGACACCGATATCGGTGAGTCTGCCGCATACAATCTGTTCAACGAGTGCATGTACACCGGAAGCGTCATCAGCAAGTACCGTTATGTGCTTGACCCAGAGACTGGCGCAAACAAGCTGATCGTTCTCGAATCGGTCAATGAGGCTGGCCAACCAGTCGAAGGCGATGACATCCCTTACGGTCTCCAGAAGTATTCCGAGTATTTTGGCGTCGGAGCAAAGGGTGAGAATAATTCCGTTGTAGAACAATCCGAGCTTCCGATCCCAGCTCCTCTGTATTATCGTGGCGAACCAGTCGCTTGGGACGCTGGAGTACCCTTTAATGACACCGTGTCTGCCGATACTCGTATCATCAGCAAGTCTCCGAACTGGGATTCTGGCGACAAGTACAGCTGGAACGCAAGCAAGGACTTTACTTACGGTTCTCCAGAGCACCGCTACCATTATCTGACATCGTTTGAACAAGCGCAGAGCGTTTCCAACTTCAACCGTTTTCATGCTGGCGCAAACGTGACTGGTTATGCCGTTGACTATGAGCCAGCATGTCGTAACTTGGCCTTCGCTACCAAGCTGTTCCCGATTTCTCATTACGACGTTATCAGCACGACAGACGACGAGCACGTAGCTAACGTGAAGTACACTGTCGAAGTCGACCTTGACGAAGTGTTCTCCAAGATCACACGCCAATCTACCGCTTATTATGAAAATAACCAGAAGCTCGACCCAGTCACTGACAAGGACAAGCTGGCCAAGTACAAGCTTGGTTTCAAGTTTAACCGTATCGGTCTCTATGCCGTTCCGGTAACTCTGCATGCCTACAATTCTAATACCGCTGACAACCAGAGCAAGAATAAGTACAACATCCAGATGCAGATTGCTGGCAACAGCAAGCCTCGTCTCTTCGCCGTTCGCGACTTGTCTGCTCCGATCGTCTTGAGCGAAGACGGTATGCACAAGTGCGTATTCAACTTCCAGCTTAACGTTTCCGATACTGGTATCGTCGACGAGTCTGGTATCTACTACAATTTGTACGAAAGCGATGCAATTACTTGGTACAAGAACCAGCTGATTGCCAACGCTAGCGCAGCTGAAGCTGTGACGACCCTTGGTGTCGAGATTAACTACTTGCGTCAGCAGATTGCCGACATGTCTGGCGAAAATACCGCATGCGGTGTCGGTGACGACGGCGACCGTTATGCCCTCGAAGGACATACGCATAACTATATGAAGAACATCGTGGACTCCACGAAGACTGGTAACGGCGCTGTTCGCGGTATTGATACTTTGGTCGAATCAACGCCGATAAAGATTTACAAGACGAATGGTCGTGCTATTGTTGAAGATGAGCACGGGGTTCCGCATTACCAAGATGATCCAGAGTCTGCCGTCCCAGTATTGATTGAAGCTACAAATGTGGTTGTTGGTGACGAATCGATGAATCTTGGTCGAGATAGCGCAACCCTTGGTACGCGCTCGATTAACATGTCTGACTATGGCATCTTGGGAAGCACGTCATCTAGTACGTTGCTGATGGGAGGCCGTGGTAAGACGTCGTTTGACAAGTATGCTGATGGACATCTTGCCGTTGCTTATGCGAAAAACAGCATTATTAACATGCATAGTGGCGAGCTGGAATATATTACCGAAAGTATGTTACTTAGCTCAGAAACAGATTCGTGGATCGACGGATCCGTGGATAAATCAATTCTTATTGGCCATAATGATGTTAGCGAAAACTATCAAGCCTCGCAGTTTAGTACAAAATATAAGTTTGGTCAAGTAGCTAAGTCGATATTGCTAGGCCGAAATGAAGTCGATAGTCTTGTTGAATTTTCATCCATTTCTGGTGAGTTGAATTTTGGTGGTATGCAGCCAATCGGCACATTCACTGCTACGTCCGATATGGATGCGGTTTATATGAATTCGTCGACTGACGGCTATGGTGATGAGGACGATATATTTGCATCCGCTCTTCACGGTAGCGTTCACTCGGTCAACAAAACTGGATCTAATACTAGAATTTCCAGCGGCAATCATTTTGAAGATGGAAAAACCTGGATAGACCGTAATGTGGCGCATGTATATGCGTCTGGTGAAAATATTGTTGTTCCTCATGGAACGACTAACTCGATCATGTTCGGCCAGAACATCAATAACCACAAAATTTACGATGAACAACTCGGCGGGTTCCGTACGGCTACCGCGCTTAATGTTCGTGAAGTATTGACCGTTGATGAGTTTAACGACAAGTATGGTAATCCTGACCGTTGGCCGTATCCGTCCACCGATGCTATTTGGAATAACCAAGGCAAAGATGATATGATTATCATTGGCACTGGTACTTTGAATTTCTTGAACGGACAAGGTGGTACGCCGACGACGGTATCTCGTGACGTCAAGGGTGTGACCTTGTATGTGTCCTATAGTAGTTATGTATGGGGTGGCGGTGTTACTTGCGGTAGTAAGACTGGCGATCTTGATCATGACGGAACCGTATTCGGTACGAACCCAGAATACTTCGCTAACTTGTATAGCACACCGGGTCATCTCAAGAATATGATTATGCTTGGCGATGATTTGAATGCTGGATATGGCAGTGAAAACTCTATCATCATGGGTGACCGTAGCGGCACAAGAAAGATACAGTATAAGAACTCCTTTATCAACACGCTTGGTGATGATTATGGCTATGTCCGTGATGCGACTACTGGGCCGTTCGGATATTTTGACAATATCTGGTGGATTGGCCACGCGGAGACCAAGCAAGAGTGGAGTGGCGGAACTGATAGTCCTAATACAACTGGCCATTTCATCGCGGCACAGCAAGACAGCGATGATATTCGTCATAAGGCGACATTTAAGGATCGCTTTGTATTTATTGGCTCAGACAAGAATGCCTACGGATTCTCTTATTGGTATGGTGTGTCAAAGGAAGGATGGGATTATATTTCAAAGCGTCCGAATACTCTTGACTGGGAGTATTCGTTTGAGGATACATACGAACCGTGTAAGGCTCCGATGATTTACACTGGTGGTCTTGCTCTGGGTGGTTACGGCACTCGTGAATGTAATTTCATGTTGCTCAAGATTGGTACGTCTCGTTACCAGATGGAGGATCCGACTGAAGATAAGACCCACATCTATAAGGGTTTTAATACTAACAATAATTTGGCGACTGCGTTAATCAATGAAGCTCGTGGTAGCTCCTACAGTTATAGCAAAATTATCAGAAGTACTGCGCTTGGTGGCCCATGGACGGAAACGGCTACCAATACTACGTATTTGTACAGAGACTATTCAAACGATTATTTCGCTGATTTAGCTGTTGGTGAAACATCTGTAAGCTTCACATTCGATGCTGATGAAGTGTACGATCCGGAGACGCCAGTTACGATCTCCTTGTATACCGTCGAGACGTGGAGTGGCGGCGAAAAAAATGGTACTAAGATTTGTGACATGACAGTTACGATCAACGGATCCACGGTTACTGGCACGATTGATGCTGCGCTAGCTGAACGCGCACGTGCATGTATCACTTATCGTAGCTATCATACGAATGGTAATGCGATTTATGATTACTATGATCCATCCGTCCAAGACGAACATCACTTGATGGTTGACTGTCCGTTTGCTGGCATGGCGCTTGTCGTACAAGATAAGCAAGAACTCGATGGTACTTTGCATATTGGTCTTGGAAAGCCAGCTGGTAATGGCGCTGGCGCTGGCCGTGCTGTCATAACGGACTTTAATCCGTTGTCTGGTGATGCTCATGGTGGTGGTACGTGGTCGTTGAATCACCCAGACTGGGGATCTGGTGAAGACCATACGTATATCTATCAGGGTTGGAAGGACAAGCACATGGACAAGGTATTGACTTGCCGACCGACATTGACGGACTTTATCGCTCCGGTGGATGATATGCAACGCGAGCATACTGGAACTTGTACTCTGCAGTGGTATAGCGAATATCCTGGCTTCAATTTCGAGGACGGTATTACTGTTCTTGATTGGTACTTCTGGTACGCAATATCGGACTACTACTATACCAAAGAAGACTCTAAGACTTACTATCATGAGCAGTGGATGATGAATAGCCGTAAACAGCTGGCTATCAATATGAATTCGTTGAAGGAAGGCGTTGTATACGAGGTGAATTTGCATGTCGTCCGCGTGAATGGCCCAGAATCGAGTACCATTGGTGATCAGTCACAGCACACTGACGCTACTTATAGGCGTCAAGCGTCTCCGGTATCGAAGCAGTACGACGGCACTCACATCGATGCTGACATATTCTACGATCCACTCATTTATTTCAGTTCTTATAACACGAAATCCTATTCGGGCGATTGTACGGTTCATCATTGGGGTGCTTCCGACACGACGTCTAATAATACTATTAAGCCGACGTTCTATCCAGTTACTGATCCTAATAGCGGTGCTGTTGATAGTGAGTACTCAAATCATCAGTTAACCGAGTTGGCTCGTGCAAAAATGTTGTTTACTCGAATTGGTGACAAGGTCTATATCATGGAGTACTAATGCGATATCGAGTTGTGATATCCCATAACCAGACAAGCTCTATTCTGAAGTTCGATAAGTCTGTGCCGACGGTATTCGTATTCGATGCGCCGACACAAGACGACTTGGACACATGTCGTGACAATGGTTTGCAATATAAGGTTGTCGCGGCTGCTGGCAACCGTAGTAAAAACCGTAATATTGGTTTGCAAGCTATTATACAGCAGTTTGCGCTGTCCGATGACGACATAATCGAATTCTTCGACGGCGATAGGTATATAGTACAACCTAATGATGAATTCTTGGCGGCGTTGTTTGCCAATGAGAATGTCGACGGTGTGCTCTATACATGCGACAACGATACTCGTATCAAGAAGTATCATGTTCCGAGCGAAGGGGCTATAGTACTTGACACGGGTACTTTGTGCAATCCGTTCTATAGTTGCGGATTCGGTATAAAGTATGGGGCTATCCGCAAAATTATGGAATATAATGACGGCGAATTCTTTGTAGAGGTGTTTAATCGGTGGGGTTGTGAAGACCAATTTATGGGTCTGGTTTGCGACCAGCTTGGGTTGAACATTGCTATTACTGCCGAAGTTATGCTCAATGGTAATGTCGGCGGCGACCAGAATCAGCATGAAGACTATAAGGACTCTTTACAGCGTTATGTCGATATGATGCGGTTAAGACACATTCCATTCAGGAATGACACCAAACCGTCACGTATTATCGAAATGAAGTAATTTAACAACAGAAAACAATAAAAGGAATCAAACGATGAAACTTTCACGTCGTAAGGTTATCGATCTCGGCTTTGTCCTTGTTCAAGCCGAAAAACTGTTCAAGACTCCGATGGTGGGCAAGTTCTGCTATGCCGTCATGAAGAACCGCGAAATGGCCAAGGAAGAGTACAAGCTCTCCATCGAGGCTAACCCGTATCCGCCGCAGTGGGAAGAATACGAGAACAAGCGTATTGCCATCCTCAACGAAGTTGGCGAATCCGTGGTGTCAGGCTTCAGCAAGCTTCCTAATCAAGAACGCGACCGTATCTTGAACTCCCAGGATCCGAACGTCATGCCAGTCGACAAGCGCGAGCTCTTAATATCTCGCATCAACGAACTCCGTGACCAGAACAAGGAACTCTTGGACGAAGTGACTGCCATTGACCAGCGCCGTGAGGAATTCCTTGACGAGGAAGACGACTTTATCATCAAGACCGTCAAGCTCTCCGAAATCCCGGAAATTGTCAATGGCAACGGCATCCAGATCATGGCCGCCCTTGATCCGATGATCATCGAGGACTAATGGCTACACTCAGCGGTTGTCTGGTTGTCCGTAATGGAAAGAAAAGCGTCGTGAGGTGTCTCGACGCTTTACTTCCGCTTGTGAACGAGTATGTAATTATCGATACTGGTTCCAAGGACGGTACGCTGGAACTTATCAAGGGTTGGGCATCAAGACATCCGAACTCTCGCATCGTTCTTGTCAACGTTGGGAGCAAGTTCCACGATGACGACGGCATATTCGACTTCGGCGCGGCGAAGAACTACGCCATATCGAGGGCGACATGTGATTACGTCATGTGGATCGACGTCAACGACGAGATACTGAAGCCTCGCGAGGTTCGCTTGGCCTTTGACAAGATAACCCGCAAGATGCCGCATGCTTGCATCACGATGCTTACCGAAGTCGATCCTTCGTTCGCGTTCCCTCGCGTCCGTATCGCTCCGAGGACTACGGCCAAGTTCATTGGCTCTATCCATGAGTATATGGTCAACGAGGATCCGCAGAATACTATCGTGACGACTCGCTTCCGCATCCGCAATGTCAAGACTTGCCGTGACATCGCTCGAAACGTCAAGAGCCTCATGAAGGAATGGCGCAAGGAGCACACGCAGCGTATTGCCTTCTACCTCGGCAACTCCGCTCGCGACATGAACGACTTCTTCACCGCGCTGGACTGGTACATCATCACCGTGGACGAGTTCCCTACTTTTACAAACGAGGAAAGGGCGAAGGCCATGGAGGCGATCTGCGACATAGCGCTACGAGAGAACTTGCTCGATCTCCTTGACGAGCGCTCGATGATGTTCATTAACGAGCTCCCAGACCGTCCAGAAGGTTATTACTACCGTGCTAAATACCAGTACGCTAGGAAGAACTATCCGAAGGTGGTCAAGGCGCTTGAACAAGTGATGAAGCTGAATACGCGAGTCCGTCCGACCCACATGTGGATCAACGCCGAAATCTACGACCGTCACCAGCAGCTGGAAATGTTGAAGGAAGCCCAGTTGAAGGCCGAGTACAGCAACATGTCACCGATAGCCCCTTGCATAGAGGATGCGTCGGTCGTGATGCCTAACGGTCAGTACGTGGGCCGCATGAACAGTGCATTCGGCGACTTCGGTATTCCGGCATATCAATATACCAACTAGGAGTATATATGGCTACTACAAGGGAATTGCTCAACGCCATCATGTTTTCTGGCATGCTGGATATGCTACCGCCAGTCCAGATTGACAATTACTTGCGCAACGTGGCGAAGAACGTGCCGAAGTACGTGTACAAGTTCGACAAGGTTGTCGGCACTCCACCGACTGCGGCGAATACGCGCATTGTCGCTACCGAACGGTACGAGCTTGAGAAGGTAGGCAAGTACACCGTACTCCACTGTATCGAAAGTCAGATGAGGGCGATTGCCCATCTACCTAAATGCAAGGCGGAGCCGATGCTGATGTATGCGATTGACGAGTACGAGAAAGAGCACAAATAATTGAAATCCGGCGAACAGCCGGATTTTTCATTCCCTAAGAACTGATAAACTAGAAGCAAACTGTTTTGGACGCTTATGAATAACCTACACGAATTGACAAAGCAGCTCGACGTGTTGACGTGGAACTCCAGAAGTGTATTGAATGCGCTGATCCGTTCGGCCATGTCCGCTGGTTCCAGCAAGGGATTTACGGTCACACGCGCTGGCGATAGGCTGGTTCTCGACAAGGACGATATCTACCGTATCTACCATTTCTACGAAGCGTGGGAAGCCGCTGGGTTCCCTAACGACCCAACTACGTTTAACGAACTGCTTGCTGAAGAAAATGCGTGTTATGGTGACGGCGAACCCGTCACGGAAGCGCTTGTTAAGCATGCCAAGACGGTATGGATGGACTCTACGAATAAGGACAGCTCTAAAGAGGACTGGCTGTCTCGAATCTACAACGTGGAGAATCCGAAATGGTTTACTAACACTGCGCCTATTCCGCTGAACATCCGTACTCCGATCTATGACGAGAACTTGTCTACCAAGACATACGACTCCTACGAGACGTACTTGTTCCCAAGCGGATACTACTCCATCGACACGCTAGGTTATATCGGCGACGGAACGACGCACACGGCTGGCGGCAAGAACTGGACGTTCGACGTTACGGACGTGTTCCGTGTATCGTCCGACCGCGCTCTGTTCGGCATCCAAGACAATGACAAGATTGCCGTTCGTGAAAGCTTGTACAATCCGTACAAGTTGAAGTATGCGTTCGAAGGCGGTACGAATTGCTTTGCGTATGACAAGGATTCGTTCTCTTACGGCTACAATAACCAGACCAACGGCGAACGTAGCGCAATCCTTGGCGGCGGCAGCAACATTACTTGTGTGCCGGGTGCTGCAATTATTGGCGGAACTGATAATGCTATCGCTGGCAATTATTCCGCAATTGCTGGCGGTGTCGGAAACGATATTGGTAGTACGAGCCACGGCTTTACTGCAAACACCTACAACAATTTAGGTGGCTATAGCTATCGCTTCTCTCGTAAGATTACTGGAAGTTCGACGGAAACAATGTGCAGCCCGACATATACGCCGGAAGGTTCCAACTGTATTTACACGTTGGCTACGATTGGCAGTGCTGGCTCGCCACAGAGCACTGTGCTTGGCCTTAACCAGATTTATATCACGGATGAAACCGTAGAACAGTCTGGCATGGCTACTGACGTAATCAGCTATGGCTATGACACGCCGAATACTGGCGTATTCGACTTCAAGGTTAACGACACCGTGCATATCTATGCGTTGACGGTTGAGAATTCCGAGAAGAAGGCTTGCGATGTCGTAAGCGCACATGTCACTAATATCGAAAAGCATACTGATAAGGGCATCGTGGCATTTAGCGACCCGGCGAACGCGATCGGTTATGTTATTACGCTTGACAAGGACTTTACTGTAAATACGTTTACTGATTTGGGTAACGCCACCATCCGATACGGATATATCTGTAGGTCATCTGCTACCGACTATCCGTTGGTGATCTCGAATGGAATGTACCTACGTAGCTTCGAGTTGGATTCTTCCAACTGCGCTGCACTTGGTTATAACAACATTGCCGCTGGCCGTGCCCAAGTCGTTGTCGGTGCTTCCAACAGAGAACTTCTCCGTCCGAACTTCATCGTGGGTTCTGGTTCTTCTTACATCGGTGCCGAAGACTACCACCGCAACAACTCGTTTGTTTCTGGGCCTCATTACACCTACACTCGCGCTACGCACTATATCGTTAGCGGTGTATCGACCTATACGACGGCGTACATCCATGGCGATGACAGATGGTCTGATAATCGTATGTACGATGAAGATTACAATCTCGACAACGTAGAGAAGTACGCAGGTTTCTATGCTTACTGCCAGACCGCGACCAGCGAGGATGAAGGATGTGCAGTATTGCGTGTGTATGACCAGAAGAGCACTCTCGCAATCGGCTGGAACGGTCTCGTATTGTATCAGCCGCTCCTGAAAGCCGCTGACAATCAGTCGCGCACTGTATGGAACGAATTGTACTGCCAAGAAGGTTCGATCGGTATTCATAGCGGTCATAACCTTGACCTTAAATCTGCACAGGACGAAGACAATAACTGGCTCGACTTCTACAACAACTATGTGCGCGTCAGTTCTACGCCGGGTGAAGACCATACAGTTACCGTGTGGGCAAAGGACAAGGCTGGCGTTCACGGCAAGCACTTGATGCTCCATGCCAGCGAACACTCTGGCTACATCGACATCCAGTCCATGGCGTTGCGTATCCGTTCGAATACTCGTGAAGCCTTGACTGCACAGCCGACCGACCATAACATCGATCCGTTTACGCAGATGTCTAAGCGCGTTGACCTTATAAAGGATACTGGCCACGTTTATACGGACAAGGTGGGTTCTGGTCTTGCTATGACCGATATCGATCTTGGCAGCGCTATGACCAATGTGTTCTCTAATGCGTTCCATGTGTTCTCCTCTAGCAAGCTGCTGTCTTACGACAGCGCGACAAGCAAGGGAACTTACGACGTTGCCCAGCTGTTGCTTCCGGGTAATCTTGCGCCGACATGCACTCGTGCCTTGCGCGGCACCAAGTCTATGCCACACCCGATTGTCATTGCAAACAAGGTTATTGCTACTGACCGTGGAGAAGGCAACAATTCTCGTGAAGCTAACAGCGCATACTTGTACGAAGAGCTTGCATATCGTTCCGATATCAAGACGATAGGCGCAACTATTCTAAACAATGTTGCTACACCAGCATATTCTCCTAGCGCGGCGAATTATCACACTGATACCGCCCCAGATGTTCCTGGGTACATTCGTGCAGCGGTTCAAGACACATATCTGGCTTCTCTTATGGCTGCCACAGACACCAAATTCCATTATGCGCATAATGTCACTGCAATGGATCAAGCGCATGTCTCTACGTCTGATCTATGTAAATTGCGTCGTGTATCTAGTATGACTGGTGTTGCCGCCCAGATGAATACGCTTGGTGATATCACCACTAATCCAGAAGTCTTCTTGGCTGGTGTCGCTATCAACCCCGGTATGCGCATGATTCAAGTCGACGGTAATAATACAATTGGTGTGTCTTATCTTGCGCTGGCCCCTCGTAATGTTACTGCGCCATACACGGCAATTACTCAGAATTTGTCATCGGCTGCGCCTACTAGAACGGTGTATACGTCAAAGTTCAGTCCAGGTGATATCACGAGTGATAAGACGGACTTGTGCGATGTGTGGGCAATCTCGGTCGACGGCAGTAATAACGCCTATTGGCAGCTGTTGTTGAAGAACTTGATTGTTACAGTGGGCGGAGGTCACTTGTGCGTCGAATTCGTTCTCAACGGTTCTGTATTCAACAGCGGCCACTTCATGCCAGTAAAAACTGGTTCTGCTGGTAATACCGCGATTGTCGATGATAGTGCGAGCTATAAGACGTTTAAGGAAAACAGCCAAGTGATTGTTTTACCGATAGATCCAACGGTTGCAAATAATATGTTAATGGCATATAATAACAATACTGGGGTGTACTCGCAGTTACATGGACGAGCATATTATACTGGCGATACAAATGTATCTGTAACTGGTACATTTACTCAGTATGCGGAACCGTTAAAGTACAACCGAACATTGCCAGCTACCATGGATACAACGTACACATTCCATGGCCCGTATGTTACAATCAATATGGCTGGTTGGAGTGAGATGAATCTTTCTGGTAAAGAATTCTATGTCTGCTTGGAAGGAGCTGTACAATATGCCGACTAATAGAGTTAACTTGCTTGACGTCAATCCGCTTGAACGCATTACTGGTGATGTGGCTATATCCCAGTTCAACTACGAGAGCATTATGAATGGTCTCGTACAGTGGGATCAGAGCCATAACGACAACATCACCATTAGGCTGGCAACTCGTACGGATCCTTACTTCGTCGATTACACCATACCGACAAAGTATTTCTACGACAAGAACTACGGCACTATCAATTCTGCCGTTCTTCTTGAGCCGACGGCGTACGCATACAAGAACCGAGTGAAGCTTCCGGTGTCTATTGGAGACCCAGTGACGCTGCGCATCAACGCGGTCGATGTCGGCGATACGAAGTGGCGCTTGTATGAAGAAGCAATCGTGTATGACGAATTCGAGTACGACGAGTACAAAGAAAACGGCGTACTTGTAGAGAACGCATGGCTCGTTAAGTCTAAGGACAATTTCGCTCACACATACGACAAGGCTGGTTTGTATTTCCGTCTATACGACATGACCAACAAGATGTTTGTTACGTATGAAACGGTTGAGCCGATTGCTAGTGGCGAAGCTATAAGTGTCGACTACGGCGGCTATATCTATCGTGGTAGTATTCCGATTGCCAAGCGTGTGTGCGTCCATACGCTGCGTCAAATGCCGGATTCGAATGCGTTCAAGTTCTATTACAAATATATGGCAAGTGATCCAACACAAGGTACGGTATTTTCGAAAGAGCCGAACCGACAAGCCGATGCGTCGAAGTCATTTGACAATCCGCTGAGTGGTTATGCGCAGTACTGCTTCCCGCACAATCTTGACGAGACTTATCACGAAGGCGATATGGTATATTGCCTTGGCGATTTCTATGTCAGTCTGAGCGACACTCCAAGCGTACCGCCAGCAATCATTTCCGTACCCAACATTTCTGAATATCCTGGCTATCATTTGTATCAAGTATACGCGGATGAATGGGCTCGTACCCTTTTGCTTCCGTTCGACAACAATTCGATTACTGGTTCTGGTGTCATCCGCATGACGGCCAACACCGACATTTCTGCGTTCGTACTTCGTAACATTGGAAGGAACGAATCTAGCGAAAAGACCAGTATCTCCGTGATGGGAACGATTGCGATTCCGGGAACCGAGACTGACCAGACGACTGGCGTCAACATCGTTTCGACCAGCAATTACGCAAACTGGCCGGAGTTCACGGCGACCAAGTGGAACGAGGGCGCGTCTTACCAGACGAATTCTAGCTTGTCCGCATTCGACAAGCAAGACTATTCTGCCGTTATGGTGTTCAAGCACTACGGCGATGACGACCATTACCGCTACAAGAACATCATCAACTACGATGGCCCAGACGTCGACCAAGGTCTTTGCATCTTGCTGCCAGTCACCATAAGCGATGAGAACAACGTCACCCACGATCCGGCTGACGGCTGCATGCTGGACTTCATGTTCAACATCTGGCCTAACCACAAGTATGACGGTCGCCCAGTGAACGACTTGATAATCAACAAGTCGCAGATCTACGTGTACAGCGTTCCAGACTATAGCGAATACAAGCTCAAGGGCTTCAACGTCAATACGGTCGAACCGATCGCCAAGTTCAGCATGGCTCGCTTGGTGAACTTCTACGTGTTCAACGAGAACGTCGGTGTGCCGGACAGACCGTCTGTATACAAGGCTCGGTTCATCTACTCGAAGAAGGAAAAGCGCTGGAAGACATACGACTACTACCAGCTGCCAGACCACATCTTCTTGTCGCCGCACGGCTTCGTCGATCCTAGCGACCCGAAGGCGTACAGCGTACAGACCGCTGGGTTCCCGCTGTTCCAGAATCCGTTCAGCGATTTCGACTTGTCGGCGGTTCATGTCGACTCGACATACCGAAACCAGATACAGAATCCGGACATAAGTCCCGAAGAATAATCCTCAGAACGGCGCGAAAGCGCCGTTTTCGTCTATTGAACTGATAAACTGCGTATAGACTTTTGAACTATGCGACATGGACGAACGAGAATTGCCGACAAACAAGATACATGACTATGTGACATGGCCGACGACTACACAGATTTTTGAAGATGGCCGTGGTGGTCTGGCGTTCCCGGATCAGAATAACAGCAACTGCCGTATCGAAGATGGACATCTGGTGTCTGACGAAGGCAAGCCAGTTTCTGTGACCGTGAAGTCGGATGTATCGTATAACATACAAGATGACGACCCTAGTGCGCCAGAAGATTCGTTAGTTGATACGCAACGATGGCCGTTTGATCCAGACAATCCTCAATATACGCCTCAGCCACTAGAGGCGCATGAAACTCCGGTATCTGCAAGCCAGATAGCGTTTACGCCGTCGTACTCGGTCGATATTGTTCCAGACCAGATCAACTTCCGTGTTGCAAAGTTTACCCACGAGGAAGGCGTCGGTGAACTTACTCTGGCCGACGAAATCCCTCAAGACTTTATTCGTGACGCTGGTGTGCTCAAGGCAAACACGCCGGATACTTTGGAATGTACTACTCTAGTAGCGGCAAGCATTGCGCTAGACCGTAATTACACGGTCGACAAGGTTCTTCCGTATCATACTGGCGATATCAAGATCGGTTCGACCTCCTTGCCGTTCGACTGGGACAGCAACGTAACGTTCGACTTCTATGCTGACTTGGCTGTTGACGGCAGCGATGAAGTGTACGTATATCTTTCCCATCAAGACGATGCGTCGACCAATGGCGTCTACTGCTATACCAAGGGCAACGTCCGCAAGGTGGCATTTGCTCCTATTGACGACACGGCTGATGCGGACGCTCTTGCCGCATTGACCGATCCTACGGTTAACGATAACGTCGAATGCGATAACCATTATCGTAAGGCTTACTCTCATCGCGAAGTGTATGACGCTACCCATCAGAAGGTTGGCGAGGTGACTGGCTTTGGCGTAAAGTCCATGGCAATGACTGACTGCGACGGCGGTCTGGTTGACTGGTTCACGTCCAACGGCGAAGTGAATATCGGTAACGGACATAGCAACGTGTTCGTGACTGGATTCGGTCTGGGCGGAATGTATAGTGCCGCGTCAGCCAACGTCACGAAGCAAGAGAAGGTGCCAAGAGACGACTATGACGAAAACGACCGCAAGACGCTTCATCCGTGGCTTGAATGGGCATACGGAACCCGTTATGATGCGCAGACTTCTACCAACGTAGCAGCGCTTCCGCGTGACTGGCCGTTTACCTACATGACATCCGATAGGCCGATTTTCAACCGTCTTACTGACACGAGCAACATCACGTTCGTAAAGAGCTGTGAAGAAGGCGTCGGTAATCTTGAACGCGACGTGGAAACCGAGGAAATCGATCCGGAAACACACGCGCCGATTACCGAGCATGTGTTCAACAACCGTCACCACATCGTACTTTATCCAGACTACAGAAAGATTACGAACAAGCAGGGCTATCAGAATGGTTCCGTTGTCGTAAAGCCGTTGTTCCTACATCTTCCGGCCACGTTGGATACGAAGGACGGCGAGACGATCGACATCACGATGTCGATTCAGAACGTCGACCCAGAAGCGTTCGGTGACGGACAGTCCCCAGAGGCAGCATTGAGTGGCTATTACGCCGCGATGGCGCAGCCGCGTGTCTATGTCATGGGCGGTGTTCAGTATTTCAGCAACAAGAAGCTGCTGATCGACACCATTGCCTCGATTACGGTCGCAGAAGGCGAAGAACCTAAATATACGTTCACGTCGTCCAATACGGCGTACAAGAACGATGGCAAGACAGCGCTTGTCCCAGACACTCATGTCCGTGCGAATATCGTCGCGATGAATGGAAACTCCACTGGTGAACGCCGTACGTTCCCTATGTATGGCGTTGTCATATCGAATGACGACACTGGTTGCGCGATTGAATTTACTGGCGAGTTCCCTTATCCAGACTTTGTACCGTATGATCGCAAGAGTTCTATGGGTCGACGCAAGACGTTCCATATCTGCGGCATGGCCTATCTCGTAAGTGGCGACAATCCGTCGGAGACTCCGATGGGATTGGTGGGCCGTGAGTTTGAATTGCACCGCAACGAAGGCGACGTCGCCGGAGATGCTGGCGCTGGTTCAGCTGGCGACTTGAACGCATACAACAAGTTCTATGCGATTGATTCCGACAACGAGCACATGGTCAACATGCCGAAGGTGGACAAGCGCTACGTGCTTGCTACGGTCTACCAGACGGCGACCAGTACTTTCCCTTGGGCACTGTCCAACCGTAGGAAACTTGCGACGATATCGCAGAGCTGGACTGACGAATTCGACCGTGACCGCGACGGACACAAGTCGTTGCTGCATCTTATCTATGATGAGAACCGCAGTCTATACAACACCGTGTATCCGTCATTATTAGCCGCTGATGAAAAGCATCGTGGTAAGCCTGTCTATGCGACCCGATACTTGATGTCACTATTGAGCACGGCATCTTGGGTATCGATTGCATCGTTCATGCGTATCGCGTTAGCGGAACACTTCGATGATTCTCCGATGACAATCGACAATGGAAACCCGGTGCGCGTTGCCAATCAGCTTGTCGACATGTTGGCCAATGACTTCAAGTCGCTTCGTATGCTTGCTTATAAAGGCAACAAGAAACCGCGTACGAAGATCAGTAGCATATCTATCAATGCTGGCACTACATGGCCGGAGCCGAATGACGTGCTGTCGGCTGATATCGAGAATCCGATCCAGTCATCGACTGACTGGAACAATGTTCCCCAATGGAGCAAGGACATGGTCAATTCCGCGTGGTGCAGCAAGCTTCGCAACTTGCCGGAATATATCACCAAGCCAGAAATTACTATTGTACCATGCATCTTCTCGGACACTGACGAAAATCACTGGTTCTCTTATATCAGTGCCGAAAACTATCCGTACCAGTGTGACGGTTTGGAACCATCTAGCGCCGCGACGGAAACGTTGCCGTACACACCGGATTCTAAATGTCATAGGTATTCCAGCAACTCTGTTGTTAACTTGCTGAATGGATTGGTGTACAACAACTCGGCAGCCCAGCATAACATGATGAACGATGTTCGTCGTTATGCGGAAACCGTAAGCGCTATCCGTATAAATGAAGAAGATTACATGACGTTGTCGAATATCGGTGGTACTTCGACGTACGAATACGACACGATGGATGACTCTGATCCGTCGCAGACGATACATGTTCGCACGGAAGCGCCGAGCCATACCGATACGGAATGGATGAACCCGTTCACGAACATCCAGTCGATTGATACGGTTCCGTATCCAGAAATCACGATGGAAACTCTGGCGGACTTACCAGAAAATCAGCGCGTATTTGCGTCTGCTGATGTGGCCCAGATGTATCGATATGAATACGATGATGCGGACGATGACGTTACCTCGGTATCTTCTGTCATGCCGACTGAAACTGAGTTGGCGAAGTGCTTGGAAAGTTATGTCACCGCTTATGCCGCGAAACTTGACTTGCACCAGTATCAAGGCTCTCGTGTATTGCTGAAGGACGGAAAGTTCCAAGAAGCTAACGACCCGATCTATGTACGTACGATTTCTCGCGTCAAGAAGCGCATGGAGACTAGTCGAGTCGAGAGCGACATCGTCGCGCATTATGTGAACGACTGCTTCGGCAATACGACTGCGGATTCTCGTGATCCGAACGTCGACCACGCCGATGTGAATGCCGTGTCTATCGGCATGTCCTCGCCACCGTACGTGACTCCGTCGAACTACAAGAATCAGACCTATACTAGGGTGTACATGCAGTTTACCTTCTCTCAGAAGGCTGGCCGCTGGTACACTACGGAATACCGCCAGTATCCGACGAACTACTTGAGTCCGCTTTATGGTGCTGATGCCTTGGGTGCAACACTTCCGTCATTGTGGACGGCGTCTGGAACGATTACCGTAAAGTACGACACGATGTCGCGCAATTTTATCCGTAACGAAGTAGAAAGGAATATCTGGAGAAACCCGCTGTGCGACGATGCATTAGGTTCGTACCGCAGCAACATGTATCTTCCGTACAGCTTCGTTCCTCCGATGGACATTACGCTTGGATGCGTTCCGTACCTCACTGCTGGCGGTGTATATGACTATGACAACAAAGGTAAAATTCGCCCAGAGTATCAAACCGCTGACGATAGCGCAGACCTTCGTCCGTTGAGCCGTCTCGAACGTCCGTACTTGCCGATAGAGCAAGGCGGTATCGGTCTGTATCCGCCAGCGAATGTGAACGGCGGTCACTCTATGGAAACCAATGCTGGCATACACGCGAACTTCTGGTCTGTGCGTAAGTACATCCGCCCAGCCGTCAGTGTGCTGGCTGGAACCGATGTCCCTGGACATGACGAGTATCCAGAATCCGGAGACCCAGTGCCATCGAGAAAGGGCGGTGTCATTTCTGACGCTACTCTGTACCGCATGTTCGACTTCCCGACTGCTGGCGTGATCGATTATAGGCTTCCGAGTACGACCGATCCGGATGACGATATGGCAAAGACTTACTTGCTGTACCATGAAGGCAACGGCGATGGAATTATCCGTGCTAATGCAGACGCTCTAGGCTATGGCGTTAGCGAAAGTGAACAAGATATTGATAGGAACTAGGAGTTGATATGGCTCAACCAAACTTGATACCAAAAAGAATTTCGGCGTTGCCGAAAATGATTGACGACGAAGTCACCGCTGAACTTATCGACCAGACTAAGTCGGCTGATTGGGCGATGGCTATCGACTCGCTTCGTAGGAGTAATTCTGAAGACCGTCCAGAAGGCAGTGGCCTAGTCGAAGGTACTGATGAAGGTTCGTTCTACGTACCGATGAACCGTCTCGCGTTACGTGACTTGAACGGTCTTATTCCAGCTTCTATGTTGCCGACCCATATCGACGACATGATTTTTGGTACGCTGGCGGTAGATTCGACCAACGGAAAGGCGTCCTTCACGGAAACCGCGCCAAGCGGCTCTACCAACATTCACGTATATGTTTCGCCGACGGCGAAGCGTACTACTGGCGAATTGGAACCACCAGAAAACACGGTGTTCTGTGATACCACGACTAACTTGCAGTACCGTTATATCAAATCGCAAGAGAATACGATAAATGATACGGTCAAATATGGCTTCACCGAAGTTCCCGGCTCACGCGCATTGACGACAACGTATGGTATTGAAATTACGCCAGACCAGAACAATGCGTCGGTGACTATCAACGCGAAGAAGGCGGATTACTATACGTCGTATGGAGCATCGACTGCCGAAACTGTCAACTCTACGGCAAGTAATATTCCGTTGGATTCTGTGTCGGTTGAGAACTCTGTCATCACAGCGACTATCGCCTCGAATCGTTTGACGAAACTTACAAATTTGACTGGCGGCGCTCGCTATGCGATGAACTTGCAACTTGAATGCACACCAGTTGCATTGAGCGCGAACGTCATCGACGTGTCGGTGACTTGCGGTACTGTACCAGTAATGAAGCAGCAGATGGATATGTCTGGGCCGACAGGTACGGCGACCGTGTTGAACTATTTCTGTGAGTTCAAGAATGGCGACAGCAATACGGAACTTACGGTCAAGATTGCCGCTGAAGAAGCGATAACGGTGAAGACGACAAGGTTCACTGTATTCGAGCTACTGTAGCAGAAACTTCACAGCAGCTGCCAAGAATATGCCGAGTATGCAAATGCTCGGCATTCCTATTACTAGGCTCCAGAACACTCGGCGTATATTCCATTTCTTGTCTTCGTTGTTGTAGAGGCCGACATGCCCCATGGCGATATGGAACTCTACGATGGCGAACATGTAGATCAGCTCCAGTATGTTCACATACGGAGTTCCGGTGGAATTTGAATCGATCTCTCTAATCATGTACTAGAAATTACTTCTTCTGTGGGTTCTTCGGAACCTTCTCCGTTCTCTCCCACGACTTCTCCGTCCTCGTCAACTTCGACCTTGTCGATCCAGAGGATGACATTTTCTTCGCCGTTCTCCGGAATCTTCATCGAGGAGACTGGCTTGAATCCGATCTCGCCAAGTATCTGCGAAGTTGTCTGGTCGCTCTCGGTCGTTGCAGCAAACAGCGGAGTGCCCAGCTTGTTGAGCTGTGCGACAAGTTCTTGCTCGACCGGACTGTGAAGGTACTCGTCGGCGATTGCGATGAATTCGAGCTGTACACGACCGTCAAGGTTCTGTGCGCTCTGGAGAGAATACTGGTCAAGCGGAATGTAGCCCAAATAGGATTCCGAAGTCGGGTCGATGATGGAGGCGACTGCGACCGGAATGTTCTCGTCGGTGATGTAGACGATTGTCACCGCGTTCATCAGACGGTCAACCGTGTCTGGCGCGGCGGTTTCGGTGCTGTTGTCGCGAGGCTCGATGTCGAGCTTTCCGTCAACGAGGTCGGCGAGCTGGAACAAGACTTCCTCGGTGATGTCGCTTGGGTTCTTTGCGAACGCCTCGAACTGGTCTGGGTTAAGACCGTCGGCAAAATCCTTCTTGAATGTGTCAAGATCGTCTTCGATGAAGTTCATTAGTTCAGCTCCTTTAGGAATTCTTCGCCCTCGACCTTGAGCGCGTTGTGGAAGTTCTGGCGGAGTCCACGAGCGAACGCAGTCGCTGCGTCTGCTTGAGCCATTTCTTGCGTATGGCGTTCCGGATCGAGCGTGTTGTTGTTCACCTTGATGGTTCCGTCCTTGAGCATCTGGTAGATGTCCTTGGCTTCTTGTGTAGCCGGGGCCTTCGCGATGGATATGCCTTCGCTGGCATCGGACTTCTCGCTGATTGCCTTGGTCTGCTCGGTAATCTTGTTCGTAATTGCTTGGACGAGGTTCGGGATGATCTGGTTGCCGTCGTTGACTTCTGTAGGGTTGATGCCGTATTCTTGAGCCACGTAGTCGATGGTGGCTTCGTGCGGCGTAAGGTCTACGCTAGGCGTACCAGCGCATCCTACGAGGCTTGGGGCTACGGCCAGCGCGGCTGTAGCGGCAGCCTTTCCAGCCTTGTGCATCATGTCGCCTACGAGACCTTCCATGAGGGCTTCGTCGTTGAGGGCTTCCGTGCCGACCTTCAGCGCGTCGTTCAGACTGGTTTCTACGCCGACCTTGCCGACTACTCGGTACATGTCGTCGGTTCCAGTAGGGCTGGCCTCGATGACGACCGTCTGGCGGTCAGCGAGCGTGAGCTTGACCTTGCCGTTCTCGCAATCGAACACGTAGCAAGTGTCAGAAACTTGTGTTCCGTTGCACTCGGTTCCGCTGTCGTTGACGAATTTGGCAGCGCCTTCTTTGGCGAGATCCGGGTCGTTCTTGAGCTCGCATGCGAGGTACAAGCGCTTCAGCGCCTCGATCTTGGAAGCGTTATCCATTGACTTCGCCGAGTCAAGCAGTCTGAAAAAATCGTAATTCATGGCAAAATCCTATCCTTATGTACGCAGTTTATCAACAAGTTGCCAAGAAAACTGATAAATACTATATTAACGACTAAAACGATTTACATTATGGCTAAAAGACAAACATTAGCGGATTTCAGTGACGAAATCGTGTCCGTTCCGGATTTTGCTCCGGGGCCTTACGGCATGGACTTGGTAATCCGTGGTGACATGGACGACCGTGAATGGCGTCGCTGGAACGCACTTACACAAACAAGCGAAATGAAGAAGATGATGGGGGCCCACCGCCGCGAGAACGGCTACAAGGGATTGAGGGCCGCCGTTTTGAAGTATTTACGCGAAAACAACATCAAACTAAAGGATGACATCGAAGATGCTTAACATCAAATCCGCATTTCAGCTGGTCAGCGACAGCGACCTTGCATATCTGTTCCGTCTCTGCGTCGACTCGAAGTTCGTCGAGACGAACACGCTTTACCGTTCGGCTGCGTCGAAGACCGACTTCGTCCCAGACATGGACTCTACCGTCATCAACGCATACGCAAGCCATCCGAATGAACGCTACCGCGTTCAAGTTCTCGGCGGCCTCGTGAACTGGCTTAGCCACTTCGCCTTCATCAAGACACTTTTCGACAACGGCATGCCGCTCGAAAAGGTTCTCAAGCTGGCTGAATGGACTCGCTATCACTACTTGACCGTTGAAAAGGAAGACGGCTGGTCTCTCGAAATCACTCGCCAGATGGTGTTCTCCGTCAAGATGGACTTCGCCAAGTATAAGATCGATTCGACCGCATTTGCTGAATGCTGGCGTTCCAATACGCTCGACATGGTGCATGCGGTGATCGCACACGAACTCGGCCACATCTGCCTCGGCCACTGCGATATGGAAGGCTACGACGACACTCTCATGTCGTCCAACCGCAACATCGAGCGTCAGGCAGACCTCTTCTCGTTCTCCGTTCTCCAGTGCGGTTCTGGCGTAGCTGCCAAGGCCGTAGGCGCTGCGATGATCCAGGTGGGCTTCGTATGCTTCGGAATGGACTACGACGGCGACGAAACTCATCCGAGCAACCATGAACGCATCGAGAACGCTATCCAGAGCTTCAAGGGCATTATCTCCGCCAAGGACGTGAACTTGATCCGCAAGATGGTCGTCGCCATGGCCAAGGTGAAGGCTCCGAAGAAGCCGAAGACCAAGAAGAGGTAGTCATGAAGATTATCGTATCAGTAGGCGTCCAGTTCATGATGAAGGATCGTGAAATGGACATGCCGAAAATGCTTCCGAGGACGACCCATAGCTACGCAATGGATGTCAGCGTGTCGCCGGAGCTGCAGCCGTACATCGAGGAATACTCGAAGTCGGTCAACGACTCCACGTACGACCCTCAGTACGAAATCAGCAAGGTGCTTCTCGACATCATCACGCCTCGCGTGAAGAAGGCGTATCCTGAGCACTGGCGCAAGGAGAAGAACGACGTAGGCGAGACCATCCAGTTCAAGCCCTCGAAGGAGACGATCCTTGAAACCGCTATCCGAATGGAAGTCGACGACAAGATCGACGAGCTTCTTGACGAGCGCAAGGACGAGGTGCTGAAGTCCCTCGAACTCAAGATGCCGACGGATACGGACGAGGTCTATCTGGCCAATACGTTCGTGACCAACCTCGGCTGGAAACTCGCGTAAGGTTTTCCGTTAATGCAAGAAAGGCGACCGCAAGGCCGCCTTTCTCTTTTTATTTCGTTGAATCGAATTAGACGATGCCGAGGTTGTACACGGTATTGACCTTCTGGCCGTGCATGTACTTCACCTTCTCGCCCTTCTTGGGATGGATGAAGGCGTTGATGACGGCTGCGCGGATGTGAAGGTGCTTGTGCTTTCCGTTCTCGGTCTGCGGGTCGACGATTTCGCGACCGTAGCAGTCGATGTACGTGGAGAGCACCTTGCCGTTGCGACCGATCACGCGACCGAAGTTGCTGATCTTGTAGGTCGGATGAGCCTTGACGGCCTTCCACTCTTCGCCGATTTCCTTTCGTAACACCTTGTCGATGATGGATTCCGGCTTTGCGAGAACCTTCGACATGCGGCGAAGTTTCTTCGCGTAGTCGGGGCACCCAGGGACGGCATTGTAGTCTTCTGCGAGAAGTTCGATGCCAGTAATGATCTTGTTGGTAAGTTGAACGAGTTCCATGTTGTCTTTCCTTGTTATGGGTTTAGTTTTCAGTTCGTCCATTCGGTGATGAATTTCTGCTTCTATGTCCAGTCCATGATACTGACACTGTTCTGCTAGTGTATCTACGCCGCTTAATAGAGCTGATTCCAGATATGCGCTATCGCTCCCTGCTAATATGGCATGGATAAAATCTTTGATTTTGTCAACAAGTTCCATAAATTTGACATTGTAACGTATTTGATGTAATTTTAGCAATAAACAATTTGAATTGCAAACTGGCCATTATGCATGAATTTTTCAAGAAAATCGACGTTTTTAGCAACATATCATTTGACGAAGAGTGGCACAGCTATAAGTTGAATGGCAAGAGAACGGTGTCTGTTACAAAAGTGACCGGGGCCGTAAAGGAACCGTTCGACGCGGTCAAGAAGTCCAAGGAATGTGTCGAGCGCATGCGGCGCGAGGCCGAGGAGGCTGGGCAGCCTATTCCGACAATCACGCCGGAGGAACTGCAAGACCAATGGGCTCGTACGAACTTAATAGCTCGCGCAAAGGGCTCCGCCGTACACAAGTACATCGAAATGACCATTGCGAACAAGGTGCAGCGTTATCCGAAGGATATCGTTGATGCGGAGTTCGCAAAGGATCTCGAAAAGAATCCGAAGATGACTTTCGATACCGACCCGGTGCTTCCTTTGTACAAGAAGATCACACCGATGGTAGACCAGTTCCTCGCCGACATCCGTGGCAAGATGTATCCGGTTCGTTCCGAACTCGTCATCGGTAGCCCACGCTACAACGTGTGCGGAATGATCGACCAGATCTTCTACAACAACAAGTCCCAAGCATTTGAAATCTGGGACTGGAAGACAAATACGAAATTCGACACTACGTCAAAGTTCCATCTTGAGGATCCGTGCAGTCATCTGGAGGCATGCAAGCTAGTCGAGTACTCTCTGCAGCTCCACTGCTACAAGCGTATCTTCGAGGAAGAGACCGGGATCGAAATCAAGAACTGCTATCTCTGCTGGTTCAGCGAGGCACAGCCGACGTACAAAGTAATGAAGTGCATGGACGTGTCCAAGGAAGCGCAGACACTTTTGGAAAGGGCCGTGGAAAATGCCTAACGAAATCGACGCTATTATCAAGTCGTTCACTCCGGAACAACAGAAGCTGTATGACAGCATGATGGCCGACGAGAAGAAACTTCTCGCCGACTGGATTGGCAGCCGCAACATGTACAACGAGGCGATGAAGGTCATCAACGACAAGGAGATCGGCCCTCGCGTAAGGTTGTACTTGAAGGGCATTTCGTCCTACTGGTCTGGCCGAAAGAAACTCATGGAGACCTTGCTTATTTCTATGGGCAAGGAAGAACTATTGAACAAGTGGATCGCAGATGTCCAGAAGTCGAAGTGAACCGCCGAAACTGTTTGATGCGACTGTATTCATTATCGGAAAGAAGCTTCCTTCTGGAAACATCTATCCGCAGTCGCTTGCGGACAAGATAATTCTCGATGTCGCTACTGGCGAGAAGAAGTACACCATCGAGGAAGTGGCCCCGGCTGACCGTGACCGTAACGGAATCAAACCTTACGAGTCGTGGAAGCAGAGAGCCATGGCGGTGTGCGTCGATGCGCACATGGACGGATGCAAGCTTATCATGACGTTCCAGATTTACAAGACGAAGTATGGCAAGAACCTCGATCTCATGCTGCAGAACAATCCTCCGGGAAGCATCGAGTTCTACCCAGTCGGAACTGGAGTCACTGACAAGGACGGAGTCGTGACGAAGTACAATCTCGCCTATGTCACGATGGATATCAAACCTAGAGGTTAACGATGATTCGCGCTATTGTTGCACTTAATGCTGACGGATATGTTATACGGAAGAGCCTTATCGATCTTCCGGCAGACCTTATGGAATGTGAGGACATGCAGTGGCTCCTCAGTGATTCTCTTATCATGGCGACGATGGACGTTGTCAAGAAATACTTGCCGGAGCATATCGCCATGGTGAGCCGCAAGAGCCTTCTCGCTGAACATCCGAAGGCGCTCGCTACAATGGCAGCAAACATCGAGAACCAAGGCGTAGGCAATATTTCCGTGCTCGCAAACGAAGCAATCCTCGACGAGATGGACGCCATCGGAATGTCCTACGAACTGGCCGTTATCTATCCAGAAGGAACACAAGTACCGACGTCGCTGTTTACTGGAAAGAAACTGATTGACTCTCGGCACTTCGACCGATATGAAATGGATCGATACCAGCAGTCCGTTACTGAAGCCACCGATACGCAGATTGCCGACTACATCAATGGCATGGAGACGTATTTCAACATGGTCGACAACATGGACAAGCGAGACCAAGATGCCGTGGACAAGATTGTCAAGGGCGTCAGGATGCTTAACCGTGCGCTGCAGAAGGAATCTACCGACAGCAATTTTATGGGCGGGTCTGATGACTCTATCAGCGGTGTCGACGAAATCGACACGGATGACGAGTTTGATCGTGTGTGGGACACCATGAAGATGATGGGCGAACAGATTAGCGAGACTACCGACCTTGTCCTTGCCACGCAAGACACGCTGGGCGAAGTAATGCAGTTTGTCAAGAACAATCCGGTTCCTAGAAGCCTTGTCACTCGCATCAACATGATTAACGGCGAAGTCGACGGCCTTCGGCATCAGTTCGGCGAACACATTGCAGAATCGATCGCTGAGAAGAAACCTCGTCGCGATCCGCTTATTTGGGTCATTCTGGGCATTTCGATACTAGCGTTGGTCGGAACACTGATAAACTTGTGTCTATAGACTCAAGTGGTAGTGACATGACCGAAAACCAAAAGAATTTCTGCAAGGGCGTGGCCAAGCTTTGCGAAGCTGCCGAGTCGCCGGAACTATTCAAACCCATCATCAAGCTCTGGGCCCTCTACGAGGATGCACAGACCGCGCAGACTGACGAGAACGGTCAGCTGGTTCCCGGTAACGTTGGCAACATGTCCTCTGGCGAAGCCGAGAAGGTTGCCGCCGAAGTCACCAAGTACGCACAAGCGAAGAAGACCGAAGAACAGGCCGCCGAAGAAGCCAAGAACGCCGAAGACACCGTCGCAGTCGAAGTGAACAACGCGACTACCGACGACGAAAACCAAGCAGCTGCTGGCGAAGTCAATGGATAAGTTCGAGACATTCCTTGAGGCAGTCAAGGACGCCGATCCGGCGTTTGAGCAAGTAGGGCATCTGTATTCGCAGTTGCGTCACGGAGACTTGTACAAGCCTCTTGTAATGCCGAATTCCGTACGTTCAGTCACCGTCGATCCGAGAAGCGGACTTTCGAACAAGATAGTCGCACCGGGTATTGACGGCATGGGCGCACCGACAAGCCAGCCTACGAGCAACTGTACGTCGAGCAACGGCAGCACGAAGAGCAACACGCTCACCGAGCCTATGCCGAAGACGGACGAGAAGGCGTTGAAGCCGCAGCAGATCAAGACCGAGCCCAGTCAGCAGATTAAGGACTTGATGAAGAACTCTCCTGCCAATCTCGTCAATCCTATCGAACTCACGAAGACCTATTCCGAACAAGTTCCAGTATGCGGTTACAGCGTCAAGACTGGATCCACTGGTCTGACCGGAAGCTACCAGCCGGGATGCGACGCTGGATATAGCGCTGGAGGCGGTGGCGGAGGCGGCGGTGCCGCAGCGTCCGGAGGCGGAAACGGATAAATTTTTAACAAATGCCTAGACAACTAGGCATTTTTTATTATATTTGGCCCATGATTAAAAGAAAATTCAAAGTAAATCGTAAAGAACCAGCAAAGCGCATTGATCAGATGAATAAGGCCGAACTCACAAAACTCCGCGACTACGCGACTTTCATGTCGAACGCCGCTGGGTATGCGGACGACGGCGGCCAGCAAAATTGGTGGATATCCGTCGAGAACGAATGCGACTCGCTTATCAAGAGCCTTCCGTAAGGAAGGCTTTTTTGATGCCCAACTGATAAACTATGGTCAAATCAGTTGTCAGGTAATTATGACAGTTTTTGAATATCTCACAAAAAACCTCAACATGTCGGAGGCACAGTGCGAAGCCATTATGCAGCTCGCCGACGTGTGCGGAATGAAGCCTATGTTTGAAGCTGGTCTCGGCGCTCTGCAGCGACTCAAGCAGAACCGAGAAGCGCTTGCCGCAAAGAAGGCTGAAGAAGCTGCGCAAGCCACCGCTGCTGCGGAAGATCCGGACAAACTAGACTTGAGCAATGTAAGCGCCGACTTCGATAAGGAAGATGTGATGAGGAAGTCGACCGATGACAGCGCTGATGATGATAATGATGACGATTCGTTGTATGATTCCGATGAACGAGTGGACTTGCGTGATTTGTTTAATAGTTATGCTGACTGGGCTAACAACAGACGTCAGCACGGTACGACTGGCGTGTTCAATACCGGATGGCAAAACGGTGACGAAGGCGACGAGGGCTTTAACAGCGACCAAGGCGACGTCACTCGCGAGGAGAAGAAGCGGTCAGAAACTAAGGAAGACGTCAATGACAATAAGTTTGCCGAAAGCAATATCATGCAATTCGTGATTTCTCTTGGCCAGCTTGCATCTTTGAAAAAGCCGGATACCATCAAGCTTGCGACAGCTTGTGCTGAACAAGTTGATGCCAATAACAATGCTGGTGGCGTAGGCGGTCGCTCCGATGCTGGTACTGAAATCGGCGAAGTCGTATCTGAATTTGGCGGCATTCAAACTACACAGTTTGATAGTTTGTGCGAACAGCTTCGTTCACTTATTGAGCGAATTTATTCGACACCGAACTTGGCAAAGCGTACAAAGCTTTCGAATCTCATTGAAGACTACGTAATCGAAAACGCTACATCGCCGTTTGCATCTGTACTTGCCAATGCTAGGCGTGATCCTATGGAAACGTCTAGCGTAAAGAATGATGCTGCGTCGTTGTCTGACGCCGAAAACAAGGCTGCTTGGGATAGAATCGTTAAGTCGTATCAAGAAGACAACTCTAACGCGCCGTTCCCAAATCTGCCGGATAACCCAAATCGTGGCATGTCTTACAACGACATCATGAAAACGCGCAAGAAGATGTGGATCAACCAAGCTTTAAAGGATAAAATGACCACGACGGCATAAAAAATAGGGTTTTTTGTAAATTTTTGTTAATATTTGATAAAAATCGCAAAAAACCCTTGACGATCGAAAAAATAATTGCTAAACTTGAATGCAAAGAGGTTAAAAACCATGCAAATGATGCTACATAACATTAAACTCGTTGAACGCAATAGTCAGTTGGCACCAAAGGCCGACCGCCTCTTTGCAGCATATACGGGTTGCGGTTATAGGCAAAAGTTGCACCGATGATTTCCTTTGAAGGTTGATGTTTGATGGGAACCCGGTTGCAACAAAAGCAACTGGGTTTTTTAATTCACCAACAATTTGGGTCTGTGGCAGAATGGGATTGCACCTCCCTTGCAAGGAGTGTTCTTACGGGTTCGAATCCCGTCAGTATCCAGTAAACATAAGTCCGAGAGACTTATGAGCAGTTTGACAGTTCGGATGATTTTGTATGGGGCATTAGCGCAATGGTAGAGCGCTTCCATGGCATGGAAGAGGTTTATCGGTTCGAGTCCGATATGCTCCAGTAATTAAGGGTCATTAGTTCAATGGTAGAATTCTGGCTCCGCACGTCAGCGATATCGGTTCGAGTCCGATATTGATCCATTATAAAAATGGATAGTCTGCAGCATCGAACCCATGATAAACTTTGAAATATCGTAACAATATGTGGTATGTATGTTTGTTAGTGAGAAACGAATAGCAGCGAATCGGCGTAATATAGAATTAGGTCGAGCAAAATCGAATGAAACTTGGCATCGAATTAAGGAACGTAACCAATCATTAGTCGAATGTACGGCAGTATGTGAACATTGTCATAAAGAATTTCACAAAATGATCAAGCAAATCGACCTCGATAAAAATCGGCTGCCAAGATTTTGTTCACGAAGCTGTGCGAATTCGAGGGTTAGAACAACGGAGTTAAAACAACATTTACACGAGACAATGAAGAATCAAAAATATGTGGACGGCGAAAAGTCTCCCATAATACGTTATTGCAAGGGTTGCGGCTGTATCATGCCGCTGGCGGTAAAAACTCATCGGCGATATTGTTCTGATGAATGCCGAATATCGTTTAAAATTCGTGAGAAGAATACTAACGCGAAATGTACTAAGCGGAAATATAAAGAAGCTTGCCGATTCATGTTTGATGTGTATGATTATCCAAATGAATTTGATTTATTACTCATTCAACAGTATGGTTGGTATAGTGCGACTAATTATGACGACAATCCGAATGGGGTATCACGCGATCACATGTATAGCGTAAGTGCTGGGTACAAAAATAATATACCAGCAACAGTTATTGCGCATCCAGCAAATTGTAGGTTGCTGTTGCAATCTGACAACTTCAAAAAGTTAGATGATTGCTCGATTACGCTCGATGAATTGTACGATCGAATACGAACATGGGAGATGAAATATGGTAAATATCAGCCTAGTACATGGAATGTGCATAAACACTAAATAATTATATGGTCACTTAGCTCAGCTGGATTTAGAGCGCCGTGCTACGAACGCGGAGGTCGGGAGTTCGATCCTCTCAGTGACTACTAAAATATGGTCCCGTCGACCAGCGGTTTAAGTCATCGCACTTTCTATGCGATTACCCCGGTTCGAATCCGGGCGGGACTACTAATTTATCCTCATCT
>JBGVBD010000065.1:0-1548 GCA_045225255.1 Prevotella sp. | reverse complement strand
ACCGCAAGTGCAAGCAAATTACATACACAGGCAACTGCTTTGGCACAGACAACCTTGTTGCGACCCACTGGTTTTGTAAATAGATATTCTGCCGTTCCCTGCGCCTGTTCTTTCGCTACACACGAAACACCGAGATAGACCGCATAGCTGTTGGTTAGCATCGTGACCCAATAATACATACAGCCATACCAGCCCAAAGCAGAAGTCAGATCACCGCTCACACCAAACATAGCTTTCAGAATTTTCGGAAAATTCGATATTAGCCCTGTCAGCTCATTGAGGCTTTCCTTTAGTGACAAATACTCAAAGTAAGCGAAGCCACACAAAATCAAGACAATTCCCATCCAGATCAGCAGTAGTTTTCTTGTTAAGCGCAGCTCGTTTTTCACTAACGCCTTCATTCGTTTCCTCCTTTACACAGCCAACGCAATATCCCGCTTCAAGATTTTCCAGTATGCCAGCAGCGCAAACCCAAACAGCAGAAGCAGATACCAGATCATATAATCCCACGAATAAGCCCCGGAGCTGTGGATCTCCGCCGGGCTGAAAAAGGAAAACGGAGATAAAAAGCCAATAGCCCGAATACCGACAGTTCTCGAAAAAGAGGTAATGCAGTATTCCATAAACACGACCAGTCCAGATGTCAGAAGCGGAGAGCGGTTATTGGGCCGGAATACTCCCGCCATTGTCCCCATCAGTGCAAAAAAGAGAGTAAGAAGGACAAAGGAGCCAGCCACCAGCAAAAATTCTCCTGTGGAAAATCCGGGGCTAAACAGCGTCATCGTGAAAAAAGACGCCATCACATAAAAAATTCCTGTTACACATACCCCGGCAAGGGCGCACAATAGTTTCTCTTTGTATATCACTTTCCGCCCACAAGGTTTCGTATACAAATATTCCGCTGTGTTTTCCGTACATTCCTTGGTATGTAAGGACAGACCCAGGTGCATCCCGAAAATGCCTCCAGCAATCATGAAAAATCCTGTGAGAAAGGAATACATTCCCATAGGCTTTGTAAGAAGCTCAATGGAAATGCCAACAGTTTCAAAAAAGCCTCCCTGTGCAAATCCTGCCGGCAGCGTCCCCGCTGTTTCCACCATGCCATAGTAGACCGGCGTCATGAAAAAAATACATACCGCAAGAGCAGTGGCCCAAATCAGAATATATTTTTGTGACCGTTTCCATTCAAATCGAAAAATCTGCATGACGGGCCTCCTATTCGTAGTAGTGGAGGAATACTTCTTCCAATGACGGTTCCTCAATTAAAATATCCTCCAGCTCCAGCCAATGAAGCTGGTTCATAATCATCATAACTGGTCCGCTGAACATAAAGGATACAGAAGTCTTGCTCTTGTCCCACTCTAAATTAGCCGTACCGGGAACAGAAAAGAAATCCTCTGGAATGGCGCTTTTTGCTGTCAGCGAGATTTTCTTGTATCCGTTTTCCCGCAGTTCCTTCATGGATTGAACACCGATCAGCTTCCCCTCCCGCAGAATGGCTACACGGTCACAAAGCCTCTGTACCTCACTTAGAACATGGGAGGACAG
>JBGVBD010000064.1:0-2207 GCA_045225255.1 Prevotella sp. | reverse complement strand
GACGGATTCATCGAGTAAAGCCTATATCGACAATAAGCCGACTATTCCGACTGTAAATGATGGACAGTTGTCGATTAAGGTAGGCTCCGCAACAGCACAGACGTTTACCGCAAACCAAGCTAGCAATACCAGTGTCGTTATTCCAGAAGCCACTACGACTGTGGCTGGTATTATGACATCTGCCGACAAGGCTAAACTGGATGGTATCGCGTCTGGTGCCCAAGTCAACGTACAGCCGAACTGGAATGCGGCGTCGGGCACTGCTGCTGAAATCCTTAATAAGCCGTCTCTTGCGACCGTCGCGACTTCTGGTGATTATACTGACTTGACTAATCGTCCGACGATTCCTACCAAGACGTCTGACTTGATGAATGATAGCTCGTTTATTACAAGTGCTGGAGCTCCAGTACAAAATGTCAAGGTGAATGGTTCGACCGTTGTTGATGCGAACGGTGTTGCTGAAATTACAGTACCGTCGATTCCGACGATTCCAGTCACTGACGTTACCGTAGGTGGTTCGTCCGTTGTTGATGTGGACGGCGTTGCCGCAATAACGTTGCCGTCTGTCGATCAAGTGTACTCCGGATCTTCCACGAATGCGCAAAGTGGTGTGGCCGTTGCGTCTGCAATATCTGGCAAGCAAGATACTATCAGCGATTTGAATACAATTCGTAGCGGCGCTTCTCTTGGTGCGACGGCGGTACAGCCGAGTTCTCTTGCTACGGTGGCTACGTCGGGTTCCTACGCGGATTTACTAAACAAGCCGACTATTCCAGCTGCGGCTAAAAACGCGCAAATAACTATCGACATGGCTGGTACATCGACTGGTACTAATCGTTCTGTCGGTATATTTACGGTTGACCAGTCCTCCGCGTCTACTATTTCGATTCCAGCGGCAGCTTCTGGAACGAAAACTGGTGATACGTATAATGTGCATGCGTCGCCTGGTGTCATGAGCTATCTGGACAAAGAAAAGCTTGATGATATCTCGGCTGGCGCACAAGTCAACACCATCGAGACGGTGAAAGTCAATGGATCCGCGTTGACACCAGACGCAAACAAGGCTGTCGATGTGTCCGTTCCGTCAGTTAAGCTGGAAGGCGCAGCTTCGTCATTGACGCCGTCGAGCAATGTGGTGACTATCCCTAATGCGGTAGCCACTGGTGAAACTGGCGCTACGAACGGTTTGATGACTGCCGACGACAAGAAGTCTCTGGGAACCGCCGTTCAGTGCAAGGTGAATCCGGAGGAAAGCGGAACTCATGTGCTATTGGCGCAGCAGATATATGTTGTTGAAAGCGATGCTCAGATTATCGCGATTGCTAATAACCAAAGCGAAATCAATGGCAAGGGTACTTTGTTCTTCAGAATAGGAACCGCAGTTACGTAAGGAACGAATTTATGGCTGATATTCCGTATGTAGGCAAAATTGGTTGTTATTTCCCAGGTCGAGGAAACCCGATCGCGGACGTTCATTCGATTCAGTATTTACCCGCTGGCGGCAATACACGTTATTACATTGACTGCGTGTATGCGCTCCCGGCTGGTGCGACTATTTCGTCCGTTGCTGACTTGGAACAATATGTCGTGTGGAAACTACAGTCTGTTGTGCCGTATGACAATACTTGCTCAATCATCATCACTGGTGATGACACTACGCAGAAGTTTACTGTCCAAGTCATGAAAAATGGCGAAGATGTCACGTCTAGCTTGGCGAAATTTAATGGATGGGCATATATCATCAACGATGTACTGCCAGTATATCGTTTGTTCGTACATGACATCCCGTATGGTCAAGCGATTACTGACTGTACTGAGTTTTCAGTTGCTGAATTGATCGAGGGATGCAAGGTAGACGAACATATCAGTGATACACGTTATGATAATACCAAGGGAGAGTATTCGGTTGATGCCAGTGCAATCACATCCAAGGCTGGCGGCGCTTTTCCGCAATCTGGCGCTATTGTATGCCAGCATACGGTATCGGTGCCGTATACTCTTACGGAAGACACGTCGACTAACGATGTATGGATGGTTGTTAAGCATAATGCGAGCAGTACGCCGATGGAAATAAAGACTATACAAGTCGCCACTACGTATACTGGTAGTGGTAATACTTCGATTTACGTATATCATTCTAGTGGCTTACTGGTGTATAAGTATGATTCCAACTGGTATACGCCTTCGGTGACTTCCAAGACGATTGG
>JBGVBD010000063.1:0-4443 GCA_045225255.1 Prevotella sp. | reverse complement strand
TTGTCGTGCTTTCATGTACGAACTTGACCGCTTCCATGATGTAGCGAGTATAGACGGGAACTTTAGCATTTAGTATCGCCACGACGTCATCTTCTTCGAGGACGTCGGCCTTCAGTTCACTCATTTTTGTCAATGAGGTCAG
This sequence comes from Prevotella sp., assembly GCA_045225255.1. Classification (GTDB taxonomy): domain Bacteria; phylum Bacteroidota; class Bacteroidia; order Bacteroidales; family Bacteroidaceae; genus Prevotella. Next base: position 4,301 of record JBGVBD010000063.1, on the reverse strand, counting down.
CTTGACCTTGTGGTTCTCGCTGCAATTCGCCACGTTTGGTGCAAGCAATCCGGATAGCACTACGGACGGCCCAGAAATGTAGAGCAGCGCGTTGTAAGGGTCGATCTCGACCGCTTTTACGTAATACGCCGTGCGGACGAGTCCTTCATTTACCGCAATCCAGTGTTGCAGAAGGTCTCCGCTGATCGCTTGAAGGATCGGCGGTACACTTTGTTCCAACTGACTCTTGAGGTCTTCTGGTTCGACGATCGATTCTTTCTGTTCTTCGCGGAGTTCCTTCATCAGCGCACACATCGCTGCCGACGGCGACGGAAATGCCGACAGCCGTTCAAGAAGGTCGCTCTTTTCGCAACTGAACGTGCATCGTACATTGTCCTTGAACTGGCGGTAAAGTCGTTCGAAAGCGTCCAGCGCGACGTTGACGTCGTATGACATTAGGTTGAGTGGCGTTTCCATTTTAATCCTCGTTTAGTTCATACGGGTTTTCGTAGCTTTCGTCGCCGTGGTACAAGCGCAGCCAGCGAAGGGTTTCTTCCATGTCCACGTCAGGATAGTACTTCTTCCACGTATCGTAGGCGTCCAGAGGCTTGTCTGGCTTCGTGCGTCTGGCGCATTCCCAGTCGAGGGCGGCTTCGAACTTGTTCTTGATGTCGCCGTTGCGGTAGTGGTGGCCAGACCACGCTAGGTGAATCTTCTTGGTCAGTCTGAGGCCGAGGATCGGATAGAGGATTATCTTGTCCATGTCGTGAAACGGATAGTAGAATCCCTTGGACAAGGCAAGCTGGTTCAGCGCCTTGTGATGGGCCCAAGTGTACTTGACATGGTCGATTCGTGCTTTGAAGATATTCTTGATTGTCTTGAACATGTCACCAAATATAGCAAATAAATTGACTTGTGTAATTGTTTTTGCTATATTTGGTTGCATGAATAAGAACTTCTGGATATTCTTTCTACGATACTTATGGGGCTGCTGCATCTCCTTTTTGTCGTTGTCGTTCGTGATTTTATACGGAATTGCGTGGCTGGTCACGGTACTGGTCATGTCGGTCGCCGTCGTGACCGAACTGATCGGCGAAGGAGTTCGCTGGCTGATCTGCAGCATATACAGATTCTTGGGGCCGACTTGCCGCGAGGGCGAGGACTTGAGGAATCCGTTGTCTCGATTCAGCAAATGGTTTCTGGAAAAGGTTAAGATCTGATGGGTGTAAAAGTTATAGAATACAAGGGAGCCAAGCTCCACTACAAGGAACGCTGCTACGAACTTTACCGTATCTATCCTAGCGGCAAGGAATGGTTCTGCGGCTACTTCCGTAGCGAGGAAGACTACGAGATTGAGCTGGCTCGCTGCAAGAACGAGGAAGCTGGCCCAGATGAATATGTCATCAAGGAAGTTCCTTCCGCTGGTATTCCGGTATCCAAGATACACGACGTCGTCGAGGAGCGCAAGCGCCGTAACAAGGAAGAACGTCAACGAGCCATCGAAGCAAGGAAGTGGGCCGAAGAGCGCAAGAAAATCATAGCAGACTGGGAACGCGAGGAGCGCGAATGGCGCGAGAAGCATCCCGGTCAAGCAAGACGTCTGATTGACCGTAGATTTCCTCCGCTGTTCGGTTGTCATGCGCTTCCGCCAGTTTGCACAACCCCAGATGGCATCTACAAGGCGCTTCGGTATCTTTATCCGGACTCCGCCAAGAAGCGCGTTGAGGCGACCGACTTTGCCAAGACGATCAAACCTCGTAGGAGGAAGAAACGATGAGCAGTGCTGGAATAGCGGCGGCGAACTGTGCGCTTGCCGCCATACATGCGCAGAAACGCCGAGAGGAAGAGGAAGAGGCTGCCAAGAAGTCGAACGGCAATTCGGAGCATCATAACTGGTATGATTCCTATAACGAGAGGATCGCTCGCGCTGGGTCGATGATTTCTGATATCGACAAGGAAATCAAGAATGAAACGGATCCCCACATGATCGAGTTCTTGAACATGCGCAAGGAATACTGGGAGCGACAAGCGAAATCGTCCATGCGTCAGCGCGACCAGATGATTAAGTGGGAATATGAACGATGGGAACGTGAACGCAAAGAGATGGAACGATTCCATCGCATACAAGCAATCGTCGACCCGATCGTTAATGTTGTATTTTGGATACTGGGAATTGGTAGTTTGTTTGGAATCGGTGTATTTATTTACTTTATGTTGAGGCCGCTATGGACACACCTATAATAATTGGACATCAGCCAGTAGGCCGCCGTATCGACAGCGTCACGATGGCGATGATCGACACTTATATGAAAAGTTACGAAGGCATCGACGCCAAGTACGACAAGCTAAAGCAAGGTTCGGTGACCGCAAGTCGTGTAAAGCTTCGTGACACTTTGGCCGCCATTCCGCAGTATGAACGAACTACGGAAGAAGAACAGATGCTGGTTCGGCTGTATAACAGCGACGTTTCCATTTACAAGCACCAAGAGGATAAGTTCAAGGAGTACGACGAGGTGTCGGAGAAGATTCGCAAGCTCGTCGAGGACGCCGTTCTGCACAAGTTCATCCGTCCGTTCGACCGAGAACATGAGTACATGTACGTGCAGCGTGTCTATATGGCTCGTGGGGCTGCAGCGCCTTCTCCGTACGAGACTCTGTGGCTGGAAGGGCCGATGCTCCGTGTCAACGGTGTCGGCCACAAGGATCAAGCGGTAGTCGCAAACTTCCATTACCACCACACTCAGCTGACACTTATCAGCATAGTCGGCATCGAGACAATCGAGAAGGACTTCAAGGACTACTGTGGCAACGTAATGTCTAATATCGACATCTTCAAGGTGTTGTGCGGAGGCGAAAATGAGTAAGTGCGTATATGTACCAATCTACAACAAGATGTCTTCTGATATGGGAGACACCGGACTGCCGCTGATGGCTACCAATCTTGACGACATAGGCTTGTTCTACATGCTGAAATCGGGGAATACGGTTGATGCAAAGACGGTGCCAGTCGTTACGGACAAAGAACTTACTGATAGATTCGTTCGTGGCCGCAACAACTATATCATCCAGAAGGAACTTCCCGAAGGCGAGATGGCAGATGCGCTGATTAAAAAGGTCGAGGAGTTCTGGGATGACTTTGGTGAACAGTTGAAGCAAGAGCTGATTAAGAAGATGCAAGACCAACTGTCTGAACGGTCGGCTGGTCGAAAGTCGGCGACGAAGAAGACTGTCAAGAAGACAACCAAGAAGACGACCAAGAAAGTGTCGAGTAAGCCTCGTGTCGATGAAGTCGACGATGATGGTAATGACTCGGAACCAGAAATCGACTTGAGTGAAATTCATTTGTCGTAAGAAGGATGATATGGATTGGATGGATAAGGCAATTGTCGCCGTGTATTTGTTTGTAGTACTTGTCGGTGCTGCCCGACTGTTCATGTGAGGTAATTATGTTCGGAATTAAAGCAAAGGAATTGAAAGACACATTGAAGGACGTGCCGGACGATTACGTTGTCCGTCTCGATGCTCAAGAAGGCTCGATTGCCGTACCGGACGGCTATGACCGTTTCGGTCGTACGTACAACCGAGGTGCCTACCAGCTTGACACGCGCTTGAGCGAAGTCAAGGGAGTATCCGTGGATAACGACATGCGCGAAGTCGTGCTGGACGTGTATATCAACTTGGAGGAGACGAATGGATAATACGAAAATGGCCGAGATTAAATATCTTAACGAAGAATACTTCACGGCCAAGGGTACGTACAAAGAAAAGCTTAATGCAGCTTACGCTAAATATCAAGGCTTCCCTATCATGAATGAAGTTGAATTTTGGCGGCACATGGCATACCAGGTTGCCGAGAGTGCAGATGCTGCCATACGTGCCATGAAGAGCGGCCATGAACACATGCTGGCATTTAAGTTTGAATTGGACAAACGACAAAAAGAATTTGGCTTTGAACACAAAAGTCCAATGGAAATCGATCGGCAATGGGAAGACCACAAGAAAGCTGTACGCGCCAAGTTGGATGAGTTTAAAAAACAAAGGGATGAAGAATGAAAGAGTTTGTAAAGAATCTAGGACGTAATCTGGGCTGGTTATTGCTTATCACGCTCGCTTGCGTATTGGTTGCGGCTGTAGCCATGTTGCCGTTGGAAATCATGGGAGTGCTGACGACGTATTTCGGCTTTGAGTTTTCCGAGGCGACGTGGTTTGTTGCTTTGATGGTATGGTGGTGGATCCTTGGAGGAACCATCATGACCGTCGATAAAATGGACAAGAGGTAAACATGAAGAACACTTTAATAGTTAACTTGTACGGCGGCCCAG
>JBGVBD010000062.1:0-4257 GCA_045225255.1 Prevotella sp. | reverse complement strand
TGAGGTCGGTCATGTTGATGTCGATGGTCAGCTCGTCGCCGTCGATCTCGCCGACGAACTTGAGCGAACCCTTCGAGCTGTACACGATGGCTTCGCGGAGCTTCGCTACTTCCTCGATCATCTTGAGTACGTTTTCCTCTGGGTGATAGTCATCGCCTTCGAGGATCTGGAGCAGCGGAGCTGCCTTGTAGAGTTCATTCTCTGCTAGAGGTTTCTTAGTCATGGTTATTCCTTTGTATTTGATTACTTTACGAGTTTGCGCTGTTCGCGGACGAACTTGATGAACTGTCCGACGGTGATATCGGACATGTTGGTAGTAATAAAGCGCGACGCGATGACCCTGCTAGACAGCGGATCCATGTACAGAACCTTGTGGGACAGATCGTTGCACTTACGTTCAAACACGATGCAGTTGTTAGCCTTTTTCCACTGTACGCTTACGTTGTTGACAATCTGCCCTTGCAAGTCTTCGGTCGGCGCATAGGAGTCGCAGAAGTTCGGCCCGGCAGAAAGATATTCGATAGGCCAGAACTGGTTGAGCACCGACAGCGCAGTGTCGAACGAAAGCGGTTCGTCCTCACGCTTATACAGCTCCTCCGCATTGATTATCTTGGCTCGCTGCTGGTCAATATCTTCCTTATGTTCTTTACTGCGGCGATCCATCTCGTCCTTGCACATCTTGCACAGTCCGTGGTCTACCTCGCCAGACGGCTGAACCTCTTTACCGTCCTCGGCATAGCGGATGACGCCAGCCGGACAGCAATAGGCTGCGTCGCGGATGTCGGTTTCATACTTGGCGTAGTCGGTGCCGACGACCTCGCACTTATGGGGAACCCGGAAAATCGCGTCACAACCAGCTTCGCAAGCGCCACAGCCGACACATTCGTCGTAGGTCTCGTCAATCCATACTTTAGTAATCATAGTCTTCTCCTAGTAGCGGATAAGCCCCGGCATGCACTCGTCGAATTCTTGGTGGTACTTGCCGTTGTCGCCAGCCTTAATGGCCTTCTTGATAAATTCAATGGCGGTTTCCTCTGTTTCGAACAACGGATCGCGAACCAGCGGACTGTACATCGTCATGGGCCCCATGACGACTTCGGCGTACCAATAATCATACGGCTTCCAGCGGAACCAGCCAGCCTTCCACTGGGGAAGGTAGCCTTTGTCCGTCTTCTTTACGCGGTGCTTCTTGTCGATGTATGTCGGCATCAGTCGTCGTCTCTCTGTTCGAAGCGGATGCAGAACGGCTCGTCGTAATCGTCACACCATTCGGTGTCCAAGTCGAAACGGCCAGTCTCCTTGACTTCCTTGATGACGATCTCGAACACTTCGTCCATCGTGGCGTCCTTGCTAAGGTGTTCGGCGTAGTCGTGCGGAACGCACTTGATGTTTCCGCCAGTAATCTCGTCGAACTTCTTGCGGAACTTCGCCTTGGCTTTCTCGAAATCCTGGCCACCGTAAAGGATCTTGGGTACTGGCAAGCCAGCCCAGTATTCTACGTCTGCAATAACATAAGTACTCATAGGTGTTTCACTCCTGATAATTTGTTTGATACATTTCTTTCATGGGCTATCCTTTAAAGAACATGTCAGAAAGAATCTTCCCAAGCGCAGCTTCCTCGGTTATGGTCTCGTGAAGAACATCACTGATGTATGTCTTGGCTCGCATGGGGGTACAGATTCGGTAGGTCGTTCCATAGTCTACGGGCAGCGTGAAACCGTCGTCGTCATTGCGGAACTCAACCACATTCCCCTTGAACATGACGTCCATGTGTACCCAGTCGTCACCAGTGTCTTTGAAACGCCATAGTTCTATCTTGCGGCTGCCGCACCATAGAGTGACCAAGTTCCGCTTAGGCGAGTATTCGACTGAGTCGAAATCTCCGGTGAACGTGTCACCGTGTATGTATCGGATACTAATCTTCATGCTTCGATGCCCTTGTACTTGGCGAACTTCTGAATATCGTCCAGCCGTTCCTTCAAGTGCTTGATGCCGCTGAAGCCCACTTCCTTCTGTCTTGCTCGGCCACCTTGAATGATCATCTGCTTCTCGTCATCGTGCTTCTGGGCCTCGTGGAACCATTCGTACGTGCCACACATGACGGTGAACTTGGCCGGAACGATGTATTCTAACACCAAGCGGTCGTTGTGCCCAGTGTAATAGATGCGCACCTTGACGGACTTCTTCGCCCAAGTGACCTTCGACCCCTTGACCTTGGGGAACTTGTACGGAATGCTGAGGAACGCGAGGTAGTGGTCGATGTGCGGATACTCGACGCACCAGTCCTCCGTCTCGTGGAGAAATTCTGCACCTTCGAAGTAGTCCGGAAGCTTCGTGTTGTAACGGCGCTCGAACAGACTGATAAGGTTCTTGGTGTGGCGTTCGATGACCTCGTCCTTACGTGCCGCAAGAATGCCGTCGACGTTCTTGGCCTCGGCAGAACCCTTCGGATAGACGGGGCCGTCCTTCGTCCAGCTCGTGGCCGTACGCCAGCTGTCTGGCATGCCGTGGCGCTTGGCTTCCTCGCCGTACACGTCGAGCATGCGGTTCCACGAGGAGCTGACGATGCCGACGGCGGTTTCCAAGTCCGTCTCGATGTAGAAGTAGGTGTTGATGGAGCCCTTGAGGCAATCCGTGAACTCAGGGAACATCCGCTGCATCAATTCGTTCTGGCGAGAATGGTGCTCGTACACGCAGTAGTTGACGAGTACGGTACGGCGGGAAGTGATGCAGAAGCCGTAATGCATTTCGTCAATGTCCTTGCTCAGCGAGAAGTCGTTGATGTCTGAGTTGTACACAAGCACCGGATGATCCTTCGATAAGGCACTGCATAGGGACATTTTGTCTTGCGGCATGGCGACGAATCGGTCAGCGTCCAAGTGTATGTCGCTGAACGCATAGGGAAGAAAGGCGGCTCTCGCCTTCTCGTAGAACTCCTTGTTGCCTGGGATGGTCAGCCATTCCTCGACCAGCATCGGCAGCGTACCAGCCTTCGCTTCGTCGGAATCGAGCTTCGTTACGGAGTTGAGCCAGAGGTCGAAGTATTCTCGGTCGAAATACTTGCTGAAGTCGAACGTCCGAGTCTTTCCGCCGTAGGTGCAAGAAATGCCAAGCTCTTGCTTGTTCTTCTTGACCGGAATGTCGAAGGAGATCGGCGAGCCTTCCCTCGCGCCCTCGTAGTGGAACGTTGCGATGTTGTCGTCCACGGTGACTTGGATGAGCTTCACGTCGCCTTCCTTCTCCATGCGGTTAAGGAATCCTAACGCGCACTGTCTGTACTTGGCGGCCTTGATAATCTCGTTGTCCTTGTAAACCTTCATTACTTTATCTTCCTTTTGGGTGCCTTGGCCGGGTTTCTGCTGAAGTCCTCTGGAGACATGAGGAATCCGTACTGATCCGTCACGACCTTCTGTCCGGCGGCCCTAATTCTTGCAATTTCGATTGCGCTCATTTCTCGGTCTCCTTGTCCCAGTCCACCCATTCGCCTTCTTCGCGTTCATACAGATTGTTCCACCAGCTATGACGGATGCTGATGTTGTAGTTGACCTTGTCCTTACTGGCCTCGACTGCGGCGGCAATAGCCTTGTCCTTGTCGGTGAAAGTCTCTTCATAGTCGCCGACAAGACCATGGGCGTCTGGATACTCGTACCGCAGTTGATACTTGTGATGCGATTTCTTCCGTGCTTCCATCATTTCGGTATACGCCTTGTACTGCATCACGATGTCTGGATGGTTCGCCTTGAGCCACATGTCGAAGTCCATCTCCTTGTAGTTCGGATTTCCGTACGGCTCGTAGTATTGACCGCATGCCAGCTTATTCGCTTGTTCGGCGCTGAACAAATAGATTCCACACTGGTTCGGGTTTATTTCGTTGGACGGAGAACGGTGACAGCAGAATGTAGTCTCGTTGACCCATCGTCCGTACAAGCAAGTGGAGCAGCATCGTTTCTTTTTCATGGCAACCTCTATCAGTCTGTGTACGAAGACAAATCTAGCAATAATTTTTCGGACTTCGTGATCGCCGGAGTGCTGGTGACGCACGAATACACTTGGTAGTCCCTAGTGACATAGAGCCACAGCGACTCGTTGTCTGCACACTTTTTGCGCTCTTTGTCGATGTCGAATATCCCAGATATCCCAGAAATGCGTTCGGAGACCATATAGTCCAGCTCTTCCTTCTCTCGGTCGAACTGGATGGACAGTGACGCATCGGTTGGATCGATGGCGTTCCACAACTTGGAGGCTTCCGACCCCTTG
>JBGVBD010000061.1:0-4648 GCA_045225255.1 Prevotella sp. | reverse complement strand
GCAGAGGAAGTGACTATCACCAGTAGAATAACTGAAATAGTACTTGCCATTGTACTTGTGCATCCATGATGCCTCGAAGAAGCGATGAGGATCACCAGCCTTCAAAGGCTCACCATTTTTATCCAGAATAATGACAGGACGTGCTGCCTCAGCAAACTGCATCACATCGTCGCTCATAAGGACAACATTGCTGGGAACGGCAGGTGCATCAGGCTTCGCAAAGAGTTGCGTCTTGTGATCAGGAGCAGGTCCGAGGTCAATCAAGCCGTTGTCATCGCCATACTTGCCAGGGATAGGAGCAAAGCCATGATACAGTGTGCGCCACCACTGGAGTTGTCCACCCCAGAGTCCTCCGAAGTAGCAGTAGATCTTGCCGTCATCGTCCTTGAACATACAGGGGTCGATAGAGAAAGAACCGCGAATCGGTTGTGCCTGAGGAACAAACGGACCTTCTGGTTTGTCTGCAACAGCGACACCGAGGTGGAAGACACCATCGTAGCCCTTTGCAGAGAAGATGAGATAATACTTGCCGTCTTTCTCAACGACATCGTTGTCCCACATCTGCTTTTCAGCCCAGGGGACATCCTTCACATCGAGAATCACACCATGATCGGTAGCCTCGTCGTTCTCGATATCATTCCATGACAATACATGATAGTCCTTCATCTGGAAGTGACCACCATCATCATCGAAACACTCGCCTGCATCCCAGTCGTGGCTGGGGTAGACATACAATCTTCCGTTAAACACGTTGGCTGAAGGGTCAGCCATGTAATCACTCGGGAAAAGATAACGTGGTAATTTTGCCATAGTCAGTAGTTGGTTTAAATGAATACTATTGTTAATTATTTCTTGCTCTTTTTTGTTTTCTTCGTCTCTGTAGGTTGTGGACATACCAAGTCTATCAATCTCTGCACGAAGGGCTTGATTTGGCTCTGACGGTCAAACAATGTGGCATAATCGGTACGTCCTTTGATGGGGAAGTCGTTACGCCAAGAGTCAGCATCGTTCAGACACCAGAAATTGACACGTAGGATGTCCTTATGATGAGGTATCAGCATCTTGTAGAAATCTACCCAGAATTGTCCTATCTTCTCTTCCTGTTCCTTTGTCAGTCCGTCCTTGTAAGGATCCATCTCAGGGCGATAGGTAAACTTATCACTGATATTCGCACCAGAGAAACCATAGGGATTGGGCAGTGCTGACAGGTCGAGTTCGGAGAAGAACGTGGGAACACCTACGGATGCTATCGTCTCGATAGAGTGCTCATACTGTTTGATAACACTGTTATCGACATTATCTTCCAGTATCATGTGTCCCTGCATACCAATCGCCGTAATAGGCAATCCCTGCTGAATCAACGGACGGAAGAAGTTTACTACGCCCTCTACTTTGGTCGCCTTGTTCATTGAGAAGTCATTATAGAACAACTGGATGGTAGGGTCTGCCTCGTGGGCATACTGGAAGGCAAGAGGGATATAGTCGGTGCCTAATATCTGGTAGAACAGACTCTTACGTGGTGAGCCATCATCTTCGAAAGCCTCGTTGACAACATCCCAAGCATCTATCCTTCCCTTGAAATGGTTGACAATCGTAAAGATATGCTCACGCATACGCTTCTTCAGCACCTCTGGGGATACAAGTTTCCCATTCTCATCGAAATGGAACCAAGGGGCACACTGGGAATGCCAGATAAGACAATGTCCTTGTACTTTCAGTCCTGCAGCCTTTGCCTTGTCGACAAACTGATCGGCAAGAGTGAAATCATAAACACCCTCTTTGGGGTGAATCACCTCACACTTCATACAGTTCTCTGCCACTACCCAATTGAAGTTCTTGACAATAATAGGCCAGTCGGCAGTCTGGTCATTACTTACCTGTCCTGTCACATCGTGAACGTTGGCACCCGTTTCATCGGCTTTCACTTGCCACTGATTCACGCTGACACCTGTGTACCAGTATTTCTGATAGGCATCTTTTAAGGTCGGAGTCATATTGCCGCAGCATTGCCCTTCCCCGCATTTCTGCGAGGATTGGGCAAATACCTCTTGCGCAGTCACCGCTGAAAACAATACAACTACTAACCTAAGAAATTTCGTCATATTCATATCTTGATTGATGTTTAAGTTAAAAATCTATTGTTTGACCATCCTTCGACGCGCAGACAGTTCTGCCTGCATATTCTCATTGTAGGTCTTCGAAATCGGATAAAACAGCATGACGATTACGCCAACGCCAAAGAGGATAGCCGGTACGATGGAACTGACGAGGCGAATACCCTGCATCGCACTCGCTGACTGAACACTGACAGCACCAGACGCATAACCGAAACAGGAAAGAATGACGCCTGCCAAAGCACCCCCCAAACCAAGTCCTGCCTTCAATGCAAAAGAGATACCTGAGAAACAGAAACCTGTGGCACGACGATGATTCACATACTCTACATGATCTGCTACATCACCAATCATTGCCCACAACAACGGGACCGTTGGCGCATACGCCAAGGACTTGAAGAAACAGAGTCCAAAGACGAAACTGACATCTACCGGTGAGGGCAGATAGAACATGGCGGTGAAGATGGCTGTCAGTGACAGGCATACGATAAACGTCTGCTTCTTACCGTATTTGTTTGCCAAGTATTGTGACAATAAGACGATTCCCAATAGTTGAACGACGGCACCAGTCATATTAAACAACGAGAAACCTATAAAGTAGGCATCTGACGGGCTGTAGGCGATAAGATGGAAAGTGCTAAGAACAAATGCCCACACACCAGTCTTCTCATGATTCGGGTCAGTCAGTCCTAACTTCCCTAAGAAGTCGTAGAGCGACTGTTGGTCAAGGTCATGTTGGAAATAGAAATTCATCGAGGCACCCCACATCGATATGGTGAAAAAGATAAACAGTACCACGAGAAACATACAACGCCAAGGGATACTGGATATGGTGCTGCGAATGTCTTCGCGTAAGTTCTTTTGTTGGGTGGGTGGTGGCTGAATACGTTCACGGGTGGACAGGAAGGTAATCACCAGAAAGACGAAGGCTACCAAGGCGAATAACGCAATCGTCATCGTCCAACCTTGTTGCAAGTTTCTTTCCTCGCCACTGAACTTATTCACCAACGGAAGAGTCAGTCCTTGCACCACAAACTGTGCAATACTCACTGCCACAAAGCGAACAGCATTAATACTGGTCCGCTCTTTGATATGGCCAGTCATCACGCCCCCTAAAGAAGAATAGGGGATGCTGTTGAAAGCATAAAGGATGATTAACAGGACATAGGAAACGGTAGCATACAAAGCCACTAATCCTTTATCCTCAATGCCGGGATTGTAGAAGGCAAGAATATAAAATACACCAAACGGAAGGGCTGTCCACAATACCCATGGGCGGTATTTTCCCCAACGTGTCTTTGTACGGTCGCATATCACACCTACCAGCGGGTCGAAACATGCCCCAATGAAACAGGCAATCAAGAAGACAGAACCAGCCACAGCACCTTCCAGTCCGAAAACATCGGTATAGAATTTCAACTGGAAGATCAACATAATCTGGAATACCAGATTGGCAGCGACGTCCCCCAGTGAATAGCCGACTTTTTCACCGAACGAAACTTTTTGTGAGGAGAGTTCTCTCATTTCTTAGGTAGTGTTCCTTATAATTCTTGTTGCAAAATTAACGATTTATTTGAAAAACGTTATTTCAGAATGTTACAGAAAACATCAAATTTGTGTCATGACAGAATAAAATCTTCCATTTTTATCCTTTTCATCGGAATTTTTACTTAAATTTGCATCATAAGAATCAACAAACTATATGCTTATGAAATACAGATGGGCAACAATCATCACATTCGTGCTCTGTGCCTTTTTCACGGTTAACGCGAAAGTTCAACTTCCTCAGTTATTCCAGTCTGGAATGGTAGTTCAACGTGGGAAACCTGTTCCTGTATGGGGAAAGGCTGAGGCTGGCGAGAAAATCATGATTCGTATGAACAAGTATCAGGTAGCCACTGTTGCCGATGCTAATGGACATTTCCGTGCCGACCTTCCTGCGATGAAGGCAGGCGGTCCTTATACCATGATGGTAGGGGATGTCGTACTCACTAATGTTTACGTTGGTGATGTCTGGCTATGTTCTGGTCAGTCGAATGTCGATGTGACCATCGAGCGTGTCTATCCGCAATATACAGAAGAGATAGACCGTCTTGACAATGAGAAGATTCGTCTGTTCCGTGTACAGAATGAGACGAGTACGCATGGGGTCAAAGAGGATATACGTCCGACGTCCATCAACTGGAAACCACTCAACAAGCAGAATGCATGGCTGTTTTCTGCCCTTGGCACTTTCCTTGGGAAACGAATGTATGAACAGACGGGCGTTCCTCAGGGTATTATCGTAAACAGTTGGGGAGGTACACCCATCGAGGCATGGATCTCTGCTGATTCGCTCATGACCGATTATCCCATGCTGATCACAAAAACGGCTTTCTATCAAAATGACAATTATGTACGTGCGCAGATGCAGGCGAACAACGAAGCCAATAAACGCTGGGATGAGTTGCTCAATAAACTTGACGACACACAACTTTATCCTCTTCCTTCCTGTCAAGACGCTGACTGGAAGACCATCAATCAAAACGGTTGGA
>JBGVBD010000060.1:0-5222 GCA_045225255.1 Prevotella sp. | reverse complement strand
CTCCTTGTATGAGGTTCATACAACAGAAATACGACGGCGAGGCAGCCCCGTCGTCGTCCAGTCAGTTAGATAAGGATGAATGAATTTTTCTTCCTCGCCATCAAGCTCTGAAGCTCGGAGATTTCAATGGACTTGACTTGGAAGTCGTACTTCTGCCACCAATTATTTGCCGTGTGAATACAGCGTTTCGCTTCCTCCTCGTCAAAGAAAAATCGAGCGTTCAACAAATCGCTCGCACCGTTGTAGTGTTCGCCTCCAGCGTCGCTACCGCTTACAAAATATTTAGCTTGGTCGTTGTATGTCGGTACAGAGTTTTCGAGGTAATAGAGCTTGGCCATACGGCCTCCTTGTTGATATGTGGTGAATAATGTTTAATATTTTGTTGAGATCTTGTTGATAAGGTGTTAATAAAATGGTGAGTATCTTGTTGATACTCACCAAAATTTTATTAGTGCTTCGTGACCATATCCATAAGCTCAAACAAATTGTATTGGCTATGACCTCGAAGCCAGCCGAGCCTCGTGTCGTTGTCCATTGCTTGATACTCTTCGATGGTCGTGCCATTCATCTTCAGATACTGTTCAAAGGTCGTCAACTTCCTAGCCATATTAGCCTCCGATGGTGATTAAGGGGTTAGCGGAGCCGTGGTGCAGCTGCACCGTGTAGATAGCTCCAGTGTCGTCGTCCGTCGCTGTCCAGCCGTGGTCAGCGTCGCCCTCGACCTCGCCGTTGACGAAGCGTTCCAGCGACTCCACTTCGAGGGCGGCTGCACCTTGGCACTTACGCTGGCTGCCGACGGCGAGAACCGTCGTCTCCGGAGCTTGGCCGTCCTTGGTCGCCTTGACCTTGGTAGCCACCCACACATCGACGGTGAATGTGTCCGTCTCCGTGTCGGTGCAGAGGCGAGGTGCGTTCTTGTAACGCTTGATGATACCTTGGCGAGCCTCTTCGGCTTCGGCCTTGTCCAAGTGGACGCTTTCGAGGATGCGGTGTTCAGAGTCGGTGCGAGAAACAACAGATACTTCCATATCGGTCTCCTTGTTAAGTGGTGTATCGTTTACATAAATATAATACTTGTCGAGAGCAGTCCCGCCGTCGCGGTGCCAGTCTCTACTGTTATTATCGATCGATCCGTGCGATTTGTAAAGCGTACATACGAAAAAAGGGGCTTGAGCCCCTTACCAGTGAAACAACATTCCCAACTTGGGCAGACGGAAGCGAGACCGTTGCGGTTGCGGTTCCACCTTTCTCATGCCCACGGTCACGGTAATATCTTCTATCCGTCCGTTCACCTTGACTTTAATTATCTTGGTCATCATGGCAGCCCCTAGCAGTCGTAGCACTTTTCAAGGCCATAGATAGAGTCAAGAACCCTATTGGCTATCTCTCTAGGCTTCTTGCCAGCGGCAAGCAACTTCTTTGCAAAGGCAAAGTCGTCGCGGCCTAGATACTTGAACCCAGCGAGGGCACAGACCATTTTCACTTCACGCCATACTTTCAGCATTGTTTACTCCTTGGTTGTGGTTAAGCTCTTGGAAAAATCTTCAGCGATAGCCGTACACATAGCGTCAAACTCCGCCTTGACTTCGTCCTTGGTCATCTCGTTCTTGGGTGCGAAGCCTGGAGTAGGGGAGCGACTGTCAATGGTCAGCTCGTGCCCACCAGCGACAAGTTTTTTTGTCTGTCCGTTGGCGGAACTCACGGCGTTCGTGTCAACGCCTACCATAAATTTGCACTGCTTGTTGGTGTCACTGTTGAGTACATTGATGGCGTACATAGAGGCACGGAACGGCATAACTTGAATTTTGTACATTGGGTATCTCCTTGGTTGAATTTGTTTACATAAATAAAATATCCAGTAGAGGCAGCCCCGTCGCTGGACTGCCAGTCGTCTGGATCGATCACTAATAAAATAAAAAAGGGGCTTTCGCCCCTTGGTTAGAGAATGTCCTTGCCGTCCAGTTCAGAATAAAGTTCTTCAGCGAGAAGCTTGGGGAACTTGTTGTAAACTTTCTTGGCACTGGCGTTCCAGTTCTTGTTTTCGCCCTTGACTTCTCGGCACTTCTCAATTATGGCGTCAATATCCATATCCTTGAGAGCTTCGGCGTCCAGTTCGCTGATGTCCTTGAAGTAGAGGTCGATGTCCGTTCTGAAGCTGTCCTCCAGCCCACCAGCCAGCGACACGATGGCACTCGTGATGTCGCCGTCGCCTGGGTCGGAGCAGCTGGGGTCGCTCCAGCAGTAGGTAGGCGGTTCATACCAGCCGTTGACCTCGACGCTGCCAGCGTCGCCAGTGTCGCCTTGAGCGAGCCAGCCCAGCAGCCCAGCCACGATGTCCCTCGTGGGACTGGTGTTGCCAGCGTCCAGCTTGTCGTAGACTTCCTTGCCACAGAAGATGAACACGGAGTTGCCGTCTTCGTTGCGTTCGGTTTCGTAGGACTTGCTCTTGCTCAAGTCCACGCTATCAGTCCATACATACTTCAAGTCTTCGGTTTCGCTTGTGGGTTGTCTTCTTGACATATCAAACTCCTTTAGGAAAGTGGTGTAGCCGTAAGCTCATTGGCTTACATAAATAGAATACACCAGCGGAGCAGTCCCGTCGCCGTCGTGCCAGTCGCTGGATCGATCGGCACAAAAAAGGGGGCTACCCTATGCGGTGTAGCCCTGGAATATCTTGCTGTATGTTCGCCACGCTTTAGCAAACTTGTTTGCACTTATATTTTCCCACGAGATAAAGCGGTCGTCACGCTGTATAGTCATCGTGGGCATTTTGTCGCCGTCGGCACTGTACTGCTGTATCGTGCCGTCATTGTAGGTAATAATAATGTTTTTGAAGTCGCTGCACTCGTTCATTTCTATTCGCTTGACATCGCCTAGACCAGCGAGCGGAGCCGAGGGACGCAAAACATATTCCGTGCCGTACTTGTTTTTAGATACGGTGACGAGACCCTTTTCAGTATTAAAGTTTTCAGCGAGGGCGAGCACTGCAAACAAAAGAATTGCTAGGATTGTCTTTTTCATTTTTTGTTTCTCCTTTTTGGGAAGTGAAAGATAGAAAATAAATGGCTAGGGTGCAACCCTAGCCATTGGCGACCGAAGTTTATTTGAGCTTCAAAACCAATTCGCCATTCGGCTTCTTGATAATGTAGCCCACAATTTCGCCTTCGGTCTGCGGAGCCGTGACCTTCGGAGTCGGAGTAGCGACCCTTGCGGTGCGTGTCGGAATGACCACCACGGTTTCGCGGTCATCGTCATCGTGGCGTTCGGTCGGACGAGAGCCGAGACCGACACCGAAGCCGACACCGACACCACCGAGACCGACATAGACACGCCCACGGTTGGTCTGACGCTCATCGTTGTCATCAAGCACGAGAGGCTTGACACGGCCATTCTCCTTGATGATGACCACATCCTTCGGGTTCGGATGTGCGGTCGCCATAACGAACTCGCCCATAGCGGTATCGTCCATCTGACTAAGCACCTTGACGGTGGCTTCGTCCATCGGATTGAGACCGCTCGTCTGCTTGACTTCGTCACAGATAGGCTTGTGGAACTTGCGAGAGCGTGTCTTCTTCTTAGGCCCTACGTGGTAGCGACCTTTAGGATTAGCAAAACCCATATTCAATCTCCTTGGTTAGGGGTTCAACTGCTTACATAGATGTAATAAGCTTGGGGAGCAGTCCCGCCAAGCTCTTGCCAGTCTACTTCTTCTTGCTAGCGATCGATCGCCACCACGCACCCTTGACTGGGGTCAACTTGATGTATACGATATCGACTTTCATTATCGACCGCCCACACGCTTAGTAGTTCGCACCGTGATAATTCTGCTTGTTTTAGCCATCTTATAGACTCCTAAATAAAAAAGGTGGGCTACTCCTCGGCGTAGCCCTTGCCGTGTTCTGTTATTTTCTGAGAGCTTCAGCGGCGGCTTCGGCAGCTTCGGCAGCCTTGGCCTTGGCTTTTACCTTGGCCTTTTCGGCGGCTTCTGCGGCCTTAACCTTGGCGACATCGGCAGCCTCGGCGGCCTTGGCCTTGGCGGTGTCTGCGGCCTCGCTAATAGCCGTCTTTACGAGTTCTTTCGTGGCCTCGGCCATCTTGTCGCCAGCTTCTTTTGTCTTGGCGTCACAGCCGAAGAAGATGAAAGCAGCGAGCACGAGGGCGGCAAAAAATGCAATGAGTTTCATTTGTTTTTACTCCTTGGTTAGGTTGTTTGTGTTCAGTGAATTTTATCTGCAATAGAGTTCCACGCTATCAAGAGCATAGCGAACACGCCACAGAAGCCGACGACGGCTGGGAGAGCCTTGGCGGAAGCGAAGACCTTGACCGTAATGACCAGCGAGAGAATAGCAAGAATGATGAACTTGATGTCCATATAAGCTCCTTTCGTTTACATATAAGGAATAGACGGCGAGGGCAGCCCCGCCGTCGCCGTATCAGTTACCTTATCTTGATGTACAAAGATATTTCGTGGCGTTCATCGTAGCACTCAAAGTGTTCCTCGGCGTCAAACCATTGTAGATAATATTTGTCGCCGTCACGCTCAATTTTTACATCGCTACGAGCCGAACCGATACCCATAACAGATTTAATTTGTTCCCTCAAGCCAGCACCACCTTCACGCCAGCCGTTGTCGCTACCCACAATAAAATCAGCCACGAGAGCCATCGCCTTATCCGTAGCCTCCGACACATTGTCGGCAAGCTTGTAGTTCAGCCCCTTGAGTTCCGCATAGGGTTCTTGTGCAGAATATAATGTTTCAACCTTGCAATAAAGAATGACAGACATTTTAAATCTCCTTTCGTTTACATATAATAAATGTCCAGTCGAGGCAGCCTCGTCGCCGTCGTGCCAGTCACTGGATCGATCAGCACAAAATAAAAAGAAAAGGGGCTTCGCCCCTTTTCTTATTTCTTTTCTCCGTTGTAGATATAGTTTGCAGCCTTGACAGCCAAGCGACAAGCTTTTTCAACCATTGATGGGTCGCTCTTGAGAGCTTTCGCCCAACCCTTGACATAGGATTGACTTAATTCGTCGCACTGCGGAGTATCAAAGCCGTTGTCGTGCATAATCGCACACGAACAAATTTCAGCGACCAACTCTTCAAAAGAGTAAGAACCACGCTGCATACGGTTTGCAAGCTCACGATTTAATCTTTTCGGATGACCGCTAGAGTGAGCAATTTCGTGGAACAAATCCGAATAATAAATATTTGCGTTCGGATA
>JBGVBD010000059.1:0-1511 GCA_045225255.1 Prevotella sp. | reverse complement strand
CACAGCTTCAATTGAATAAAAAAGGATCTTCCTGTAAGATTGGAATGCATTTTGGCGAGTGCACATAACCAATCGAAAGGAGATCCTCTGTCTTGAATTATATACGAACTGACGCCGATGGGCAATTAACACTTACACAATCTACCGGATTCCTTAAGATTCCTTCCTGCCTGTACGGCTTCGTGAATGAGTCGACTTCCACCGGCATGACTGCATCCGGCAGGACCGTGATCCGCTTTTCCGGTTCGCTTCAGGCTGATAATGAAGATGTGACCTGCAGCTGCTGCAGCAAAAAGATGCATGTGAACAATCACCCCGGCATCACACTGCGACATCTTCCGTTTGGCGGCTATCTGAGCGATGTCTCATTCGACAGGATCCAGTATGTATGCACTGGCTGTGGCAGCACCAGGATGCAGTATGTTTCCTTTAAAGCTCCCGGACACCGAATCACAACTGAGCTGCATCAGTATGCCTGCGATCTTCTGGCCTGCGGGACTTACACAAACAAGGAAGTCGCAGAACTTACCGGCCTTGGCAGGAACGTTGTAAAAGAAATCGACAGGGCACGTCTTCAAGAGCTT
This sequence comes from Prevotella sp., assembly GCA_045225255.1. Lineage (GTDB taxonomy): Bacteria > Bacteroidota > Bacteroidia > Bacteroidales > Bacteroidaceae > Prevotella. Next base: position 927 of record JBGVBD010000059.1, on the reverse strand, counting down.
TACACCACTCCGGACGGAAAGCTTATTAAGCCGGAGAAGTATGCGAAATTCCTTGGTATTGATGAATTCAAGTTGCACAACGGACACCGGTATGCAACTCACATCATCGACATGGAGACTGGACATATCCTGTGGATCGCAGGCGGCAAGAAGAAGCAGGTCGTATACGACTTTATTGAGCATGTCGGCCTGGAGTGGATGGATCATGTCGAAGCTGTCGCCTGCGATATGAACTCCGATTTTCAGGAAGCCTTCGAAGAAAAGTGCCCTCATATCCAGCCGGTATTCGATTACTTCCATATCGTCAAGAACTTCAACGATAAGGTGGTGAGCGAAGTACGCAAGGATGAGCAGCGCCGCCTTTATGAGGAAGGCAACATCGAAGCCGCCCGGGCCCTGAAGAAAACCAAGTATATCCTGACATCATCCCGGGAGACGCTTCAGAAGAAGGACGATGATGCCGCGCAGGGGCGAGTGATCCGCAAAGGGAGCAGTCTGTTCAAAACGGAGGATTTTATACGTAAGTCCGGGTATGAAGATCGCTACAACAGCCTCCTGGAGGAAAACAGGCTCTTCTTTACCCTCGACCTGATCAAGGAGAAGCTGTCTCTGGCTTATTCACGGACTGACGAGTGTCTCATGTCAGAGGATATCATCAGCATCATGGATATTTGCCATGCGACCGGCAATGCCCATCTGCTCTGGTTTGAGAGGTTATTGAGCAATCATTTCGAAGGGATCATTGCTCACGCCACCTATGATATATCCGCCGCGAAAATTGAAGGTATCAACAACAAGATCAAGACTCTTCGCAGACAGGGCTATGGCTATCCGGATGACGAATACTTCTTCCTGAAGCTATTTGACATGAGCCGACGGGACTATGTCCGGAACCCTAAATCCCACAAGTTTTGTGATTGAGCCAGA
>JBGVBD010000058.1:0-19080 GCA_045225255.1 Prevotella sp. | reverse complement strand
TAATGTTACTTTTGTTACTTTGCAAAACTACTTGATAATCAGATGATTGTCGGTAACAAAATGGTAACAAAAGTAACAAAATATGGCATTTTTACAATAAAATAGTACAAAAAAAGAGTAAAAAAGTGGCATTAGAGTAGATAGTATATTGAATTCTCCCCAGTTCTTCTACATAAAGTTTTATTTTTAACGTCACCGTCGTCACAACGTAACAATCGTTGATAATCAGGGAATTACGCGTGACGTTGGTGTGACGTTAGTGACGATGAATGACGATTTAGGCTTATTTTTGTAAGAAACCTGCCACTTTTCTTTGAGATAGGCGGCACCTTTCGTATGGATACATCGTACCTATCGACCCGTTTGCTGCGGGGTATCAACCCGATAGGCGGCACCTAACTCTGAGATACATCTTTGCTTTGGTAACCAATAAAGTTAAAAAGGACTAATTTCCAAACTGGATAGCAGAAAAATACGTATTTTTGCAAATGATGCCTCGACATATTCTCATATTAATCAGCTTTTTGCTCTTGTCTGTCTCTATGTGTGCAGAAGATAGTTTGCCCATCGTAGAGATAAAGGCAGATAGGACGATGATTTATCTCCAACGAATGGAACTGACGGGGGAAGAGTCGTTGATGGATATTCTCCAGATGGTGCCAGAACTGATAATAGCCGGTTATGAGGATGTCCTTTCCAGTTATGACCTACGCATCGACAACTGTTCGGTAAATGGTGACACAAGGTTGATTCTTAGCCAAATGAAAGCCAAGGACATTGCTAAAATCCAAGTTTGTGATAATACTGGTGTTGCGAAGGGAACCATTGGAATGGGTAGAGTGCTGGATATCAATATGAAGATGCCTGATAGGTTGAAAGGTTTCGTGGAAGGACAGGGAGACTTGGGGAAGAACGTGGCAGGTATTGGGTCTGTGAATGCGTTTTACGGAAATCAGCATACAGACCTTTATGCCAATGCATCTTATCGTCATCAGGATGGGAATGCAGAATATCTGACGCTTCACATGACGAACCGCTTTGATGACAGAAACAAACTGTTGACCTATTTCACCCAGCAATATATTGATATTCCTTCTGATATGTCACGTAAGGTCATGGGCAGAGCGCGATACTTCCACACCTTCAATGAGCAAGGTACAGAACTGCTCGTCGTGGGTGGATATCAGTATTCCAGCAATTCGGTCTTATCCAACAAACTGCCATTGTATCTCGTTGAGTTGAATACGCCTTTGTTTTCCGACCGTCTATCCATGATGCTGGGTGTTGAGGGAGATTTTATGATGACCAAGCAAAAGGATACGGACAGGAGTTGGGATGTCTTCAATCATGATATCTATCTGCAGTTCACCTATTCCTTGCCCAAGTGGAAATTGACAATTGGTAATCGTATGATGTTCTATCAATACAAGTTGATGGAGTCTGGAATCACTCAAAAGCATTCCAACACCCGTGACAATGCAAATGCCTGCATCATCTATGTACCAGACAACCGTAATCAGATCCAGTTGGGCTATTATCGCAAATACTATAATCCTTACTACTTAGCCCTCTTCATGAATGTCAATTCGCTTTCTGATGAGGAATGGGCGATTGCCGAGGGACTGTTGGAGGAATGGAATATCAATCAAGTGAAGTTGGCTTATGCCTATAGTAGGCAGAAGTTGACAGTGCAGACAGAGGCGAGTTATTATAACGTTGAAGATGGCGAGAACTTTACGGAACTGGGTGTATCGGCTTATTGGAAGACGATGGTGAGTACCAATTGTCCGAAGGGGTTGAGTCTGACAGGTGGGGTTAATCTATATACATCTAAGAGTGGTACCTATGCTTCATTCCGTTTTGCCCCCACTGCCTATCTTCCTCATGAATGGCAGATAGGAATGCAGATGGTATATTATACCAGAAAGACACCTGCACGTGAGTTAACTGGCGTACCTGTGTATGGATGTTTATCTGTAAACAAGCAATTAGGCAAGAGATGGAACTTGGGTGTTGACTGGCATGATATGTTTGATGCATTCTGTAGTAAGGCAAAATTAAACAGACATGCCGCCAGTATTAAGTTGCAGTATAGATTCTAACGACAACAAAGGAAGTGAGTATGACTATAGAACTGGACATGATACAGACAGCCGGCATAGGTGCTTTAGCCCTCATTGTCGGTATGGTGTTAACGCGAAAGGTTGCTTTCCTGCAGAGGTTCTGTGTGCCGTCGCCAGTAAGTGGTGGTATCTTTTTTTCATTGATAACTTTGGCACTATATGGTTGGTTTCATGTTGAGGTGTCGTTCGATGGTACATTGAAGGATGTCTTTATGCTGGCATTCTTTACCAGCGTTGGTTTCCAAAGTGACTTGAAGGTCATCAAGCAAGGTGGCAAACCTTTGATAATCATGCTGACCCTGTTGGTCGTGATGATTGCTTTGCAGAACCTGATGCCAATGGGAATCACCCGACTCATGGGTGTTGATCCTTTGATTGGTATGGCTGCTGGTAGTATATCCATGACAGGTGGACATGGTACGGCAGGCGGATTTGCAAGCGTTCTCGAAGGTATGGGACTGCATGGCGCAGGAACAATCGGTATGGCTGCTGCTACCTTTGGCCTGATTGCCGGTTCTATGATTGGCGGTCCTTTGGCAGAGAAGATTATTCGCACGAAACTCACGCACGAACAGATGCAAGCACCAGATGAAGAGATTGACCCTGCAATGGCTGGTATTGAGAGCGATGAGGCTTCGCCAACAGGTCGTACAAAACGTATCAGTACGAATGAACAGGAGTTCCAACAGTATGCGAAGGCTTCCTATTGCATTCTTCTGGTCATGGGTGTTGGCACCTTATTGAGTTGGTTGTTCGCAAAGACAGGCATCACGTTCCCTACCTATTTTGGCGCCTTGATCTTAGCCGCCATCGCTCGTAACACACTGGGATTCATCAGTTACAAAGAAAATGGGAAATGGGTGAAGGCCAGCAAGCTGATTGATATGGACCGAATTATCAGTGTAGGTAACATCTGCTTGTCTCTGTTCCTTGGCATGGCTATGATATCCCTTAAACTTTGGGAACTTCAGAGTTTGGCCCTTCCATTGATTGTTATCCTGGTATCTCAGATAGTGCTGATGGCACTCTTTGCCTATTTCGCCGCTTTCCCCTTGTTAGGTCGCGATTACGATGCAGCCGTCTTGTGTGCAGGTATGTGTGGTTTCGGACTTGGTGCAACTCCCAATGCGATGGCAAACATGAGTGCTGTATGTTATAAATACCGCTATACGGTCAAACCTTTCCTCATCGTCCCCATCATTGGTGCCATGTTCGCTGATTTGATCAATACAGGAATGATTACCCTCTTCCTTCATATCTTGTAAGAGGATGCAAGTTGATAAGAAAAAACCGTGTAATCTTTCGACTACACGGTTTTTTGATAATACCTATTAAAGATTGATTACTTCACCTCCTCGAAGTCAGTATGTATTGATAATCAATAACTTACAAAGACGTGTCGCAAATATGTATAGAATTTCCAATAGTAGATAGTACGTGGCGATAAACATCCATAAGTATTGTTTTCCGGCTCTTAGTCGTTTAGATTGTTTAACTGTGTAGTTCGCAATTAGTATCGTGTATATCGTCCTTCATGTGTGTCAAGTCGAAGTGTTAAAATATGGTTTTTTATCGTTAACGCCATTTGGTTATGGTTTTTATTGTGTAACTTTGCACTCCGAAAAAGATTGGTATGATTACATTATCGTTTCCTTGGTTGGTAGCATTGGTAGTGCTTTTGTTCCTGGCTACTCTTGTATTGTTGGCTTGCTTCAAGTCACCCATGCGTAAATGGGTGTGTTTCGGCCTCTCGACAGTTTCTGTCGCATACCTATTATATATTTTAGTGTTTCAGCAGGATAATGCTCAAAAGCTCGAATGGTATCTGTTTGTTCTTGTTGGGATTATCGCATCTTTGATGTTGGCTGGTGTTGGATTTATGGACATGGTAAAACTTGTGACTATAGAAAATGTGATGCTTGAGGAGACTGTTGTCTCATGTCCTCCTTTTAAGGAGGAAGGCCAGGAAGGGCAAATGGATATCTCTGTTGATGAAGATAATATCGATGATAATGATGGTGATGGAGAAAACGAAGGAGATGGAGTAGATGAAGCGAAGAAGATGCAGATGGAAGAACTTAAGGGGAAAGTGATACCTTGGTTATTGGATCAGTTAAATCAATATGATGAAGAAGAGAAAAATGCGATAAAAGTATGTACTATTGATTTCGTGAATGAAGGTAAGATATCAGAACCAAAGACTAAAATAAAGAACAATAGCCTTTATAGCCATAATCGGCTCATTGAGATTTGCAGTGCCTTTTATCTGATTGGAATACCTAAAGAAGCCTGCGTGACTTTTGTAAAAATGGTATTTGCTGATTCATTTGCGAAGACAGAGGATAGCACAATACTGAAAAAGATAAAAGGCCCAGAAAAAATGTTAGAAATAGTTGATACTTACTGGGAGGCACAGGGGCTAAATGTGAAAGTCCTTTGTAAGCCGTCCCATGATAGTTGAGAACGAGTTCGTAAAAACACTATGTAATAGAAATGTAAATAATTCCATGAAGTCTCATTTGAGTAGGAATCTAATGGTTTGAAATATAACAAAATAGTAATATGATTGTTGAAAGAGAAAAATAAAGTTTCATTGTGCACTTGTATTTGTGGCGATAGAAACAGGTACTCTCAGTCTATTCCTCACTTCCTCGTAAATATTATCACCGAACAAATCGAGAGGTACTGCCTCTGCCAATTCCAAAGAAACGGCAATGGCGTATTTTACCTTGCCTTCCAAGCATCCAGCGTCTTCTGCGCAGTTGACCTTAATTCCTAATTTGTCACCGTCTTCGAATGCATGAGCATTCTTTCCTTCAAACACTTCATGTTGGAGAGTACCTCGCATCGTAGCCTTGTTATCGGCCATTTCAATTCTGTTATCGGCGATTTGTTTATTATCAGCGGTTTCTATCCATAATTTCGCCTTACGATATTTTTGACTTTGAGGATTAATTGGACTCATCCAAGCCAATGTCACAGTAAGTCGTCTCTTGTAAGTCTTTGATGCTAGTGATGGTGGTAAAGGGAGTTCGTAAACGTGCGCTTCTTCTTTTCCTAACTCACCAAAACCTATAACCGTAATCCGTTGTGGAGAACAAATCAGTGAACGCTCAATGTTAGGATAACCATATCCAATCCACTGGCGCTTAAAGGCTTTTGATGCTTTTTTGTCTGTTCCTTCGGGTAGGTATTGCTCTATGTTTTCACTGAGGGCCGCCCATGAGCATCCATGTACTGTCATTGCTTTAATCAGTAAATGAATGTGACTATCTGTCCGATTGTTCAGGACAAGTATTTCTTTTAGTTCTTTATAGCATAGGTACGCATATCGACTAACCAAAGCTGTAGAACAACTTGTCCCTCTTCCATAAACCGTCTTATGTAAGGTATTATCAGGATAGGACAATTGCACCCCAGGACATCTATCTGTATAGCAAAAATCTAAAGATCCACCAGTAGGGCATTCTTTCAGCATCATCCTACCACCGTCATATACTAAATCGGGTTTGATAGATTTTCTTAGTCCGCCTCCAAATGGTGTATAGAGTGCAGGATGTAAATTGACATATGGATTTAACAGATTGGGATTTGCAGCAGAAAGTTCTGATGCATCCATATGAACTGAGCCAACAGTCAGGTTATTAATTGATTCAGCAGGTGAAAGCAAACGGTGTTCCATCCTACCTTTTAGAATTTCTTCCGTTATGTGCTTTGATATTTCTGCTTGCTCATGAGACCTTAGTTCCGTGAAACTACAGGTTATAGGTATTTTTTGATGTGTATTCCCCGCACTTATCACAAATAATACACCATATTCATAGCTCAGCCAGTCCAGTAATCGTGCCATTGGGCTCATTGTATATGAGAACATTCGAATATCATCACCTATTGAGAAGTTGATAATTTTCACGTTAGGCGCACTGGCGGGAACCCCATTTTCTCCCACCAACATGCGTCTAACAGCTCTATGTACCAAATCCACGGGTAGCATTTTTTCTGGCATTTTCTCGTTACCAGCATTGTCTGGTAACATGATGGGACGGACATATAGAGGTGTGTCAAGTGCCTTTCCTGGAGCCGACAAGTCTCCATGAATTATTAAAGATGCCATCTCTGTTCCATGAATTCGATAGTTGACTTGGTATTGGCTTTCAAAGTCATCAGGATCCTCTATGATCAATCTACCATCTAGATAGCTGTGCCGTTCAAGGGGATAACCATCTAATAGTGCCACTACGGGACTTCCTGTTGGCATTGCAACATCCGCTATTCTTATAGTGGCTTCACTTTCTTCCCCTCCTTCATTATCTTTTATGCCATAAAAAGTTTGTGGCATGGGCTTGAAATACATAATGTCACGACTCTTTATCAGACTTCCTTCTTCGATGTCGTTTACGATTTCTCTCAGATTCGAAGCCTTTACTTCCACGAGTATAGCATGGTAGCGTATCTCCTTAATCAAACAATAACTAAGAACACGTCCACCAGCTCTTGTGACAAGGTCTTGGACTGTTTGCTGTGCAGTTTCTCTTTTGTATGAAGAATCCCTATACCATAGTTCTATTTGGAAAATGATAGTATTATCAGGAAAGGCTTCGTTGTTACGAAGCCACTGTTCTAAGAAGTTGTTCCCGTCAATCCTGTCTTGATAATCCCAAAAACGGACTTCTCTAAGCTGTTCAAACACGGTTTTGAATCTGCCATACCCTCTTTCTAGGCCTTCTCGTGGGTTTCCTGTAAACTGGTTGTACAATGAAATAATCTGAGTAAGTGCTTGTGAGTTTGTTGATATGAGATAGAGCCGAGATGAAAGGTCTTTATCCGTCTTTATCCCGTTCTTCTCCTCATAGAAGTCGTCATCTGGTTTCCCGTCAAAGTCCTCTTCTAAGAGCCACTCTAATCCTTCTATTCGCTTTACAGCATTTACGAAGTCCTCTATTCGGCCTGCTGTCTCTAATACGAGCACGTCCTCGGGGTTAGCGCCTTCAGCCTCCTGCTGTAATCGCATTCGTCGTCCATCCAGCGTGCTCTTTAAAGCTGTAAACTTGGGACTTAACCTTACTGCGTTTGCTGAAGCACTTGGCACATGAGGTTTGCCTCCGCCTCCACTTAGTTTCGATCGTGAAGCAGGTACAGGCGTTGGGAACAATAATATCGGATAATCACTATTCATTTACAGTTTCCTCCTCTTTATATGATATGGAGCCCCAGTTCTTCATGGCGGCACCAACTATTTCTCTCATATTGCTATTGGGTAGCGACATTACATATGTCCTAAGAACAGTCATACCAAACTCCTCAACTTCAGCATAATTACAGCCAATGAGTTTCTTCGCAATGGTCTCTGTTGAGTATTCGAAACGCAATTTGTGCTCTTTCTGAAATTTCTCTAACCACAGCGTGATATTTGCCCTTGTGGGTTGTGGAAGATTTAGCCGTATTTGAAATCGTCGCCACACAGCTCTGTCTAACAATTCAGGATGGTTTGTAGCTCCAATAACTGTAACATAACTTGGCAGTCTGTCCATCTGCATAAGCAATGAACTCACTACGCGTTTTATCTCTCCTGTTTCATGAAGATCACCGCGTTCCTTTCCCAGAGTTTCAAACTCATCGAAGAACAATACACACTTTCTGGCACTTACATAGTCCATTAGTTTTTTCAGCCTCATGGCCGTTTCTCCAAGATATGCGCCTACGATAGCATCATATTTTACTACGTAGAGGGGCTCCATCAAAGCTTCAGCTATAGCTTCTGCTAATGATGTTTTACCGTTTCCAGGAGGGCCAATGAGTAACAGCTTGTTTCTCGGCTCTACACCATAACTTCGTAACAGGTCTGCCCGGAATTTCTCCTGAATCAATTGTTCACAGTTGTATTTCACCTCTGATGGCAATATCAAACTGCTTAGCGTACGCTTTGGTTCACGCTCTTCTATGAATGACTCGGCACGTGACTCTGATATAACAACGGGAGCGTTCCCTCCGTCAGCCGTTTTACCTCTTGTTTCTTCCCTTTGATTTCGTGCTAACTCGTTTTCTAAACGATCAGCCAAAATAGAGTGCTGCTTCTCTCTCTCCTCCGCGATGATGGCTTCAGTCACCTTCTTGACCATCCCCTTATTGCCGGAGACAGCGTACTTGACCAAATCCACAAGTAAGTCAGCTCTTGCCATCGCTATATTGCTATTTTGTTTTGTTCAACAATTCCCTTATATCAACATCCAGCAGTTGTGCAATCTGAAATAGCGTTTCTACTGATGGCTGGTTATCATTAGTACACCACCGCGACACAGTTGTAGGGCTCTTTCCAATCCTCTCGGCCAGCCATAGGTTACTTTTACCCCGTTCCACCAATATAGTTTTTATTCTATTCAGTTGTATTACTGCCATATTCTTTTAATCTCAGATGTTCTCAATTTTTAGTCTTCTGCCTTTTTCATTTTTGGAAAGTTTGTGATGGATAGCATCATCGTTAATTTTAAGCGTACATACCATTTTTTTTGTCGCCTCGTCGAATTCTTCAATGTGTGCAGAAATGCCATAGTGCTTGGTGTCTATGTAACATAGGTGGTTTGTTCCTTTTCTACGGTACATAACACTTCCCTTGTATCGGTATTCTGTCGGCTCAAATTTATCGGTATTGGCCAATATCGATTCTTCGTCGCGGGGCGGAATACTCGAAGTAAAATCATAGGTCTTTTTCCGCCAGCCATAATTAAAGAGAAGAATTGTGATAGCTGCGACATCAGAATATGATCTTATCTCCTTGGCAGCAGTCCCATTTTTGTCTATCTTAGATAAAGGTTCAGTTACATTACTCATTACAAAGTTCACAAGCATGGGTGATGTCTGCTCATAAGCCTCCGACATACTTGTCATTGTTACATCATTACCATCATTTAGATAAGAGGCCCCTCTATCGGTCAACGATGACGAAGTCCAGTTTGTAGCATCCTTCAAAGCCAGTTTGAAACGCATTCTCAAGTCTTTGTTTCTCATATTTTGAAGATTTATGTTATGTGCCAACATGGCGTTATATATATTACCCTGATAGTATTTTTTTACCGTCACCAAGTTTGAGTCACAACTATCTATAAGAGACAGGCAATCAAGCATAGACTTCACTGCTTGTTCTGCTCCTATGGCATCTGGGTGTTGCCCTTTTGCAGACACCTCATTGATATATACATTGCAATAATCCATTTCTCTTACACAATGATTTCAAGATCCTTCTCCTCTTGGTCAAAAAAGTTTGTCGGCCATTCTTCTATATGCCCATTGTCATCCACAATGATCTTCGTGGCATAATTGTCATAATATTCGTCAAAGAATAGTATTTCAAGTTCTTCAGGTGATATCACCTGTTGTGCCACGAGCACACGAAATGAGTTGACGATATGCTCACTATGAGTTTCCACAAACAACTGCACTCCTCTGTATTGGGCAATCCAAGCCATGAACTTGCCCAACATAGACTGTGCCATCGGATGCAGGTGAGCCTCAGGATTCTCCACAATTAATATGTCATCCTTCTTTGATGTTAGTCCTGCTACGATGATAGGAAGTACGTATGAATAACCAAAGCCAACATTAGTGGGTTTAGAAGCTTTTGTTCTAAGATATGTTCCTATTTGTAGTACATATACGTTCGCTTCTTCCACATAGCGTGCCTCTATCTCCGTATGGCCAAACATCCGAGACATCCAAAAGTTCACCATTCCTGCAAGTGATTTGTCATCTACCTCATCAACTTCGGGAAAGATGTCTGTGATACCCGAAATGGCATCCTCTTCTATGGCATCGTCTTTATGAAGAGACAAAAGGCTTGGCGCATATTCTCCCATTGCATCCATTAGTCCATGTTCTGGAGCTGGAACATAGTTCAGTTGGGGACCTTTTCGTTCTGCAGCTATGTATGTAATGTCAGAAAGCAGATGAAGAATGGAAGGGTTATCTTGTTTATCAATATCTATAAAATTATTAATACGCATTTTGTCTGTATATGCTTTTCCATTTACGTTTGTCAGGGGCAACTTCTGCCAAGTGTCACTATCAGCTCCGAACTGTAGTTCTATTGCGCCATCCTCTGTGTAATAATCGAAACCAATTGGCAATGAACGGCTGTTTTTCTCATTGCGAACGTCAATGGCATTCCCTAAATTGACATACTGCCCGTTAAGCACTAACTTATTATTCCATTGACTTTCTAGCAGAGACTGTTTGGGTAGGAGCAATGCATGCAGGAGTGTAGATTTCCCCCTGCCGTTGATACCTGTCAACACGTTAATCACTTTAAAACCCTTAAATATGGTTTTTTTGCGATATAGTTTGAAATTTTGTATAGCTATTCCTGTTAACATATTTATATATTATTACAATAATGAGTCAAACGCATCATGGGCTAGTCGGAATCGAGTCTTTACTTGATTCATCGAACCTGTTGACCACCTAACTGCACCAAGAAATTTATCGTCCGCTAAAAGATTCCTAAAAGCTGTTATCAGTTTGTTCCTTTGTGTACTTTTCACTGGAACTCTAATTTTTTTCTGGTAAAAACAATTGAAAATGCTCTCCATCACCGCTATGTTTATTCTTCCCCGGGTGTAGTCGGTTGGTATTCGGAAATTTGCATCCCCGAAGATTTCACTCGTAAGAGAAAAAACGTTTAATGTACACCTTTCTAAATCGTCAGATTTCGATTGTGGCATCTTGTTAATCTTGGTCATGGCTTTTTCCATGAATTTATCCATAGAACCGTCATAGTCTAGTTCGTAATTTAAAACAACAAAAGCGAGGCAACGCAGTACAGCTTCACGATCTTTCATTCGCAACTCCTGAATACCATGATCAATGGAATCCTTGAATGTTTTGTCTTCTGCAATTGTCTTCAGCATAAGTGTGCTTCTTCCCTGAAATATACAGTTTCTTATTTCCTGTCTTGACAGCTGGGTGCCGCCTGTGTTGATTCGATTAAAAACGTCATAGACTACAGACATTGGAACCGAAGGTTCCATTACGTATACGAACAGTTGCCGATCCTCAATCCTTGCTCGTAAGCCATCTTTCAAATTGTCCAAAGTGTCAACTGTCGCATTATTAAGGATATTTTTATCCTCTGGCTCCAATCCTGTTAGGACCAATTTCCCTTCCATGAAGTCTCTCAGCGTAGATGATCGTTGTAGTCCGTCTACTACAATGTATCTTGTATCAGAGTCCTTTTTCAAGTAAATGGGGGGTAAGGGCAGCCCCATTAATACCGACTCAATAAATTTGCTTTTCTGCTCTGGCTTCCATACAACATGCCTTTGGAAGTCTGGCGACAGCATGATGTCACCCTTCTTTAACTTACGTAGGTACTCGAAAATGGAATACTTGTCTTCTTTAATGTTGACTGACTCATTTATAGATGGGTAGTCTCTTTGATCTTCTTCGTCTTCCTCATCTTCTGACAGTTTGTATTTCTTTTCCTTCAACTGGATTACCTCCATTGCTTCGAGCCAAGCAATTAAAGTACGAATGGTATCTACAGGGATGGCGTTATATAGTCTATTCTCCAGTTCTTCAGATGTCTTCCCCTCATCGCCAAGCTCATTTAAGATGGTTTTCACCTCAGTCATTTCAGTTATTTTCTTCTTAAATGTTTTCGCACGACGGCTGCCAGAAAGCGACATTAACTGCCATTCATCCTTAACAACATACAGAGAGTCTTTTTCCGTCATGATGCCTAGTTGTAGTAGTGCAGACAGATAATCATCTTTGACCGCATTGGCAGATACAGGTCTATTGCACCAGTTATCAAATGCTTCAAACACTCTATTAAGGTTTGGAGCAAATATTCTTGCATTAGTTAGAGAGTATTCTTTTAGCATTTCTATCTATTCCCAAATTTACACTATTTGCTATTAAATTATAAAATAATCACAATCCGATGCAAATTTAGTTATTTTTCTTCAAAATATTAATTTAGCAACCCTTTTAATTTTGTGTTTTTAACATTTTTTATACTCAACAACTTTTTCTTTTCATCACTAAACCCATGATTTTCTGCCACTAACAGATATAATAAGCAGAAAAACATTGAAGGAACCCCATGATTATTTCAAATCATAGTAAACTACTTACTTTTTATAAACAGTGCCTACCAACAACTCTCATCCCTTAGAATAACAGCAATCTTCTCCAATACTGATTTCTTCGGTAACTAAAAAAATGCGTGTTTTTTCTATATATTTTACTACGATTCTTTAATCCTTAATAGCTCTCTTCCAACGTCATTTAATCTATGTTTAGCAGGGCCAAAGCCCATCCCCTCCCATTCACCATCATCTTTTTGATACACACCTCCTAAATCCTGTAGTAAGCCCAAAGAATTCAGATTGTCACGTATGTAATCATAACTATCATTGTCTTCTACATATTCTGCCAAGTGGTCTAAATCAGGCAAGAAGGCTTTATTGACAACAGAGCAAAGTCTAAGCATCATGTTATTATCAATCTCACCCAGTAGCCTGCTTCGATATATTTTCCCCATCAAAGTCGCTTTCGCATCCTCTTCAGAAGTATATAACAATTGGGTGAGATAGCCACTAATTCTTTTATTATCTGGCTCAGACAAACTATCAAGAAACTCTTTTTTCTTTTCCGGCTCAACTAACTCTGATTGTTCCAAAAAGAAATGCAACTTTCTTACAAACCTGTAATCCATGTAGTTTACCGCCACTTTCCCCAACCTAAACAAAGAGCCAATATAAGGTAAGTCTTTTGCTGTATTTAAGATGTCGGCAAACACCTCGAATTCTAAAGAGCCGTTTTTTAGCACGAATTCCTTGTCTTGCACTGATTGCTGTAGTTCAAATATGTTCATTTTGTAAGGTGACTTTTATGATTCACATAAAAACTGCATATTCCAGAATTCCTATTTATAGAACTGTTGAATAAATTGTTGAATATACTGTTGTTGTCGTTGCTGATTCACTAGCCATTCATTCCATTCTGTCAAAAAGCGTTTAAAATGCTCGGCTTTCTCCTGACAATCAATAGTTTTACACATTCTATCCGCTATTTGTGGCGGAAGGTTATTCCTAATGAGAGACTTTTGAGCCTCATTGGAAATCTTATTTTCTATAATATCGTATAAATCCTTAGTTGTTATCATTCTATATTTCTAAAATTTTGAGGCAAATATACATCTTTTTTACGAAATGACATCATCTTATACTTTATTTTATATTTAAAAGACCGATTTTTACCAAAAACTTCATCATTATTCGATATAAATGAGTACCTTACCATCTTTGCTCTGATACTGAAGCGAAATCAGAAGCGGATGGGGGATACATATATGAAAAGGTGTTTGCTCTGTAACTTTGTTCTTTAACTTCTCAATTGTCTCGCAAACAGGTTCTTGTATTTCCGTTTCCTCTCTTAGTTTTGGCGAATATGGATACGGGGGGTATTTCCGCAAAGCACCTACACGAAAAGGTTAAAAATTCCATTCATTTTAGATTCTTTGTGAAAAAATGCGTAAATTTGCACCCAAGAATAAGAACGAGACAGTTATGGCACAGATAGACGAATTCTTCTTTGACACGAACCGCGTGGAGGGCATCACCGAGGCCGACTACGAGCGGGTGAAGCCATACGTGGAAGCGGCGCAGGCTTTCGCGCAATCGACCTACCAGAGCATCTACATCATCGACTACTTCCGCAAGAACTTCCTCTATGTGTCCGACAACCCGCTCTTCCTCTGCGGCCACACCGCCGACGAGGTACGACAGATGGGCTACGGCTTCTACATCAACAACGTGCCTGCCGACGAACAGCCGATGCTCACCGAACTGAACCGTGCGGGCTTCCGTGCCTTCGACGACGTGCCGATGGCCGACCGCCGACGTTGCGTGATGTCCTACGACTTCCACATCCTCACCTCGGAGCGTCCCCTGCTCATCAACCACAAGATTACGCCCCTCGTGCTCACAGCCGATGGCCGTGCATGGCTCGCCCTCTGCACCGTCTCACTCTCATCGCATAAAGAGGCCGGACAGATTCGTTTCCGTATCCTGGGACAGAGCGGCTACCGCCAGTATTCGCTCACCGCCCACCGCTGGCAACCCTGCGAGGGTGTCACGCTCACGCCCGAGGAGAAACAGGTGTTGACCCTCTCGGCGCAGGGCTACACCATGAAGGAGATCAGCGACCACATCTGCCGCTCGTTCGACACGGTGAAGTTCTACCGCCGCCAACTCTTCGAGAAACTCGACGTCGCCAACATCACCGAGGCCATCGCCTTTGCCACCAACTACGGGCTGTTGTAAGCCTCGCGGCCCCGCCATTCCCCCGATTTTAACATCTTTTGTTACCCAAATGGGTAATTTTTCATCCCCGCGATGCAGAATTACCCATTTGGGTAGTGGATGTTTCGGAAACTCTTGCAACCTTTGCGATGAAAAAGTTCGTCAAACGAGTAAAAAATGTCAAACGTAATAAAATCGCAAGGATTATGAAAAGGTTAGTATTATTTTCAGTGATGTGCCTTGTGGCGATAGCCTCGATTGCACAGGGTATCAGTGGACGGGTGATTGACGAGCAGTCCCAGCCGATGCCATTTACCAACGTCGTGCTCGTCAACCGTTCCGATTCGGCTTTCGTTGCAGGAGCCGTCACCAAGGACGACGGAACATTCTCTATTGCCACCGACCGAAATGATGGTCTGCTGAAAGTGACGAGCGTAGGATATATAATAAGGTATATCGACGCACGGCAGGGAAACATGGGCGACATTCAAATGCAGCCCGACACGCAGATGTTGGGGGAGGTAGTAGTGAAAGGCTCACGTCCTTTGGTAAAAATGAAAGACGATGCACTAGTTACTACCGTGGAGGGCAGTTATCTCTCCAAGACGGGAACAGCGGGCGACGTTCTGGGCAAAATCCCCGGCGTCATCAGCAACCACGGTAGCGTGGAGGTTATTGGCCGTGGCACTCCGCTCATCTACATCAACGGACGGCAGATGCGCAACCAGAGCGAACTCGACCAACTGAGCAGCGACCAAATCAAGGACGTGGAGGTGGTGATGACACCTGGTGCAAAATATGATGCCACAGTCAAGGCCGTCATCCGCATCAAAACCATCCGACCCGTTGGTGAGGGCTTCAGTTTCAACAGCCGCACGGTGGCGGGCGTGAACCACTACGTCTATGGTTTGGAGGAACTGAACCTGAATTATCGCACGGGCGGGCTTGACATCTTCGGTATGGCCGAATACGAAAACCGTCGTAGCCGTCAGACCAATGACAGCCGACAGGACACCTATCTGCAAAACCACTATCAGCAGAACAGCCTGATGCACTACTACAACAAGAACCAGATGCTGGCTGGAAAACTCGGATTCAACTACATGCTGAACGACAATCATTCCATCGGCATGACCTACACCGTGACCTCGCGCCCCAATAGTCAGACGAGCGACTACTTCACGACCATGCTCATTGACAAACAGACCGACGACCAGATTACAGGCCGTGGCAAAGTGGACGGCGACGACATCCAGCACATCATCAGCGGCTACTACGCTGGACAGGCAGGCAAATGGTCGCTCGATGCCAATGCCGACGTGCTGCTACAAAAGCAGAATTCCGACAACCTGACCTTTGAGGATGCCACGCAGGGCGACGACCGCACCGTAACCACGCGCAACGACGTGAAAAACCGCCTCTATGCTGCCAAGTTCGTGGCTGGCCATCCGCTCTGGAAAGGCAATATCGAAATTGGTGCAGAGGGCAGTTACGTTCACCGTACCGACGCTTTTGGCAACGTGGAAAACATCATCAGTTCCAGCGACACGAAGATTGAAGAGAACAGTACGGCGGCTTTCGTCCAACTGATGCAGCGGCTGAACAAACTGACACTTATAGCCGGACTGCGCTACGAATATCTCGACAGTCGTTACTACGAAAGCGGTGTGAAGATGGGCGACGAGAGCCGTACCTACAACGACCTCTTCCCCTCGTTGATGTTGATGTACCCCTTGAAGAACGTCCGTGCCCGACTCTCGTATTCGCGTAACATCAACCGCCCGGCATTTAGTCAACTCAGCGGCAATGTCAAGTACATCAACCGCTACACTTACGAGAGCGGCAATCCCTATCTGAAGCCGTCGTACCGCGACAACCTCTCACTGGCACTCAACTACAAGTGGCTAACGGGAATGATTGACTATGCCCGCGTCCACGACTACATCATCACCTCCTATTCATCCTACAAGGACGACCCGACTATTGCCCTGCTGCGTAAGGACAACGCCCGTGGTTACGACAACCTCTCTCTGATGGTATCGGCTGCACCAACTTTCGGCAAGTATCATCCCCAACTGATGGTGGCCACACAGATGCAGAACCTCGAAGTGCAATATCGCGGCGAGACCAAGAAGATGAACAGTCCGATGGCCATTGTCCGTTTCAACAACGCCGTCAACCTGCCTTTCGACTCATGGCTCAATGCCGATTTCTCATGGCGTTCGGCTGGCGATACTGAGAACATACACCTCGCTCAGTCGTGGCAGTTCGACATCAGCCTGTATAAAGCATTCTGGAATGACCGTCTTACCATCAAACTGGCCTGCACCGACCTCTTCGGCAGCATCCGCCAGAAAGCAACCATCTACAGCGACATCCGCGAAATCTATCTTGACAAGCGTCTCGACACCCGAAACCTCGAACTCACCGTGCGCTACAACTTCAATCCTGCTAAGAGCAAGTATCGCGGACAAGGTGCTGGTAACGACGTAAAGAACCGCTTCTGAAAATGCAACCTATTCATCATTACATAAATCTCTCATGGGCAATAGTGGGAATCTGCGAGGGTTCCCACTTACCACTCTCGGCTCTTGTCCATGAGGGGGACGATATGGAGGAAACGGTAGAGCATTACGTTATCGGCTATCTTGCTTTCTGGCACATCGCCTTTGTGGATGAGTCACGCCTCGTGCCTTGTGATGACGAAGCCCTGCGCGAAGCAGCCCGCCAGAAGATAGACCGCTATATCGTCGACCATCAGCCCATCGAGACGCTGCCCCGCTTCTACCTCGTCCTTCTCCGTCAGCAGATAGCACCGATGGAACAGGACGGTATGAGCCGGGTGTATCAGGTCTGAGAATCTCTTTCGGGACAGATTCATGACGTTTTGTTCTTTAGACACTGAAACAAGTTTCAGACTTTCACCCTCGGCGACCATTTTTCAGGCTGCGCCGAGGGTTTTCGCTTAACTTTTTGTATTTTTGCTGCACAAATCATATAACAATCAGAGAATATGAACAAGCAAATTTATATACCGTATTGCTCGCCCTCTTTGCGTTGGCGTTTCCTCTTGAGTCTGCAGCGCCTCCGGATGGGCAGAACCGTTAAGTAACATTATATGTGAAACCCACGACACCTGGTTTGCTGACATTCTTCCTTCATGTCCCGTACGATATAGGAGAGTTGCCCCTTCACTCGCTCAGACTCATCAGCTTTCAAGAAGGGACATGAGGCAATTAATACCTCATCTGCAGCCTTATCCTTGTCCAGCTGACCATTCATATAGCGTCGAACATCGCCCTCCTGTCGATACGAGAAACTGCGATAACCAGATTGAACATAATCGATAATGGCTTTTACGGCACCTCGCAACAATTCTGAGAGGGTTGACAGATAATGGGCAAGCCGTTCGCGATAATCATTGATGATGCTATCTTTTTGTCGGATTATTCTGTCTTTCTCCTGATTGTCCTGCTGATGTCGAAATACCTCACCCTTATATTTGGCCTGAAGTTCTTCGATTTTCTTGTCCTTCTCTGAGAGTTGTTGGCTCTGTCGGTCTCGTTCAGCATCCAAGGCTTGTTGATATTTCCGTTGTAGTACAGCCTTTTGCTTTGGCAGTTCTTCTTTTAGTCGTTTGTTCTCCTTCTCCATGTCAGCATACTTGCCCTTTCCAAAGAGGTTAGCCACTCCTGACTTGATAGCATTGCCGTTCTCAGCATTGAGCCTGTCGCGTTTTTCAGCAATTTCGATGTCCAGCTCGGCACTCTGCTTTTTCTGTTGGGATAGGATATAGTCATTATGCTCCAGATGCTCGCGGCCTGTCTCAGCCTTACTCTTGCCTCGTTCCATTTCCAATGTCTCTGCTGCCATGTCCTGTAATTCTTCCATGTCCTTCTTGCCGAGTTTATAGGATTTGCCCGTCTCATGGTTCATCCAGTCCCAAATGATATGGGCGTGAAGGTTCGGCTTCCATGTGGATGGATCGTCAGGGTTCTCGTAGTGGCCTTCGTCCTTATGAATATGGATTTGGATAGCCCTTATGCCCCACCTCTTATATATTTTATCTGTGTACTTCAGGAGATCGTCCATTGTTGTGTCAGGCTTGATGTTGACAACACTCTCACGGATAGGACTGCTGCCGTTGCGCTCTTTCTGTTTGCCGTTCTTGCCAGTCACCATTACCTTCTTCTCTTGCATGGCTCGTCCAGTCTTCTGTTTCACCATAGCCTTGATAGCGTCATAGTGCTGCTGGAGGCTGATGCCCTTCATGTCAGGCGCGACATACGATTCGTTGTTCGGACTTAAATCAGTACGGACATACAATATTCGGGGATTGAGTGAGGCGATGTAATCAGCAGCCCGTCTGTTGTGACGTTCGCTCTGCTCAATGTTGCACGGTTTTACGTGGTCGGATGCTTTAGCTGTTGTATTCATATTGTATTTACTATTTTATAATATTGTATCTTTACTATTTTATGAAATTATGATTTTCTGTATTTCTCCCTTTGGGGGTATCGGGGTGTAACCCTGATTGGAGGGTGCAGGGAGAGAGTCACTTCCTGCTCAGGGTTCTTAGGGGCAGATGCCACTGAGCGGGGCGGTCAAGGGGGAGGGTCACCCCCTTGCGAGGTTCCATAGGGCAAGCAGCCCTTGGT
>JBGVBD010000057.1:0-10945 GCA_045225255.1 Prevotella sp. | reverse complement strand
TCGTGTACAGCTCGAAGGGTTCGCTCAAGTTCGTCGGCGAGATCGACGGCGACGAGCTGACCATCGACATCAACATGACCGACCTCAAGAAAAGCTGCCGAGTCGACCAGCATGTTTTCATTAAGGCTACTGTCGGCGACCAAGTGCAAACACTGGAATCCAACACATGTACGCTGCATTGTGGCTTCAAGCACTTCATGGACATCGTCAAGTGCATGGGGCCGTTCAAGAAGGGTCACGAGATTCCAGAAGGTACTGACCTTCCGCTCGAATTCTGGGCCGATACCGAAGAAGGCAAGAAGTTCTTCGAGGAACTGTCCGGACTCGGTTTCCGTGTTAATCAAGGCAACCAGTACTTCTACGATTCACCGTGTCCCAATACGGACGTTCAGATGGTTATTCCGATGCTGGAATACAGCCAGAACATCGACCACTTCTACAACACTTGGCGCGGACACGACGTACACATGCGAGCCAAGACGGAACATACGACGGCTCTGTTCTACTTTGACACCGACTCTCCGTTCCTCAAGTACGCCAAGGATCACAATATCAAGTACCAGAAGGAATTCGTTTCCGAATGGGACTACGACCATCCCAAGCATCCGTACGGCGTGAAGGCCGACGTGTTCCTCGACTTCGTCAAGAAGGTCATCAAGCACAACACGGATCGTCTTGACACCATTTCCGAACAGCATGGCGGTCTCACTTGGCGTGGCATCCATTTCGGCGACGGCCTCAACAAGTTCGAGAAGCCGCGTGACTACAAGCAGCTGCCGGAAGCCGAGCGCAAGCGTATCGACGCCGCCGTCGAAGCCACCAAGGCCAAGGTAGCGGACGCTTACGACGAGTTCTTCAGCAAGAGCCCGTTCAGCACTGTGTACAAGTTCTTCAAGGAACACGGCACTGTGAACAAGACGCATGGGTGGCAGTACGGCGAGTGCCATGACATCAGCTTCAAGTGCAACGTGACTCTCGAAGTTCCCAAGAAGGATCGTACGCTCACCAAGAAGACCGTGGAAATCTACGGCGCAATTCAAGGTTACTACAAGGACGAGCTCGGCGGTGAACACGGAGACGAAATCAAGATCAATCTTCCGTTCCACTACGCTACGGACAAGGGACGCTTCCCTTCTTGGGCGGAGGCCATCAAAGCAGGGAGCAACATCCGTTACGGCGGTTCGCTCAACGTCGGTTCCAACCGTTGCGTGTACGAGCTGGAGGAAGGCGACCATTACGGCCACTGGGCATGCAAGCTCAAGGCTAGCGACCTGAAGCGGATCGAGGAAGTTCTCCTCAACATCGAGAAGGACAACCAGCAATTCCTCAAGGACTGCCACTTCAAGGACTAAAAGAAAGGCCACCGAGTTTCGGTGGCTTTTTAATTTATTTGGCAGTGTTCCACTTGAACATGTATCTGGCGTAGGTGTCGCCGTTGTTCTTTACCCAAGCTATGCACGATTTCGCGCCGTCACCAGCATAAAGTATTTTCGGCTTGCCGTCCTTACCTTGTCCGAGAACTTGGTAGTCCTCAGCCCATTTGTCACGATTGGACTGCTTCTCAGGTAGCGACTCTCTTTTGGCTTCGTTCTTCTTCATAATGAGGAAGCAGCCTTTAGGTTCATGGTAGTCGAATATGACTTGATTCTCGGCATCGCCGTGGTGATAGATCTTGTAGCCGGATCCCTTGAACATTATTATTGCCGAGCCGTATTTCGCCACTCGATAGACATGACCTTTCTCATAATCGTCACGGTCGTCAGTAATGTCGTCCGCGTCGAATGCGAACAGATAGTCTCCGGTATAATTGTGCTTTTGGCCGTTCGCCCCTTCACTGTTATTGTAGGCTAGGTCGCCCATAAGGTTTCCACGGTCGAACCCATGAAGCGCAATGTTCACGCCGCTTTGTGGCGACGTCCCATGAAATAGCCATTTGTTCATAACGCGGCTTTTCTTGGGGTCTGGGTTCAGTGACATATACGCCCGGTCTCCGTCAAATTTCGATCGTTCTATTCCATTGCGTATGTGCTGAAGGAACAGATCGATATTAAACCCGTCTATCTGAGTGAGCGTGGTATACCCGGCATCTGTATTATTTGCCGCGTATTCTTTTGCGGCTGCCATCAGTTTGTCCTTGTCCACGATACTGGCCATGCGGTTGCCTATCGCTTTAGCATATCCAGTAATCTTCTGTTCGTCTGCCTTTGGATTAAGCTGGCGCATCGCGTCGGCGATTTTGCCCAAATCCTCCTCGGTGGGAGACTCGTTAATATTTGCGCCAGCGGCTAGTATGGATGCAATCACTTTCGGTGATCTGGCAAGACCGACATAATGGTGCTGGGCATCGCCTTCTAATGGTTGTGACGGCTTCTGTATCGTCGCGCCGCCGTCAAGTGATTTTAGGTGCTTGCCCAAGGCCATGTCCGACTTCGTGTAGCCTTCGTACAAGGCCATCACGGCTTCGGTAAGAGGTGTGCATGGGCGAGAATGCAAGTATTCGTTAAAGTTCATTACGTCATCCTCAAGTGAATTGTTTTAACCTTCTTGCCGTTGGCTTCGAGCCACGCTCCGAACAAGAACTCCGAAATGTAACCGCAGATACGTCCTTCGACTGGTATGCCCATCTTCTGCTGCAGACGGAACCAAGTGTACATCGACTTGAACAGGAACTCGCAATACTTGTTGGCGGTCTCTCGCTTGGCGACGAACATGTTGCCAAGTACGTGCTCGTGTCCGTTCAGATAACGTATGCAGTGGTCTGCGTATCCGCGTCCGTACATGGATGCCAGCAAGGCGATGTAGGAATTGGTCGCCTCGGCCTTGCGGTTCTTGATAAGGTAATCCTTGATGCCAGTGTACGGATAGCCGACCTTCACGCAGAGCACGTCGTACTTCTTCAAGTAGTTCTCCGCCTCGGTGCGCTTGATGGGATGCCAGCCGTCCACGGTCAGATACCTTCTGTAGTGCTCAAGTCCGACGATGTCATCCT
The DNA here is from genome assembly GCA_045225255.1 of Prevotella sp. Taxonomy (GTDB): domain Bacteria; phylum Bacteroidota; class Bacteroidia; order Bacteroidales; family Bacteroidaceae; genus Prevotella. The sequence goes on along the minus strand of JBGVBD010000057.1, from coordinate 7,956 downwards.
CGTCGTGCTTCCACATGTAATACAAGCCAGTCAGCTCGCAGTACCAAGGGTTCAGATAGTCGATGTTGTCGCCTTCGTGCTTCTCGTCCACGATGAACTTCTTGTGGAAGCCGTCAAGCGGTAGGAACTTCTTGCTCTTTGAACCAACAACGTAAATACTCATTTTCTTTTCCTTTGTATTAAACTTCGCCAGATGATGGAACAATCTTTCCGTCGATGACTTGCACTGGCTTGCCGCCAAGCCACAGACCAGCGAACTTATTTTCGTCGAGAATCTGTGGAACTCCATGGTCATCGAACCACTGCGGAAGCACGAAGCGGTTCTGGATCGGTTCGTAAATGTTCAGCTTGCCGCCTTCCTTTACCAAGAAGAATCCATGCTCCATGTACTTTATGGACTGATACCATCTGTCGAGAACTTGCTTGTGCGTTCCGAGGTCGATGAAGTTGTATCCTTGATCCTTATCGAACACTAGAATGACATACGAACCGTTTTGTGCGGTGTATACCCTTTCGTCGATAGCGTCGAACCAGAGGTCGCACAGCATGCCGCACTCCTTCGGAATGGCCACGTTGTACTTTCCGTTGGACTTGACGAGGACGCCGACACCAGATAATGATTCCATTTCGTCGACGTAGCCACAGAACGGCTTCATCTCCCATGTGTAAAGCAATTTCTTCCCAACATCCTTATCATCCGCAACGAAGTAGAATCCCTTGTCGTACTCTCTCTTGATGCTGTCGTACCATTCGCTCAACATGAGCTTGCCAGACTTGTCGATTACATTCTCCTTGCCATCGTCGCGCTGGACGCAAGCAAAATTGGTGTATGCGTCGAACGTCCCTACGTGGGCGAACCAGTCTTTGCTGACATACCGTCCGGCTAGGTCGAGATAGTTGTAGCGCTTCTCGCCGTCGATCATCTTGCATACGGCAATCGGGAAGTGGTCGCCGCCGACCTTGTAGAACACGTCAGTTGAAAGCGGTTTGCCAGTCTGGAACACGACCATGAATTTATGCGAACCGAGCTCAAGTGAGTATACATCGGCGTTCAGTCGGTTGAAACCCTTGAACCATATCAAGTGATCCGGATCGTCGGTCAACATCGCGAACCATTCCGTCGTATGGAATCCACGCTTGTTTATCTTGCAGAAGCTGACACAGAACCCAGGCGCTCGCCATTCTTCCCTAGCTTCCACACGGTATTTCTTCAAGAATTCCATCTGATACTTTTTGTCTCTGGCGAGCTTCGTCAGTTCGTCGTCCGTGGTGACGATAGTCTTCATCGTCTCCATGTTCATGAGGCCGTTGGCAAGCATTTCGTCGACAGTGTATCCCGGACAACGTTCCCACACTGGGAATCCGAGAATCTTGGACAACTGAATTTCGTCATAGGCGGAGTCGCCGGAGCCAGCGCCTTCCTCGTGCTCCAAGTTCTCCGCGTGGTTGTATCGGTTGGTGCAGACGCACAACTCCGACTTGCCGTTCTCGTCAACTGGGCCCATGTCGAAACCGATCATGGAACGTCCATACCCTGGGTCACCGGGCTTCAGCTTCTCGAAGCCTGGGGCTAGCGCCAAGTAGAGCTTGTTGCCTCCGCCAGCGTACGAGTCGAACGTACTCTCGTTCTGCAAGTAGCACCACTTATCCGCCGTGCAGTACGGTAGGAACTGGTGCGCTTGTTCAAAATTCTTCAATTCGATTATCTTGTATCCGTTGCCTTCGGAGTTCGCATGTTCCTTTGCGAACTGCTCCCTTGCCTTGCCAGTCACTTCCTTCTGCTCCCTAGAGAACATCGTGGACAGCTGGTCTAGCGTAAGCGGCTTGGACTTGACCTTCATTCCCTTCTGCGGCCCTTCCTGAACCACGTCGATCTTTTCCAAGTTTCTCGTGAACTGCGCCTTGTGGGCTATCGTGATGAACTTCACCAAGTTCCTCAAGAGCGCCAGCTTCTGCGTGTCCTCGTCCTCGCTGTCGAAGTGTAGGTCGCCGTATGCTATTCTGGCGATACCGGGCACGAAGTAGACGTCGCATCCTTGGTGGACGAAGGCGTTCCTAATCTTGTTGAACGCTGTTTCCGCCCAGTTGTCGCCGTATCCTTGGGCGAGTTCCTGTTCTAGCCCCAAGGACTGGAGCATCTTCTTCATGTATTTTCTGGCGTCGCCTTCGGAAGCCTCGTAAAGGGCACGGACGGCCTCTACGAGCGGCGAGCTTGGGAGTGAGCGAAGGTAGGAATGGAAGTCGTACATCATGCCCCTAGTTTATCATTTTTATGCCGAAATTAGCCTTTTTTATGAATCTCGCTTGACAAGCATGAGTGTTGTTGCTATATTTGTACCATAACTAATGAGGTAGACAGATGTACGATAAAGAATTTGACCGCTTTGCGGAATTTCTTGAAAAGGAACATAAAGACGGCTGGGGCGGATACTTCTCTGGCTGCGTGAGATCCGCACAGAAGGCTTACAAGGCCATGGAATCGGACAACCATTCCGGAGCATCGTGGAACTTTGCGTCGAACGTGCTGTGTCAGGCTCTGTGGGGAGACCGTCTCGCACCCATCGAGGAGTCCGAACTGAAGAAGCCGTCCGAATACCCTGCTCGATACATGATCGACAAGTACGTGGGCTGGAAGTTCGAGACATTTAAGGACTTGCCGTTGAGTTTCTACCGCATCACCAAGCCGGACGGAACCACGTTCTTCGACGACGACCGCCGAGTGAGGTTCGTCGTTGTCAAGTCCGAAACCGATCTGACGAACGTGACCAAGGAAGACAAGCCGCACTGCTTGCAGCGCCTCTTGAACGACGTCGCGGACGAAATGTTCCCCATCTCGTTCCCTTACAACTTCAATAACATCTTCAAGCTCGTGTTCAACGTGGCTATCAAGGATTTCGGCGACATGAGCAGCGACAACTGGTACGTCCATGTCATCTCGGTCGTCGACCCCGACATCATCGTCCATCCGGTCAACCGTTTCTTCCACTTCTATACGCATAATACCGAAGACTATTCCCATGTCTTGAAGGAAATTGATCGTGGTACCTATGAAAACGGCAAGGGAGAACGCTAATGTACCATAACGAAGAACTTATCGAGGGTTGCCGTCAAGAAATCAACGGCATCGACCAGGAAATCGTACAGAACATCGTGCGCCGAATGGGCGTGGCCAAGCAGATCGCCGAGTACAAGAAGCTCGACGAGCTTCCTATTGTCGACGAGCGTCGCGAAAGCCAAGTAATCGACATGATTCGAGACTTCACCGATGGCATTGTGACCGACGAGACCAAGGATGCGATGAAGGAGTCCATGGCGCGAATCTTCACGACGATCATCGAGGAGTCTCGACGCTGCGAGATTACGCACAAGCTTGGCGAGACTGTCAATACCGCCGTTTACGTTGGCGTACCCAATCCGAACTCCCTTTTCACTATTGACAGCGGAATCGTGTTCAAGAAGCTGGACGAACTCATCGACTCTACCAAGAAGGGTGACGACTGGGAACGCCAAAGCTATATCGACAAGATGCGTACTGCCGCAGTAAGGCTGCACTCGTCTCTTGCCCAGATCAACGATATTTTCGAAATCCATAGACGCCTCGACACCGCCAACATCTGCATCGATCCCGACCGCAATTACGGCAAAGTCATCGACCATACCAAGGAATTTATCGTACCGGAAGGCATGACTACTTGTGTCAAATATGACTCCCTCAACACCACGACTGTAAAGTACTTCCTCTGCAGCGACAAGAATCCCACGGTTTCGATGGACGGCGAAGGCAATTTCTATGTCTTGGCCGATGTCGACCGTCGTGATGGCTGCTGCGGTATGGATCCCTTCTACAATTTCAAGGACAAAGTGAAGAAGCAAGTGACCTTGTCCGAGATCGTGCAGTCCATAGAGAACTACGGCATCTACCAACGTTACCTCAGGATTCCGAACGACAGCCTTTCGTTGTCGAATGACCAGAGTGTAAAGGACATTGTCGACGCATTCGACAAGATGGCCGAAGACGTGAAAACCTATGCGAAGTGCTTGGTCTCCTACATCGACCGAGTACTCAAAATGAACAAAACCTAACAAACCAATGAGGTAAATAACATGGCTAGACGCTATGAAGACGAAAACTGGAAGTCTCGTGACTTGTCGCAAGACGTTGGCCCTATAGCCAATGCTTGCATGACTTCGCGAGAACGCGCATTGTACCGACTCGACAATTTCTGCCCGGCCAGTGAACGTGAACGTGCCGAGCGTGATTTTAACGAAGAGTATGGCGGTTTCTGCGGAACTTTTGATTAACGCTTAGACGGAGTCGCAATGATCTCTGAATATTTCTACATGCCAGCCACCAACAAGAAGGTGACCGAGGAAGACCGCATCAAGTTCACCCAAGACCGTATAACGTCCGTCCGTGAATTTCTGCAGAAGGTCGTTTTCGACCAGACATTCATTCCGGATATGCTGCCGTCGGAACACGATCCGTTCTTCGACCAGTTCAACGGAACGAAGCCGCTACATGCCGACTGGAAAGCCGCCGTAGTCCCTAGCCATGTGGTAATCAACCACAACTGGTGGCAGAAGAATGTGGAAGAGTTCTGTACCGAGCGCCGTGTGAAAATTCCGGACATCGACTTCTTCTACATCCTCATGCAGATGTGCCGAGAACGCAACTGTACGGCGACTCCGCTGTCTGGAACGATGTATGTCTCGCTTGACAAGCCGAACTGGCTATTCGAGGTTCCGAATGACTAACGGCGAATCTATAACGGGCCACAAGCAAGCTAAAATGGAAAAGCTTACCGTAGGTAAGCTTAAAAAGCTGCTGAGGAACAAGGAACTGCAAAACACCGACGAAGTGTTCGTCGACTATCCCGGCGGCTGGAGTGGTGTGTTCCAAGTCTACCGTTCAGATAACCGTCTGTTCTTGCTGGCTTCCGACAAGTTCAGTGACAGCGGTATCGGTGGAGGCGAGACGTGCATTGACGATGAGCTATGGCGATCTGACGACATAAATGAGGATGACTAATGGGCGCATTTACACCTAAATATCCGATCTCCGACGAGGCCATGCTGGACTTGCTCAACAAGTATCCGTTCTTGAAGTTCCGCAAGGCATACGAGACCGATGCCGAGAATATCGAGAACAACTACTACAAGTACTGGGACGGCAATGGCTGGGAAGACTTGTGGAAGAACCGCTACCTTCCTCGTCTGTTCAAGCTGTACGATTCTTGGGATGACGCGACCAAGGCCAGGTTCGAGTTCATGGATGTCAAGGAGAAGTACGGAGAACTCCGTGTCTACACGTCGGTATCCACTGGCGAGGACTCGCTCAACGGCATAGCCGAGTCGCTGTCTAGCTGGATCTGCTACGACTGCGGCAAGGAACCTCGTACGGCAGACGGCAAGCGTGTCATCTGGACTACTGGCGGATGGATCACCAACCTCTGCGAGGAATGCGCAAGAAAGGCGCTAGGCCGTGGTGTTCGCACGTCCGAGGAAGACCAGCTCGACAACATGAAGACTGTCAAGGAGAAGCCTTTCGGCTACACGCGCTTCAGCCGAGAAGGCGACCTCAAGGTAATTTACAGGGAAACCGAAGACGGATGGCTCGAACGAGACCATACGGAGACGGTTCCGAAAGAAGTGTTCAAACAACAGTTCATGCAAGACATGAAAGGAGAATGACTATGTTGGGAGCTATGTACTGGCTCGGATTTTTCACGCTCGTCTGTGCTCTGGTACTGATTTTCATGATCTACCACTGCGTCCATTACAAATCGATTGACACTGGCGACGCATGCTGCATTTCGGTGATTACGCTCGGAATGTTTGGTTTCGGTATTCCGCTGGTCGTGTGTCTGCTCAATATGCACGACCCGGTGAAGGTGACTATCACCGAAGACGACGGTACTGTGATTGAGTACAAGACCGAGCGCTATCTGGTGGACGATAGTGGAAATCGTTACCGCATTTACAACAAGGATGACGACGACTGGATAGAGTACCGCAACGTCAAACACGCCACGCTTGAATACTTGGAGAAGTGATATGATTGACATGTATCTTAATACATTCGTCGGTTGGTTTATGGCCTTTACCGCGATCACGCTGCTTACGTTTGGTTTGGGTGTATGCACCCCACCGACGCCAAAGCTGCTGTGGACTAGCCTCGTATTTGCGGTGATAACCGTGACCTTCTGTCTCATCACGCCGACCCAAGAGAAGATGATTGTCACGAAGTACGACGACATCTTGAAAAACCGTCCGGCATGCGCGGAGGAAGTCGACAAGGGTCTCGACAGCGCGTCGATGGAGTGCTTGCGCGTATACAAGTCGTACCTTGAAGATTCTATCGATGCGGCTGGTACGTACAAACGTCATTTTGAAAAGCTGAAAGCAGACATCAAACGGTAGGTGCGCCCATGGGACTTACTTGCACATGTCCGCTGTGCCGTCATGGCCGAGGCGAGCTTACCGACCGCGAATATGCGTGGTACTTGAAGGGATGCATCGAAATCCTTTCGTCCATACCGAAGAGCGTACATGCGTTCTGTGAACGAGAAGACGCGACTGCGGAAGAAGCACGATTCGAAGACAATTCGTACGACGATCTGTCTGGAAGCCAAATTGTATTGAAAAACATGATTGAGAAGATGAAGAAGGCTGGCATAGAGGTAGACCCGGCGTTCCTTCATCCAGAACAGTACACTCTGCCAAAGAATGAGGTGAAAGATGAAAACGAACGAAGGACAGAGGATTGAAACCGAAAACAACACACTGGTCGACGAGGATCCGATCTCTAGGAAGCGCCGACTGAACAACGAGGCGAACCGTCGGTACAGACAGACCGAGAAGGGAAAGCGAACAAACTCGCGGAAGTGCAAGAAATACTTCCAGTCCCATCGGAAGCAGTGCCAACAGTACGTCGTCAACTACAAGAACGAGTTCCACGAGAAGTACGGAGTCTGGTTCACCGCTTGGAACTACTGGCGCAAGAAGCTTGTAGAGGGCAAGTGCCAAGAATCGGACATCCCGCCGCAGTACGGCAAGATTCTCGCGGACTGGAAACGCAAACAAGGAACGGATAATGCGACTGCTGATTGCATTGCTTCTAGCGCTGGCGATATCTAGCGCGTACGCCGCCGAAGGGAATTGCAAGGAGTTCATCGTATGGAATCCTACGAAGAACGACACGCTGTTCCACTTCAAGCGCAACCCGTCTGACAAGACGACGCAAGACGGCGACTGCTACTACAACTCTGGCTTTACGGCGAAGGTCGTTAAGTGGGATTGTCAAAACATGTATCTGAGGAAAGATGGAACGTATGCGCTGCAGAAGCGCCATGAAGGCTCGATCAGCCTTCATCCGTTCGAGTTCTTTTGTCATTCAAAGTGGTGGTAAATATGGTTCCAAAGTATAGTTCATTCCGAATTACGGACGGTATCAAGAGGTTCTACGACTTCTTTAAAACGTTCTCCGAGCGTGGATATAATCTTCCCGGCGGTTGGACGATCCGACTTGATGAATGGGATGATCCGAACGTATCTGGCAGCAAGATTAAATATCTGTCATTCCGTGGCTATTACAACTACATCACGTTCGATGTGCATTTCGCGTTCAAGTCAAATTTCAGCGAGGCATTTGTCGGAAACATCTGCCCGACGAATCGGTCACAGCTTACTCCTGACGAGTACAACCAGTGCTTGGATGAATTTGTTAACGAGGTCATCAACTGGTATGTCAAGAACAACGAATCCAGCGGGTTCAGATACGACTACACTGCGCTCTCGTTTCCGCCGCCCAAGCCGAACGAAGCGCCCAAGACGCTCGAAGTGTCCAAGGTTCCGGCTGGCCACATGACATTCAGTTTCACCGACGATTCTGGCGTCTGCGTGGACATGTCTGCCATCATCAAGGCGGATATCCGAGTCTCTGGGATTATCGAACAC
>JBGVBD010000056.1:0-2022 GCA_045225255.1 Prevotella sp. | reverse complement strand
TGCTTGGTGATGCCAGCAGCCTTTATCCAGTCTTTGAGGTGGGCGGCAACCAGGTTCGGTGTCAGTTTCTTGAACACCTGACCCTCTCCACGCTCGCCGCACAGGGCAAGTGCCTCTTCGCTGATGGGCAGAATGGCATCGGTCTTTGTCTTCTTGGTCGTGATGTCGAGCACCCATCCGCCATCGCCCGACTTCTTGATGTTCTCCCACTGGAGCAGGATGCAGTCAGACAGGCGCAGTCCTGTCAGGCAAGAGAACAGTCCTGAACGGCGTAGCACATCACTCTTGCACTCAGCCTTGGACAGCGCAACAAGTTCCTCCTTGGTCAGGTACTGCCGCTTGTTGCCGTGTCCCTTAGCCTTGACAAGTTTCTTGGCTATGTTCTCCTTGATATGTCCGTCATCGTAAGCCATACGGAGGGCGGCTTTCAGCTTTACGAGGTGGTTGTTGGCGGTGGTGGGCATCATCGGTTTGCCGTTATGATAGCACTCTGCCGACAAAAGATAATCAACAAACTTCTGGCAATACGCTACATCGAGGTCGCAGAAGCGACACTCGCCACCCGAATATTTGACGAAGTGCTTGTAGGCAGCCTCCCAGTTTGCCTTGTTGGTTGTCTTGTTCATACACTGCTTGAAGTAGTCTAGAAAACTCTCCTGACCTTTGGAGCGGTCGAGAAAACCGAACTCCTCGTTGATGATGGACTCTGTGCGGCGGCACTTGATAAGCTCCGCCTTCTGCATGATACTTCGGTTGTACTCCTGCTGAAACTTCTCAGTAGGGTTTGAATAAATGTATAAGCCCAGATACTCGCGTCGTGACAGACGGCCAGTCTTCGGGTTGCGGATAGGTGGGTAGAAATCGAGATAGAGCGATGTCTGCCCGTTCTTGATAGGTCGCTTCCGCACTGTGACCTTGGTACATAAATTCGTCATGTCTGCTATTTTATATTGTCATTACATTTATCTATATTCGGTTGTCCTGCACTGCACTTCATGTGCGGTTGGAACTTCAAGCGATTGCAAAGGTACGTCCTTTGTTTAGGTTGCGCCTAAAATGTTGACCTCCAATGCATCATATTTAACCTGAGTTAGCGTTTGAGTATGAAATTTCGGCAAAAACCATACTCGGAAACAGGTTAATGATTCATTTACATTCATTGTATTCCTTGATTCCGAAAGGATTGCCAATGTTGGGGTACATCTTTTTCAGATGGCTCTGCAAAGTTACTGACTGCAAAGCTACAATCTGGGTACAACGGCCTGAAACCAGTCGTTTTGAGTCTTGGATTACAGGATTGGTTCTAACCATCGCTGCAAGTAGTACCAACATTTGTATTCTCATGTCCAGCATCATGTCCGTTTCGCCTTGGTACTGGCACTTGTTTTCTCGGCTTTCTTTCGTGCCGCTTCCCAGTCCGCTTTGAGGTAGAGATTAGCCCTGCCGCCCTTGGCTTTCTTGATACGGACATTGTGTGTCTCGGCAAAACGGCGTACCTGCGTCTTACCCAAACCGTACTTCTGCATGATGTCAAAGCAGGTGTAGTATGCTTCCTGCTGCGCCTTGCCCTGTTCTTCGTCGTACTTGGCAATAGCTTTCTCGACATCCTCCTTCTTAAAAGCGGTCGTACCCCAGGCATGGATGGATGCTAACTGATAGCGGTTGCGTATCTCGTACAGGCGACCGTACTTGATGTTGAACTTGCTCATTACCTCTGCCATCGTATAATGGGTTTTGTGGGTAACACCTTTAGGGGCTTTCTCACAGGCTGGTGTCATGCGGCACTTGGCAGTTTTGTTTACGCGGCCCGTCTCTGGCTTGGCAGTAGTTATACTCTTCTTCTTTTCCCTTTTGTTATTATTAAAAGGAAGGGAAGAAGAAGGTAGCACGACATTGCAGCCTTGCCCTTGGGCAAAGTCTGTGAGTTCCTGTAGACTGATGCGTGTCATCCGCTTGCCGAGGTTGACGGCTTTCAGTCTGCCGGAGGCAATAAGCAATCGCACCATCTTAGTGCTGACACTG
>JBGVBD010000055.1:0-1942 GCA_045225255.1 Prevotella sp. | reverse complement strand
CCGGGAAATGATGAACGCGAATATGGCCGGTCGCCGGAAGTCAGTATTTCTGAAGACGGAGAAACCTGGATGGTGCTTCCGCTGACTGTAAGCGGGCTCTTTGACCTGACTTTCCCGCAGACGGAGACCAGGTGGCTCAGGATCAAGAACAGCGGTCCCGCGGATGTGTACTGGTCCGTCCGGGAGTTGTATTTCTTCTGATATTCTTATTCTTCATTTCTCTTTTTTTCAATTGTCATACAAATGTCACGAATTTTCATGACTTTCGGAAAAACCTCTTGACAGATAAAGAACCATGAATATAATAATGAACTGTTGCCCGCAAAAAAGGGCAGCAAGAACCTTGACAATTGAGAAGCAGCAGAAATAAAACAAACCAGACAATTCCGGCGAAATGATCCGTGAAAAAAGTAAACAACAGCTGAAGAAGCTGAGAAAAATTTAGCGGAGAGTTTGATCCTGGCTCAGGATGAACGCTGGCGGCGTGCCTAATACATGCAAGTCGAACGGCAGCAGCAATGCTGTAGTGGCGAACGGGTGAGTAACACGTTGGTGACCTGCCCCAAAGATGGGAATATCACCTGGAAACGGGTGGCAAAACCGAATAAGCTTGGCTGAGTTAGAGAAGGTCAAGTAAAAGAGAGATCTACTTTGGGAGGGGCCTGCGGCCCATCAGTTAGTTGGTGAGGGTAACGGCCCACCAAGACGAAGACGGGTAGGGGACCTGAGAGGGTGGTCCCCCACAATGGAACTGAAACACGGTCCATACACCTGCGGGTGGCAGCAGTAGGGAATATTGCTTAATGGGCGAAAGCCTGAAGCAGCAACGCCGCGTGGATGAAGAAGGCCTTCGGGTCGTAAAATCCTTTTACAGGGGAAGAGGAAGGACGGTACCCTGTGAATAAGTCTCGGCTAACTACGTGCCAGCAGCCGCGGTAAAACGTAGGAGACGAGCGTTATCCGGATTTACTGGGCGTAAAGCGCGTGTAGGAGGCAATACAAGTTGGATGTAAAATCTCCCGGCTTAACTGGGAGGCGTCGTTCAAGACTGTATAGCTGGAGTAGTGGAGAGGTAATCGGAACTCCGGGAGTAGCGGTGAAATGCGTAGATATCCGGAAGAACACCAGAGGCGAAAGCGGATTACTGGCCGCCAACTGACACTAAGACGCGAAAGCCAGGGTAGCAAACGGGATTAGAGACCCCGGTAGTCCTGGCCGTAAACGATGTAGACTCGTCGTTTGGCCTGTAAAAGGGCTGAGTGACTAAGCAAACGCGATAAGTCTACCGCCTGGGGAGTACGGTCGCAAGATTAAAACTCAAAGGAATTGACGGGGGCCCGCACAAGCAGCGGAGCGTGTGGTTTAATTCGATGATACACGAAGAACCTTACCAGGGTTTGACATACAAGTGGTAGTGAAGGGAAACCGGAACGACCCCTCGGGGAGCTTGAACAGGTGCTGCATGGCTGTCGTCAGCTCGTGTCGTGAGATGTTCGGTTAAGTCCGCTAACGAGCGCAACCCTTGTTGTGTGTTACACGTATCACGCAAGACCGCCGGTAGAAAGCCGGAGGAAGGTGGGGATGACGTCAAGTCAGCATGGCCTTTATATCCTGGGCTACACACACGCTACAATGGGTGGAACAATGGGAAGCGAAGCGGCGACGCGGAGCGAATCCTCCAAAGCCATCCTCAGTTCAGATTGCAGGCTGCAACTCGCCTGCATGAAGATGGAGTTGCTAGTAAACGCAGGTCAGCGATACTGCGTTGAATACGTTCCCGGGCCTTGTACACACCGCCCGTCACGTCATGGGAGTTGGCAACACCTGAAGCCGGTATCTTAACCGAAAGGAGGGAGCCGTCAAAGGTGGGGTTGATAACTGGGACGAAGTCGTAACAAGGTAGGGGTACCGGAAGGTGCCCCTGGATCACCTCCTTTCTAGG
>JBGVBD010000054.1:0-1642 GCA_045225255.1 Prevotella sp. | reverse complement strand
CTCAGACACGAGCTTACTCACGCAGACCAGCGCAGCCATCCAGATCAGAACTCCTATAGCAATGACGAATTCGACTATGACCGTTATATGGCCAAACACATGCCGTCGGTAGATCGATCCAGTGATTCGTTCATAGATAAGTACCATAGCATATTCCCGTGGGAAATCGATGCGAAAATTCACGAACGAGTAACCGACATCGTTAAGCATAACCCGGACGCAAGCATTACGGACATAGCGAAGGAGATATATGACTGGGCTGTATACAAGATAAAGAATCTTGGACTAGATACACCGGAACGACGCAAGCAGTGCTGGCAGACTGCCGTGGCACTTACTAGAGCGGCACTGTATGCGACCAAGGAACATGGCACCGTGCCTCAAGACTGGACTGGTCATAGCGAGGAGGAACAGCAGTCTATGAATAAAATAATAAGCCACTTGGGAGATTATCCGGTATGACGCAACCTACCGGAAGCATAGGAATGCCGGTTTCTCGTTAGAGCTTGCTTTCCAGATGTGCCAGCATTGCCCACCACACATATCGTTCGCCTCGTAACTGATGGAAAACCCGTTGTCGTTGAGCAACCTTGCCAATGTCGCCAGACGACCGTTCTGTGTGATCAAGTATAGGTCTCCGTAGATTGCGCAGCCCCAGTTCTGGGATTCGATGTTACGCGAGTGCTGTATTACGCTATGCAAGTGGTTGGGCTTGCTGAAGTACAGTTGCAATTCTGAAAGTACACGGAGTTCCATTTCGTCCGGCTTGGAAAGCTTGGTGACTAGTTCGGTAGAGTTCAACTGTTTCTTGACCGATTTCATCAGCTTGCCAAGATCCTTGCCGATGTCGTCAAGTCCCAATTCGTCCTTCATCAATCCGAACAAGCAGATGGCAAATAACGGCACGATAATCATGCCGAATGTCTGGATGTTCTGGAATAAATCTGCTGGTTCGTTCATCTTGTACCTCTGCGGTTGAATATAACAAAATGCACTGATATTGTCCATCGGACTATCAAGGGTTTACTATATTTCCATACATGAAAACTATGCTGAGACTGTTCCAGATAATCAAGTATTCGTTCAAGTACCGGGCCCGCGTGAAGAACCACATCAAGCGGGTTCGGTTCTTTTATTCTAAGCTGGTCGCTGCCGACATGATACCGATAGAGGATATCGACTTGGTACGACTGAAGAACCACGACAAGGACAAGCTGAAGGTCAAGAACCTCGTACGCCAGTCGTTCCGCTATCTTCCGCAGCCCTTGTCCGAAAGCGAGAAGTGGGCTATCCATAACGTGGTCATGGAGCACATCAAGTCCAACAAGCACCACTGCGAGTACTGGAACGACGGCGACTACGCCTCGTCGGGCAACGACTGCACAAAGATGGAAGATACTTTTCTGTACGAAATGTGCGCCGACTGGGCCGCGACGTCGGAAGAGAACGGCAACGGCCTGATGGATTGGTACTGGAAGGTCGTCAACAAGAAGTTCTTGTTCTCTGACAGACAAGTTAAAATCATCCGCCCGGTATGCGAGTACTTGTCCGAGCTCGTCGATCCGAATATGAAGCGCAAGGACGAAATGACGCCAGTGAAGCTGTCGCAGCTTGGCGTGAGAAACCATTAACCGACATTGGC
>JBGVBD010000053.1:0-3062 GCA_045225255.1 Prevotella sp. | reverse complement strand
AACGCGAGAGGGCCGATGCCGAGGGCACCGCCGCCGTTGATACTGATAGCTAGGTAGGGTCTCATACACGTCCTTCAATAACTTGGTCTGCATCGCCGCCATAGCGGACTTGGCAGATTCTGTCCAAGGTGTCAGTATTCAAGCCCCATCCATTGGTAACCAGCTCAAGTTCCGCGTCAGTAAAGAACTGGCCTTCTGCAAGAGCATTGTACACAGCATTTGCGTCGTTGTAATCGATTGACTCAAACAACGTGCCAGCGATCTGCTTCACAGCTTCGCAAATCGGTGAACCGCCGATTTCGGCGTCGATAACTTCATCGACAGATTTCATATTAGCCATTGTGTCCTCGTAGGATACTTTAGCCGCAGTTTATCTATCTGTCAACGAATTTACCTTCATACTCGGCGAGGTAGATGTGGCGCGGAAGCAAGCTCGACATGTCCTTTTTCACGTACGGCTTGACGTGCTTGCTGTACGTCACTTCCGTACCGACAAACGACGTCGATTCCGGCTGGATCACATTGGGCAGCTGGATGCAGCTCTCCCACAAATGATGGAACAAGTTGCCCTTGCCGTTTGGACAAGAGGATATCAGCATGCGGTGGTATTTCGGATGCCCAGACATGTGAACCGGGAACACCGATGCCGCGAAGTAGTTTGCGTCAGATTCCTTGAGGAAGGCGAAGTTCCTACATACGAACAAATTGACGGTACGTCCACGGAATCCGCCAGCGCCGTACGACTGGACGAGGATAGTACATGAGTCAATACCAGCGCCGAACTTGGCGTACGTCTTGTGGAAATCGGCATCCTTCTTCAACCACCACGGCAAGTTCGTGTACATCGTCTTGATAAGCGCAAGCTGTTCCTTCGCCATGCTGTGCTTGATATCGCATAGGACGCAGCAGCGAGACGAATTGAACGTAACGTACCACAAGACATAGGCGGCCTCCATCCATCGGTTGCCAGCTTGTCTGCACCAGTTATGGATGACGTTGTTGTACTTCTGAAGAATGTCGAACTCGCGAAGCTGGTAGTCTCTCCAGTTGATCGGGTATCCCTTCTTGTCGAGCTTCAAGTACTTGGCGAAATACGACAAGTCGCTTGCGCATCGTTTAACTTCGTTGATCTGTTCTAAGGTAATCTCGCCGTGTTCCATAAAATTTCTTCCTTTTCCAATCAGTTTAGGTGACGAGACTCCGAAAATTTGCTATATTTTATATAAATAAGAAAAAAGTAAGAAACAAGGAGATGCTTATGCAGTTCGAAGTCACACTCACAAAGACTTGCAAGTTCTTCGTCCCGGACGGAGCTACCGACGAGGAATACGATGCCATGAAGGAAATCGTCATCGCTGGCATGGCGACAAACAAGGTCACGCCGGACACCATCAAGGTCAAGCGCATCGACGTCACGGAACCCAAGCAGCCCTATGAAGTCAACAAGGACTGCGATTAAGCTAATTTAGAAGATTGCGCCGAGAAACATGCCACCTAGCGCCGCTAGGCGCGAAACTTGAAAAATAAATTTTAATTTTCTATATAAACTTCTAAAGAATAGAACTTTGAACCATGTTTCAACGCGCCTACAATGTCAGATTGTATCCTAACAAGCAACAGGAAGTCTTGCTCAGCAAGACTTTCGGGTGCTGTCGTAAGGTCTACAACTGCATGTTGGAAGCAAAGATAAAGTCGTACGAGGCGACCGGAACAATGTGTCGGTCTAAGCCGACAGATTTCTACGCAGAGTTTCCTTTCTTGAAGGAAGTCGACGCGCAAGCGTTGACTTCCGAGAAGCTTAACTTGCAAGCTGCGTTCAAGAACTTCTTCGAGCGGAAGGCCGACGGAGTCGGCTTTCCGCAGTTCAAGGCGAAGCACCGGGATAAGGAGTCGTATACAAGTTATACGACAAACCACAATATCCGTGTAGAAGGGAGGAAGCTCCGCCTACCGAAGGTAGGCTTCGTTTCCTTCCGCAACTACGAGGACATCGACTGGTCAGCCAGGGACATCAAGCACGTGACCGTGTCACGGTCACGTGCCGGGAAGTACTATGCATCGATCCTAGTCGAGGAGGAGGTGCCGAAGGCACTGCCGACATCTGAGTCCGAAATCGGAATTGACCTCGGTCTTAATGAATTCTGCGTGACCAGCGACGGCTTCGCCGTCGCGAATCCTCGTTTCCTCAAGGAATCAGAATCTCGTATCGCTGACCTTCAGCGAGCATTCGACAAGAAGCAGAAAGGTTCAAAGAGACGCGAGGAATTGCGATTGCGCATAGCTCGCGAACATGAAAAAGTTGCTAACCGAAGGAAGGATTTCCTTGACAAGCTGTCCACGAGATTGCTCCGCGAGAACCAAACGGTGGCGGTCGAGGATTTGGACGTGCGCGAGGTCGCCGAGGGCGACCACGCGAAGTCCGAACATGACACTGCTTGGAGGATGTTCCTGAACAAACTACAGTATAAGGCTGAATGGTACGGAAGAACCATCGTCCGCGTCGGACGATGGTTCCCATCCTCTCAGCTATGTCATTGCTGTGGGTTCAAGAATACGTTGACAAAGGACTTGAACGTAAGGTCGTGGACGTGTCCGCAGTGCGGCACGTCACACGACCGAGACGTCAATGCCGCCATCAACATTCTTAATGAAGGTAAAAGATTAATCGCCGCAGGGACTGCGGTTCAATGCGCGGGAAACATCGAAACACAACGCGAAGCTCACCGCCGTTAGGCGGTGCGGAGTTCACTAGGTATGGAACTATCTGCTGGTTTTATCATCATTGACAAGAGCACCCATAAGGTGCTTGGTGGACATCCGACTGGACGTCCCTATACCTACAATTACGCCTACGACATTCCGAAGGGCCACATCGAGAACGACGAGACTCCGCTCGAAGCGGCGAAGCGTGAACTGAAAGAGGAGACTGGCATCGTCTTGCCGGACGATCAAGAAATCCACGAGATCGGCCACGTCTCGTACAACTCGAAGAAGTCTCTGCACTTGTTCTCGACGGAACTGGATATTGACCTCAAGTCGCTTCGCTGCGACTCGACATTCGT
>JBGVBD010000052.1:0-4097 GCA_045225255.1 Prevotella sp. | reverse complement strand
CACGAACGATAATGCCAAGGACGCAATTCACCGTATCCGCACAGAAGTTGGATATAAGAATGCAAACAGTGAAAAGCTGTATATTTTGGAAGCAATGGCCTATTCAGATGAAACAGTCGATGAATTCCGTGAACGGCTGTTTGCTATGGGCAGCAAGAACTGGGACAAACTGTACAGACCTGGTTCGAATGTGGTGCTGAGCACCATCCATAGTAGCAAGGGCCTTGAATATGACAAGGTGATTCTCATCGATGCAATTGATGGGATCCTGCCGGGTGCGGACTGCGACCTCGAAGAGGAGCGAAGAATCTTCTATGTCGGAATCACCCGTGCAAAGAATGAACTGGTGCTCTGTGAATACAATGACTATTCTTCACAGTTCCTGCATGAGACCGAGGAAAAGAAGAAAAAGGTTCGTGCAGTTGCGAAGAAACGACCGGTTATGAAAAAGCATGTCTCGCTGAAACCATTCCATCCGGAAGACGTTGCGGAAGGGGTTCTGGTACGTCATAACGAGTACGGTGTAGGTGTCGTAGAGTATGTGAAGAAAAGAAGCATCGTGATCAATTTCAACGGTGTCAGTAAGACTCTGATGTACCCCTACATTTTCACTGAGGGAATTGCAGAATTGGTGGAGTAAATCGCCAAAGAAACAGGCCGTCGAGCGAAATGCTCGGCGGCTTTTGTCATGTCTTACCCCTTACGGTATGTAAGGGGGTTGCCCCCTTGCGGTATATAAGGGGAGGACGTACCCCGACTATTTCAAAGGAGGTTCTGACATGAACAACGAGTATTGGTGTTGCTGCTCGCTTCTGTTGTCCATGAACTGCTCTAATTCATTGTCCGCGAACTGCTCTAAATGCTGTCCAATAATGTTGGGGCAAGCGGCCGGCGCCTAAAGGAACCGGCCGAAGATTGTCACCAAATCATATAGCCATAGCCATGAGACTGCACATACTCTTTCACACCGGGCACTTCCTCGTAGAGTTCTTTAAAGATCATGCGAGCATTCTCATTCCATTCGTTTTCTTTGTCTATTTGTGCAATCAGCACGCCTCGCTCAATGCAATATGTGCACATGTTTTCTATACACGTTTTGCAGTCAGGCATCAATTGTCACCCCTTCGTGCTCATTAACGAACTTCACCATGTAATCGTCAATCAGCTTCTTCTGCTGCTGGCATGCGTAAGTCAGGGATTTCTCGCATAGGCGGTTAATCACACGGGGTGTGCCGGTAGAGTATTTGTAAATGTCATCCATTGCTTTGTCGGTGAACAACTGTTGGTTGCACCCGGCATAGCGAAGATGAGATTCAATATATGCTTCTGTTTCGTACCGGTCAAAGTGCGGCAGAATACAGTTAACGTCAATTCGCTGGCGTATGGCGGCATAGCGCTGGTAGCGAAGTTTTTGGTCCCAGAGTTCTGTCTGGCCAACCAGAACAAGCGCCATCGGGCTTTCGGAATCGTACTTGTAGTTCAAAAGGAAGCGGAATTCTTCCAGCATTTCCTTGTCCAGCAGGTGTGCCTCATCCAGAACGCAGACCACCTTCTTCTGCTCAACTCCTCGAATAATTTCAATCTGGCGTTGCAGCTGCCGCTTTGCGTCCCCACGGTAGAAACGAGACTCAATGCCAAGCTGGTCCAGCACGCCGCGGTAGAACCATCTCGGTGTCAGCTTAGAGTCGGAGAGATAGAGGAAGATATACCGGTCTTCCGGAAGGCTGCTCGCAAACTTGCGGATAAGAGTAGACTTCCCGCATCCGGCATCTGCGGTCACAACAGCAAAGAGTTGCCGGTCGGCCACATATTGCAGTCGTCCAAGTGCGTCTGCCATAGCATTGGAAGTGTAGAGAGCTTCCGGAGGAACATTCCTTGCAAACGGAGTGTTCTCCATTTCAAAGTAAGACTCATACATGCTCATTCACCACCCTTCCAGAAGTCACTGTAAGAGATGGCATCGGCATACTTCTTTCGAGACTCTCTATTCTGTTTCTCCACCACTTCCAGCATACGGGAAGAATCCGGAACTTCTTCCTGCATGGCAACAGGAAGCGGCGGCTTCGGGTCGGCCTGCGGGCCAATGCGTACGGCCTTCGCCCGCATCGGCGGCATGTTTTGGTAGTGAACGTCTATGGTTTCTGTATTACCGGGATCATAGGATATCTCCACTTTGGCGCCAATTAGCGCTGCACTTGCTTCATACAAGGTGCCTTCAAAAGTGAAGCAACCCGCCTGGTCAATTTCTCTGGTTGCATGGCGGCGAAATGCTTCCGCCACAGTATCAGTATCCAGAAAAGTCAACTGTCGTTTGTCCCTGTTCCATTCCTCCAGTGGCGAAATGCCACGTTCCGGAACCGTTACTCCTAGGGTCTTGTAATACTCGGCAATTCCGGAGTGCGGACGCTTCTGGTAATACTCTTCCAGATAGCATTCCCAGTAATAGTTCAGGTCATTCAGAGTCTTAACATTGTGGACTTTGGATTCGGCAAGGAAGCGGTCCACTACCTGGTGGAACTTCTCCACCTTGCCTTTACTTTTCCCGGAACGAACCGGTGCATGGCATATGGTAATGCCAAGCCTCGCCATGCTGTCCTTGAGATCAGTTGCAACATACTGGCTTCCATTATCCACATATCCTTTATCGAACTTGCCATACCGGAGTATGGATTGTCGGAAGGAATCTTCCACTATCTCCGCTCTCTGGTTGTCATAGAACCGGGAATGCAGGATATACCGTGAATGGTCATCTATCACGGAAGACAAATAGGTGTGGATTTTCTTCTTGCTGTTCTGCGGGTCCGGAAGATCAGGACCATACTTAATGTCCGCCTGCACCAGCATCATGCGGTGCGGCTTGCAGAACCTCTTGGAACTGCTCTCTCGGGCTTCCACATACCGCCGCATCTGCTTCTGCCCGAAGCCCGCCTCATACAGATAGCGTTGTAAAGTAGAACGTGTAAGAACCCCCGGTGCCACTCTGCCTTCCCCTTCCAGAATATAGATGATCTGGTTCACCGAACGCGTTGGCACTTCGCGCTTCAGCTGAATGGCTTCCGCCAGAAGCTCATCGAAATTTGCCGGCAAAGGTGTCGGTCCGGGCTTCGCTCGGGACTGTGGAAGAAGTCCCTCAAAGGAACGCTCCCGGTAGCTTTGTTCATAACGCCGCAGGGTGCGTTCGGACAGGTTGTTATCCGCAGCAATCTTCTTTCGTAGTTCCACCTTGGCAGACGCATCCAGACCCTCCTCTAAGAGAGGGCTTATCATCTGGAATCTCTGCAAAGCAGTTTCGTTCTGCCAGGTTCGTATCTCGTTATTATTCATGGGCAAAACCTCCTTTACAGAGATGTTACCTCTATAAAGGATGGTCACCCAGACAAATCAGGTGCATGCTCCCAAGGCGCATTTTCCAGGAGGAAAGCGCCTCCGGAGTTGTATATCACTTTTTCAATGGCACCTATCCAACCGGTGCCTCTATCACGACATCTTTGGAGCAATGATTCTCCGGTATACAAAGGATTTGTGCCGTCGCCGGAGAGCCGACTCAATGCGGATTTTAGGAATCCGTCCATATGAATTTTGTTCTGGCTGAACCACTTTTTCCAGCGTTCCATTGTGCGCTCGCACGGATAATCTTCTGTGGTCTCGTCCTCCGAAGTGGAGACCTCGTCGATTACGTTCTCAATCACTTCACTGACGTAGTGTTTGTGTGGAACCAAACAATCCGGAAGCGCGTTGTGTAGCCGTTTGCATCGGCTGCACTTGAGCCGTGGAATTAAGAACGTTACCACTTCGCCCTGATAGGTTTTGCCGTGCCTCCGGCGGTGATCTCGAAGAAAAAGCTTGCCGCCGCAACAGGGGCAAACAGGTGGTTCTTCATTGCTCTCGATTAAAAATGTCTTGTTCCTCGTTGTAGATTTTGGCGTACTCTGATATAATGACCATGGTTTTTTAACCGCGGTCTCAGAGGATTGCCAATCTGCCAGGAGTGGGTCCTCTGGGACCATTCTCTTTCTATAGACTGGTTGACATTATATAGAGCAACTCATGGACAATCAACAGGAGCAGGTTTTGGACAGCTCACGCGAGCAAAAACA
>JBGVBD010000051.1:0-170860 GCA_045225255.1 Prevotella sp. | reverse complement strand
TCACATCTTAACCCGACATCCCTCAAACCCTGATAAATAAAGGGCGCAAGCTAGGTTACCTGTTGGTTGAACAGGTAACCTACTCCTCACCTTTGATCAGTTTGAGATGATTTTGAACACAATTTTCATAAAATAATCTTCATTCTTTGTGTCCAACTTTTGGGGTGCACTTCAAAGATATTACTATGACAGAAGGGGGCGTTTAAAACTGCCCCCTTTTCATGTGATAAGGGACAAGGATACTTAAAATTTGGTTTTTTGCTCACTTATTCGTACCTTTAACGCTAAATTAGCCTTGAAGGTAGGCTGCATCTCAAAAAAACTCAAATAAAATTTGGTTTTTTGTTCGATTTGCACTACCTTTGCACCCGCAATTTTGCAAAATAACATTTTTATAATTTTTTAAGTAGTATGAATCAATACGAAACCGTTTTCATTTTGACTCCCGTTTTGTCTGATGAACAGACAAAGGAAACGGTCGCTAAATTCAAGAAAATTCTGACCGATAAGGGTGCAGAGATCGTGAACGAAGAGGCCTGGGGACTGAAGAAGATGGCTTATGCTATTCAGAAGAAATCTACAGGTTTCTACTACCTGTTGGAATTCAAGGCTGAGCCAGAAGTGATTAAAGCACTGGAGACTTCTTTCCGTCGTGACGAGAAAGTCATCCGTTTCCAGACAGTAAAGCTTGACAAGTATGCTGCAGAGTATGCTGAGAAGCGTCGTAACAAATTTGCTAAAAAAGAGGAGGCTTAAACTATGGCACAAGAATCAGAAATCCGCTATTTGACTGCTCCTTCTATCGACACAAAGAAGAAGAAGTATTGCCGCTTCAAGAAGAGTGGTATTAAATATGTAGACTATAAGGATCCTGAGTTCCTGAAGAAGTTCTTGAACGAGCAGGGTAAGATTCTGCCTCGTCGCATCACCGGTACTTCTCTGAAGTATCAGCGTCGCGTGGCTCAGGCTGTTAAGCGTGCTCGTCAGATTGCACTGCTTCCTTACGTAACTGATATGATGAAATAATAAGGAGGAGGACGACAATATGGAATTAATACTGAAAGAAGATATTATCGGTCTGGGATATAAGAACGATATCGTAAACGTAAAGTCGGGTTACGGTCGTAACTACCTGATTCCTTCGGGTAAGGCTGTCATCGCTTCTCCTTCTGCCAAGAAGATTCTGGCTGAGAACCTGAAGCAGCAGGCAAGTAAGCTCGCTGCGCTGAAGGCTGAGGCTGAGAAGAAGGGCGAGGCAATCAAGGATGTTGCCTTGACTATTGCCGCTAAGGTAAGTGCTACTGGTCAACTCTATGGTTCTGTTGGTGCCAATCAGGTTGCTGAGGAACTGAAGAAGTTGGGTCACGAGATTGATCGTAAGATCATCACCATGCGTGAAGCTAAGACTGTAGGTGACTTCGTAGCTACTGTTCACTTCCACAAGGAGGTTGAGGTTGCAATCCCTGTTAAGGTAGTTGCTGAGAACGCTCCTGCTGAGGAGAAGAAGGAAGAGGCTGCTCCCGTTGAGGCTCCTGTAGTAGAGGAGGCTGTCGAGGAGGAGGCTCCCGCAACAGAAGAGTAATATGCTGTGAAGCAATCTGAGTTTATAAACTCAAAGAGGGTGTGTCGAATAGACGCACCCTCTTTATTTTTCTAAGAATGATAGGAAATCCTAGGATATCCTAGGAAAACCTAGGTATTCCTAGGAATAATAAACAAAAAACCGCCGGACTCTCGTCCAGCGGCATCTTTCTCTCAATTTTGTTCGAGTTGTAACTGATTACTGAGCAGCAGCGCTATCAGCAGCAACAGTATCAACAGCAGCTGTATCAGCGCTATCAACAACCTCTACTGAATCGGTGTCAACCTCAGCCTGCTGAGCTTTCTGACCACAAGAAGCGAAAGAAACAGCTACAACAGCTGCGAACATAAATACTAATTTTTTCATTTTTCTAAGCTTTTTAAATATGTAAAACAATCATTTGTTTATTAAAACGCTGCAAAGTTAGACATTTTTTTAATACGACGTATCTTTTTTTGTGATTTTTTTTAATGCATTTTTGTAACTTTTTCGCAAATCATTATAAATCAACAATTTACGAATTGTTAAAATTTGCGTACTTTTTACACTTAATTGAATAATTGCTAAAAAAGTGTCATATTTGGTACTTTTTGTGTACCTTTGCATTTATAAAAAAGACACCTTATTATATATATGATAGATTCATCTGTTTTTCAAGGCAAAAAGGCTGCCTATTTCACATTGGGCTGTAAGCTGAATTTCTCAGAGACATCTACTTTCGGTAAGATGCTTCAGGAGATGGGTGTGCAGACAGTGGCGAAAGAAGAGAAGGCGGATATCTGTCTGATTAATACCTGTTCGGTAACAGAGGTGGCGGATCATAAGTGTCGTCAGGCAATTCATCGTTTAGTGAGAGAACATCCAGGTGCCTTTGTGGTAGTGACTGGATGCTATGCGCAGTTGAAACCGGAACAGGTCAGTAAGATAGAAGGTGTTGATCTGGTATTAGGTTCGAATGAAAAAGCCAATCTGATTCAGTTCCTCTCTGAAAGGTTCGTTAGTCGTGACACAGTCACGACCTACTTCACACAGAAGACGAAGGACATCAAGTCCTTCGCACCAAGCTGTTCTCGCGGCAATCGTACGCGCTACTTCCTGAAGGTACAAGACGGTTGTGACTATTTCTGTACCTATTGCACTATACCTTATGCCCGTGGCTTCAGTCGCAATCCGACCATTGCTTCTTTAGTGGTACAGGCAGAGGAGGCCGCACGTGAGGGCGGCAAGGAGATTGTACTGACAGGTGTGAATATCGGTGATTTCGGTAAAACGACAGGTGAGACCTTCTTGGACTTGGTGAAGGCATTGGATGCAGTGGAGGGTATCAGCCGTTATCGTATCAGTAGTTTGGAACCTGATTTGCTGAGTGATGAACTGATTGACTATTGTGCCAAGAGTCGTGCTTTCATGCCGCATTTCCATATTCCTTTACAGAGTGGTAGTGATACGGTATTGAAACTGATGCACCGCCATTATGACCGCCAGTTGTTTGCAGATAAGATTCAACGTATCAAGGAAGTGATGCCAGATGCCTTTATTGGTGTCGACGTGATGGTGGGTTGTCGTGGAGAGACACCAGAATGCTTTGAGGAAACTTATGATTTCCTTCGTTCCCTTGATATCACGCAGTTGCACGTGTTCCCATATTCGGAACGTCCTGGTACGGCAGCATTGAAGATTCCCTATGTCGTCAGTGATCAGGATAAGCGCGAACGTAGTAAGCGCTTGTTGGACTTGTCGGATGAAAAGACGTATGCATTCTATCGGCAGTATATCGGCACGGAAGCAGAGGTACTCTTTGAGAAAGCACCTCGTGGTAAGGCGATGCATGGTTTTACGAAGAATTATGTACGCGTGGAGTTGTCTGCTGCCAATGCCCGTGAAGAATACGATAACCAACTGCTGACCGTTCGTCTGGGAGATTTCAATCATGACAAGACGGCACTTCGCGCTTCGCTAATTGACAATTCTTTGACCTAAAGGTACAAAGCGTTTAAAAACGATTAGATAATTGATAATTGAAATGGATAAGGTCGCAATCGTCATATTAAACTGGAATGGACAGAAGATGCTGCATCAGTATCTGCCCAACGTCTTGCAGTATTCTCGGGAGGATGCTACTGTCTATGTAGCAGACAATGCCTCTACGGATGACTCGCTGAAAATGCTGTCAACGGAGTTTCCTGAGTGTAAAGTCATCACTTTGGAGAAAAACTGGGGCTTCGCAGAAGGCTATAATAAGGCTTTGCGACAGATAGAAGCGGAGTATTATCTGTTGTTGAACAGTGATGTGGAAGTGACGCATCACTGGCTCACACCCCTTATTGAGTTTATGGATGTCCATCCAGAAGTAGCGGCTTGTCAACCCAAACTTCTCTCTATATATAATAAGGATATGTTTGAGTATGCAGGGGCGAGTGGGGGATTCCTCGACCGTTATGGCTATCCTTTCTGCAGAGGACGTATCTTCGAAACGGTAGAGGAAGATAACGGACAGTATGATTATGCGACGGAAATCCTGTGGGCAACGGGTGCTGCCATGATGATTCGTGCAAAAGACTATTGGGATGCAGGTGGTTTGGATGCCCGTTTCTTTGCCCATAATGAGGAGATAGATCTCTGTTGGCGTCTGCGTATCCGTGGTCGTAAAATCTATTGTCTGCCCGAAAGTTATGTCTATCATGTAGGAGGCGGTACGTTGCCGAAGGGAAATCCTATGAAGACTTTCCTAAATTTCCGCAATAACCTGACGATGCTCTATAAATGTCTACCAGACGATGAACTGCATCACGTGATGCGTTGGCGTTGGTTCTTAGATTATTTGGCTGCCTGGGAGACACTCATCTTGAATCGTAACTGGGGTGATTTCTATGCGATCTATCGTGCCCGTCGTGCCTTTAAGCGATGGCGTAAGGATTTTGAGGCAGATAGGAAAGCGATACAAGCAGGTCGTATAGTGAAGGAAATACCTGAACGTTTACCTATTTCTATCCTATGGCATTACTATGTCAAAGGACACAAAAAGTTTGCTGATTTAGGATAAAAATAGGCTTGTTTTCGAGAGGAAAACATAGAAAATGATAGATATTTTTAATATTTTTAGGTTAAAATTTGGTTTTTAAAATATTTTTTAGTACATTTGCAACGGATTTTAACAATAATAAAACTTTCCATCCGTTTAATAACCAATGCGCAAAGTCTATTTTATGTTAGTCATCGTTATGCTCACATGTTCGGGATGTGGGTGGCATCTGAAGTCAAATGAGGAGACTTCAGACAAGGTGACGATATCTATAGAACGCTATGACCGCATTGAAAGTCTTTATCTGGCAACGGGCGATTATTCTGCCTTGTTGCAGATGAATAAGAGTTATCCCATGCAGACGCGCACGTTGATAGAGGATGTACTCGGTTTAGGACATGTGAACGATCCCGATATCAATTCGAAATTCCTGATATTCTTCAGAGATTCTACCCTTCAGCGTATGATTGTTGATGTTCAGCGACAGTATGACGATATAGAGGATATCAATAACGATCTATCTAATGCCTTTGACCGTTTGAAAGAAGAACTGCCCTTTATAGAGATTCCACAGGTGTATGCGCAGATAGGTTCTTTCGATCAGAGCATCATCGTAGGAAACAATATGTTGGGCATTTCGTTGGATAAGTATCTGGGTGCTAACTATCCTTTCTATGTAGAGCATTACAGTGAAGACCAGCGAAAATTGATGACGCGCTCTATGATTGTTCCGGATTGTCTTGGTTTCTATATCCTGAGTATGTTCCCGATTGCCGCAAAGGAGTTTACGCCCCTTGAGCGCGATGCGCACATGGGTAAGATTCAGTGGGTAGTTAATAAGGTGATGGGTAAGCAGGTCTTCGATAATGCAGGTGTTTCGAAGATTGAAAATTACATGAACAACAATAAGGGTGTTAGTGTGGAGCAGTTGCTTCGCAAAGTTCTTTATTCAGATATCCGCTGATCGTTTTCCTTGCCAGATTCCATTCTTCTTCATGTAGTTGACCAGCAAGTTGGTGAACTCATAATTCTTCAGTCCCCAGTGTGGTGCAACGACCATGTCGGGTGGTGACTGAGACACGAAACGTTCTACAATGATTTCTTTTCTCAAATGTTGTAGATAGTTGGCTATCAATTCTATATACTCATCAATGGAATAGAGGTGGAAGGGCTCTTTCTCATAGATTTCTGCCAAGCGGGTACCTTTAATGATTTGCAATTGATGGATTTTTAACAGGTCGAGTTTCAAGGAAGAAATCAGGTCTGCCTGACGAATGCTTTCCGTTGTATCTTCCTCTGGTAGTCCAAGGATGACATGTCCACCAGTCAGTATTCCTCTGTCGGCAGTCCGTTCGATAGTTTCCCGCGTCTCTTCGAAAGTGTGTCCCCTATTGATGCGTCGTAGCGTCTCGTTGTTGGCACTCTCAATACCATATTCCACAATGAGGAACGTCTGTCGGTTGAGTGTTTCCAAATAGTTGAGTACATCCTCTGGCATACAGTCAGGACGCGTGCCGATGACCAGTCCTACCACATCTTCTACCGCCAAAGCCTCTTCGTATCTTCGTTTCAGAACGTCGAGCTTGTCGTAGGTGTTAGAATATGCCTGAAAGTAGGCGAGGTATTTCATGTCCGGATATTTCCTGCCGAAGAATTGTTTTCCTTCCTTTAATTGTTGGGCTATCGTTTTCTTCCTGTCGCAATAGGCGGGGTTGAAAGTGTGATTGTCACAGAAGATACAGCCATTTCTGCCCACTCGTCCGTCACGGTTAGGACAGGTGAACCCTGCATCAATGGAAATTTTCTGGACGCGATAGGGGAATTGCTTCCTGATCCATTGGCTGTAACTGTTATAGACTTCTTCCATGTCTTATGCACTTTTGCAACTGCAAAACAATAACAATTTTCCGAAAATGCCAAATCTTTTTTAAATTGTTAATAAATTACCTGCAATTTGGCAGTCTCGTTTTTTATTAATACCTTCGCATCCAAATCATAAAAACGACAGAATCATGAAGAGAATCACATTAGTAGTCCTAATGCTCATACCCCTGACAGGTGTGGCATTGCTCCTTCCTTTGATGGGAATGGGAACGAAGGGATTGGATTTGAAGACTATTACCAAAGGGGAGTATCATGCTGAAGGTATCAGTGAGTTGGTATCTTCGCAGGATGGAGAGAGTTATACACAACTGAGTGATGATTACAAACGTATTGTCCGTTATTCCTTTAAGACAGGAAAGGAGATGGAAACCGTCTTTGACGTCGCAACCGCTTCGGGAACTAAATTGGACGAGATAGATGGTTATATTATGAGTCCTGACGGGCGTCGCATCCTGATTCAGACGAAAACAGAATCCATCTACCGCTATTCTTTCACAGCACAGTATTATATCTATACCATTGCCAGCAAGAAACTGGTGCCGCTGTCGAAAAATGGTGCACAACAGACACCCTTGTTCTCGCCCGATGGTACGATGATTGCCTTCGTGCGTGAGAATAACATTTTCCTCATCAAACTGCTTTACGATAATGCGGAGAGTCAGGTAACGAAAGACGGAAAGAAGAACGAGATTATCAATGGTATTCCCGACTGGGTGAATGAGGAAGAGTTTGCCAACAACCGTGCAATGGTGTTTACTGCCGATAGCAAGCAATTGGTATGGGTGCGCTATGATGAGAAGGCGGTCAAGGAGTATTCGATGCCTCTCTATAAGGGCTTGGCACCTGAGCGTAAGGAATTCGCGGAATATCCTGGAGCCTATACTTATAAATATCCTGTGGCTGGTACCGACAATGCGAAGTGCAGTGTGTGGAGCTTTGATATTGCCAGTCGCAAGGCACGTCAGTTAAGTGTCCCAGTGGATGCCGACGGTTATATTCCCCGTATCAAGTCAACCAACGATGCCGCAAAGGTGCTTGTATTGACGATGAACCGCCATCAGGACTGTTTACGTGTCTATATGACCAATCCTCTGTCCACCGTTAGTCAGTTGCTCATTGAGGACAAGACACCTAAATATGTCAAGGAGGAGTGCGTCAGCCGTTTTATGGTGACCGATAAATATATGTTGTTGTCCAGTGAACGCGACGGATGGATGCACCTCTATCTCTATAATTTGAATGGTCAGTTGCTTCGTCAAGTGGAGCAGGGAGACTATGAGGTGAGTGAGGTATATGGTGTTGACGACCAGACGGGCGATGTCTATTTTGCTTCCCATGAGTATGGGGCTACGGATCAGCGTATCTTCGTGGCTCATGCCAATGGCAAGAAGGAGTGCCTCACGCCCCGTGCAGGATGGAACGAAGCGGTTTTCAGCAAGAACTACCAGTATTTCATCAATACCTATGACAATTTGAATACCCCGCCTGTGGTGGCTTTGTGTACTAATAAAGGCAAGACGATTAGCACTTTGACAGACAATAAGGATTTGAAGGAGAAACTGGACAAGGAGAAGATGGGCAGTAGGGAACTGTTTACCTTTACCACGTCTGAGGGTGTGAAACTCAACGGTTGGATCATCAAGCCTGCCGACTTCAGTGCTTCTAAGCGCTATCCAGTCATTATGTATCAGTATGGCGGTCCGGGCAACCAGCAAGTGAAGGACTCTTGGAACATTGGTATGAGTGGTCAGGGTGCTGTAATGGAACAGTATCTCTGCCAACAGGGCTTTATCTGTGTCTGTGTCGACGGACGAGGCACGGGTGGGCGAGGAGCTGACTTCGAGAAATCCACTTATCTTCATTTAGGTGAGTTAGAAGCTCGCGACCAGGTAGAGGCTGCATTATGGCTTGGCAAACAATCGTATGTCGATAAAGACCGCATTGCTATCTGGGGTTGGAGTTTTGGTGGTTTCAATACGTTGATGTCCATGTCAGAAGGTCGTCCCGTGTTCTGTGCAGGTATTGCTATTGCTCCGCCAACCTCTTGGCGCTACTATGATACTATCTATACCGAGCGGTATATGCGTACACCGAAAGAGAATCCCGACGGCTACGACCAGAATCCCATCACACGTGCCGACAAACTGCATGGTGCATTGTTGCTTTGTCATGGTGCTGCCGATGACAATGTGCATTTCCGCAATACTGCAGAGTATACCGAGGCGTTGGTACAGGCAGACAAGGATTTCCGCCAACTCGTCTATACCAACCGTAATCACAGCATCAGGGGTGAAAGTGATAACACGCGTAACCACCTGTTCCGCCAGTGTGTGAACTTCTTTAAGGAAGAGTTGAAATAAATTCCTCCCCTAAGTTAGGGGAGGTTAGGTAGGGTCTGAACGAAGGAAGATGTGCTTGTTCAGACCCCTTTTTGTTCCCCCTAACTTAGGGGGACGAAATTAGTAGTTCTCTGCTTTCATTTGGAAGTAGGCCTGTGGATGGTTACATACAGGGCACTCATCGGGGGCTTTCTTGCCTACGACGATATGTCCGCAGTTAGCACATTGCCAGATGACATCACCGTCCTTAGAGAAGACACGTTCCTTTTGGATATTATCGAGCAACTTGCGATAACGCTCTTCATGTTCCTTCTCAATGGCAGCAACACCCTCAAACTTCTCAGCAATCTCATCGAAGCCCTCTTCACGGGCCTCTTTAGCCATGCGGGCATACATGTCGGTCCATTCAAAGTTCTCACCATTAGCGGCATCAGCCAGGTTTGTAGCCGTGTCACTCACCCTACCACCATTCAGCAGTTTATACCACATCTTGGCGTGTTCCTTCTCGTTGGCTGCCGTTTCCTCGAAGATAGCGGCAATCTGTACGTAGCCGTCCTTTTTAGCCTTTGAAGCGAAGTAAGTGTACTTGTTGCGAGCCATTGACTCACCGGCAAAAGCCTCTTGCAGATTCTTCTCAGTCTTTGTTCCTTTCAGTTCTTTCATAGTCGTATTTGTTTAGTGTGAAACATTGTGAGGGCGAAGATACGAAGTTTTTTTCATATGACCAAATGATTACCGAAATAACTTTTCCTAGAGTTGTTGTTTTGTCAAGAAAACATCCCAGATTTTATGTTCGGATTTTCACTACTTCTGGAAAATCTGAAGGCTTCAAATCGTTGATTTTAGACTAAAAACCCATTAGTATATCACTTTCACAGAGAAAGAAGGCACCTTTCTACCCGTTTGCTACGTGCAAACGACCCGTTTGAAGCCACCTTTCCACCCGAAAGATAGGGGCAAAGTAGGGGTTTTCTACCCCTTTTTGCCCTCTTTTTTAGTGTTCATTTTACGCTCGAAACGATTAAGTCTTTGGGCTTCAATCTTTTACCGTAACCCCTCTATTTTCGCGTATTTGCTGCCAACTTGCTTGTTGCTCGAAAATATACGATTCTACAGAGGTGCATTGTCAATAAAATTCAAAATGACTATATAGTTATTCTTTCTTTTTTACCTCGAAAACCTTGGAATATTCACATTTTCTTTTTATCTTTGCAACAAAGAACAACAAAATGAGAAGAACTGAAATCGTTCGACAAGTTCGACAAACAATACGTCAGTTAGAGCCCACAGCGACTATTATTCTGTATGGCTCCGAGGCTCGAGGCGAAGCACGTCCCGATAGCGATGTTGATGTGTTGATTCTTCTCGAAGGTGATAAGCGTGACTTGCGTAGGGAATCTGAATTGTCTGGTGCTCTTTACGATGTAGAGTTGGCATCTGGCATACTTATCAGTCCGATGATTATGCTTCGCAGTCAATGGGAAAACCGCCCATTCAAAACACCGTTCTATGTTAATGTAATGAATGAGGGAGTAAGATTATGAAGGAAACGTTAGACCAGCAAAGTAGGGATGCTCTTGTGAAATATCGTCTTGAAAGAGCATGTGAGACTATCAAGGAATCCTCCAAAAGCGGAGATTCATAGAAACCATTCGGTCCTTGCTTGAAAAAGCGTAGGAATAAGATAATATTGAACTCAAAAACGTTGAATGCCTATGGGCTGAGATAGATTTAATTTAGGACATATATGGTTGTAATCGACCTTTGGTCGCTTTGTACCTTTAGGTCAAAGAACATCCACTTTTGATTCTTGCTATTCGAAATTCGGCAAAAGTTTCAATACAATGTATAAGGACAAAAGTAGATAGTTCGCGCCGCAAGGCGTGGACTTTTACTCGTTTAAGTACATTAGGTGTTTGCCGATACCTCGAATAGCGTAGACGAAGTAAATTGTCCACGTTTTCTTTTTGTATGTAATCAGAAAAACAATAACATAATAATAACTTAAAACAAACGATGATGAAAAAGGTAAAACTAACTTTCCTGCTCACTTTTCTCCTAAGCATGGTTGGCATCAATGCTTTTTCCTACGCCTTTCCGGTAAAGAATGCTTATGATGTATATATCTACTATGTGGAGACGAGTGATACAGAAGTGGCTGTCAGTTATGAGGGTTCTTCCTATAGTGATTATTCCAATGAATATAGTGGCAATGTCATTATTCCCCCATCCGTCACTTATGAAGGAAATATCTACAGCGTGACGAGCATAAGCGATAATGCATTCTGTGGTTGCAGAAATCTAACTTCGGTTGTAATTCCTAACAGCGTAACTAGTATAGGTGCTTCTGCATTCTATGGTTGCAGCAGTCTTACCTCGGTTACCATTCCCAATAGCGTGAGGAGCATCGGCGATCAAGCGTTTTCTTATTGTAGTAGTCTTACCGAGGTAACCATTCCTAAGAACGTGACAAGTATAGGCAATAGTGCTTTCTATAATTGTAGTGGTATGACTTCTATCACCATTCCCAACAAAGTGACGAGTATAGGTACTTCTGCGTTCTACAATTGCAGCAACCTAAAGTCGGTTACCATTCCCTCCAGCGTGACAAGCATAGGCAATTATGCGTTCCAGAACTGTAGCAGTCTAAAATCGGTAGGCATTCCCTCCAAGGTGACAAACATAGGCAATTATGCATTCAATGGTTGCAGTGGTCTGACTAATATTAGTGTTGCAGGTTCGAATACTACGTATGATTCCCGTAATAACTGCAAAGCGATTATTGAGACCTCAAGTAATACGTTGATAGTAGGATGTAATAATACAGTTATTCCCAACGGCGTCACGAGCATAGGCAGTTCTGCATTCTATGGCTGTGACGGTTTGATCTCTATCGTCATTCCCAACAGTGTAGTGAGTATTGGTAATTATGCGTTTTACAACTGTAGTGGTTTGACCTCGGTAACCATTCCCAATAGTGTGACGAGCATAGGTAGTTCTGCTTTTTCTGGATGCAGCGGTCTGACCAATATCATATCTGAGATTATGAATCCATTTGCTTTCGGTTCAAATGCATTTAATAAATTATCACCTGTTTGTACACTTACCATCCCAGCAAATACTAAAGAACAATATATCAATGAAGGATGGACAACTAATGTATTCAAAGGTGGTATCATAGACTTATTCGAACCACAAATCATTTATGTTGAAGAGGGGAATTGCTTCATAACAAAAACAATTGAGGGTGTAGATATGAGGTTCATGATAACGGATACTTCACAACCTACAGTACAAGTGGGATTGGCTTCTCCCAATGACGACTATTGGGATACTTCAAAGGTTGCTATTGACAACGAAACATCGGGTAGGGTGACAATTCCCGATAAGGTTTTTTATGGTGGTATAGAATATTTGGTAACATACATAGCCAATGCAGCGTTTTATAAGTGCAGTAAACTAACTGACATCAAAATTCCAGAAAGTGTGACACATATAGGTCATGCTGCTTTTGATAATTGTAGTGGCTTGACTAGTATTATTATCCCCAATAGTGTAACGAGTTTTGATGACGGATATGTATTTTGTGACTGTACTAATTTGCAATCAATCCACATTTCCGAAAGTTTAAAGGAAATACCCAATGACACTTTCACAAGATGTTCAAGTTTGACCTCTGTCACCATTCCAGAGGGAGTAACCAACGTTGGCAAAGCAGTGTATCATGATGAAGGAGATGCGTTCTTTCAGTGCACAGGTTTAACTACAGTGATTATCCCAAGTAGCGTAACATATTATGTTGGAAATTCTTTCGGTAGTTGTAATAATTTGACAACTGTCATTGATCGAAGGACTGAACCTGTTAGTATTAGTAATGAGTCGTTTGCTAATCGTAAGAATGCTACGTTATATGTCCCGAAGGGCAGCAAGGCAGCCTATGAGAATGCTGACTACTGGAAAGAGTTCAAACAAATTGTGGAGGAGGTAGTGAAAGAGAAATGCGCTATGCCAACCATTAGTTACAAGAACGGAAAACTTCACTTCGATTGTGAGACAGAAGGCGTAACATTCCATCATACCATAACGATGCCAAGCAATGAGGAAGGAATAGGAAACGAGTTTGAGCCTTCGACAAAATACATCGTAAAAGTATATGCATCGAAAGAAGGCTATGAGGATTCTGATGTCGCTACGGAGGAGATCGACATTCGTGGTCTGAAGGGTGATGTGGATGGCGATGGCACTGTTGACGTCAATGACGTACAGACAACTATTAATATTGCTTTAGGCAAGGATTAGGCATAGTAAATGGAAAAGATGCATATATAATAAAATAATAGCCCACTCTCCGAATGAGTGGGCTATTTGTTATCGTAAATATGTGAATGGATTAGTCTGCCTTGAACAGATCTTTGATGCCGCCGATGCTTCCCAGCAGGTTGGTAGCCTCGTAAGGCAGGTAAACGGTCTTGGTCTTGTCGCCCTGAGCGAGTTCCTGCATCATCTGGATATACTTCTGTGCAAGCAGGTAGTTGGCTGGGTTGGTAGACTTACCGACAGCCTCGGTAATCAGTTCGATAGCCTTTGCTTCAGCCTCTGCCTTGCGGATACGAGCCTGAGCCTCACCTTCAGCGTGGAGGATGGCCTGTTGCTTCTGGGCGTCGGCACGGTTGATGATAGCAGTCTTCTCACCTTCAGAAGCCAGAATCTCTGCAGCCTTCTCACCTTCGGAGGTCAGAATCTGTGCACGCTTGTTACGCTCTGCCTGCATCTGCTTCTCCATTGCATTCAGTACGGTTGAAGGAGGAATGATGTCTTGCAACTCTACACGGTTCACCTTGACACCCCACTTGTCGGTGGCATCGTCGAGGACGGCACGCAGTTTGGTGTTGATGGTATCACGAGAAGTCAGTGTCTCATCGAGTTCCAGTTCACCGATGATGTTACGAAGGGTGGTCTGTGTCAGTTTCTCGATAGCGTTGGGCAGGTTCGAAATCTCATACACAGCCTTAAAAGGGTCAACAATCTGGAAGTAGAGCAGGGCGTTGATTTCCATCTGGATGTTATCCTTGGTAATCACGTTCTGTGAAGGGAAGTCGTACACCTGTTCGCGCAGGTCGATGGTGTTGGAGTAAGCATAACGTCCACGGTTCAGTACAACAATGTCCTTAGCACGGTCGATGAACGGGATGATGATGTTAATACCAGGATTCAACGTAGCGTAGTAACGTCCGAGACGCTCAATAATCTTGGTTTCTGACTGAGGGATAATCACGAGTGCCATCTTGGCAAAGATAATCACACATACTACGATGGCGATCAATACATAAGTCATAATGTCCATAATGTTTTATTAATTTATAAATTCGTTATTACGTTATATCGTTATTACGTTATTCTGAGAAGGATTAGAGAGTCTCTACTGTGACGATAGTGCTTTCGCGATTAATGACGCGGACGGTCTCGCCTTCTTCAATCGTATCATCACTGACAGCCTTCCAGAGGTCGCCGTCAATCTGCACATAGCCAGGCTCATTGACATTGATAGCCTCTGTTACCTTTCCTGTCCGTCCGATTAAGGCATCGGCATTCGAAGCACGATTGGGTTCGTTCTTGTGCAGCCACCGTAATGCCACAGGTCGCACGAAGAAGATGCTCAGTAGCGAGAAGATGGCAAAGATAAACAGTTGCCAGTAGACATTCAAACCCAGTGCAGCGGCAATGATAGCGAAGACAGCACCGATGGAAAAGCAGATGATGAAGAAATCACCTGACGAAAGCTCCAGAATCAGGCAGAGGATGGATACAACCGCCCAGACCTGCCACATGTTTGCAATTAAATAGTCTATCATAATCTTATTTTTTAAGATGTTATTATTATTGTCGTTATATCGTTATTACGTTATATCGTTATTTCGAGATTATATCGAGAGGACGAAGTCATCCCAGTCTTTTGTGGAACCTTTCTTGCCAAACACCTTTTGATAGAGTCGGCTGCGCGTAGAGGCGACGCTCTCTTTGCTATGTGCCGTGAGGGTGGCAATGTCTTTTGGGGCAATGCGCACCTTGATGAGCAGACTCACGTTATAGTCCTGATCACTCATGTTGTAGAGGCTGTAGAGTTTCTCACTGAATCCACTGTAGACCGTATCCACCAGTTCCGCCAGTTCGTGCCAGTCACTATCGCGCATGCTCTTTCCTTCATTTAAATATTGTTTGATGCGCAGGTACACGGGCGCAGAGAAGATATCTGTTACGCTATGCTCACGTTTCTCGATGACTGCCATCTTCTGCATGGCGTGGATGTTGTCGAGTCGGCTCTGCAGCAATTGTATCTTGCTGCGGTTGCTCTGTATCACCATAATAAATAAGATGATGTAGAACACGGTGCAGATGATGAGCAGAAACATCTCTCGGTTGGTCAGGATCATGTTGTTTGAATTTTATTGTTTGTTGATTTCTGATTTTGTTGATGCAAAGATACGAAATAATTAGATTGTCTCCAAGAAAAACCGTTTGCAAAAGTGTGCAAAGGGTCGTTTGCAAACTTTTGCGAAGAAATAATACCATAATTCGCAGAAAATTCCTACCTTTGGGGCGAAATGGCAACACCGTTGACAATTATACCTCTAATGGTCCGTGCCAAGCGTCCCAGCAGGATGAAGGATATGCAGGCAGTGAGTCTTCCTTTCTGGATTCGGAAAGGTTATGAGGGTATGACCTTCTTCGGTCACATCATTACACACAGCAAGGAAGAAGCGGAGCGTTTCAACAACAGAAAGGACGCACTGAAGAATCACGAGATGATTCATCTCTATCAGGCTCGTGCCACGCACGATTCGTGGATATGTTTCTATTGGAAGTATTTTCTCTTTTGGCTGAAAGCCTGTCGTTATCGCAAGCACTTACGTAATGCAGGATATCTGTTGAATCCTTTCGAGATGGAGGCGTATAAACACATGCACGACCTTGATTATCTGGTGGACAAAGAAAATGGCGCCACTGAATGGCGCCACTATGCGGAAATGTCGCTCGAAGAGCGATTGAAGT
Source organism: Prevotella sp. (assembly GCA_045225255.1). Lineage (GTDB taxonomy): Bacteria > Bacteroidota > Bacteroidia > Bacteroidales > Bacteroidaceae > Prevotella. Next base: position 154,983 of record JBGVBD010000051.1, on the reverse strand, counting down.
GTTACAAGTCGTATTAACGTTATAACGTCATAACGATATAACGAAATTGATTATAAAGCCTTATATCGTTCGCTCTGCGACTGAATCAATTCCTTGTCGTCAAAGTAGTTGATCTTCATGGCAGCACGTACCTCACTCATCGTCTGAGCAGCCGTCTCACGGGCTTTCTCCGTTCCTTTCCTTAATATATTATAGATTTCGGGAATATCCTGCTCAAACTCATGACGGCGCTGACGGATAGGTTCCAGCATCTCATTGAGAATCTGATTCAGGAACTTCTTACATTTCATATCGCCCAGACCGCCACGACGGTAATGGTCTTTCAGTTCGTCAAGGTTCTGATACTCGGGCAGGAAGTTGGCAAAGTCCTCATCCTTCGAGAAAGCATCGAGATAGGTGAAGACCGCATTACCCTCTACGTGTCCGGGATCATTGAGGTTGATATGTTCGGGGTCGGTGTACATTGAACGTACCTTTTGCCATACCGTCTCGGCATCGTCTGAGAGATAGATGCAGTTGCCAAGTGACTTCGACATCTTCTCTTTGCCATCGGTACCAGGCAGACGACGGGCAGTGGCATTCTCTGGCAGCATGATGTTAGGTTCTACCAACACCTCGCCATAAGTAGAGTTAAAGCGGCGCACCAGTTCGCGGGTCAGTTCGAGCATTGGTTCCTGATCTTCGCCAACAGGTACGGTAGTAGACTTAAACAGCGTAATGTCGGCAGCCTGACTAACGGGGTAGCAGAAGAAGCCAAGAGGAATATTCGCCTCGAAGTTGCGCATCTTGATTTCGGTCTTTACAGTCGGGTTGCGCTGTACGCGACTGACACTCACAAGGTTCATCAGATAGGTGGTCAACTCTGCCAGTTCAGTAATCTGACTCTGGATAAACAGGACACACTTCTCAGGATCAAGACCTGCGGAGAGATAGTCGAGGGCTACCTCGATGATATTCTGTCGTATCTTCTCGGGGTTATCGGCATTGTCAGTCAGTGCCTGCACATCCGCCATGAATACGAACATCTTGTCATAGTTACCTGCCTGTTGCAGTTCCACACGGCGACGCAAAGAACCGATATAGTGTCCTAAGTGAAGTTTACCCGTAGGACGGTCGCCTGTCAATATAATCTTTCCCATTTTCTTATTGTTTTCTGATTTGGTGTGCAAAATTAAGAAAAAAAACGCAAACTCATACCGTTATTGCCTTTTTTCTTTTCAGAAAGACAATATAAATACATCCAATGACCACATATACCAATAGGATTTGTGTCAAAGAGGGATAGAGTCCTTCGATACCGGCACAGGGCAATGATGCAATAGCCGCGAGGGCCCCCATCATGAATTTTGTCACACTCGACAGGACTATAGCGAAAATGGATAGATGGGTGACGAGCAATAGCAGGGCACCTGTCAGGATAAGATAAGCACAAGGGATGACGATGAAGTTAGACAACAGGAAATATACGGAGAAGCGGTGGAAGTAGAACGCGATCAAAGGTGCTACTCCTATTTGTGCCGACAAGGAAAGGGCTGTCATTCCCCATAGCCAACTAACCCATCTGTGTTCCATCAACCAGTGAAGTGGGATGATGTTATAGAGTAGGGGGAAGAATAACAGAATGGCAAGAACTGCCAAGAACGACATTTGAAAACCGATATCAAAGAGCGCGTTAGGTTGCGCTATTAATAAGACAATGGCTGTGAAGGCAAGCACGTTGACACTCATCTTCTGTCTATAACCTAACGAAAGCAGTCCGTAGACGGTCAGCATAGTGGCTGAACGTACTACGCTCGGTGTCATACCCACTAAAAAGGCAAACATCCAAAGGGCTAATATGGTTATAATCTGAGTAATAATGCGCCATCGTCTTCCCACTACCAATAGTGAGATAAGCATATAGATAATGCCGAGGTGTAAACCGCTGATAGCCAATACATGACCTGCCCCTGTTATATTGAATAATTGCCTGGTCTCAGGTGTCAGTGCCGACTTGTCGCCTAAAGTCATGGCCGCGATGATGGCATAGCCGTTTTCGTCAAGTCCCTGTTGCTGATATTCCTCTAATAACTGTTGCCGATAGTCTTGTAGTCGCTCAACAGTATGGCGGACATAAGAAGATTCTGGAAAGGGGTGTTGGAAAAGACAGATACCGAAAAGTAACGTGGATATCCATATCCCTACCGTCTGACAGCGAGGGAATCGGTAGAGTAGCAGGGTAATGATGATGCAGATAGCAAGCCCACCGAGTATTAGCCACTCGTGAAGAGACTGATACTTCCCGATAATAATACCTAGGATGAGGTAACAGGCGATGGGTAATAAGGGAACAATGAATCGTTGACGTAGCATAGTGGCTATATGTATTTCTCTACGAATTGGTCTTCTGAGATAATCGGGATACCGAGTTGTTGTGCTTTCTGATTCTTGCCAGAGGTCGAAGTTACATCATTGTTGATGAGGAAATTCGTCGACCCGCTGACGGCAGAGGCTACCTTGCCACCCTGTGACTCGATATATGCTTTCAGTTCATTGCGGTTCTTATAGTGATGGATATCACCCGTAATAACAAAGGTAAGTCCTTCGCATTTACTACCCGTCGGCTCATTTGATGCCTGTGTGACGGTAATCTTCTCACGCAGATGCTGGTAAAAACTTCTGTTATGCTCATTGCGGAACCAGTTTACGAACGATGCCGACTTCTCAGGACCGATACCTGCCACATGGGCAAATACCTCTTCTGGTTCTTTCATCGGATTGAATAAGTCACCAGTCACTTTAGTAGTTTCCTCTACCAATGCGTCTAACGGATAGGCTCCCAGCAGCCGTTTACATACATCCATGCCACATAACGGGATATTCAAAGCATAGAGTAATCGATGTGCCTCTACGTTTGCCGAGCGTTCGATGCTACGGATAATGTTAGATGCCGACTTCTCTCCGAAGCCTTCCATCTGGGCGAGTTCGCGGATATGGTTACGCAAATTGTAGAGATCAGCGTATTCGCTGACCCATCCGAGGTTGATGAACTTCGAGAGCGTTTGTTCCGAGATACCGTCCATATTCATTCCGTCCTTCGATACGAAGCGGGCGAATTTCTTCAGTTGTTTGGCAGGACAGTCAGCGTTGGTACAATGCAATGTTTTCGTACCACTTGTCTCACTGATGCTAATCTCTGTAGAGGCATGGCATACCGGACATTCGTGGGGAATCTCTAAAAAGCCTTCCACACGATTGACCTTAATGACCTTCGGGATGATTTTGTTCGCCTTGATGACGCTGATTTCCGTTCCTTTCCCACCAATACCTAATCGTTCACATTCGCTGATATTACAGAGCGAGGCTCGTTTGACGGTAGTACCTTCCAGTTCTACAGGGCGGAAGATGGCGACAGGTGAAATGGTACTTGCTGCACACGACCACTCAATCTCTTCCAATACCGTATTCGCCGACTCGTCTTGCCACTTAAAGGCGAGTCCTGCCTTGGTGGCATGATGTCCCGTAACACTTCCTGTCTGGGCATATTCCGTATCATCGTAACAGATGACCAGTCCGTCAACGGGGAAAGGATTCTGTTTGCTGGTTACCTTTTCGGTGAAAGCATTGATGACGCTTTCTACGGAACTGCTATCGGGTATGCTGACCAACTGACGCTCTACGGTATTGAAACCCTGACTGTCGAGCCAGTCCATACGTGCTCCCCACGAGATGATATCCTCGTCGGTATGTACCAAAGTAAAAGGAATCCATTGGATATGTCGCTGTTTCACCTCTTCCGTGTCTTTCAATGTCAATGAGCCAGAGGCGAGGTTGCGTGGGTTAGCATAGTCTTCACCCGATTCCATTAAAAAACGCTCGAAGTCGTCATAACTGATAACAGCCTCACCGCGGATGACGGTATGTCCCTTGTCTTTGATCTGTTGGGGAATGCCGTTGATGGCTTTGGCGAGATGGGTGATATTCGTACCGATATGTCCGTTGCCGCGCGTCACCACTTTGTTCAGTATGCCATTATCATAAGTCACCACCAGCGTTAGTCCGTCGAGTTTCCATGAAATCCAGATGGGGCGTCCTTCCGCCCATTTCACCAGTTCAGCAGGTTGTTTTGTCTTGGCAAGTGAGAGGGCAGCAAACTCGTGTTCCTCCTTTTGTCCTGTAATACTGTCTTCCGATACTTTCTGTGTGGGCGAGTCGGGTAGGATGGTTCCCGTTTCTTCTTCCAGTTGGCGTAGTTCATCGAAACGGGCATCCCATTCGTAGTCGGTCATACGTTCGCCCCGTCCGTTATAATAAGCGTCGGAAGCCTCGTTCAACTCTTTGACGAGTTGTTCTATCCGTTGTATCTTGTCGTTAATCATTGTTGTTTCCGTTTGAATTCAAGTGTCTTGGGGAGTTTCTGCCATTTACCGTTCTTCGGGATTTTGACGGTACTCCCTTCTTCCTGTTTGAAGATATAGATGGAGTCGTTTTTCATGGTGAGCGATGCCGTCAGGTCTTCGCTGCCAAAGTCGTTAATAAGCGTCATTGTCGCTTTGTCCTCACTCTCTATCTTTGCCGAAACCATCACCCAACAGAAGGAATGGTTTTTCCTTCCAAGATAGCCAGGCAAGTCACCATAAAGTTCTTGTCCGGGGATTTTAATGTTCTGGTCGTAGAAGTTGATGCGGAGGTAAACCTCGTATTCATCGTTATAGAGGTATGCCTTGAAAGCGTCGTTTCCCCTTTGTGCAAAGGAGGAAACGGACATCAACCCCATAAGTATCAAGATAACAGTCTTTTTCACCTTCGATTACTTTTCCGACAAAGATACTAAATCTATATCAATTAATCGGGGTTTTGTACCAAAATATATTCTTTTTCTTAGTAAAATTAAGAAAAATTTAGTTACCTTTGCCGCTGTTATACATGTATAGAGATGGGAAAAGAGTTATTAACCCCAGATTATATCTTTGAATCGAGCTGGGAAGTTTGTAATAAGGTTGGCGGTATCTATACCGTGCTTTCTACTCGCGCAAAGACATTACAGGATGCAATGAAGGACCATATCTTCTTTATCGGTCCTGATTTTTGGCAGCAAAAGTTAGATGATGAGACGGAAACGAAGGAAAGTCCTTATTTCCGTGAAGACAAGGCTCTCTTTGCCGATTGGCAATGGGAGGCTAAGGAGAGAGGTCTGAAACTGAGAGTTGGTCGCTGGACAATCCCTGGTGAACCAATTGCTATCTTGGTGGACTTCAAGCCTTTCTTTGAAAAGAAGAATGAGATTTACGGTTGGTTGTGGGAACATTATCAAGTAGACTCATTGCATGCCTATGGCGATTACGATGAGGCTTCTATGTTCTCTTACGCTGCTGGTCTGGTTGTAGAGAGTTTCTATAACCACTATCTGAACAGCAAACAGAAGGTGATTTATCATGCCAATGAATGGATGTGCGGTTTGGGTGCTTTATATATTAATAATGTGTTGCCCCAGATTGGCACCGTCTTCACTACTCATGCTACAAGTATCGGTCGTTCTATCGCCGGTAACCAGAAACCTCTTTATGACTATCTCTTTGCCTATCATGGTGATCAGATGGCTGATGAGTTGAATATGCAGTCGAAACACTCTATAGAGAAGCAGACTGCATGGCATGTGGATTGCTTCACGACGGTGAGCGATATCACTGCCAATGAGTGTAAGGAACTGCTCGACAAGCCCGTCGATGTGGTATTACCTAATGGTTTTGATGACAGTTTTGTGCCGAAGGTCGCTACCTTTACGAAGAAACGTAAAGTCGCCCGTAAGCGTCTGTTGGAAGTTGCCAACGCCCTGTTGGGTGAGACGCTCGACGATGATACGCTGATTGTCTCTACTTCTGGTCGTTATGAGTTCCGCAACAAAGGTATCGACGTGTTCGTGGAAGCCATGAACCGTCTGTTGCGTGACAAAGACCTGAAGAAGAAGGTTCTTGCCTTTATTGAGGTGCCCGGTTGGGTAGGGGAACCCCGCAAGGATTTGCAGGAGCGTTTGGAAAGTGGAAAGTCATTCGATACACCGCTCGAAGTTCCTCAGGTTACTCACTGGTTGCACAATATGAGTCATGACAATGTGCTTGGTATGTTGAAGTACTACGACATGCACAACCGTCAGGAAGATCAGGTGAAAGTCATCTTCCTGCCTTGTTACTTGGACGGCAAGGACGGTATCATGAATATGACCTACTATGATGTAGTGCTGGGTAATGACCTTTGTATCTATCCTTCCTACTATGAGCCTTGGGGTTATACCCCGTTGGAGGCTGTTGCCTTTAAGGTGCCTTGCATCACTACCGACCTTGCCGGCTTCGGTCTTTGGGCAAACAAGGTGTTCGGACATAATGGTGAGATAGAGGACGGTGTAAAGGTGGTTCATCGTACGGACTATAACTACTCGGAGGTGGCTGACATCATCAAGGATACCGTTGCACAGTTCTCTGGAATGACAAAGCAGCAGGTTGATGCCTGTCGCAAGCATGCGTTTGAGTTGTCGAAGAAAGCTCTTTGGAGTGAGTTCATCCAGTACTACTACGAGGCGTATGACATTGCACTGCGTAAGGCAGAAGCGAGAGATAATAAGTAAGAAACAAATAAATTCAAATATAACGTTTGATAGATTATGAAAATTAAAGCTGATTATGCAAATGCTCCACAGTGGAAGGAGTTGACCGTGAAGTCAAGTCTTCCAGAGCAATTGAAGTGTTTGGACGAGATTGCCCACAATATGTGGTGGGTATGGAACTACGAGGCACGTGACTTGTTCCGTGACCTTGACCCTGAGCTTTACCATGACGTGAAACACAATCCCGTGATGTTGCTGGAACGTCTGAGTTTCGCCCGTAAGGAAGAGATTATTAAGGATAAGGCGCTGATGAAGCGCATCAAGACAGTTTACGACTTGTTCCGCAAGTACATGGATGTGAAACCCGATTCAAAGCGTCCCTCTGTGGCATATTTCTGTATGGAATATGGTATCCATTCAGCCCTGAAGATTTACTCTGGTGGTCTGGGTATGCTGGCTGGTGACTATGTGAAGGAGGCTTCCGACTCTAATGTCGATATGTGTGCTGTTGGTTTCCTCTATCGTTTCGGTTATTTCACACAGAGCCTGTCGATGGATGGTCAGCAGATTGCCAACTACGAGAGCCAGAACTTCGCTTCGCTGCCTATTGAGCGCCAGCTTGACAAGGACGGTAATCCTTTGGTTATCGATGTTCCTTATACCAACTATCAGGTTCATGCCTATGTATGGCGTGTGAACGTAGGTCGTGTGAAACTCTATCTGTTGGATACTGATAATGAGATGAACTCCGACTTCGATAAGCCTATCACCCATAGTCTCTATGGTGGTGACTGGGAGAACCGTTTGAAGCAGGAGATACTGTTGGGTATCGGTGGTATGCTGCTGCTGAAGAAACTCGGTATCAAGAAGGATATCTATCACTGCAACGAGGGTCATGCCGCACTCTGCAACCTGCAGCGTCTGTGTGATTATATTGAGGACGGTCTGACATTCAACCAGGCTTTGGAATTGGTTCGTTCCTCTTCACTTTATACTGTTCATACTCCTGTTCCTGCCGGTCACGACTATTTCGACGAGGGACTGTTTGGTAAGTATATGGGTGCTTATCCTGCTAAGCTCGGTATCACTTGGGATGAGTTTATCGGTATGGGTCGTACGAACCCCGACGATAAGGGCGAGAAGTTCTGTATGTCAACCTTCGCCTGCAACACTTGTCAGGAAGTGAATGGTGTATCTAAACTTCACGGATGGGTTAGTCAGCAGATGTTCGCTCCAATCTGGAACGGTTATTATCCAGAGGAGAACCACGTGGGCTTTGTCACCAATGGTGTTCACTTCCCCACATGGTGTGCTGCTGAGTGGCGTTCACTCTATGCCAAGTATTTTGATCCGTCACACATGAGCGACCAGTCGAACCAGAGCATCTGGGAAGGTATCTATAACTGTCCCGATGAGGAAATCTGGGCTACCCGTCAGGTGCTGAAAGGTAAGTTGTTCAATTATATCAAGGAACAGTTCCGTGAGACATGGCTGAAGAACCAAGGTGATCCTTCACGTGTAGTGAAGTTGCTGGAGCGCTTTAACCCCAATGCATTGGTTATCGGTTTCTGCCGTCGCTTTGCTACCTATAAGCGTGCTCACCTGCTGTTCACTGACGAGGCTCGCCTGAGTCGCATCGTGAATAACCCCGAGCGTCCTGTTATCTTCCTCTTCGCAGGTAAGGCTCACCCCGCCGATGGTGCTGGTCAGGGCTTGATTAAGAAGATTTTCGATATCTCACAGCGTGAGGAGTTCCAGGGCAAGATCATCTTCCTTGAGGACTACGACTTCCTGTTGGCTCGTCGTTTGGTTTCAGGTGTTGATATCTGGATGAATACACCGACACGTCCGTTGGAGGCTTCTGGTACATCTGGTGAGAAGGCTGAGATGAATGGTGTTGTCAACCTTTCCGTGAAAGATGGTTGGTGGCTCGAGGGCTATCGTGAGGGTGCCGGATGGGCTCTTACAGAGAAGCGTACCTATCAGAACCAGGGTTATCAGGATCAGTTGGATGCCGCTACTATCTACGGTCTGTTGGAGAACGAGATTGTTCCGCTTTACTACGATAAGGACAAGAAGGGTATTTCCAAGGGTTGGATCAAGGTTGTCAAGAACTCTATCGCCCAGATCGCTCCTCACTATACGATGAAGCGTCAGTTGGACGACTATTATGATAAGTTCTATAACAAGGAGGCTAAACGCTTCAAGGAACTTTCTAAGGACGACAACCGTCTGGCTAAGGATATTGCTCAGTGGAAGGAAGCTGTTGCTGAGCGTTGGGATGCCATCAGCGTCATCTCTTCTGAGTGGGACTTCCCCGCAACAGGTGGAGAGGCTGGTCAGAAGTACCATATCAAGTACGTCATCAACGAGCAGGGTCTCGATGATGCTATCGGACTGGAGAAGGTTAACGTTTACATCGACAAGAACGGTGATGAGCGTGTCTTCAATGTTGAACCGCTGAAGGTGACAAGCCATGATGGTAACAACTACACTTTCGAGGCTGACCTTGAGCCGAAGCAGTTCGGTCAGTATAAGAGTGCCATCCGCATGTATCCGAAGAACAAGAACCTGCCTCACCGTCAGGACTTCTGTTACGTGAAATGGCTTGAGTTGCCCAATATGTAATTTGTTCGCTAATCGTATATGTTGATATCATAAAATGAAAGAGGGCTGTGACGCCCTCTTTCATTTTATTTTAACTGTTCTGCAATAAAATCTTCGAGTTCATGACCGCGGATGCGGCGACGGAGTATGTTTCCTTGTTGGTCAACAACCACGATAAAAGGTATTTTGGTAAAGCCGAAAGCACTCTTTACCTCGCTGCTCTCTCCCTTCAAATCGCATATTTGCGGCCATGGAAGACTGAGGGCTTCGACAGCCTGTTTCCATTCGTCGGCATCGTCGTCAAGCGAAATACCGATGATACCAAGCCCTTTGTCTTTATAGCGTTTGTAGAGATCCTTTAACTGGGGCATCATTCTCCGGCAAGGGGCACACCACGATGCCCAGAAGTCAAACACGGTGATGCGGTTCTTTCTCACTTCGCTCATCATGCTCATTGGCGAGCCTCCGATGGAAGGTATGATGAAGTCTTCCATCACGCCACCTTCTTCTATCTGGGACGAAGTTCCGAGATACTCTTCCATCTGCTTGATAAGGTCGCGCTGGCGCATATCTTCTGGTAATAGGAGAATGAGTCTGCGGCGTTCCTTGTTGGGGATGATGTCCTCGGGATAGAATGTCAGCAGGAAGTAACCCAGTTCATTGTGGATATTACGTTCGATGAAGTTGATAACGATACGGCTGAAACGCTTGTTCTGTTGCTCAATACGGTCCATCGCCTTCATCTGTTCTTTCTGAGACGATTCTGTCTCATAGACCTTTTCTGCAATGCGGTTGATATCCTTTGCCACGACCATCACTGAGTCGTTCATGCGCTGCCATTCGTCGTTGATCTTCGTACCGCCGACACGTGAAGCACTTGGGTCGCGCGGCATACTGACTTGTATGCGACCAGGTTCGAGGAAGAATGAGGCGGTAAGACTCTCGTCATTCTTGCTGTATATCATACAGAAACGTACGTCGTCGGTCTCGCCACTGAGTTCGAAACGACCGTTCTTTATCACCGTCTTGGCACAGGGAATACCCTGCATGATGTCGGTAGTCAGGAAGAGTGTATCACCATCGGCAGCATTTTCTACGGTACCGACGATGTGATAGGTGTTAGACTGACAGGCAGCAAGCGTAATGCCTGCTGCCATGATCATAAAAATGGATTTAAAATTCATTTAAATTAAATAATGTATTGGCTTGAGATACTCTCGTTGTTGATGACACGACGGATAGTCTCAGCAAACAAGTCTGCGACACTGAGTTGCTTTACCTTAGCGCAACGCTGTGTGTAAGGAATAGAGTCGGTGAAGACAATCTCCTCGAGGGCCGATTCCTGAACGCGTTCACTGGCGGGACCACTCATCACACAGTGGCTGGCACAGGCACGTACGGTGACGGCTCCTGCCTCTTTCATAATGTCGGCAGCCTTGGTAATCGTTCCTGCGGTATCCACCATATCGTCGATAATCACCACATTCTTGCCGTCAACATCACCAATAATCTGCATCGTGGCAACGACATTAGCACGAGCACGTGTCTTATTGCAGAGTACCAGCGGACATCCCAAATACTTGGCATAGGTATTGGCACGCTTAGAACCACCGACATCTGGCGAGGCAATCACCAGATTGTCGAGTTTCAGTGACTGCAGATAAGGCAGGATGACGTTGGATGCGTAGAGGTGATCTACAGGAACATCGAAGAATCCCTGAATCTGGTCAGCATGCAAGTCCATTGTAATCACACGATCGACACCGGCAACGCTCAGCAGGTCTGCCACCAACTTAGCACCGATGCTCACGCGCGGCTTGTCCTTACGGTCTTGACGTGCCCATCCGAAATAGGGGATAACGGCATTGATAGTACGGGCGGAAGCACGCTTTGCCGCATCAATCATCAATAGCAGTTCCATCAGGTTATCGCTATTGGGGAAAGTACTCTGTACGAGGAAGATGTCGCGTCCGCGAATCGACTCCTCATAAGAGACGGCAAACTCACCGTCGGAGAACTTCGTGATGACCAGTTCGCCTAACGGACATCCTAAACTTTGGCAGATCTTCTCTGCGAGGTACTTGGTGGCAGTACCGGAAAATACCATGTAATTTTTGTTAGAACTCATTGTCTTAGATATTTATCCTATTGCTTTTCTTATTTTCTCGAAGTGGGCTATCAGGGCCTTGTAATCAAGTTCCTGATGAATATTGAAGCGGTTCCAGAGATCACCGCATATTACGATACCGCCGAAACCGAGGTCTTTGGCAAAGCGGAGATTATCGATATTCATGCCGCCCAGTGCATACACATGACGGTCAATCAATCCGCGCTTGGCAGCATCTTCCAATTGGTTGGCGGTGAAGGATGATTTCTCGTCTGCCATTGTCTGACTATCGAAGATGCTCTTCAGGAAGACATAGTCGGCATGACGCTTGGTTTCTTTCAGGTCTTCAATACGGGTACACGTACGACTAATCTTCCCCTTGTAGCCTTGTGGTATCGGGGTGTTGCTGTCGTCTATATGGATTCCTCTCAGTTTGTATTCTTCCTTCAGATAGAAATGGTCATGAACGACAATCTTGGAATGACAGTCATCCGACAACAGGGTGAGCAGTCGCTCGGCATACATAGGCGAAGAACCTGGCTTGTGCAGGTGCAAGCAGTCAAGTCCCTCGTCGAAGAGCGATGTCAGGATTTTGTCTTCCTCCACGAAAAACGTGGGTTGTGTCATTACGATGAGTTTCATTGTGTATTATCTCGATTCACCTGCAAAATTAATAATTTTAATGGAATAATGCAATTTAACCGCAATAAAAGTTTATCTTTGCAGTCGAAAAATATATTTTACTCAAGAAAAAGGAAATGAGTACACCTATTTATATTATAGAAGAGACTAAACTGCGCCGTAACTTATCACTCATTCGACAGGTGGCAGATAGAACGGATTCGGAATTTATCTTGGCTTTCAAGGCTTTCGCCTTGTGGAAGACGTTCCCGATATTCCGTGAGTATATTCATTCTACCACTGCCAGTTCGCTGTCGGAAGCAAAGCTCGCCCTCTATGAGTTCGGTAGTAAGGCGCATACATTCTCGCCTGCCTATACTGATGAAGAGATAGATGAGATTGTGGCATGTTCTTCTCACCTGACTTTCAATTCCTTGTCACAGTATGAGCTTTATCATCAGCGTGCAGCAGCATGTTCCATCGGCTTGCGCATCAATCCTGAGTATTCGGAAGTGGGTACCTTATTATATAATCCGTGTGCACCAGGTACTCGTTTCGGTGTAACGGCTGACAAGTTACCCGAACAGTTACCTTCCGACATCGAGGGCTTCCATTGTCATTGTCATTGCGAGAGTGGGGCAGACGTGTTTGAGCGTACACTGAAGCATATCGAGGAAAAGTTCTCTTCATGGTTCGCACAACTGAAATGGATTAATTTCGGTGGTGGGCATCTCGTTACCCGTAAAGATTATGATATAGAATTGTTGGTGAAGACGGTACAGGGTTTCCATCAACGCTATCCGCATCTGAAGGTGATTTTCGAACCAGGCAGTGCTTTTGCCTGGCAGACTGGTCCGTTGGTTTCCCATGTCGTGGATATCGTAGAAGACAGAGGCATCAAGACCGCCATTCTCGACGTCAGTTTTACCTGCCACATGCCCGACTGCTTAGAGATGCCGTACTATCCCGATGTGCGCGGTGCTGTGCATGTTTCAGAAAATTCTGACTATTCCGAATTTTCAGAAAACTCTGATTACATCTATCGTTTAGGCGGTAATAGTTGTCTCGCCGGTGACTTTATGGCTTCTTGGCACTTCGACCACGAATTACAGGTCGGTGAGGAGGTTATCTTCGAAGACATGATTCACTATACCACCGTCAAAACCAATATGTTTAATGGCATCTCTCATCCTGCCATTGGGATACTTCATGAGGATGGACATTTGGAGATATTACGACAGTATAGTTATGAGGATTATCGAGACAGAATGGACTGAAACGTCACTTTTCTTGAAAAAACCTTTGTTTATTCATAAATTATATATATCTTCGCAACCGATTACTGACTCAAAACACAAAAGAACATGAAGAAGATTCTGATGATGGCGGCATCTGTCCTGTTGATAGCATGCGGACCCAAGCCAAATAGTGAAGACGATTTGACACTCAATTCGAAGTTCAATAGTACGTGGAATATCCATGAGACTTTCGAACATAACGATGATGGCTCCATCACCTATCATGCTATTCCATGGAGCGGTTTGTCGGGCAATATGACAGAACGTAATCTGCCTGTTGATTGGTCACAGTACGAGTCTCTCACTGTGGAGTTCGCAGAACCTACCAAAGTCGGTACTCAGATCATGATTTCCCATCAGTTGACGGTATACGGAAAGGTTGGTATCAAGTCATTGGTTTGTTATTTTGACGGTCAAGATGTCACTTCGATTGACGAAGTGGGTATTCAGGCTGCAGATTCCTGTACGCTGGTAATCAAGAGAGTTTATCTGACTCCGGGAACTTCCAATTGGAATGCTACGCCTATTTGGGAAGGAGAATGTGTCTTCGGTAATTGGCAGAATGGTATCGCCATTGAGCCAGACAAATTTGAAGATGTCAAAGCTGGCGATCAGTTGGAGTTTATCTATCAGGTCGATAAAAACGATCCTAATATCATCTTCTGGTTGTTCAAGACGGTTTACAAGGATACCGACAAAACATTGGAAGGCAATGACTATCAGTTGAACGAATGGGGCTGCTCACCAGTAGGTGAGGGTGGTGTTTTCCGTATTCATTTGACAGAAAATGACGCTAAAGGACTGAAAAAGCATGGTCTCTTTGCTAATGGTCATTATAATATTGTCACTCAGGTTAACCTGTTGCGCAGAGGAGATCAAGAAACCAATCCAGACCCCTATTCCGAGTAAAAATATTTTTTCTGTAAAAAAATAGCAGAAAAGTTTGTCATTTCCGAAAAAAAGCATTACCTTTGCATCCGCATTCGAGAGAGGATGCCTAAAAGATGCGGAATTTTTGAGCAAGCCGAGAGCATAAAAAGCTCGCTTATTTTGCCGAGGCGTAGCCAAAAATGCCGACTTTCGCAGAAAGGCGGAAATAGCTCAGTTGGTAGAGCACAACCTTGCCAAGGTTGGGGTCGCGGGTCCGAGTCCCGTTTTCCGCTCTTTATCATAGACTTTTTGAAAACCAAACTATTCGAATGAATTTTTATTTACGTTATTTTGAAAAAGAAATACTCGTCAATAATGTTGACGATGCTATTGCATTTTTAGCAGATATTGATGAGATAGGAATGAATCCAATGCTTGAGAATGATATTCGTGACTATTGTGCCAGTGATGTCTTCTATCCCAAGCGTTATAAGATACGTCCTCGTGTGTATTTCATTATTATCAAGACTGAGGCAGCCACAATGCTTGACTTCAAGGAAAAACGTGCTGTTCACACACCCATGGAAATGCGTGAGAAGATGCCTGCTCCTGCTATTGTGCGTCTAAACGAGGAGATGCCAGGATGGTATGAAGGTGCTCTTGATTTCAAGCGTGTGCAACAAGTTCCAGGAACTGGTAAGTTCCAGTATCGCGACACTCATTTTGTGGCACAATGCAAAGCTATTTCTGGAATGGACTGTTATAATCGCATCATTGATCATCTGCGTGGAAGAGTTGATGAGCGTAGTCAGTTCCCTTCCGCCAAAGGAAAGAATTTCAAGTTCCGTTATCTTGGTCAGTGTAAATAAGAAAGTATTATGAATAAAGTCATGTTGATTGGCAATGTCGGTGCAGACCCTGAGGTACGTTATGTAGAACAGGGCGTTGCAGTGGCTCGTTTGCGCTTGGCAACGACAGAGCGTGGCTATACCTTGCAGAATGGTACACAAGTGCCCGACCATACCGATTGGCACAATGTGATATTATGGCGTAAACTGGCTGAGGTTGTTGAGAAATATGTCCATAAAGGCGATAAACTATATATCGAAGGTCGCCTGCGCTATTCTACCTATGATGACAAGCAAGGACAGCGCCGTTATGTGACAGAGATATGGGCAGATAATATGGAAATGCTTTCACCTAAATCCGACAATGGACTATCTTCAACAGATTCTGAGTGAAGTACATGTGATGGCACCTGATTATGGTGCCATGATTGCTATTATTCTGGCTGTCGTTCTATTACTGCTGTCTGGTTTTGCCTCTGGCTCCGAGATTGCTTTCTTCTCTTTGTCACCTGCCGATTTGAGTGAACTGGAAGAAGAGAAGACGGAACGTGACCGTAAAATCCTGGGGTTGCGTGAGGAATCTGAGCGCACCTTGGCAACCATCTTAATTACAAACAATCTGGTGAACGTTACTATCATCATGCTTTGCAACTATTTCTTTGCAAAGGTAGTGAATTTCGGAAATGCCTATTGGTTGCAGTTCGTGTGCCTGACGGTATTGTTGACGTTCCTGTTGTTGCTGTTTGGTGAGATTATGCCGAAGATATATACGGGACAACAGCCGTTGCGTTTCTGCCGTACAGCCGTGAATGGTATCTTGTTCTGTCGCAAACTCTTTTATCCTTTTGCCACCATCCTTATGAAATCACGTATCCTTGCTGGAAAAGTAGTACAGCAGGAGAACCACGTACTAAGTGTAGATGATTTGGAACAGGCATTGGAACTGACGGATAAGGAGGATATCAAGGAAGAACAGCGTATGCTGGAGGGTATTGTCCGTTTTGGTGATGAGACGGCAAAAGAGATTATGACCAGTCGTCAGGATGTGGTTGACCTTGATTTTAAGTCATCGTTCAACGAGGTGCTGAAATGTATCGTTGAAAACAATTATTCCCGAATCCCTGTTTATCAGGACAATAGTGATAATGTTCGTGGTATCCTGTATATCAAGGATTTGTTGCCCCATCTACGCAAACCCGCCAATTTCCGCTGGCAGTCGTTGATTCGTCCGCCGTATTTCGTACCCGAGACGAAAAAAATCGATGACCTGTTGCGAGAGTTCCAAGAGAATAAGGTGCATATTGCTATTGTCGTCGATGAATTTGGTGGCACCAGTGGTATCGTTACGTTAGAGGATATCTTAGAGGAGATAGTGGGTGAGATAAACGACGAATATGATGAAGACGAGAAGAGTTACGTTCGCATCAATAGCAATACGTTTATCTTCGAAGGTAAGACGCTGTTGAGTGATTTCTATAAGATTCTGAAACTTGATGATGAGATATTCTCTGAAGTAGAGGGCGATGCCGATAGTCTTGCAGGTTTATTACTGGAAATTAAGGGTGACTTCCCTGAGAAGCATGAGCGGATAGACTATCTGAATTTCACGTTCGAGATATTGGAAATGGAAGAACGTCGCATCTCCAAGGTGAAGGTCGTTGTTCACCAGTCCAGTTCTACATCAGACCAGACGGCATGATACCATGCCATTTTTGGAATCAGTTCATTGTATTTTAAAAACGTTTCCTTGTATCTCTCTAAAGGAATGAACATACTGACACCCCCGAAACGCTCATCCGTGACTTCAAAGTCTACATATTGTGTATAACTTATAGATCCATGCCATTGCCAGTGGTCACTTCTCTTTTTATAGACTACTGCCCGATTATATGCGTTGAGCCATTTCTGGTAGTCAGCAGTTTGAGCATGACGGAGTAAAAAGTCATTTATGTCGTACATGGTACGTTCCTTGGTGTTGCTTGGACGGTTGGCATCGTATGTCCAATAATAGATGAGCCCATCCGTATCAATGGTCGTACCAGTATTATAGATAGTTTCTAGAATAATCTTTGTTGCCTGTGCCAGTTGTGGCAGTTGTGACGACTGGACGACAGCCAAGGGCAGATGACCATCTTCTGTCTCTATGAGACTATAATAGTCGTCACAGGTTTTCTGATACATCTGTACATCGTTATAATTGAATATGTCGGGAATGATTTTGTCGTATGGGGCACCATTATCTGGAATACCGGCTGGCGATGCAATATAGTAATCTGTAACGTCTTTCAGTTCATACGCTACCTCTACGTTTTGCATGTTACAGCAGTCGGAGAAGATGAATTTGAATCTATGCGGCAGTGACTTCAGAGCCACTCTTAGGGAAGGGATGTTCATCCACAACCCCTTATCGCTTGCCTTGTTCTCACCGTTGTCTACGGCGATGGCCCTGTTGGTTGCCACCGAGTCCTCCATGATGACCCATCCGTCTCCGTGTCCCCAAAGGATAAGTCCATAGTCATCAGCTGGATAGTTTGTCATCACCCACAGCAAGACTTCCTTCATTTTCTCAGGATCCGACGAATAAAAGTCCCGTTCGTATTTCTTGATGGTGTCCGCAGGTTGCTTGTCATTATTCTGCAGACGGATAATGAAGGGCTTCTCATTCGTACTGGCACGGTCAACGAAAACGATCATGTTATCGTATTTCGAGATAGTCTTCACACCCTGAATCATTTCGTTGATATCTAACTGAGCATATCCCGAAAGACTGTTTTCTGCAGCCATATAAGCAATTACCGTCCTTTTGGCAGGTTGCCATACTTCTTCTTCGTCTTCAGAACAGGAGGAGAAGAAGACAAGGGTGGTGACTATAAGTGTGAATATCTTTTTCATCTTTATATTTTTTATTCTTTGGGTTCTTCTGCTGCCTGAGGCTGAGAGGGGATAGGTGTCTGATTAGCGTTCTGTTCAGATGGTGCAGAGGAACTTTCGCTACCTTGTTGACCTTCTCCAGCAACTATTCCCTCGTGATGAATACTATCGGTGGAAAGAGAATCAGAGTCTGACGGGGCTTTGAAATAACCACCACATCCGTATTGTGCCATATTCGCATCAACGTCCTTAGGAATGGTGAACTTGGTGCGATATTGTTTGAAGGCAGGGTCTCCTAAAACAAGTTCAAGGAAGTTGCCGCAGACGGGTAGTGCAGTGCGGTTACCTTGTCCTAATTGTCCTGTGCGGAAGTGGATACAACGGTATTCACCGCCAACCCATGCACCAACGACGAGGCGTGGTGTAGTTCCAACAAACCAGGCATCGGAATGGTTATTTGAAGTTCCTGTCTTTCCTCCGAAATCGGTATCGTTGAGGTATTTGCTGATAAAACGGTAGAGGGCACTGCTAGTGCCGTGCATACCACCTTGTAGCAGTTGCTGTACGAAGAAAGCGCTCTTACTTGATAAGGCTTCTTTTTCCTCGGCTTTGGATGAGTTATATATCTCGTTACCATCTCGGTCGAGGATACGGGCAACGAGTACAGGTTCATGAACTTTTCCGCCATTTACTGGTGTACAGTATGCATTGACGAGTTCAAGCAGGTTGACATCACTGGATCCTAAAGCGAGTGCAGGGGTGGGGTCAAGTTTGCTCTTGATACCCATAGCATGTGCTGTCTTGACAATCTGTGGAATACCTACCTCTTGACCAAGTCGGACAGCGACGGAGTTAACACTCATGGCAAATGCCTGTTTCAGTGTGATATTGGCATTCGAGAAGTGTCCATCGGCATTGGTGGGTGCCCATAGCACTTCTTTTTTCTGTCGTTTGTCATAGACCTTCATTGAGAAGAAAGCATCTTGTCGAGTATCACAAGGTGTAATACCTTGGTTCATCGCCTCGGCGTAGACGAAGAGTTTAAAGGTAGAGCCGGGTTGTCGCATGGCGGTTACCTTGTCGTATTTCCACGTCTTGAAATCAAGGTCACCTACCCATGCCTTCACGTGTCCTGTCTGTGGTTCCATTGCCACGAAACCGCAATGCATGAAGTGTTCCATATACCGGATAGAGTCCATGGTGGACATCTCTTTCTCAATATAGCCTTGCTCATAGTCGAAGAGTTTGACGGCATGGGGCTTATTCAGGTGATAATTGATGGAATCCTGATTTCCATTATATTTTTGCGTGAGGTATTTATAATAAGGTAGTTTCTTGGCAAGGTCCTCAATGAAATGTGGAATTTCCTGACCTCGCTCATCACGCCATGGATTCATATTCAGCCAATGGTTATCGAAACTCTTCTGGATAATCTTCATCTGTTTGATAACAGCCTCTTCCGCATATTTCTGCATTCGGGTGTCGATGGTAGCATAAATCTTCAGACCATCCCGATAGAGGTCGATGTCATTCTCGTTACACCATTCCCTAAGATAACTTGCCACAGCGTCACGGTAGTAAAGTGCCTGTCCGTCGTAGTTGTTCTCAACACTATAGTCAAGATCAATAGGTTTTATTTTCAGTGTATCGTAAGCCTTTGAAGTGATATCCTTGTGTTTGAGCATATTGTTGAGAACCACGTTTCTTCTGTTGAAAGCATTCTCAGGATTGATACGCGGATTATAGTAGGTGGTCGCTTTCAGTAGACCCACGAGGATGGCACACTGGTCGGGCGTAAGGTTCTTAGGTGTCGTTCCAAAATAGGTCTTAGCCGCTGTCTTGATGCCGAAAGCATTAGAACCGAAGTCCACTGTGTTGGCATACATTGTCAGGATTTCCTGTTTGTCAAAGAATAGTTCAAGTTTTACGGCAGTAATCCATTCCTTGCTCTTCATGATGAGCATCTTTACACCAGGAATATAGCCTAGAAGACCTGTAGAATACTCTGTGCGGACACGGAACATGTTCTTCACCAACTGCTGTGTGATGGTGGAAGCACCACGGGCATCATGATGTACCACATAGTCCTTGAAAGCAGCGAAGACACCTTGGAAGTCAATTCCGAAATGCTGGAAGTAGCGTTCGTCTTCGGTATCAATGAGGGCACGCCAGAACACAGGATTCACATCATCATATTCTACAGGCGTTCGGTTCTCGCTGAAATATTTACCAATGAGAACACCATCGGCACTATAAAGTTCGGATGCCTGTGTCGTCTTGGGGTGCATAATCGCACCAAGACTGGGTGACTTGCCGAAAAGCCACAGGAAATTGATGTCTACCATAAAGAGGTAGAGTAGGAATGCCACAATGAACGAGGCAAAACCTATTGCCGTTTTGGTGTACCACTTGCGTCCTTGATACAATCCTTTATACCATTGCCAACCCTTCTTAGGGGCTTGGAGTGTTTTTTCTAAGTACTTATTCATATTGTGCGATATACTTCAGTATTTCTTCTTTTTGTTGTGGATGAAACCATCTCACATTCTCATCACGCTTAAACCATGTCAGTTGCTTACGGGCATAGCGCCGCGTATTTCCTTTCATGCGTTCCACGGCTTCGTCAAGACTCCATACACCATCAAGATAGTCAAACATCTCTTTATATCCAACGGTGTTGAGCGCATTGTTGTTCCGTTTGTCATAGAGTGATTTTGCCTCTTCCAACAATCCTTCTTCCATCATCATGTCGACACGTTGGTTAATCCGATTATAGAGTTCCTCACGATCGCGGTTCAGTCCGATTTTGACAATTTGAAAAGGACGTGCTTTCTTCTCTTGAGTACGGAAGGAAGTGTAGGTTCTGCCTGTCTGGTAACAGATTTCCAAGGCATGAATGACACGACGGTGATTTTTTCGGTCTACTACTTCGTAATGTTCAGGGTCGAGCCGTCGCAAATCCTCGCAGAGTGCTTCCAATCCTTCTTCCTTGTATCTTTTTTTCATCTTCTCCCTGATATCATCTCTTACCGTCGGGATATCATCAATACCATTGCATACGGCATCAATATACATCATACTGCCTCCGGACAGAAGTTGAATGGGAGAGGTTTTGAATTGCTCATCTAATAATGTCAAGACATCCTGTTCATACATGGAAGCATTGTAATAATCGTCAATACCGATACTTCCAACAAAATAGTGTTTCACTGTCTTTAACTGCTCTTCCGTTGGGGTCGCAGTACCAATCCTTAATTCACGATAAATCTGTCGAGAGTCTGCATTGATGATGGGGATGCCGTATTGTTGGGCGATATCGATGCAGAGTGCTGTCTTACCGACAGCCGTAGGACCGGTGACGACAATGAGCGTCATTATCTGATGACTCCGCGTTTAGAGTTCTCAATGAATGAACAGATATATTCTACCTCTTTCGAGTCGGGATATTTAGCACGTGCCTCTATAATCCCGTCTTTCAAGACTCCCTTTGAGTAGATGATACGATAGGCATCGTGAATCGCTTCAATGGTCTCGTTGGAAAAACCGCGGCGACGCAGACCAATCAGGTTTACACCAGCATAGCGCACTGGTTCCTTGCCTGCAATGACATAAGGAGGAATATCCTGACTGGTACGTGTTCCACCTTGGAACATGATGTAACCGCCGACGTGCAGGAACTGGTGGAACAGACAAGTAGCGCTGATGATAGCACAATCATCTACAATCACTTCACCGGCAAACTTTGTGGAATTGCCGATGATGCAACCATTACCAATCTCACAGTCATGACCAACGTGCATATTTTCCATCAGCAAGTTGCCATTGCCTATCACCGTCTTTCCTTTCGATGCCGTACCGCGACTAATAGTAACGTTCTCACGAATGGAATTGTTATTACCAATCTCGCAGGTAGTCTCCTCTCCTTGGAATTTTAAATCTTGAGGTTTGGTCGAGATAGAAGCACCAGGGAAGAACTCATTATCGTTGCCAATGCGGGCACCGAAATGGATGGTCACATTATTCAGAAACTTGTTATTGTTGCCAATCACGACGTTCTTGTCGATTACACAAAACGGGCCAATGATATTGTTATCGCCTAATTTTGCCTCGGGATCGATAACTGCTAAAGGATGTATCTGATTTGCCATGGTTTACTTGTTTTTTACAATTTGTGCAGTAAATGTGGCTTCTGCCACGATATGGTCGCCTACGAAGATATAGCCCTTCATGGAGGAAATACCATGACGGACAGGTGCCAGAAGGTCGACCTTGAAGATAAGCGTGTCGCCAGGAACAACCTTTTGACGGAACTTCACATCGTCAATCTTCATGAAATAGGTTGACCAGCGTTCAGGCTCTTCCAGTGTGTTCAGCACCAGAAGACCACCACATTGAGCCATCGCTTCAATCTGAAGGACACCAGGCATCACAGGTTCTTCTGGGAAGTGTCCCTGGAAGAAAGGCTCATTGCTCGTTACATTCTTAATACCCACAATACTGGTAGCACCTAAGGATATCACCTTGTCGACCAGTTGCATGGGATAGCGGTGGGGTAGCAACTCACGGATTTTATTAATATCCATTACTGGTTCCTCATTGGGGTCGTAAACGGGAGCCTGAATCTCGTGCTTACGAATCTCTTTCCGCATGAGACGGGCAAACTTGTTATTGATGGTGTGTCCAGGACGGGTGGCAATGATACGACCTTTGATGGGTTTGCCAATCAGTGCCATATCGCCGATGATGTCAAGCAGTTTATGGCGCGTACACTCGTTTTCCCATACCAAAGGCTTGTGTTGGATATATCCCAAGTCATTGGCATCACGATGCTCTACGTGCAACATGTCGGCAAGCATATCAAGACGCTCTTGAGTCGTCTGACGTTCATAGATAACAATCGCATTATCCAGATCACCACCCTTGATAAGGTTGGCTTGCAACAGCGGTTCGATGTCACGTACAAAGACGAAGGTACGTGCTGCTGCAATTTCTGTGGCGAAATCTTCTACTTTGTCGAGGGTTGCAAATTGGCTGTTGATGAATTTTGATTCGAAAGAGCACATGGCTGTCAGCGAGAATTCTTCATCAGGAAGGATAGTGATACAAGAACCACTATTCTCGTCTTTCACCTCTATCTTCTTACGGATGATATACCAATCTTTGGGGGCGTTCAACTCTTCAATACCAACTTCTTTGATTTTATCCACATACTGGATGGCGCTGCCGTCCAATATCGGGAATTCTGGACCATTGACTTGAATCATACAGTTGTCAATGCCTAAGGCATAGAGGGCGGCAAGACCGTGTTCCACTGTTGATACACGTGCTTCACCTTTGCCAAGGACGGTACCACGCTGGGTATCTATCACATTCTCTGCAATAGCATCAATGACGGGCTCACCTTCCAAGTCAATGCGTTGAATCTTATAACCAGTATTCTCGGGAGCGGGATTAAATGTTACCGTGAGGTTCAATCCCGTATGCAGTCCTTTTCCGAAGAGGGAAAAACTGCCTTTGAGTGTCTTTTGTTTCATGCGTTATGCTGTTTCTTAAGTTCTTCTAATTCTTTGCGCAAAGCACCGATTTCTTTATACATGTCTGGAAGACGACGATAGAGAGCCTTTGCCTTGAAAAATTCCTTTGGATTCATGGCAGGTGAACCAATCAAGTTTTCCCCATTACCTTTCGTGTCGCTAATGACACCACACTGGGCGCCTACCATAGTCTTGTCGGCAATGGTGATATGTCCGGAGAATCCAGCCTGACCACCTACCATACACCATGCGCCTATCTTTGTAGAGCCTGCCATGCCGACTTGTGCCGACATCACGGTATTCTCACCAATCTCACAATTATGGGCTACCTGAATAAGGTTGTCGAGTTTCACGCCCTTATGGATGACGGTCTGTCCCATGGTGGAACGGTCGACACAGGTGTTGGCACCTATCTCTACATTGTCTTCTATCACAACAATACCCATCTGAGGAATCTTGTCGTATCCATCCTGATTAGGAGCAAAACCAAAACCATCGGCACCAATCACGGCACCTGCATGGATGGTAACGTTCTTGCCAATCTGGCAACCGTCATAGATGGTTACATTGGGGAAGATGCGAGTACCATCGCCAATCTTTACGCCATCACCAATATATACGAACGGGGCGATATACACGTCTTGACCAATCTCTGCTGTTTTCGAGACGAAAGCCAGTGGGTCGATACCTGTTTTCTTCGGCAGGGAAGCAGCATACATCTGCATGAGTTTTGCCACACATTCGTAGGCATTCTTTACACGAATCAGTGTCGTTGTCACGGGCTTCTCCAACAGCAGATCCTCATTGACCAGTACGATACTTGCCTTGGTTTCGTAGATGTAATGGGTGTATTTGGGATTAGACAGGAAAGCGATGGTACCTTCTTTACCTTCTTCTATCTTGGCAAAGTTGTTGACAGTAGTCTGTTCATTGCCTTCCACGGTGCCTCCTATAAAATCGGCTATTTGTTTGGCTGTAAACTCCATTTCAATATTAAGTTTTATATATAATCTTTGCAAAGATACTACTTTTTTCTTAAACTTGTTGATAACATAAGTAATATTAACGGTTTTTTTACTAAATATGAGGATGATTACATGATTTATATGTATATTTGCACTGAAAAAATGGGATTTTCATGGAAACGATACTATCAAGTGCACAGAATCCACGCATCAAGCAATTGTTGCTGTTGCAGCAGAAATCGTCTGAACGTCGCAAACAAGGAATGTTTGTGGTAGAGGGCAGGCGAGAGTTACAGCATTGTATAGAGGCTGGATATGAGGTGGACACGCTCTTCTTGTGCCCTGAGTTATTGGAAAGTATATCATATACGGCTCCTCATGTGTTTGAGGTAACCCCTGCCATCTATGAGAAAATAGCCTATCGTGGAACAACGGAAGGTATCGTTGCCGTCATCCGCAGTCGACAAATCACATTGGAAGACCTGCAACTGCCAAAGGATCCATTGTTGATGGTGTTGGAACGGGTAGAGAAACCTGGTAATTTGGGTGCCATACTTCGTTCTGCAGATGCCGCTAAGGCAGATGCCGTCATTGTCTGTGACCCCTTGACAGACTTATATAATCCCAATCTTATACGTAGTAGCATTGGTGCTATCTTTACCGTTCCTACTGTCGCCTGTACATCAGAAGCATGTATCCATTTCCTTCAAGCGCGTCATATTCAGATACTGACGGCACAGTTGCAGGATTCTCATCTCTATTATGATACGGATATGCGTAAGGGTACGGCTATTGTCATGGGAACGGAAGCCACAGGACTCACTAATCAATGGCGAGAGGCAGCAACAGCTCATATCCGCATACCGATGTTAGGGCGATTGGATTCCCTGAATGTCAGTGTTTCTGCTGCCATTTTACTTTTTGAGGCAGTCAGACAAAGGTCATAACGCTTGATTGCTCTATTCCGTATAAAAACGGATGAGACGGGTTAATGCCTGTTGACAGACAGGACAGAACTCGGGATATTCGTTCGTACGCATTCGACAGTCTTCCTGTCCTCGCCATACTCCATGAGAGAGGTAACCACCACCTTCTACCAGTCCCACTTTCCCCTCATCAATCAGATCTTGCCATTTTGCAGGATGTTTCGTCGTCGTTGTCAGGTTAGGCTCCCATGGTTCCGTATCGGCAAAATACATCGGCTCACTATCCCCATACGGATACTCGTCGCCCAGTCCGCCAAAGGAATGTCCGAACTCATGAACCACTACGGGGCGGAAATGATCGCCACGGGTATAACTCAGGTTATAGGAATTATAGATACCGCCGCCGCCATAGTGTTCCGTATTGGCAAGAATGATGATATGCTCATAGGGAACACCTGCAAGCCAGTCGTGCAAACGCTTGAGATGTAGTGTGGTGAGATAGCGTTCCATATAGAATGTATCGAAGTGGGAACCTAAGGCAGTATTCAACCAGATTCCTTTGCCTGGCTGGCTGACATCTGTATCCTGAGAAGGTGCGAGTAGGGCAACGATGTTGAAACGTCCACGTAACTGCTTAAATGGCTCATGCTCGAAGAATGCTTCCATGGCAGTGTGACAGTCTGCCAGATACTGTTCCATCTGTCCTTCCGTATATCCTTCGGAAACATAAGCGATATGGATACAGTGAGTCGTGTCATCTGCTTGTTGCAGGGTGATATAGGGTGCCTGCTCTTTCCTTTGCATCCGACGAATCAGGATATCATGGGGATCCACTTCATGGGTCATGGCAGTCATCACGTGATTATGATAGTCTCTGAGTTCTATCGTGATACGGACTGTCTGCTTGGGATAAGGAACCAAGAAGACATTCTCAAACGATTTTTGTGTCTTTTTTGCCTCATCTGTGGCGAGCCATTCCTGAAAGAGGGTAGAGAAGGAATGGCGGTAGATAATCATGCCACTCGCCTTATCTCTAACGGTGATACTTCCATTACCTTCTAACGGTAGTTCACTCAAGTGATGTCTACGCCCATACCAACGGGCACTTTTGGAAAGTCCATCGACATAGATTTGTTGACTTTTGCTGTCCCCTGCGAAGATATAGTCGAGACGTAGGGTGCTGTCGCAGAAATATTGTTCAAACGACTGTGCAGATAGTGTTAACTGGACAGTCAAGAAGCATAGTAAGGCAATCGTTTTTTTCATTGGATATCTGGGATGAGTTGTTGGATATACGGTCTTGACCAGTCTTTCTCATGATAGCGTTCCGTATCGTATTGCATCAGGTCGAGATCAAGCGTTACGTGTTGAGGGGTACGTCCTGTTTCTGCTTCCATCTGCTTCAGTCTTTTTTCGAGGGCTTCCACACAGAGTGATGTCGTTCCACAGGCAAGTCGGTTCATATACATCTTTCCACTGCCTTTGATGTCGCGTGTCCATATCGTACGACTGAATCGCAGGTCACTGAGAAGTGTCTCTAATTGTTGTGAAGCCCATTGGATATGGTCTGTCTGCAGATAGTTTGAACCTAAGGCGATGATGACGTTGTGCATTGTTTTTTTTGATTGAACGCCTTGAAGGCAATTATAACTTCAGGTGATGATGAATCTGCCGTTTCATCTGTTTGGTGATACGGTCGTTGAGGGGTGGAAGAGGCATCAGTCCTTCATTCAGTCCTGTCAGTTCACCCATGAGTTGCATGATACGTCCTGCCATCTTAAAAAGACGCTCTTCTTTCAGCGTTTCACACAGATGATCTTCCTCTACATCATGTTCTCTCAACTCTCTGTCGAGTTCACATAAATGACTGATGGTCAATCGTTTCCTAAGAATCAGTTTGCGAAGATGTTTAAAGGTCGCCAATAGGCGTTCGTTTTCGGATGTAAACTGTAGTCCGATGGCATCTTGGATCGATTTGGCAGGTTCGTAGTGGTCAGGTTTATACCATGCAATTTTGCTGGTATCGATGTCTGGCGCCTGATAGTTCAGGATGCGGATTCCTCTCTTGACGATTCCCTCAATCTGTTCGTGATGAGCATAGCAGAGCAGGCAACGCCATTGTTCCTGATCAGAGATGGTACATAGTTCCTCAGTGATCCATCTGCTGTCACCCGTAATGCCTGCCTTGATGAAATGGCGAAGCATCTGTTGTGTGTTCTCGCTCATCCGTTCGAGGGTGTTACTGTCAAGCACCTTACGATAGACGGCATAGGTTTTTCGTGCCATTTCTACAGGGGTGATGGAATGGGTAATCATCGGATTGCGAATGATTTCCTGTCGATGGTTCCATCCTAATTTCCGCATACACTCTTCTTCCATTCGTCCCTGAATGATGACGGCATAGGCGCTTTCCACGACATGTCGCTGGTATAGCAGGCGTTTCGGAAGTTTCTCTTTCCAGTAATTCTCTTCAAGAATCCATGGCTCTAACTGTCCGTAGGGGGAATGTACAAGACGAGTCCCTTGTCGGTTGGCAATCTTCAGGATACGTGAAGAGGAATTACGCCAGCATCCATGAATGTGCAGGATATCATATTGTATAGCCTGTAGTTTCTCTTTTGCCTCTGTTTCTTCCGTTGTGGTGACATTCTCTGCCTCAAGCCCCATATTATTCACCAACATGTTCACATAACCTGCAATCATGTTGTCGTCTTTGGGATAGTAATGAAGGATTCTCATTGCTGATAGGGAATGAAGATTAATAGGTCAGGTTTTTCCAGAACACATGCAGACGCAGACCAGTCAGTCTGCGACCACGGATGGTCTGGTCAAAATAACGGATGGCATCGAAGATACGGTCATGATTGATAGCCACGGCATCGTAGAGTCCACGACGAATCTTCTGCCATTTGCCTTGATGTCCACGAACAGAGCGACGCTCTGTCTTGCGTAACAAAGGAATGGCATCCTCTAACTGTCCCCATGCTTGGTGACTAACTATTTCAGGATGTTTCCTTTGGCTATAAACCATCACCACCTCAGCAGCATGATCTTCCATGAGTCCGTCAATCCATTCTGGAGACGTAGGGGGGCGTTGGATATCTGTCAATGCAATGCGTTCGCCTTTGGCGGCTTTGATACCCACTGACATGGCAAGGCGCAGTCGACTGGGGTTAGGCACCGATTTAGGCATGAACGTCGTATAGAGGTTGGCGTGTTCTTTTTTCAGTTCTTTCAGGATATCAGGTGTGTTGTCCGTGGAAGTGTCATCCACCACAATCACCTCGTATGTCGTCTGACAAGGCTGTGTCAGGAAGAGGGGCAGGTTCTGTTCCAACAGGTCGCCTTGGTCATGGACAACCATCACGATGGACAACTGTGGTCTGTTTTCTTTTGTCAGATTATCTGTTATCATGGGTTATTCAGATTTCATCACTCATATATCCTTGTGGCAGACGGCGACAGTTATACTGCGATGCCATAATCTCGCCGTAGGCACCAGCAGAACGTATGGCAAGCAAATCGCCACGTCGGCATTGGTTCAGGTCGATCTGTTTGGCAAACACATCCGTAGACTCACAGATAGGTCCTACCACATCGTAAGTCTGGGTGGGTTCGTCGCTGGTGATGTTTTCTATTTTGTGATACGCCTGATAGAGTGCAGGACGGATGAGGTCGGGGAAACCTGCATCGACAATGGCAAACTGTTTGATGGCACCTTGTTTAATATATAAGGTACGTGTGATAAGACTACCGCATTGTGCGACCACGGCACGTCCCAGTTCAAAATGAAGGGTCTGTCCTGGACGTAGTTTCAGTTTTTTGGCATAGGTATCGAAATATGCTTTGAAATCAGGAACAGGCACACGATTGGGATGTTGATAGTCTACGCCAAGTCCACCACCCACATTGATATGTTCCATGATGATACGATGGCGCTCTAACTCGTTCTGCAGTTCATTGACACGATTACAGAGGGCTTCGAAGTCACCCATATCCAATATCTGACTACCGATATGGAAATGCAGTCCTACCACCTTGATATTCTTCATCCCAGCAGCCTCTTCGATGACACTCATCATGTCACGCATGGCAATGCCAAACTTATTCTCTGCCAGTCCTGTCGTGATATTGGCATGGGTATGGGCACCCACATTGGGATTCAGGCGGAAAGCGACACGTGCCACTTTGCCTTTCTGACCAGCCAGTTCGTTGATAACCTCTAACTCAGGAATACTTTCCACATTGAAACAGAAGATATCGTTATCGAGACCGATATTGATTTCCCAATCACTTTTACCAACGCCGGCAAAGACAATCTTGGAAGAAGGGAAGCCAGCCTTTAAGGATGCTTCTATCTCGCCGCCACTCACACAGTCAACACCGAAGCCTGCTTCACGGATGAAGCGCAGAATCTTGGGATTGGCATTTGCCTTGATGGCATAGTGTACGCAGAAGCCTTCGTGTTTGCCTGCCTCGTCGTTGATGGTACGTAATGTCTGTCGTAACAGTTCTGTATCGTAGTAGTAGAACGGCGTGTCTATCCGTTCCAGTTTCTCTATAGGGAAAATTCCTTTTGCCATTGTGTTGTGTTGCTGGTGTTTTATTTATTGAATAAAGTGTCGCTCAGACTCTGAAGCGCACGTCTCTTGTCTTCCTCACGGATCAGGAATGAGATATTGTAATTGCTGCCACCATAACTAACCATGCGGACGGGGATGCTCTTCATGGCATCCAGTGCAAGGGTCTCGAAACCGATGTTCGACCAGTCGAGGTCACCAACCACACAGATGATACACATATTCGTGTCAACGGTGACAGTTCCGTATTTCTTCAACTCATCAACAATCTCACCCAGATGTGCAGAGTTGTCGATAGACATAGAAACGCCGACCTCTGAGGTACATACCATGTCGATAGGTGTCTGGTAACTCTCGAAAATCTCAAAGACCTTACGAAGGAAACCAGTGGCAAGCAACATGCGGCTGGACTTGATCTTGATGGCAATGATATTATCCTTGGCAGCCACAGCCTTGATCTTACCATATTCCGTCTGATTACTGATGGTGGTACCCTCAGCATCAGGATCCATCGTGTTCAACAGACGGACGGGAATACCAGCATATTTGGCTGGCTGGACACAGGTGGGGTGAAGGATCTTGGCACCAAAATACGCAAGTTCGGCAGCCTCTTCGAAATGAAGTTGATGAACAGGTGCCGTCTTGTCAACCACACGTGGGTCGTTATTATGCATACCGTCGATGTCTGTCCATATCTGAATCTCTTCGGCATTCAAGGCAGCACCCACCAACGAAGCGGTATAGTCGGAACCACCACGCTGCAGGTTATCTACCTCACCATAGGCATTACGACAGATGAATCCCTGAGTGATATACACCTGCTGACCTTCGTTCTTTTCCATAATGGCAGACAGTTTCTCACGGATATAGGCAGGATCGGGTTCCGAGTTCTTGTCAGTACGCATGAAGTCCAGTGCGTTGAGCAATACTGCCTTGATACCCAATTCCTTCATATAGTTGACCACCATATTGGTAGACATCATCTCACCTTGAGCCACGATGCTCTTTTCCTCGAACGAAGTGAAGAGTTCCTTGGTGAAGGAACGCAGATAATTCATCTCAGTGACGATAAAGTCACGAGTCGTCTTCTTCATCTCGTCAGTCGAATAGAGTTCGTCAATATGCTTCATGTATTTCTTTTCAAGCATATTAATCACCTCATTGGCGCCCTCTGGATTCTTTTTGTAAAGATAGTCAGAGATCTCTACCAGAGAATTGGTCGTTCCTGACATGGCAGACAGAACCACGAATACGGGTTCGCCAGACTTTGTCACCAGTTTTGTAACCTCTTTCATGCGGGTCGGTGAACCTACCGACGTGCCGCCAAATTTCATTACCTTCATATCGTTTTATGTTTTATTTTTACTTTTTACTTTTACATAGACAAATCCTCACGGGTAGAATAATCTACTTTACGGACCTCTTCCTGCTCGTTGTTCTCTTCATAGACCGCAATCTTGTTATAGTCATTCGTGATCTCTTCCAGATGACCGTCAATACAACGATAGACGATACCAGGATATTCACTTAACAGCGGAATGTTATGGGTCGTCATGACGACGGCAGTACCTGTCTGCGTGATATGTCTCAACAGTCCGATGATATTGGCTGCCGTCTCTGGGTCAAGATTACCCGTCGGCTCATCGGCAATGATGATTTTAGGCTTATTCAGAATGGCACGCGCAATGGCAATACGCTGTTGCTCGCCACCAGAAAGTTCATGCGGGAAGCGGTCGCCATAGTCTTGCATCTCTACGTCTTCCAATACGTCATGGATACGTCCTTCTATCTCGTCTTTGTCTTTCCAGCCTGTGGCTTTCAATACAAATTCCAGATTATCATGTACTGTTCGGTCACTCAGCAGTTGGAAGTCTTGGAAGATAATACCCATCTGTCGACGAAGGGCAGGGATGTATTTGCGCTTCAGTCCTCTCAGGTCATGGTTGAGAACAAAAGCATTCTCTGCTTCGTCAACGTCTAATTCGAAGTAGAGTGTTTTCAACAGGGTGCTTTTACCTGCGCCGACACGACCGATGATGTAGATAAACTCACCTTCATCCACATGGAAGTCCACACCTTCTAATACGAGGATACCATCTTTCTGATAGATATTCGCTTTCTGATAATCTATAAGCATAACTTCAATATTTCGATTACTTCAATTTTTCAATTACTTCAATTTTTCAATTTTACAATTTTTCAATTTTACTTCATCGTTCCTTGAGCCTTTGCTTCACGGCGTTTCTTGTCCCAGTCAGGGTCATGACGCTTCTGAAGTTCCGCAGCGACATCCTCAATACGTAATCCTTTATCGGTAAGCAGCACCAATAAATGATAGAGCAAGTCACTGGCTTCGTATATGAGATGTTCACTGTTACCATTGGTTGCCTCGATAACGGTTTCCAAGGCTTCTTCACCAACCTTCTGCGCAATCTTATTGACACCGTCCTTGAAGAGTTTGGTGGTATAGGAACCCTCTGGCATCTCTTCCTTACGCTTATTGATAAAGTCCTGCAATTCCGTCAGGAAGAGTAGGGGATTCATGTCGTTGCTTTCGCCCCAACAGGTATCTGTTCCAGTATGACAGGTAGGACCGATAGGCTTTGCCTTTACAAGTAGCGTGTCGTTGTCGCAGTCTATCTGCATACTGACGAGATTCAGGAAGTGACCACTGGTTTCCCCTTTTGTCCACAATGTCTGACGAGTACGGCTATAGAACGTCACATGTTGAGTCTCTATCGTTTTCTGATAGGCTTCTTCGTTCATGAAGCCTAACATCAGCACGTTCTTCGTTATCGCGTCTTGTACGATGGCAGGAACCAACCCGCCCATCTTCTCAAAATCTATCTTCATAGTCTTACGTTAATACCTTCTTCTTTTAAATACTTCTTCAACGCTGGAACAGGAATCTCACCGAAATGGAATACACTGGCTGCAAGTGCAGCATCAGCATGTCCTTCTGTGAAGACATCGCGGAAATGTTCTCTGCATCCTGCACCGCCACTGGCGATGATGGGAATGGAAAGATGATCTGACAATTCCCGCAAAGCCTCGTTGGCATAGCCGTTCTTGGTACCGTCGTGGTTCATCGAGGTGAAGAGAATCTCACCAGCACCACGTTCCTGTGCCTCATGTGCCCATTCAAAGAGTCCACGTTCTGTACGTTCGCGTCCTCCCTTGAGATAACAGTGCCAAAGGCTACGGGTAGGTGCGCCAGCGGGAATTCCATCGGTATCCAAACGGGCATCAATGGCTACCACACATACCTGACTACCAAAACGGCTGGTTATCTCGTCAATCAGTTCTGGTCTGCGGATGGCAGCACTATTCACACTCACCTTGTCGGCACCAGCATAGAGCAGACGCTCTACGTCCTTCAGTTCGTTGATGCCGCCACCTACGGTGAAGGGTATGTTGATGGTCTCTGCCACGCGCGTTACCATGTCGGTAAATGTCTTACGTCCCTCAAACGAAGCGGTGATGTCAAGGAAACACAGTTCGTCAGCCCCTTGCTCGCTATAAGCCTTACCCAGTTCTACTGGGTCGCCTGCCGAGCGCAGGTTGACGAAGTTGGTGCCTTTGACGGTCTCACCGTCTTTCACATCCAGACAGGGTATGATACGTTTTGCCAGTCCCATGTTATTTGACAATTTGACTATTTACAATTTGACTATTTGCCAACTCTTTCAGGTCTATCCGACCTTCATAGATGGCCTTTCCAAACACGACGGCAGGGATGCCCGCTTCGTCGAGTGCCTTGATATCGTCGATACTGCTAACCCCGCCACTGGCAATCAGATGCAGTTCGGGATAGGCATCCATCACGCGCTGATAGAGTTCTATGGCAGGACCTGCGAGGGTGCCGTCCTTCGATATCTCTGTACAGAGCACATTCCTGACACCTGCATCGATATATTTCTTGAGGAAAGGCAGCAGGTCTTCCTCGGAATCTTCCTTCCAGCCGTTGATACTGATCTTGCCATTACGCACGTCGGCACCAAGTATCATCCGTTCCGCACCGTATTTCTCTAACCAACCCATAAAGAGTTCTGGTTGTGTGACGGCAATAGAACCGACCGTTACCATTGTCGCGCCATTGGCAAAAGCCTTCTCGATATCCTCATCCGTCTTGATACCGCCGCCGAAGTCAACCACAAGTTGAGTCTCAGAAGTCAAACTTCTGAGCACGGCATCGTTGACGATATGCTTCGACTTCGCACCGTCGAGGTCAACCACGTGTAGGCGTTGGAAACCTATGCGCTCAAATTCCAAAGCCATATCCAATGGCTCACCATAGAC
Organism: Prevotella sp.; assembly: GCA_045225255.1. Lineage (GTDB taxonomy): Bacteria > Bacteroidota > Bacteroidia > Bacteroidales > Bacteroidaceae > Prevotella. The sequence goes on along the minus strand of JBGVBD010000051.1, from coordinate 120,877 downwards.
CGTCTTCTGGTCGTAGTCACCTTTCGTCAGTCGTACACACTGACCGTTGATGATGTCGATGGCGGGAATCAATTCTATCTTCATACTTCAATCCTTCAATTCTTCAATTCTTCAATTCTTCAATCCTTCAATTTTAAAAAGTTTTTAAGAATCTGTTCACCTACAGCACCACTCTTTTCCGGGTGGAACTGACAGGCATAGAAATTATCCTTTTGCATGGCAGCGGAATAGGGCAGGATATAGTCTGCCACAGCCGCAGTATGTTCGCAAAGAGGAACGTAGTATGAATGAACGAAGTAAACGTAGGGATTGTCACCCAACCCTTCGAACAATTCCTTATTTTGCGCAAAGCGCAAATTGTTCCATCCCATACAAGGCACCTTTTCTTCGTGACGTTGAGGCTGGAAACGTTTGACGTCCGCATCGAAAATACCAATACAGTCCACATCACCTTCTTCCGAATGCCGACACAACAACTGTTGTCCTACGCAGATACCGAAGACGGGTTGCTTCAGGTCACGGAGCACCTCATCCAGTCGACGCGCCTTCAGATATTCCATGGCTTCTCCGGCATGTCCTTGTCCTGGGAAAAGCACACGGTCTGCACGCTGAAGTTGTTCAGCATCGTCTGTCAACAGCGGTTCGATGCCCAGTCTTCTGAGGGCATTCACCACTGAATAGACATTTCCTGCATTATATTTTACGATGGCAACATTCATAACTTTCAACTTTCAACTCTCAACTTTCAACTAAAGATGATTGTCTTATTCTTATACGTCAGGATCTTACGCTGGATATGTTTGCTAACTGCATGAGACAGCACGATCTTTTCCAAGTCCTTGCCTTTGAGCACCAGACTCTCTGGCGTGTCCTTATGCGTGATACGCGTTACGTCCTGTTCGATGATAGGTCCTGCATCCAGTTCTGCTGTCACATAGTGGCTGGTGGCACCGATAATCTTCACGCCACGTTCCCAAGCCTGATGATAGGGCTTTGCACCTACGAAGGCAGGCAAGAACGAATGGTGGATGTTGATGATATGATTCGGGTAAGCAGCAATCATCTCGTCACTGATAATCTGCATATAGCGGGCAAGGACGATAAATGTCACACCCTCTTTCTTCAACAGTTCCATCTCGGCAGCCTCTACCTCTTCCTTATTGGAATGGTCTTTCTTGATGCTCCAGACGTAATAGGGGATATTGAACTGGTCTGCCACATAGCGTAAGTCCTCGTGGTTTGATACGATACAGGGAATATCGATGTCCCATTCCCCTGCCTTCCAGCGGGCTAACAGGTCGTACAGGCAGTGACTCATCTTCGATACAAAGATTGCCATTCTGGGGCGTTTGTCACTGAAATACAACTTACAAGTCATCTTATAACGCTGGGCATAGAGGGTATTGATATACTCTTGAATCTTATCCTGTGGAATCAGGAAATTCTCTAATTCCCATTCGATACGCATGAAAAACATGCCGTCCTGTTTATCTACATATTGGTCGAGATAAACGATATTACCCTGATTATCAGTAATAAAGCGCGTTACTTCCGAGATGATTCCCTGTTGGTCGGGACAGTGTAGAAGCAATATTGCGGTTGGTTTCTTCATTTCTAAAATTTCTATTTAATTCAATTAGTGTGCAAAATTACATAAAAAAAATCATATTACCAAAGGTAATAACGAAAAAATACCCTATCAATATTTTGTTCTTTCCCCGTTTTTTTGTAATTTCGCACCCAGAAACTTAAAACCTCTAATCATTATGAAGAGATTATTACCTGTTTTTGTGACCATGCTCACATTATTATTTGCCTCCACTAAGACGTGGGCGCAGACCCAATTTATCAGCGAGGTGATGCTCATCGGCAAGAACAACAAGACTGAGGCCAACGCGCTGAAGGAACAATATGTTGAGCAGGGCTGGACGGCAATCGAGCAGGACCTGAACGCGGGCTGCGGCTCGGGTAGTGACTATATCTACCTGCTCTACAAGACGAGAACCACGACATCGCCTAATCACACCTTTATCACAGACTTCTATATCAGCGATGAATCTGACTATACCCCTGAAAGCCTCTACCGCTATGGTCGCCGCTACAAGCTCGTTCCATACGACGGCGATGACCACTTCAAGGAGAAGCGTGGCGACCTGAACAGTAACGCTGGCGGCAAGGACATCCACCTCTACTATACCACGCAAGGGGTGAAGACAAATAATACAGCCATCAGTTCTATCACCTTCAACGAGACGCAGAGCGGTGCCGTAGAAGGATACGACCTGAACGAGGATGCCGGCGGCGATTACATCTACATGCACTGTGAAAAAGACTTTGCGCCCTACTGGGAGATTGAGAAGAGCACCGACGGCGGCAGATGCATCGTCAAGAGTTTTATTGAATCGGTTGCAGTAACGAAGAGTAAAATTTTAGCTTTCCCCGCCATCATCGATGGTTCAGTGGTGGTAGACATCAACGGTGTTAGTTTCTCGGATTTCACAAACCTTGAGACGATATACTTCAGCCAAGGCTATACCTACAACTCGATGCCAGTGGCCGACGGACTTTCCTCGTTAAAGCACGTCCATGTCGTTGACAACAGCGGCACGGTGGTAAATGCTGACGCACTGCCCGCTTCCATTACGAGCATTCCTGCCTATGGTTTCAAAAGTACAGGCATCGAAAACCTCACGATGCCCAGCGTGACGAGCATCGGTGTGTCTGCCTTTGAGAGCTGCAAAGCCCTGACAAGTGTGACAATGCCCAAAGTGAAGAGCATCGGGGATAATGCTTTCTCTTTCTGCACCTGCCTGCCGAGCGTATCCATTCCATCCAGTGTGACGACCTTCGGTAACGAAGCCTTCTCTGATTGTACCAGTCTGACATCGTTGACATTGACGGACGGCTTGACGAGCATCGGCGATAATGCTTTTTGTAATACAGGCTTGACATCGGTGACGATTCCCTCCAGCGTGACGAGCATCGGCAACAATGCCTTCTCTGAATGTACCAGTCTGACATCGTTGACATTGACGAATGGCTTGACGAGCATTGGCGAGTATGCTTTCTATAATTGTACCAGTCTGTCATCGGTGACGATTCCCTCCAGTGTGACGAGCATCGGCAACAATGCCTTCTATGATTGCACCAGTCTGTCATCGTTGACATTGACGGACGGCTTGACGACCATCGGTAACTGTGCTTTCTTGGATTGTACCAGGCTGTCATCGTTGACGATTCCCTCCAGCGTGACGAGTATCGGCGAAGCTGCCTTCTATAATTGCACCAGTCTGTCATCGTTGACATTGACGGACGGCTTGACGACCATCGGTAACGATGCTTTTAGTAAAACAGGCTTGACATCGGTGACGATCCCCTCCAGCGTGACGATCATCGGAAGCTATGCCTTCTCTGATTGTACCAGTCTGACATCGTTGACATTGACGGACGGCTTGACGACCATCTGCGAGTATGCTTTCTATAATTGTACCAGTCTGTCATCGGTGACGATTCCCTCCAGTGTGACGAGCATCGGCAACTATGCTTTCTATAATTGCACCAGTCTGTCATCGTTGACTTTGACGAATGGTTTGACGACCATCGGTAACTATGCTTTCTATAATTTTACCAGTCTGTCATCGGTGACGATTCCTTTCAGTGTGACGACCATCGGTGACGAAGCCTTCTCTGATTGTACCAGTCTGACATCGTTGACATTGACGGACGGCTTGACGACCATCGGTAACTATGCTTTTAGTAAAACAGGCCTGTCATCGGTGACGATTCCCTCCAGCGTGACGAGCATCGGAAGCTATGCCTTCTATGATTGTGCCAGTCTGACATCGTTGACATTGACGAATGGCTTGACGACCATCGGTAACTGTGCTTTTAGTAATACTGGCTTGACATCGGTGACGATTCCCTCCAGCGTGACGAGCATCGGCAACTATGCTTTCAACGCGTGTACCAGTCTGTCGTCGGTGACTATCTATGCACCATCGCTGACAACATATGGATATTCTGCTTTTGAATTGAATCCCTCCGGGCGCAAAATCTATGTATTGGGCGACTGCGTAAATACCTATCAAACGAGGTGGTCAGCTTATGCAAGTGCTATTGAGGCAATCCCAGACCCTGCCGCTCTGGCTACTACGTCTGCAGAGGGCGCAAACTGGTCTACTTACTATAATGGTTATGTCAATGTGCAGGTGGATGCCAATACGACGGTGTATAAGGTGGCATTCGATGGCTTTACCGTCACACTGACAGATACGGGCAGCAAGATTATCAAGGCTGGTGAGGCTGTGGTGTTATGTTCTACGGCATCTGGTATTACGCTGGCATACACATCAAAGGGAAGCACAGGCGACTATTCCGACAACTCACTGTTGGGCAGCAATGTGGCAGTAACACAGGAGAGTGGCTACACCTACTATGCACTGGCGAACCTGACAAGCGGTCTGGGATTCTATAAGGTGGGCAGCGGTGTCAGCATTCCTGCCAACAATGCATATCTTAGGGTTGCTGGTGAATCATGGGACTTCTTCGGCTTCGATGGTAAGGATACGTCGGGGTTGAAGTCAATTGATAATGGACAATGGATAATTGATAATTGTTATTATGATCTCAATGGTCGTCGCGTCATCAATCCGAAGAAGGGCGGCATCTACATTCACAACGGGAAAAAGGTCTTTAACCGTTAACCTTTAATCTCTAAACTTTACAAAGATGATGAAGAAACAATATATAACACCCGAAATAGAGGTCATCGTGCTAACAGCAGTGCCAGTTATTGGCAGGCAGCGGCGAGGGTATAAACGAACAACTGATAAACGAAACCGTTGACGTCGGTTGGTAAAAGAGTGAGGTAAAGGTTAACGTTTAAAGAATTCAAGGGTTCAAGAAGTTAACTGTTAACGAATAAACAATAATCAACGAGTCCTGCGAAGCATGCGCTTTGCAGCATATTTAAGAACACTTATAAAAAGATTAATTCAAATATGATATTAAGAAAGGATGAAATGAAGAAGATCGTATTAACTATTATCGCATTAGTCTGTTTTATTAACGTCAATGCGCAGCGGGTTGAAATGAATTATGAAAACACATTTGAACCTATTTTTGAAGTAAGGAATATAAGTGCACGTGGTACGGCAAATATTACGTTAAACTATTCTGATGTAATAGTTAGTATCAATTGCACGGGTTTCACAGAGTTCTCGAATAAGGGAGTTGTTATCGATGATGATCATAATTGCCTTGAATTTGTAGGTGATATCGAAGAGGAAGGTGCAGCCACATTTACCGTGTCTTTGTCTGACAATGCAAAGCAAGCGAATAAGTACATCAAAAAGGTGACTTTTATAACGCGTGGTAATTCCGACATAACAAGTGTGATTGGTTCTAATGACGCTGGAAGCGATACGGATGTCAAATTTGTTGGTACTAATCGAATTGTTGTTGAAGATGGTTATAGCGCAATATCTACGTTTGAGATTGATTTTACATACAGTGATTATATTCAGCTTAAAAGTATCATAGTAGAATATGGCTATTTCGATGATGATTTGACCCTGACAGATGGTGCTTACAACTATTTCGGAGATTACCGTTATGCCAAGAAGGTAACATATACTCGTCCCATGAATTCTGAGAAATGGGGCAGTTTATGTCTTCCTTTCAATTACGTAGTCGATGACAGCAAATTCTCTGTATATTCTATCAAGGGGGCAGGCCTGAATGGCTCAAACGCTCCAATTACGCTTTCCAAGGTTGCTAACGGTACTGAGGTAGTTGCTGGTACTCCCGTGTTCGTCTACTGTACTGAGCCAAACCTTGTGGTAAGCGCAGAGAATGTTCTGTTGACAACAGAAGATTTTAATTCCAGTGGTTTAATCTATGAATATGGCACTACTGAAGCACTAAATGATGGTAATGAAAATCCGATAAGTCCATCCCTTAACTATACGTTTTATGGCACTATAAAGGATGTGACAGTAACCGATGCTATTTTCGTTGAGAATGACATCTTTAAATATAAAAAAGGCACAGCCCAAACATTCCAACCATACAGAGCATACTTCACACTGGAAGGTAATAATCCTGGAACAGGAAGTTTGACATTCCGAGTTCTCAACGGAAGTGACCTAGCGAGTGTGGCTGGCATCTGCGGAGCAACTGGTCAAGAATCAGATGTTAAATGGGAACTGGCTTATACTTCAACCTCTGGTGTACTCACCATCAGCGGCACGGGTGCCATGGCGGATTACAGCAATTATAACGAACAGCCCTGGTATAATTATGCGGGAGACATCATAAGTGTCGTCATTAATGAAGGCGTGACGAGTATCGGCGATAATGCCTTCGTAAATTGCGCCAACCTGACCTCGGTTACGCTCAATAGCAACCCTGTGATTGGTGATGATGCCTTCCCTGATGGTGCGACGGTGACGATGAACTTGACGGCGAACGCGGCGGAGGGGGCGAAGTGGATGACATTCTACAACGACCGTTACAACTTCCAAGCCGACGCGAGCACGCAGGTGTTTAAGGCAGAACTCAGCGGCACAACGATAACGCTACATGAGGTTACGGATAAAATCGTGAATGCCAATACAGGTGTCGTCCTAAAGACCACTGGCGACGACAATCCCGTCATGACGCTGACGACATCTGCCAGCAGCAATACGGATACCAATAGTCTGAAAGGTGTCACTGATGTTGAAGGCGTAACGAGTGATGGCACATACTACGTACTGAACTACAAAGAAGCCACGGGCGTTGGCTTCTACAAGTTGACTAATGGCAAGAAACTCGGCTTGGGCAAGGCGTATCTACAAACTGCCAGTAGCTCCAACTTCTTCGGAATGGATGAGGAAACAACGGGACTAAAGTCAATTGATAATGGACAATGGATAATGGATAATTATTACGACCTCTCTGGTCGTAAGGTGGCCAATCCGAAGAAGGGTCTCTACATCGTGAATGGCAAGAAGGTAATCATCAAGTAAAGAATGGAGGAAAGAATGATGAAAAAGAAGATATACGAGAAGCCAACGATGGAAGTTGTGAAACTGCAACAGCAGTGCATGATATTGGCAGGCAGCACGAAGGGGCTGAACGACACCCTGCAAGAAGAGGAAGTTATCGTCGGTTGGTAAAAGAATAAATGAACAGAGATAGGTGCCGCCTATCGGGTAGATACCCCCAAGCAAACGGGTCGATAGGTGCCGCCTATCCATGGGATAGGTAGGGGGTATCATCTGTATCTGTATTGTTGTGGACAGTAGACAGTAAAGACAGTAATATAATGAACTTTTTCACGCGTACGTACGGGCGTACGTACGCATCAAGTTTCGGAAAAGTACTGTCTTACTGTCTACTGTCCATTCGTTGAATCCCGCTTTTGACGGTTTTGTGTCAGCCTTTTCAGAAACATAGTGCAAAGATACAAAATAAATGAGCAAAATGCAAGAGAAAACCAAGTTTTCTTTTTATTTTCGAATGAAAGTATCTTCGACGAAGTCAAAGATACAAAATTTTAACCCCATTTCCAAATTTTGAAAGATAAATCTTTGATGATATCAAAATATTTTATATCTTTGCTGCGCTCATAGGGGGACAGTTCCCTTGCAGATATATAAATCATACCACAATACTAAAAATGATATAGCTATGAAGAAGATTGTTTTGTTTCTCAGTGCGTTGGTGTTATCAACGAGCGTCTTTGCACAAAAAAGTGTGAAGTGGGAGGATCCGTACTTGAAACCAGATGCTCCAGGTTATGAAGACTTACAAAAAGCAGCAGGTTATTTGGAGGTTGGAGATACTAAAAACCATCTGCAGTATCTACTCAATGCTGCTGAGAAAGACAATCTCTATGCAAGTTATAGTATAGCATTATATATGATGACAGGTGTGGAAGGTATCATGAAAGCAGATACGGAGACAGGAATGACATCCATGCTATATTTGGCACAAAATGGCTATGCTCCTGCTCAGTATGCGATGACATCTATCCTATTAAACCAAGCAGCCAATTCTAAAGCCAAGACCAATAAGACTTATGCCATGCAACTGCTACAACAAAGTGCTGCACAGGGCTATCTGCCTGCTAAGACATATCTTGCCAATTGCTATCTGGTGGGAAAAGACGGGATACAACAAGATGTGGAAAAAGGAAAGTCGATGACAGAGGAATGTGCAAACGATGGCGATGCCAACACGCAGTTTATGCTGGCGATGTGTTACTATTCAGGACTATATTGGGAAAAAGACCTTACGAAAGCCTTGAAATGGTTTGATGCTGCTGCAAAAAACGGAGTTTGGAAGGCTAATAACTATGTCGCCTATATGTATGCCAAGGGCGATGGCGTGAAAAAAGACTACCAGAAGGCTCATGACTTAATAGGGATAGCAAGGGCAAGAGGTGAACAGGCTGGTGATCTGAGCAAGGACGATGAGGCAGAAATGCTGGATACCGACGGAGAGATATACTTGATGGAGGGAAAACAAGAAGAAGCCTCTGCCATTTGGGGGCAAATGAAAGAGAAGTTTCCTGAATTCGTAGAGAAGAATAAGTTTGAACTGCAGAACGTCTTTGTTCGCACGATGTATAAAGAAGAGACTGAGAATCAAGCAGCCTTGGCTTCAAACGCTTCTAACAAGCCTTTGAAGGTTCCTGTATCAGAAGTTGACAGACAGATTCCTGAGAATGCGATAGTGGCTAATCCCACGTTTGCCGTTATTATAGCCAACGAGAACTATAAAGAGGTGGAACGTGTGCCGTATGCGCTGCATGATGGTGAGACATTTAAACTATATTGCGAAAAGACATTGGGCATCCCGCCAAGTAATATCAAGTATGTGCCTGATGCTACACTCAACAATATCAGCCGCCAGATTAGTTGGTTGAGTCAGGTGATGGATGTCTATCAGGGGGAAGCAACTGTCATCGTATATTATGCAGGCCATGGCATTCCCGACGAAAAGAGCAAATCGGCATATTTGCTTCCTGTAGATGGGACAGGGAATGATATCTCTACAGGATATAGTCTGGATAAACTGTATTCCGAATTGAGCAGTAAGCCTGCAAAATCTGTGGTGGTATTACTTGATGCATGTTTTAGTGGCGCTAAACGCGATGGCGGAATGTTAGTGTCTGCCCGTGGTGTAGCCATTAAGGCAAAACAAAATGCACCTAAGGGGAATATGGTCATCTTGTCTGCTGCACAAGGAGACGAGACCGCCTATCCCTATAAAGAGAAGGGACATGGTATCTTTACTTATTATCTGCTGAAGAAATTGCAGGAGACAAAGGGAAATGTCACCTTTGGTCAACTTGCAGACTATGTGACGTCTGAAGTCAAGAAACAGAGCATTGTCGTTAATGGCAAATTGCAAACACCAACAGTCTCACCTTCAGTGAGTGCAACAGATTGGAAGAACTGGAAACTCAGATAATCCAGATAACCTGTTCCGAAGTTGTATTTTAATCATTGGCCGTACGTAGGATGATGCTGGTGGCACCAAGGGTGAAGAGGGTGCCGTCTTCTATGAGTCGTCGCTCATGGGGCTTGAGTTCTACATTATCTACGAAAGTACCCGTATTGCTGTTGTTGTCACTCAGCATATAACGAAGGTTGCCTTTCTTGTCACGGCTTACGTTGATAGTGCAGTGGTTGAGGTCGACACTGGGGTCAACAGTCTCAAAAGGGGTGTTGATGGGATTCCCTTTCTGATAGCGCCCAATAATATTATCGCCCATGTGAAGGGGAATCTCTTGCTTGAAATGGAAAACATTCTCAATGACCACAATACTGCCACACGCTGTGTCAAGGTTGGAGAATTGTTCGTTATTAAGTTCATTTTCCTTCTTCTGCGTCTCACGCAGTTTAGAGACACCAATACGGATGCCGAATTGTTTTCCGCATTCCGCGCATTGGAATACAAGAGACTGACCAGCCTCGTACTGGGTCTCGTCAAAAGTGATATAAGTGTCGCATTTAGGGCATCTTACGCGTTTCATCCTTCCGTTTTCCTTTTATAGACCCATGCTTCCTCGAAATCATCTTCAAACCGCAAGTTATGCAGTTCGATATAGGCAGCACTCTCGGACTTGAAGTGTCCGTAAACTACGCGTACGACATTGTTGTTGATGTATATTTCGGTATCCTTAAATCCTCTTGCCTTTAGCATACGGACAAACTCTTCAGCATTGGAACGCTTCACCTGACTTGCCAAAACGAGGCAATAGGGGTTGTCGGCATTGGTTTTTACCGTCTGTTGAGGTGCTGGCTTTTCCGTGGGTTTCTGCTGAGTCGTATCTTTAGGTGCAACAGGTTTTGTTGTAGCTATATCGTTCTGGCGTACAACAGGGGTAGCAGACATCAGATTAGTGTCTTTAGGCATGAGTTTGTGGATGATGCTGTTCTGTAGGGCACTCATGGTCTGCGATCCCAGATTGCTGTTTGCCACAGGGGTAGTCAACAGGAAGAAGAGGACGATGGCAGCCGCAACGGCAACGGCATTTCGAACCCACGACATCTTGATGCTGATAGCACTTTCTGATTCCTCATCAGTCTCTGCAATCTCAATGAGAGACGGGCTTGCCTCTTCCGTTTCTATATCAACGATCTGGGCTTGAGGCTTTTCTTTCTCTTGTTTGATAGCAGTGGAAGGTGCTGATAAAGGAAGGAACTCAAAAGTTCCGAGACCATATAGCGATGGGGATAATATACCAGACTCGTTGGGTTCGAAGAGATAAGAACCTTCATCGTTGGCACGCAATACACCGATACCTTCTAAACTAAAACTACCTTCACGGGAAATAGTTCGCCTAATCTCATCAATCTCTTGTTCAATATGACGAATGGCTTCAGGATAACTGATGTCCTGTGATTCCATATAGGCTTGAGCCAATAGGGAATCATTCATCTTGAGTTGTGGATTGAAACCCAATGTACGAATAGGCGGAATGAATGTGCCGTCCCTTTCGTCTATATGGGCAGAAACATAATGTGCGACAAAGCCACCAAAATCAGGCACTATCACACAGTCGTTGCTCAATAAGAGCACTTCGAGATGTTTTGCAAGTTCAATCACGAGTGCAAAAGTAAGAAAAATCTTAGATATTCGCAAATAAAAAAGCATTTTAATAACTTTAAATTTAAAAATCTTCTTGTTTTCCGATATTATTTACTATTTTTGCACTCAAAAGAAATTGTTTATTGAACGATGGAATATAAAGCAACTGAGATAGAGGGTGTTTTTATCATTGAACCTCGTGTGTTCTCTGATTCACGTGGCTATTTCTTTGAGGCGTGGAAGCAAAAGGAATTTGACGAACATGTCGGCCCTGTGGATTTTATACAAGACAATGAGTCTAAATCGAGTTATGGGGTTCTGCGCGGACTTCACTACCAGAAAGGTGAGGCTGCACAGGCGAAGTTGGTGCGCGTCATCAAAGGAAAAGTTCTTGATGTCGCTGTTGATATCCGGAAAAGCAGTCCTACCTTCGGACAACATGTGATGGCGGAACTCAGCGAAGAGAATAAAAGGCAGTTCTTTATACCTCGTGGTTTTGCTCATGGATTCCTGGTGTTGAGTGAAGAAGCCATTTTTACTTATAAGGTTGACAATGTCTATGCCCCCCAAAGTGAGGCGGGTATTCGATGGGATGATCCTGACCTAGGCATTGAATGGCCCATCCGTCCGGAAGAGATTTTGATGAGTGAGAAGGATATGAAGCAGCCTTATATGAAAGATGCAGAATTATTTGATTAACAAGTTAATTATTAGCATATTATGAATGTAGCAATAGTAGGAACGGGCTATGTAGGATTAGTGTCGGGAACGTGTTTTGCCGATACGGGTGTCAATGTAACATGTGTGGATGTTGATGCGAACAAGATAGAGCGTTTGAAACAAGGTGAGATACCTATCTATGAGCCTGGTCTTGATGAGTTAGTCAAAAAGAATGTGGCAGCAGGACGTCTGAAGTTCACTACTGATCTTGCTTCTATATTGGATGACGTAGAGATCGTTTTCTCTGCTGTAGGCACACCCCCTGACGAGGATGGCTCTGCAGATTTGAAATATGTGTTACAGGTAGCACGGACGATAGGTCAGAACCTGAATCATTATGTCGTCGTGGTGACTAAATCTACCGTTCCTGTAGGGACGGCTCAGAAAGTTTACCAGGCTATTGATGAGGAATTAAAGAAGCGTGGCGTGGAAGTGAAATTCGATGTAGCATCTAATCCAGAGTTTCTGAAAGAGGGTAGTGCTGTCAAGGACTTTATGTCGCCCGACCGTGTGGTTGTAGGTGTGAATAGCGAACAAGCCAAGAAAGTGCTCACAAAACTCTACAAGCCTTTCATGATGAATAATTTCCGCGTGATATTCATGGATATCCCTTCTGCGGAAATGACGAAATATGCCGCCAATTCCATGCTGGCAACCCGTATCTCTTTCATGAATGATATTGCCAATCTTTGTGAACGTGTGGGTGCTGATGTGAATATGGTACGTGCAGGTATTGGCTCAGATTCCCGTATTGGACGCAAATTCCTATATGCAGGCTGCGGCTATGGTGGCAGTTGTTTCCCGAAAGACGTGAAGGCGCTTATCAAGACGGCAGACCAGAACGGTTATTCCATGGAAGTACTGAAGGCTGTAGAACGCGTGAACGAGAAGCAGAAGTCCGTGCTCTTTGAGAAATTACAGAAAGCCTATCATGGTGAGTCGTTGAAGGGGAAGACCATTGCGATGTGGGGCTTGTCATTCAAACCCGAGACCGATGATATGCGTGAGTCAACAGCACTCGTTATGATTCAGATGCTGTTGGATGCAGGATGTACTATTCGTGCCTACGATCCTGTTGCCATGAATGAGTGCAAGCGTCGTATCAGTGATGCCGTCACCTATTGTAGGGATATGTATGATGCTGTCCTTGATGCAGATGCTCTCTTGCTGTTGACAGAGTGGAAGGAATTCCGTTTGCCGACATGGAAGGTCATCAAGAAGGCGATGAAGCACCCACTGGTCATCGACGGACGTAATATCTTTGATACAGAGGAGTTGGAAGAGAACGGCTTCGAGTATCATTGTATCGGAAAGTAACAGGACATGAAGGTCACATTGTTGCAGACAGATATCCAATGGGGGAATCCTCATGCCAATATCAAGTTGGTGGAGCAACTAATGAACACCGCTGGCGATAGCGATTTGTATGTCCTTCCAGAAATGTGGAGTACTGGATTTGCCACAGAGCCAGAAGGTATTGCACAAGATGAGGCTGTCAATGAGGCTCTTTTGTGGATGAGAGATGTTGCAAAAGAGAAACAGTGTGCCATCAGTGGAAGCCTTGCAGTGAGATTGTCAGACGGGACCTACCGTAACCGTCATTATTTTATAGACGGACGAGGTCGTCAGGAAGTATTCTATGATAAGCACCATCTCTTTACTTATGGTGGTGAGAATCAATATTATACGGCGGGACAGCGTCATACCATAGTGCATTATGAAGGCTTTCGTATTCTGTTATTGACATGCTACGATCTTCGTTTCCCTTGTTGGAGTCGCTATGCGGATGGTCTTGAATATGACATGATTATTGTTGTTGCCAATTGGCCTCAGTCTCGTCAGTCCGCCTGGCATCTGTTGACAAGGGCTCGGGCAATAGAGAACCAATCCTATCTGATAGGTGTGAACAGGGTGGGTGATGATGATTATTCGCATTACGTAGGAACCAGTTGCGCCATTGACCCTGTAGGAAAGACCATTGCCCAATGTCATTTTGACCAGATGGATGCTCTTTCTGTGGAGTTATCACTTGCGGATTTACGTCATCGGCGTGAGAAATTCCGTGTTCTGGATGACCGTGATTGAAAAAATAAAGGGTAAAACGTTGTCGTTTGCTAAAAAATCCATACCTTTGTAGTCGGAAACTAAAAACGGTTTTGTTATGACGTTAATTATCGTATCGTTGCTGATACTTGCCTACCTGCTGATCGCCACTGGTCATCTGACTGGTGTGAATAAGGCTGCTATTGCCATGTTTCTTGGAACGGTGGGATGGGTGCTCTATGTCAGTTATGGTACTGATTTCGTCATGCAACAGCATCCTGAGGATTATGCAGAATATCTGTCAGGGACAAGTCCAACCAGTGAGACGGTTAAGTATTTTATTTATGATAAAATCTTCTTGACCTATGTGGGCAAGGCGGCAGCCATCGTCATGTTCCTGCTTGCCACCATGACCATCATTGAGATTCTTAACAATAACGGTTGTTTCGATTTTATCACAGAATGGATACGTACCCGTAATTCCAAGCGTCTGTTATGGACTATCACACTGGCTACCTTTATCCTGTCTGCTAATCTCGATAACCTGACCACCACGATGATGATGTTGGTCATCATGAATAATATCCTGCAAAGCGGTCGTCAACGGATGTTAGTAGGCTCTGCCATTGTCTTGGCTGCTAACTGTGGCGGTTGCTTCACGGTGATAGGTGACCCGATAGGATTGATATTGTGGGGCGATGGGGCCGTGACAGCCAGTCATTTCTCTGGTTATCTGGCTCTTCCTGCTATTCTGGCATGGGTCATTCCTACAATTCTGATTAACCGTCAGTTGCCTGACCGTTTAGACTGTGAATGGAGTCCGTCACCATTCCGTGGGGACGATACAAGACTGAATCGCTGGCAACGGTTTATCATGTTGATTGTGGGTATTGGAGGATTATGGTTTATTCCTACCTTCCACAATATCACGAAACTGGCACCATTCTTAGGGGCACTCTGTGTGTTGAGCGTCTTATGGATAGTCAACGAGGCATTTAATCGCAAACTGATGAATGCCGACCAGATGGCACAACGTCGCATTCCTCGTGCCATCCAATATGGTGCTATCCAGCAAATGCTTTTCGTCATGGGTATCATGATGGGTATGGGTGTGATGATTGAGACGGGCGTATGGGGAGATATCGCAGCCTGGTTTGATACCAATATCCATAATATATGGTTGATAGGAATCGGATCGGGCGTCTTGAGTTCCCTTATTGATACTTTCACTGTGGCCGTCAGCAATATCATGCTGTATCCAATAGCGGAAGCAGGAGATATGGCAACCAACGGAGCCTATTGGAAGATTATCGCCTATTGTACGGCAGTAGGAGGCTGTCTGCTCTGTGTGGGCTCTACCAGTGGGCTCGCCTTGATGAAGATGGAGCATGTCAGATTGTGGTGGTATCTCAAGAACTTGACACCTAAAGTGTTGATTGGCTGGCTGGTCGGTATTGCTGTGCTATGGATGGAGATTAATCTCATCTAAAAAAATGCCGTAAAGAGTATTTGATGTTCAAATTATTTATAAAAATAAACATTTTCGAATAAAAGTTCGGAAATGTTTTTTTATTTTGGATTTATTTGTTATCTTTGCAAGGTTATAACTGCAAAACAAATAACTTTAAATATTCAAACTGCTTATGTCACAGATTAATGGACGCATATCTCAGATTATCGGTCCTGTTATTGACGTGTATTTCAATACAGAAGGACTGGATGCGGAGAAAGTGCTCCCGAAGATTCATGAGGCGCTGACGATAGAGCGTCCCAATGGTTCGCGGCTTGTTGTGGAAGTTCAGCAGCATATCGGTGAAGATACCGTACGCTGTGTGGCTATGGACAACACCGACGGTCTTCAGCGCGGACTGGAGGCTGTACCGATGGGGTCGCCTATACTGATGCCTGCTGGCGAACAGATTAAAGGTCGTATGCTGAATGTGATAGGTCAGCCCATCGACGGTATGAAACAACTTGATATGGAGGGTGCTTATCCCATCCATCGTGAGGCACCTAAGTTTGAGGAGTTGTCGACGACGAAGGAAGTGCTTTCCACAGGTATCAAGGTCATTGACTTGTTGGAACCTTATCTGAAAGGTGGTAAGATTGGTCTGTTTGGTGGTGCCGGCGTAGGTAAGACGGTGCTTATCATGGAGTTGATCAACAATATCGCCAAAGGTCACAACGGATTCTCCGTGTTTGCAGGAGTGGGAGAACGTACTCGTGAGGGTAACGACCTTATCCGTGAGATGATTGAGAGTGGTGTTATCCGCTATGGTGAGAAATTCAAGGAAGCAATGGCTCAAGGTAAGTGGGATCTCTCTTTAGTAGATCCTGAAGAGATGAAGAAGAGTCAGGCAACCTTGGTATATGGTCAGATGAACGAGCCACCAGGTGCCCGTGCTTCCGTAGCCCTTTCTGGTCTGACGGTGGCAGAGGGCTTCCGTGATGGTGGTGGTAAGGACGGTGGCGCTGCCGATATCCTGTTCTTCATCGACAACATCTTCCGTTTCACGCAGGCAGGTTCTGAGGTTTCCGCCCTGTTAGGACGTATGCCATCAGCCGTAGGTTATCAGCCGACACTGGCTTCCGAGATGGGTACCATGCAGGAGCGTATCACTTCTACCAAGAAAGGATCTATCACCTCTGTACAGGCTGTGTATGTGCCTGCAGACGACTTGACCGACCCTGCACCTGCTACGACATTTACCCATTTGGATGCCACAACGGTGCTCGACCGTAAGATTGCCGAATTGGGTATCTATCCTGCCGTTGATCCATTAGGAAGTACATCCCGTATTCTCGACCCATTGGTAGTGGGTAAGGAACATTACGAGTGCGCCCAGCGTGTGAAGGAAATCTTGCAGCGTTATAAGGAGTTGCAGGATATCATCGCCATTCTGGGTATGGACGAACTTTCCGATGAAGACAAACTGACGGTTAACCGTGCACGTCGTGTACAGCGTTTCCTCTCTCAGCCATTCTCTGTGGCTGAGCAGTTCACAGGTCTGCCAGGTGTGATGGTTCCCATCGAAGAGACCATCAAGGGCTTCAATGCCATTCTCGACGGTGAAGTGGATGACCTGCCAGAGCAGGCATTCCTCAACGTGGGAACGATTGAAGATGCTAAGGCGAAGGCAAAGAAACTGTTGGAAGCAGCAAAGGGTTAAACATATACATTATTATATAATAGGTTATGTTGAAACTCAAGATTGTCACACCGGAAAGAATAGCATACGACGGCGAAGTCGAGAGTGTGCTGGTGCCTGGCACCATGGGGCAGTTTGAGATACTTACTGACCATGCACCCATTATCTCTTCTCTTGGGAAGGGTATCGTGGAATATGCTGTCAGCGGCGGCACCAAAGAACAACTTCAGGTTTCTGGCGGTTTTGTTGCCGTCCAGCAGAATGAGGTGAGTCTTTGCGTTGAGGTCGACGAAGTGGAAGCAGAATAGAGTTCTTTGAAACAGTGATAACGACAAGTATTGCCATCAGCGTAGCATATACGCTAATCGCCACACTGGCGTTTATTTTAGGCTATCGTGCTGTCAGAAATTCTCAGCGGGCACTCACGCTCTATGGACTTGTGGCGATGGCACTGCGCATGCTCTCTGCTGCATTGGTGGTCATTGTCTTCCTTGTGTTGGTTGACGATGCTGCCTATCGGCGTACTTTCATCATCACGTTCTCATTATTCTATCTGCTCATGCTCATCTTTGACGTCGTGTTCTATATCCGTTCACAGAAAGATAGTAAATAACAACAAAACGAATAAGATATGAAGTATTTCAAACCGCTACTCTGCATCGCGATGATGCTCTTCGCCCTTCTCCCTGTCCAGGCGACGGAAGAGAAGAAGGAGGGGATTGACCTGCAGGGCATTTTGTTTGGACATATCCAGGATTCTTATGAGTGGCACATCACAGACATCGGCGAGAAGTCTGTCATTATCCACCTGCCCATTATCGTGAAGAGTTCCACGGGATGGCATGTCTTCTGCTCGTCAGCATTCGAGCATCATGCAGATGCCCAAGGCAATCGTCCGGGACCTTATGGACTCTATATCTCGGGTAGTGAGGCTAATGAGGGTAAGATTGTGGAGAATATCAACGGCGCAGAAGTTCGTCCGTTTGATATCTCTATCACAAAGACTGTCGTTGTGCTCTTCATTGATGCCATCCTGCTCTTGCTCTGCGTGCTCATACCTGCGCGCTGGTGCAGAAAGCATAAGATTGACGACCCCGCACCGAAGGGATTCACGGGATTCATGCATATGTTCATCATGTATGTCTATCATGACATCATTGAGAGCATTCTGGGTAAGGAGGCACCGAAGTATGCACCTTACCTGTTGACGTGTTTCTTCTTTATCTTCGTTGCCAATGTGATGGGTGTCATGCCGTTCCCACCGGGTGGAGGAAACCTGACGGGCAATATCGCCTGTACGTTGTTCCTTGCCTTCTGTACATTTGTCATTACGAATGTCACGGGAACGAAAGAGTATTGGAAGGAGATTTTCTGGCCAGATGTACCTACTTGGTTGAAGGCTCCTGTTCCCTTGATGCCTTTCATAGAATTGTTTGGTATCTTCACCAAGCCACTGGCATTGATGATCCGTCTCTTTGCCAACATGATGGCAGGTCACGCTATTGCGATATCTTTAACGTGTCTGATCTTCGTCATGTATGGCATTCATGTAGCAGCAGGTACGGCGATGATTCCTGTCAGTGTTGCCATGAGTATCTTCATGATGCTGTTGGAGGTGCTGGTATGTTTCATCCAGGCGATGGTATTCACGATGCTCTCAGCAGTATTCATCTCTTTGGCTCACGTGCATGAGCACGAAGCAAAATCCGCATAAAACAGATAAATTAAATATTAACAATTAAAAACTTAAAGATTATGATTTCATTAATTTTGTCAGCAACTGCGTTTGCGAATTTGGGTGCCGCTATCGGCGGTGGTTTAGCAGTGATTGGTGCAGGTCTCGGTATCGGTAAGATTGGTGGACAGGCTATGGACGCCATGGCACGCCAGCCGGAGAAGATCAACGACTTGCGTTCTAACATGATTGTGGCAGCAGCCCTGATCGAAGGTGTTGCATTCTTCGCTATTATTATTGCGCTGCTTGCTCTCTTCGTATAAGAAACGGACAAGTATTTGAATCAGTGTAAATTTAATCCCAGTTTATGTCATTAATAACGCCTGATTTTGGATTACTATTCTGGATGGCGATCGTCTTCCTTGTAGTGCTCTTCATCCTGTGGAAATGGGGCTTCCCCGTTATTGTCAAGATGGAACTTGATCGCAAGGACTATATTGATGAGTCTTTGAAGAAGGCACACGAGGCTAACGAACGACTTGCCAACATTCAGAAAGAAGGTGAATCCATCTTACAGGAGGCACGTGAGAAGCAAGCCCAGATATTGAAGGAGGCTGCAGAGACGCGTGACGCCATCGTAGAGAAGGCTCAGGATAAGGCGAGGGCAGAGGGTGCCCGTTTGTTGGACGATGCGAAAGCCGCCATCGAACAGGAGAAGAAAGCCGCCATTGCCGACATCCGCAAGCAGGTCGCTACGCTCAGTGTCGAGATTGCCGAGAAGGTCCTTCGTAAGAACCTGCAGGGCGACCAGGCACAGATGGATTTGATTAATCGTATGCTGGATGATGTTTCTGCTAACTAACCAGAGAGCCTGCGTATGGATATCGGAGTAATATCGGTAAGATATGCGAGAGCGCTACTGAAGAGTGCTACCGACCAGAAACTTGACGAGCAGGTCTATCAGGAGATGATGACCCTTGCCAAGAGTTTCGTGGAGGTACCACAGTTGCGTCAGACGATAGACAATCCCATGCTCTCGAAAGACCAAAAGGAGAAACTGCTACAGACCGCCTCTGGTGAGAAAGTCAGTGCGTTGACGAAGAGTTTCATCCGTCTCGTACTGAAGGAAGACCGTGAGAACGTGGTGCAGTTTATGGCAAATAGTTATGTCACGCTCTACCGCAAGCAGAAAAACGTCATTCGTGGAAAACTCACCACTGCCGCCCGCGTCTCGGCTCAGACAGAGCAGAAGATGCGTCAGATGGTGGAGAGCAAGACTAATGGTACTGTGGAGTTTGAGACAGAGGTGAACCCCGACATCATCGGAGGCTTCATCCTCGAATACGACACCTTCCGCATGGATGCGAGTGTCAGATCAAAACTCAATAATATTCTTAATCATTTAAGTAAATAGTCGTCATAACGTTATACCGTTATAACGTCATAACGAAAAATAGAAAAACAAATGTCAGATAAAATTAAACCAAGCGAAGTCAGTCAGGTACTGCTCGCCCAGTTGCAGGGCATTTCGAGCGCGGAGAAGTTTGACGAGGTAGGTACTGTCCTCACTGTCAGTGACGGTGTGGCACGTATCTATGGTCTCCGTAATGCCGAAGCCAACGAACTGTTGGAGTTTGAGAATGGTACGATGGCTATCGTGATGAACTTGGAGGAAGACAACGTCGGTTGTGTGCTTCTTGGTCCTACGGCTGGTATTAAAGAGGGACAGGTGGTGAAGCGTACGAAGCGTATCGCCTCTATCCGCGTCAACGACAATATGTTGGGACGTGTCATCAATCCTCTCGGACAGGCTGTCGACGGCAAGGGAGATATCGACCTTACCGACTCTTTCGAGATGCCGCTCGACCGTAAGGCTCCTGGTGTGATCTATCGTCAGCCCGTAAAGGAACCGTTGCAGACGGGTCTGAAGGCTATCGACTCGATGATTCCCATTGGTCGTGGTCAGCGTGAGTTGATTATCGGTGATCGACAGACGGGTAAGACCGCCATTGCCGTGGATACCATCATCAACCAGAAGAGTTTCTATGAGGCAGGCAAACCTGTCTATTGTATCTATGTCGCCATCGGACAGAAGGCATCTACTGTTGCTACTTTGGTGCAGACACTGAAAGAGCATGGTGCTATGCCATATACCATCGTGGTGGCTGCTACGGCTGCCGACCCTGCCGCCATGCAGTATTACGCACCATTTGCAGGTGCTGCTATCGGTGAGTATTTCCGTGATAGAGGTCTGCCCGCCTTGGTTGTTTACGACGACTTGTCGAAGCAGGCTGTTGCCTATCGTGAGGTATCACTGATTCTGCGCCGTCCTTCTGGACGTGAGGCTTATCCTGGTGATGTGTTCTACCTGCATTCTCGTCTGTTGGAGCGCGCTGCCAAGATGAATGAACAACAGGAAGTTGCCGAGCAGATGAACGACCTTCCCGAGTGCATGAAGGGTCATGTGAAGGGTGGCGGTTCGTTGACGGCATTGCCTATCATCGAGACACAGGCTGGTGACGTGTCGGCATATATCCCCACGAATGTGATTTCCATCACCGATGGACAGATATTCTTGGAGAGTGACCTCTTTAACCAAGGTTTCCGTCCTGCCATCAACGTCGGTATTTCCGTATCACGTGTAGGTGGTTCGGCACAAATTAAGTCCATGAAGAAGGTGGCAGGTACGCTGAAGATCGACCAGGCACAGTATCGTGAGTTGGAGGCATTCTCGAAGTTCTCTTCCGATATGGATGCTGTGACGGCAATGACGCTCGACCGTGGTCGTAAGAACAACCAGTTGTTGATTCAGCCGCAGTATAGCCCGATGCCTGTTGGTGAACAGGTGGCTATCCTCTATTGCGGTGTGCATGGTCTGATGCGTGAAGTGCCCATCGATAAGGTGCGTGAATGCCAGACGGCGTTCCTCGACAAGTTACGCTCTAACGCCCCTGAGGTGATCGAGACGCTTGCCGCCGGAAAGATCGATGATGCCACGACCGACAAGATTGAGGAAATCATGTTTGATATTGCAGGAACCTATAATGCCTGATAGCCTATGCCCAGTCTGAAGGAAATCAAAGGACGTATTGCCAGTGTTCAGAGCACCCGTAAGATTACGAGTGCGATGAAGATGGTGGCTTCGTCGAAACTCCATCATGCGCAGGTAGCCATTCAGAACATGCTACCTTACGAGACGATGTTGGAGCATATCCTGAAGTCATTTCTGGCAGCAGAGGCAGAAGCACAGACCATCTTCGACCAGGAGCGTCCCGTTAAGCGTGTCGCTCTGGTAGTCTTTTCCAGCAACTCATCGTTGTGCGGCGGCTTCAATGCCAACATCATTAAGGTGATGATGAAAGCCGTAGATGCACTTTCTGAAGAGTTGGGAAAAGCCAATGTGGAGGTCTATCCCATTGGTCGTAAGGCTGCGGAGAAGGCTCGCAAGTTGGGTTATAACGTCATGTGTGACCATGCCGACATGATTGACCATCCTAATGTTCATCAGTGTATCGACTTGGCAATGGAACTGGGTATGCGCTTTGCGAAGGGTGAGATAGATAAAGTGGAACTCATCTACCATCACTTCAAGAGCGCTGGTTCACAGGTTCTTACCCATAAGACATTCTTGCCGATTGACTTGGAGAGCGAATTGGAGCGCGACCATGAGCGTGACCTCAGTACGAATGTAGTCACCAGGCAGGCACAGGAGTATCTGAAAAAGAAGGAGCGAAAAAGGAAAGCAAAGAAAGCAGACGAAGTGGCTCCGCTCAACGATAACTTCATTGTGGAGCCTGATATGAACACTGTGCTCTCACAACTCATGCCGAAGATGGGTCATCTAATGCTTTACACAGCACTTCTCGACAGTGTTGCCTCCGAGCATGCCGCCCGTATGGTGGCGATGCAGACGGCAACGGATAATGCTGATGAACTCTTGCGACAACTGAACCTGCAGTATAATAAGAGTCGTCAACAGGCGATTACTTCCGAACTGCTCGACATCGTCGGTGGTACAGTCAACAATTAATCAATAAACGGGTAGAAAGGCGGCACCTTTCTACCCGTTTATATTTACTTTAATTCTCTCTGGGAGCCTTCGGGCTCCCTTTTTCTGTATAGAAGTATGAAGGAAATAGTAAAAAATGAGGAAAGGCTTGGTATTTCGCTCAATTTGCACTACCTTTGCACCGTCAAACGAGAAAAGGTTTATTTAAAAAGATTATAAGACAATGAAAGCATTTGTATTTCCCGGACAGGGAGCACAGTTCGTAGGAATGGGTAAGGACCTCTACGACAACAATCCTACAGCAAAGGAACTTTTTGAGAAAGCAAACGATATTCTCGGTTATCGTATCACGGACATTATGTTTGAGGGTACCGACGAGGACCTGAAGCAGACGAAGGTGACACAGCCTGCCGTTTTCCTGCATTCAGTCATCTCTGCCATCTGCATGGGTGACAAGTTCCAGCCCGAGATGACAGCAGGTCACTCACTGGGTGAGTTCTCTGCACTGGTAGCCGCTGGTGCCTTGAGCTTTGAAGATGGTCTGAAACTGGTTTATGCTCGTGCTATGGCAATGCAGAAGGCTTGTGAGGCTCAACCCTCTACGATGGCTGCTATTATCGGTCTGCCCGACGAGAAGGTAGAAGAGGTTTGTGCTGAGGTAAGTAAGTTGGGTAAGGGCGTTTGTGTTCCTGCCAACTATAACAATCCTGGTCAGTTGGTTATCTCTGGTGACATCGATGCCATCAACGAGGCTTGTGAGCAGTTGAAGGCTGCCGGTGCCAAGCGTGCCCTGCCATTGAAGGTCGGTGGTGCGTTCCACTCTCCGTTGATGCAGCCTGCCAAGGATGAGTTGCAGGCTGCCATTGAACAGACAGAATTCCAGACACCGAAGTGTCCCGTTTATCAAAATGTAGACGCGAAGCCTCATACCGATGCTGCTGAGATTAAGGCAAACCTTATCGCCCAGTTGACAAGTAGCGTACGCTGGACACAGATTGTACAGAACATGATTGCCGACGGTGCTGACGATTTCACGGAGTGTGGTCCTGGCAAAGCCCTGCAGGGTATGATTGGCAAGATCAACAAGGAAGTGCCTGCGCACGGAATTGAGTAACGATTAAAAGAATTGAAGGAGGAAAATGGAAAAGGTTATCATCTATCAAGTATTCACGAGGCTTTACGGCAATCGGAATACGACTCGGATGGAGAACGGCACGATAGAGGAGAACGGCTGTGGTAAGATGGCAGACTTCTCGGAGAAGGTGCTGAAAGACATTGCCCAGATGGGTGTCAGTCATGTGTGGTACACGGGAATCATCCGTCATGCTACGACGACTGACTATAGTGCCTATGGCATACCTCGTCAGCATGCTGCCGTGGTGAAGGGTAGGGCAGGTTCGCCCTATGCTATTACGGACTATTATGATGTGGACCCTGACCTTGCCGTAGATGTCAATCAGCGCATGCAGGAGTTCGAACAACTGGTAGAACGTACCCATGAGGCTGGCATGAAGGTGATCATCGATTTCGTTCCCAACCATGTTGCCCGCCAGTATTATTCCATCTGTAAGCCACAAGGTGTGAAGGATCTGGGTGAGGACGACAATAAGGACTGCGGTTTCGACCCTGTGAACAATAACTTCTATTATTGTCCAGGACAGCGCTTTATGCCTTATTTCGACCTGTATCACGGTGAGCAGGAACCTTATATCGAGGACCCTGCCAAGGCAACGGGTAACGACCATTTCGATAATGCACCCGGTAAGAACGACTGGTATGAGACGGTGAAACTGAACTATGGCATCGACTACTATGCTGGTGGTGTCGGACATTTCGAGCCGATTCCCGATACATGGAAGAAGATGACGGACATCCTGTTGTTCTGGGCATCGAAGGGTATTGACGGTTTCCGCTGTGATATGGCGGAGATGGTGCCTGCCGAGTTCTGGACGTATGCCACGACAATCCTAAAGAAGAAATATAAGGATATCGTCTTCATCGGTGAGGTGTATAACCCCAACGAGTATCGCCATTATCTTGCTGCTGGCTTCGACTGGTTGTATGACAAGGTGGGTATGTACGACACGATGCGTAACGTCATCTGCCATCATGCACCAGCATCGGCTATCAGTGGTGCTTGGCAGCAGACGGATGATATCCGCGACCACATGCTCTACTTCCTCGAGAACCACGACGAACAGCGTGTTGCCAGTGATTTCTTTGCTGCGGATGCCGTGAAAGGTGTTCCCGGCATGATTGCCTCGCTACTGATGCAACAGAATCCCTTTATGCTCTATGCCGGTGAGGAATATGGTGAAGCGGGAATGGACAAAGAGGGCTTCAGTGGTAATGATGGTCGGACGACGATCTTCGACTACTGGAGCATTGATACACTCTGCAGGGCAGCAGAGAAGAAACTGACGGCGAAGGAGAAACAACTCTTCGACATCCATAAGCGGACGATGCAGATTGCCCGTAAGGAAAAAGCGGTACGCGAGGGAGTGTTCTTCGACTTGATGTACGTGAACGGACAGTTGGAACGTCAGTATGTATTCCTGCGTAAAGCAGGTCGCGACCTGCTGCTTGTGGCTGTCAATTTCGATGACTATGCTGTTGCTATCGATGTGAATATCCCTGCCCATGCCTTTGACTTCCTGAAGACGAAGGAAGGCGACTATGAGGCTACAGACCTATTGACGAAGGATAAGGAGACACTGACATTGAAACGTGACGGCAGTGTCAGACTGTCGCTTGATGCACGAGGCGGTTGTGTACTGAAAATGAAACTCTAAGATGGAAGACTATATACTGAACGAGCATAACAAGGAGGAGTTTCCTCCTGCCCATACGGCAGAGCATCTGCTGAACCAGACGATGATCCGGCTGTTTGGTTGTGAGCGTTCGCATAATGCCCATATCGAGCGCAAGAAGAGCAAGATGAGTTTTTATGTCGACCATAAGCCCACACGTCAAGAGGAAAGGGAAATAGAACGTCAGATGAACGAACTGATAGAAGAGGATTTGCCCGTGACCTTTGAATTCGTGACGCGTGACGAGTTGCCAGAGGATGTTTCTGCAGACCGTTTGCCTGATGATGCCTCAGAGACCATCCGTCTGGTGCGTATCGGTGACTATGATGTCTGTCCTTGTATCGGTAAGCATGTACGTTCTACCAGTCAGATTGGTCGTTTCGAGATGCTTGGTACCAACTGGGACGAGCACGAACACTCATTCAGGGTCAGATTCAAAATCGTATAGAAAAAATGAATCCCAGCCAAACGGCTGGGATTTCTATTTATTCTAATGCTATCTTCATGAACACTGGGTAGTGGTCGGAGTAGGTGAGGTCTCCCTTATAACAACTCAGACCCTTCAGTGACTCAGAATGGAAGATGTAGTCGATACGTACATTCTTCTTGGCTCTATAGGTTCCCATATAACCACCGCTACCGCATTCCTTGAAACCGTCAACCAGATCACCTAACATCGTCTTGTAGACATAAGAGTAAGGCACATCATTGAAGTCACCACAGACAATGGTGGGAACCGTTGACTGTCTTCGGTCGCTGGCAATGATGTTCGCCTGTCCCGTTCTGACCATCATACCGAAGGTATAGTTACCATAGATGGCTTTTAACAGCCGGTTCTCATTAACGTCAAAACCTTGCTTGGCAAGTTTGCCGGCACGATACATCGTACCGTTGATACCCGTTGTCTCCAAATGGACATTATAGACACGGATGATCTTTCCCTTCACATCAATATCAGCCCACATACCAGCCTGATTAGATTCTTCGAAAAGGAAAGCCTTTGTATCTTTGACGGGATACTTACTGAATATCACGCAATCACGTCCTGCCATGGCGAGATAAGGGAACGTCTCTTTATAGGTCTCTGAGTTTTTCTTACCACCACCTGTTTCCATATACTCTTGGATGCAGAATATGTCAACTTTCTGACGTTTCATCTCTGCTAAGATATCCTGAGCCATGAAACCTGATGTCTCACGGTTGAATCGTGCAACGTTATAGGTTGCAATCTTGATACCGGGCTGAGCATCAACTTCCTTATTGTCAATGGAACGGAACTGAACCAGTGTTCCCATATAGGGGATGCAGCAGAGAATGGTTATAAATGGGATGAGTGCGACATACCAGCGTTTGCGTACCAACCAATAGATGAGCATCAGGAAGTTCAATATTATCAGTATAGGCAGGATGTAGACAATCATCGCACGTGCCGTGTTACCGATAGGATTGACATCTCCGCCAAACAATCCCATGATGGTGTAGGCAGTCAATACCAACTGCAAAACGAGAAACATCAAGGCAAAATACTTATATACAGCAAGTTTTCCCATAGAAACTAGTATTTCATATATTTCTGGATCTTATCAAGTAAGTCTTCCACACGGAAAGGCTTTGCCAGGAAATCATTACATCCTGCTTCCTTTGCTTCCTTGATATTCTCATCGAAAGCATAGGCGCTCAATGCAATGACCGGTATGTCGTGGTTGACTTCCTTAATGATACGTGTTGCATCCAAACCGTTCATATCCGGCATACGGATATCCATCAGTACCAAGTTGGGATGCTCGTCCTCGCACAATGTTACCGCCTCAATACCATTACGTGCGCGCATCAGTCGATAACGCTTACAGAGGACGACTCTCACCAGTTCGTAGTTGTTGTCCTCATCCTCTGCTACCAATATCAGCGGTGCATTCTGCACATCGGTACGCGTGCTGACACGAATGGTACGTGAATTGGTGGTGATACGTGTATTCTTGGACAGACCGCCAATCGTTCCCTCGAAGGGGAGAACGAAGCGGAACGTAGAACCTTCGCCCAGTTTTGAAGAGACGCTGATGGTTCCACCTAATTTCTCCACGATAATCTTACTCAGTGGCAGTCCCAGTCCATAACCGTTATTCATGGTATCCGCATCCTTCGACACATAGGTCTTGAAGATATGTTCCATATCCTCAGGAGCAATACCGGAACCCGTATCAGAAACGAAGAATTCCACTTCCTGTCCGTCGCTAATCATCCGATAGCCAAAGGTAATGCTACCTTTAGAAGTATGTTTCAGTGCATTACCGATGAGATTGGACAATACTTGTACAATACGGTTGGTATCCGTATTCAGGGTCACTGCCATTGTCGGTCTCGACCATACCATCTCAACCGTTTCAGGACAGCGGAACTTAAAGGTGTTCTTGATGTTCCTACAGAGTTCATTGAGGTCTGTCATGCTCTTCTTGATGACTACTTCACCAGACTCTACTCTCGAGAGGTCGAGAATCTCATCTATGAGTGTCAACAGACGGGCATTGTTACTCTCAATAATCTCCATGAATTTGGTACGTTCCTCTTGTGAGTCTGTCTCACACATGACACGGGAGAAACCTTCGATAGCATTCAAGGGCGTGCGTATTTCATGGCTCATGTTAGCCAAGAAGAGAGACTTCATCTTACTGGCTTTCTCAGCCTTCTGAGCCTTCTCTTCATATTCTGCCAATTTCTTCTTGGCAGCGAATAATTGTTCATTTGCTGCATCAACTTTAGCGTTAGCTTCAGCAATTTTCTGCAGCAATAACTCACGTTCGTCTTGGTTCATGCACTTGCCAATCTATATAAACACAACGCAAAGGTATAACATTTTTGGCAAACGAAAGAAGAAATTAATGATTTTTCACCCTCTTTTTGCTTTTTCCCACGCGCCGCTACTTTTATGACTTTTCAAATAAGCCATGCCACGGAAGACGTTTAGGTTCATAAACAAAAAGTAATAAGGCACATAGAGGATTTTGTTCTTTTTTCCGTTCTTCTCCAAAAGGTATCCTGCAAAAGCGGCAAGATAGAAGATAATTTGCAGTATCCAAATCCAATGATAAATGGTACCAGCCTTTAAAAGTACCAATATGACATTCAAAGGAATGAGCAATAACAGGGCGATGGGGGTGATGCTCCATCTTAATACACGATGGGAAACAAACTGGAAGGCAACCAGTGGTTGGTGGAAGGGATTCATCATATCCTTCAACCACCAAATGCTTTGCAGTCCACCTGCGGCAATACGACGCTTACGCTTCGATTCTTCTGCTAAGTCGGCAGAACCATATTCCATTGCATAGGCATCGGAAGTATAGGCAATCTTATAACCCTTGTCGACCATACGAAGCGACATGACGAAGTCATCCAACAGAGCATTCTCAGGCATCGGCTCATAGAGGGAACGGCGGATAGCACAGAGTTCTCCTGCGGCTCCCATAGCAGAATAGAATTCACCGTCGAGACGCTTCAGCGTACTTTCGTATTTCCAATAAAGACCTTCGCCTTCTGCAGCAGCCTGTCCTTCGTGACGTGCAGCCACTCGTTTCTCACCTGCTACACAAGCCACTTGGGGATCCATGAAACAGCGAACAATCTCATGAATCGCCTCTGGATTGAGCATTGTATTCGCATCCGTCATCACAATGAGTTCGTCTTTCACCGTACTCAAACCGTGATTCAGGGCAGCGGTCTTACCACGACGTTCAGGTGAGTAAATCACCTCAACGTCATGGTATTTCGCCAATAGGTCGTTAGTAGAATCATTCGAACCGTCTGTTACCCATACGACATGCAGTTTAGGGTAGGTGATCTGATGGGTGTTTTCCATCTTGAAGTCTACGATATCCTGCTCGTTATAGGCGCAGATCATCAAAGTGACATCAGGCAACTGGTCGTCGGCAGGCAATTCCCTCTTCTGGGGCTTCCCTTTCAACAAACGCTTGATTTGCACCAGCAACCATAACAGTATGCCATAGCCGATATACGTGTAGAACACGAGGAACAGGCAAAACCAGAATATCACTTTCAGTGTCGTCATGATTCTTGTAACGTTTTTACAGACTATTCGTTAGTCTCGATTTCTTCTTGCATATCAATATACTGGCGGTCCTTGTCGTAGAATTCATACTGAAGGAATGCCAGTTTCTGAGAGGGTACGATTCGTAGTCCCCAACCGTATTTCATCTGCCAGCGGCGCTTCAGCGAAACGACTCCCTGGTTGATATAGGCGGCGACATAAGGATGTACGTGGAGTGAGAAACTTTTGATACCGATCTTGTTCACAAGGCGGTCAATCTTACTTTCCAATTGGTCCGTAAACAGGATGGACGACTTGATTTTTCCCTTACCAAAACATGTAGGGCAGGTTTCCTCTACGTTCACATCCATCGCAGGACGGACACGCTGACGGGTAATCTGCATCAAACCGAACTTACTTAGTGGCAGGATATTATGACGGGCGCGGTCTTTCTGCATGTTCTGACACATGCGCTCATAAAGCATCTGACGGTCTTCTGCCAGATTCATATCGATGAAGTCCACCACGATAATTCCACCCATATCACGCAGACGCAGTTGGCGTGCCAACTCATCCGCAGCGCCTAAGTTCACCTCCAATGCATTCGCTTCTTGTCCGTTTTCGGCACGTGTTCTATTACCGCTGTTGACGTCAACCACATGCATTGCCTCTGTATGTTGTATAATCAGATAGGCTCCACGCTTGTAGTTGACTGTCCGTCCGAAAGACGACTTGATCTGTTTTGTTACATTGAAGTTGTCGAAGATAGGTACATTGCCTGTATATTGCTTGACGATACTCTGCTTCTCTGGAGCAATGAGTCCGACATAGTCTTTCACTTGCTGGAAGATATCTTCATCGTTGACGTAGATACCATCATAGGTAGGATCAAAGAGGTCGCGCAACATGGCGACGGCTCTTCCTGTCTCTTCAAAAGCCAGTTGAGGGGTTGTTGTTGCCTTCTGTACTTTTGTGATGGTGTCTTCCCAGCGTTTCACCAAGACTTTCATTTCAGCATCAAGTTCTGCTACGCGCTTGCCTTCAGCGGATGTTCTGACAATTACACCGAAGTTTTTAGGCTTGATACTTTGTACGAGTTGTTTCAGACGTGTACGTTCTTCGCCTTTTTTAATCTTTGACGATACGGATACTTTCTCCTGGAAGGGAATCAATACCATAAACCTGCCGGCAAAACTCAGGTCGCAAGTCAGTCGTGGCCCCTTGGTGTTGATGGGTTCCTTGACGACCTGTACTAATATTTCCTGTCCTTGCTTGAGGGTGGTCTGTACACTTCCTTCCTTGGGAAGATCCGGTAGTCTGGAGGCTTTCGATATGGGGAAAAGTTTTTTCCTGTCACTCTGTACCTGTTTGAGGTACTTCTCGAAAGAACTGAATTGAGTGCCTAAGTCAAGATAGTGTAAGAAAGCATCTCGTTCCGAACCCACATCCACGAAACACGCGTTCAGTCCGGGCATCAGTTTCCTGACCTTGCCCAGATAGATGTTGCCGACAGAGAATGACGCCTCTCGTTTCTCGTTCTGGTATTCTACCAGATCCTTGTCTTCGAGCAGAGCGATGGATATCTCTTTCGGCTGGACGTCGATGATTACTTCACTTGTCATTCTTAGTACATTTTGTTTTTAACGGAAAGGGTGTACTGACTCATCATGGTTGATGTCTCAGCACACTCCTTTCATTTTTCTTAACCTGCAAGAATTTACTTGCTCTTGTGACGATTCTTGCGCAGTCTCTTCTTACGCTTGTGAGTTGCCATCTTGTGGCCCTTCTTTTTCTTTCCGTTTGGCATAATTGAATTATTTAAATGTTTAATATCATTTCATTTTAGCAATGAAGCTCTTTGCGGGCTTGAATGCGGGGAAATCGTGTGCGTCAATCACCATGGTAACGTTCTTGGAGATATTGCGAGCAGTCTTCTTGGCACGGTGTTTCACTGTGAATGTGCCGAAGCCACGCAGATAAACGTTCTCTTTCTGCACTGCCATACTCTGGCGGATCTCTTCCATAAATGCCTCAACAGTGGCTGTTACATCTTTTTTTGCAAGACCTGTATCCTCTACGATCTTGTTGATAATGTCTGCTTTAGTCATCTTTTTAACGATTATATTTTTATACCTTATATCTATGATATTCTAATTTCGGACTGCAAAGATACTGATTTTCAGTAAGAAACGAAAATTTTATTGCACTTTTTTTTGAAAAATTTCTATTTCTTGATTTCTGTCTCTTTATTTCTCCTTAATTATAATATAAATATAGTATGTGTTTTCTATTTCAACTGTTGGAGTCGGGCGATATATTTGCCGATAATGTCGAACTCAATGTTCACCACACTGCCTACTTTGATGTCACAGAAGTTAGTGTGCTCGAAGGTGTAGGGGATGATAGCCACCTGAAAGGTGTTCTCGGTGGGGTTACATACCGTCAGCGAGACACCGTTAACTGTTACCGACCCTTTGTCGACGGTGAAATAGCCGTTCTGTGCCATCTCCTTGTTGAGCGGATACTCGAAGGTGAAATACACCGATCCGTTAGCATCTTCTACCGCCGTGCAGCGGGCAGTCTCGTCGACATGTCCCTGTACGATATGTCCATCCAGTCGTCCGTTCATCATCATGGAACGTTCCACGTTCACCTTGTCGCCCACCTGTAGCAGTCCGAGGTTGGAGCGCAGCAATGTCTCCTTCATCGCTGTTACCGTATAGGTGCCGTTGTCGATACTTACTACAGTCAGACAGACGCCATTATGTGCTACGCTCTGGTCGATGCCCAGTTCGTCAACGAACGAGCAGCGCAGGGTGAAGTCGATATTGTCCCTGTCTTTCTTGATGGCTACGACGGTAGCAAACTCCTCGATAATGCCCGAAAACATAACTCTAAACGCTTAACTATGATCTCTTAATTCTTAACGAAAAAAAGAAAGGGCCGCACCGATGATGTGATGAAAACTCCTTTGTTAAAAGATAAGAGCGCTCTCCGCCTTTGTAATCCACCGGTTTTTCAACTTCTCCGAAGAGTGTGGCCCGCCATTGGCAGGAGAAGACATCTCAGTTTTCAATGTAATTTGATGAGTATCCCGATCGAATCGATACGACCCCGTTTTCTTTTGTCTCTTATTTAATACGCAAACAGAGGATAATCCTTCATGGTCTCGTTGACCTCACCGCGTACCTTGGTGATGACCTGTTCGTTCTCAGGATCGTTCAGCACTTCCTCAATCCAAGCGGCAATCTGCACCATCAGGTCTTCCTTTGCACCACGGGTGGTGATAGCAGGAGTACCCAGACGGATACCAGAGGTCTGGAAAGCACTGCGGCTGTCAAATGGAACCATGTTCTTGTTGACGGTGATGTCAGCGGCAACGAGAGCGTTCTCGGCTACTTTACCTGTCAACTCAGGATACTTAGAACGCAGGTCAACGAGCATAGAGTGGTTGTCTGTACCACCGCTGACGATGCCGAAGCCACGCTTCACGAGCTCCTCAGCCAATACTTTGGCATTCTTCTGTACCTGCTTAGCCCACTCTTTGAACTCGGGCTGCAGTGCCTCTCCGAAGGCAACAGCCTTGGCAGCGATGACGTGCTCCAGTGGACCGCCCTGCTGTCCAGGGAATACGGCACTGTTGAGCAGTTGCGACATCTTCTTGACAACACCCTTTGGAGTGGTGTAACCCCAAGGATTATCGAAGTCCTTACCCAACAGGATGATACCGCCACGAGGACCACGCAGGGTCTTGTGAGTAGTAGAGGTTACGATGTGAGCGTACTTCACGGGGTTCTCCAAGAGACCTGCTGCAATCAGACCAGCAGGGTGAGCCATATCGATCATCAACAAGGCACCTACCTTGTCGGCAATCTCACGCATACGCTTGTAGTCCCACTCACGGCTATAGGCAGAACCACCACCGATAATCAGTTTGGGCTTGTTCTCAATAGCCAGACGCTCCATCTCGTCATAGTCCACGCGACCAGTCTCTTTGTTCAGGTTATAACCAACGGGCTTGTAGAGGATACCGCTGGTGTTCACCAGAGAACCGTGAGAGAGGTGACCGCCGTGATCAAGGTTCAGACCCATGAAGCAGTCACCAGGCTTCAATACTGCCAACAGCACGGCAGCGTTAGCCTGTGCACCAGAGTGTGGCTGTACGTTGGCATACTCGGCACCAAACAGTTCGCATACACGGTCGATGGCGAGTTGCTCTACCTCGTCCACTACCTGACAGCCGCCATAGTAGCGGTGGCCAGGATAACCCTCAGCATATTTGTTGGTCAGATAACTGCCCATTGCTTCCATCACTTGATCGCTAACGAAGTTCTCCGATGCAATCAGTTCAATGCCTTTCAGTTGGCGTTGGTGTTCTTTTTCGATCAGTTCGAAAATAGTGTTGTCTCTTTTCATTGTTATATTATTTAATTCGTTATTCCGTTATATCGTTATTCCGTTATATCGTGATATCGTTATGACGAGGTCCTTTTTAGCCATTCATCGAGAGCAGGAACTCCTCATTCGAGTGTGTCTGTACCAGTCTGTCGCGTACCGTATTCATCGCCTCGATAGGATTCATCTCAGCAATAAACTTACGGATAATCCACATGCGGTTGAGCGTCGTCTGGTCTTGCAACAGATCGTCACGACGGGTAGACGACTGTACGAGGTTGACAGCAGGATAGACGCGCTTGTTAGCCAGCATACGGTCGAGTTGCAACTCAGAGTTACCCGTACCCTTGAACTCCTCAAAGATCACTTCATCCATCTTCGAACCAGTATCTGTCAGGGCGGTAGCGATAATCGTCAGTGAACCGCCGTTCTCAATATTACGGGCAGCTCCGAAGAAACGTTTCGGCTTCTGCAGGGCGTTGGCATCCACACCACCCGTCAACACCTTACCGCTTGCAGGTGCTACGGTGTTATAGGCACGTGCCAGACGTGTGATAGAGTCGAGGAAGATAACAACGTCGTGTCCGCATTCTACCATACGCTTTGCCTTCTCCAGTACGATACCGGCAATCTTCACGTGACGGTCGGCAGGCTCGTCGAAGGTAGAGGCGATAACCTCTGCATTGACGGTACGTGCCATATCCGTTACCTCCTCAGGACGCTCGTCAATCAACAGCATCATGATATAGGCCTCGGGATGGTTGGCTGCGATAGCGTTGGCGATATCCTTCATCAGAATGGTCTTACCCGTCTTTGGCTGTGCCACGATGAGGGCGCGTTGTCCTTTACCGATGGGTGAGAAGAGGTCTACGATACGAACGCTGGGGTTCGTTGTAGCAGGATCGCCACAGAGCGTGAATTTCTCATCGGGGAAGAGTGGGGTAAGGTGTTCGAAACTTACACGGTCACGTACTTCCTGAGGCTGTCTGCCGTTGATGGTCTTCACATCCGTCATGGCGAAATATTTCTCATTGTCGTGTGGGGGACGTACGGTACATACCACCACATCACCAGTCTTCAGACTGTATCTCTTGATCTGTTGTGGACTGACATAGATATCGTCGGGTGACGACAGGTAGTTGTAGTCACTGCTACGCAGGAAACCATAACCGTCTTGCAACAACTCCAGTACACCGTTACCTGTAATCAGGTCGGCGAAGTCATATCTTTCCATAGGCGCATTGTTGCGAACAGGCTGATAGTTGGTGTGCTCCGGCATGGGTGCCATTACTTGTTGTGCCATCGGGCGGTCGAAGATATCCAGTGTCGGGATAGCCTCTTGGTCCTCGATAGGCAGGTCGACTACGGTGATGAAGTCTGTACCGTCTCCTGGGTCACCTTCCCATACTCCCTCTGGGTTGGCAGGGAAGTCCTGGTTTTGTCTTTGAGTCATCTTGGTCTGTAACTCTTCGATGACGGTGGGGTCTACAGGCTCGTCGTCTATAGCCAGCGCTTCAGGAACCTCTTCCGTCTCAACGGGTGTCTCTTCCTTGGCAGCAGCCTCGGCAGCCTCACGGGCAGCAATCTCTTCCAGTTCCTTCTTTGACTTACGTCCACGTTTCTTTGGTGCAGGCTTTTCTTCCTCGACAGGTGCAGTGGCAGCAGCATTTTCTGCTTCCTGTTTCTTTGCCTCAGCCTCTGCCGCATCAGCCTCTGCAAAGAGCGTGTCCAATGATGGCTTCTTCTCTTTGGTAGACTTCGTGGCTTTCGTGTCTAAATTCTCACCGTCGGAACCATTGACGGTATATACCTTACTTGTATCTTTCTTGGCAATACGTGTGCGCTTGCGCTTGGTAGCACCGCCGTTAGCAGCAGAGTCTTCTGCCGCCTTGTCGAGAATCGCGTAGATCACCGTCTCCAATTCGTCTTTGGGTGTTACCTTAATACCTAAGTCACTGGCTATCTCCATCAACTGGGGGATATCCATTTGCTCTAATTCATTCTTCGTATACATACTATAATCTGTATTCGTCTTTTAATTCGATACTTGAAAATTGGGTGGAAATGTTTCTCGAATGGAAACATCTTGGCGAAATCAAATTCACCCGCAAAGGGGCTCTTTTCAGATTTCGAGTGCAAAATTACACAAAATAATCCGAACTGCCAAACAAATCCTTGGAAATGTTTTGCATTTTCCTCACTTCTTCGTATCTTTGCCAACAGTATTATATTAATTTCTAAAACAAAAGTATTATGGGACTTATTTTATCAATCGTTATTGGATGTCTTGCAGGCTTTTGCGCTAGCAAGTTGATGAAGGGTGGTGGTTTTGGATTCATTATGAATCTCGTACTTGGACTTTTTGGCGGATTGCTCGGAGGCTGGCTCTTTGACCAGTTAGGCATTCAGTGGGGCGGTATCCTCGGTCAACTCGGTACAGCCATCATCGGTGCTGTTGCTATCCTCTGGATTGCTTCGCTCATCAAGAAGTAAAATACCTTCACACAATAAAAAATCCCAAAGCAAATGCTCTGGGATTTTTTTGTATTTCTCTTTTTCTGTTACTTCTTCTTAATGGATGCTATCACAGCATCGAAGATGGGTTTGTATTTTGCCTCTTCGCTAACGAGGAACTTCATTCTGCCTTCGAAGTTAAGACCGTCTTCTACGATAAGGTAATAGTACTGAACAACATCACCGGCAGTCATGCGGATAGTGAGATACTTGCCGTTGACTACGGGCTCGTCCACTTTCCAACCCTCGTCTTTTCCTTCGAAGTCTTGCTTCATCATAGTGCCCCAACTAGTGAGGTTATCCAATGTGGCATCGCTATACTCATCGGGCCATACAGAGAGATAGTGATTGTCGTCCTTCTTCCATTCGTTTACTACGTCAGGAGTCCAACTGTCGATAACGTCGGCATACTCTTTGGGGTGCTGTACGCTGAATTTCGCACCGTCATAGGTTACCATTTCCTGTGCACTTGCAGTCATTGCCATGGCTACGAAAGCCACCATTGTCAAAATCTTCTTCATAATGATTAATGTTAAGTTTATGTTTCTATTTTTTCGCCGACAAAGGTACAACTTTTCGAAGAGATATTATTGAGTTTCACAAGAAATTTTATAGTTAGGCGGCACCTATCCTATAGTTAGGTGCCGCCTATCGGGTCGAAGGGTACGGGCTATCCATGCGATAGGTGCCGCCTATCCATGGGATAGGTAGGGGGTATCTCTATAGTTACTTATAGTTACTTAATAATACAGATATACAGATAATACAGATGTTTTTATAAAAATCTCACGCGTACGTACGGGTACGTACGCATAACTTTTCCAATTTTCTACTGTATCATCTGTATCTGTATTGATTATCCAGGATAAACACCTTCACCCCTTTTCGGAAGGAAATCCTGAAAAGCGAATGCAAAGATACAAAATTTAAAGCCCATTTCCAAATTTTGAAAGATAATTCTTTGATGATATCGAATTATTTTATATCTTTGCGGTGTAAATAATGATATAAGAAAATAGACGATGCCCAAAATACTGCTGTATATCACAGCCAAAATCATCTGGCAGTTCCT
Source organism: Prevotella sp. (assembly GCA_045225255.1). Classification (GTDB taxonomy): domain Bacteria; phylum Bacteroidota; class Bacteroidia; order Bacteroidales; family Bacteroidaceae; genus Prevotella. The sequence continues at coordinate 83,363 of JBGVBD010000051.1, read as the reverse complement.
GTTTTGGAATACAGACTACAATGAGAATCGCGCTCATGTGCATGTAGGTAAACGTGGTACCGAGCATTTGTGCAAGATTTGGTTGGAACCTATAGTTGAGTTGGCGCAAAAGGGTGATTTGACTGACTCTCAAGCAAAGGAAGTCCTGGCAATAGCCAGCGAATATCGGGAAAGATTACTCCAGCAATGGAGTCTTTTCAAGCAAGGTAAACGCATCAGAATGATGACGGTAAAGAAAACAAAAAAGAAATAGATATGTATAAGAAGGAAGGTTATTGGGATGTAAGGCCGAAGATCAAGCGGCTATCGTTCCCCAAACGTGGAAAGTTTCAGGTAGATTTACAGGATGGACGTTCTGTAACAATGCCGATATCTGCTTTTCCCTCGCTGAAGAGAATACCCGCCAAAGAACGTGAGAACTGGTATTTCATGGGTGGAGGTGTAACATGGGATGCCTGTTCAGAGGTCATTCATATCGAGCAAATTCTTGGTAACTATCAGAACTATGCTCACGAGAATGCATAATTTCTTTCATTGTTGAACTCAAAAACGTTGAATGCCTATGGGCTAAGATAGATATGCATGGACATATAGGATGAACATCCACTTTTGATTCTTGTATTCTGATAAATCGCCAATTTAGTAGAATGCTGCAAGGGTAAAAGTAGGAAGTTCGCGCGATGGCGTGGACTTTACTCGTTTAGCAGCATAGGTGTTTGGCGATACCTCAGAATACGTAGACGAAGTAATTAGTCCACGTTTTTTATATTCAAACTACTAATGACAGTTTACTGATTTTTAAATATTACGACTATGAAATTAAGAACATTACTTCTAACTATGGTCGCCTTGCTCGGCATTATGCAAGCAAAGGCTGATGTTATTATCAACGAAGTGAACTTCCCCGACGAGAATTTTCGTACCATCTTGCTCTACAAAAATAGTCTTGATGGTAAAGACGTTGTTCTTACTGATGCTACAATTAAAGGATTTCAATATCTGGATGTATCTCATTGTGAAATCAAAAGTCTAAAAGGTATTGAGTTCTTTACGGCACTGACGTATTTGAACTGCTACGACAACCTGCTGACGTCGCTTGACGTATCAAAGAATACAGCGTTGGATTACTTGTACTGCGACAATAACCAACTGACATCGATTGACGTTTCAATGCTCATGAATCTACATACATTGTCCTGTTCCAACAATCAACTGAAATCACTTGACATATCGAATAATACAGCATGGTTAAGAGAACTGTATTGCAGCAACAACCAGTTGACCTCGATAAATGTGTCAAATAAGGCACTGGAAACGTTGTACTGCCACAATAATCAATTGATTTCGCTTGATGTATCGAAAGATACGAAATTGAAAACATTGTGTTGTTATGGTAACCAGTTGACTTCGCTCGATGTATCTAAGAACACAGAACTGATATCTTTATACTGCTACGGCAACCAAATTAAGAGTAGTGCCATGGATGTACTTGTTGAGAGTCTGCCAATCGGCAGCGAAAATGATATGAAATGGTATAATATGTATGTTATCTATAACGAAGACGAAGGTAATGAAATTACCACAGAACAAATAGCTGTTGTAAAAGCAAAAGACTGGATACCCTGGTATTACGATGGAACGGATTGGAAAGAATATGAGGGTTCAACGAACATTGAAAAATTGAAGAATTCAAAAATAGAAGAATTGAAGTATTACGATCTAAACGGTCAAGAAACCTTACAACCTCGCAAAGGTATCAATATCGTGAAGATGAATGATGGTAAGACGAAAAAGGTGGTTGTAAAGTAAACTAAGAATCAACAAGTTACAAAGGAATAAGATTTAAGGTGTGAATTAGTGAATCAGGAAATCCTAACTTTCGTATAAGGACTATTATTCACTTGGTAAGTGAATCAAATATATTAGTAAAAGTTGCAAAACCTTGATTCACTAATTCACACACCCTGCCAAAAAGAGATAGAAAAGAGCCTCATTTTACATGGTAATAGGGTACATACACATTATTGCATGAGTTAAATATTTGTTATTTCTTTATCTTTGGTCGATGATAGAAGGGGATTTGCCCTTCTCCAACGTAGTACCTTTGCATTGTCTTCGAGAACAAATTTACGGGTACGTGTACTAGTAATTACTCCTACGTGTACTAGGAAATACTCCCACGTGTACCTGACTGATACCAGTTTCCTGTCAGATATTAACAAAGGAAGTGGCCTTCCTTTTTACTACGTGTGAAGGATGTGAAGGTACTTTTTGCAACTTTCCCTATAGGAAATTATTTAGTCCCAAACTAAATGTTTTCCTTTATATAAAAGTTACTATTTTATCCTTCACATCCTTCACACACTATAATCAAGAGGAAGGAAAGAGCCTCTTTTTACATAGAATGTAAGCTGTTTTCACTTCAAAAACAGCCTCTTTTCATGTCTAATAAGAGGCATATTCTATGCCTTTCGGTTGTTGTGTCTGACAAGTAAGACGACCAAGAAGATGCTTACTAGAAACTCAAGACCAACGATGAGTATATATATCATAATGGTAAGGTTTTAAAGGGTTATAAATTAGGGGATACGGTACATACCCAGTTATCGAGATTCCATTGCGGGGTTCCTACATATAACTGGTCGCCAACGATGTGTGCTCCACTTTTCCTGATCTCATTACAGAACGTTCTGGTGGCTGTCTCATCGTCCTCTTTGTTTCCTAAGGCAACAAAGACAGCGAAGGTCTTACCGCTGAGACTTGCCCCACGGAAGGTTTGACAGGCATACTGCCAATGCGGCGTAAGATGACCACCAGCCTGAAACTCGACAGCAAGAACAATACTCTGACTGTTCCCGAGATGACGGGCATTCATACTCTGGACGCTGACTGTTTCAGCACCCAATTTGTCGGCTATCTCTTCAGCAATAGCCTGACAACTGTCGTAAACGACAATAATCGATTCATGTTTCATAATCCACAAAAGTTTGATTGCGCCTTACGCCCTTACATCGAGGGACATTCAGCATGTAACCGACAAAGGCTGGTCTTCAGACTTTCCTCCACTCTCCGACGCCTTCTCGAGCAATTGCTCAATGGCATTCTTGTCGGCGAGCCATAATGGAGTTCACTGCTGCGGGACAGTCGGGGATTCACACCCAGTCCACTACGTGGACCTTTTCTGACCTCAACATAGTTCAAGTAAACTTGACTCTGCATTCGGCTTACGAAAACGTTCCCAATTAATCGCGGCTAAGCGAACCTTTACGGGCGACTCTTTTCAGAATCACGATGCAAAGATAGTGAGAATTGAACAAAAAGCCAAATATATTATGAGTTTTTTTACTTCAAGATATTTGGAAATATAAGATTTTTATATTATCTTTGTAAGCAAAATTTAAAAAGAGAACGATATGAAAAAGATTTTGACAGTGGCATTGCTCGCTGTAGCAATGGGTGCTCAGGCACAGCGTGTAAAACCGGCTATTCCTCGTGATGCAGCATTGGAAGCAAAAGTGGAGAAGACCCTCGCAAAGATGACGCTTGACGAGAAGATCGGACAGATGTTGGAGCTGAACCTCGACATTATCGGTAAGATGACCGTTGAGAATGCCAAAGTAGATCGTGAGAAGGTGCGTTCCGTACTCCAGCAGTACGGTCGTTCTTCTGAGGAGATCGAGGCTATGGTGAAGATGACGGACGAGCAGATTATCGACAAGCTGGGCGGATACCCCGTAGATATCTACAAGGGCGATACCAAGCGCGTATGGAAACTCAATGAGGAGATGCTTGACACACTCATTTCGAAGTGGAAGGTGGGCTCTATCTTGAATGCCCCGGGTACTCGTGCCCCCAGTGTCGATGAGTGGCAGCAGTGGATTCGCGTGATTCAGGAGAAGTCAATGAAATACCTCGGTATTCCTGATATCTATGGTCTTGACCATAACCATGGTGTCACCTATACCCGTGGTGGAACGCTGTTCCCACAGCCTATTAATATGGGTGCTACGTTTAATACGGAACTCGTGCGCATCGGTGCAGAGATAACGGCATACGAGAGTCGTGCTGCTAACTGTCCTTGGGTGTATAACCCCGTTGTCGACCTCAGTCGTGATCCCCGTTGGCCTCGTGTCTATGAGAGTTTTGGAGAGGATGCTATCGTGAACTCAAAGATGGTCGTTGCTGAGATTCAAGGCTATCAAGGAAAGGATAATAACCATATCGATAAATATCATGTAGGAACGAGCACCAAGCATTATTTCGCCTACGGTGCCCCTTGGACGGGTAAGGATCGCACACCCGCCTATCTCTCGCCACAGATGATTCGTGAGAAGTATTTCGAGCCTTTTAAAGCGGCTGCCCTTGCCGGTACGTTGACGATGATGGTGAACTCTGGTTCGGTAAATGGTGTACCCGTACATGCCAGTTATGAGTACCTGACGAAATGGCTGAAGGAAGACCTGCAGTGGGACGGTTTCCTCGTGACCGACTGGGCAGATATCAATAACCTCTTCTCGCGCGAGAAGGTTGCCAAGGATAAGAAGGATGCTATCCGTATTGCCATCAATGCCGGTATCGATATGTCGATGGACCCATATAGTGTCGAGTTCTGCATTCTGCTGAAGGAACTTGTCAACGAGGGTAAGGTGCCCATGAGTCGTATCGACGATGCCGTGCGCCGTATCTTGCGTGCAAAATATCGCCTCGGTCTCTTCGATGAGCCGAATACGGGTGGCAAGGGCTTCGAGAAGTTCGGTAGTGACGAGTTTGCCAAGGCTTCTCTAAAAGCAGCAGAAGAATCAATGGTACTCCTGAAGAATGAAGGCAATCTCTTACCTCTCACCTCTCACCCCTCACCTCTTAAAATCCTCCTCACAGGTCCTAACGCCAATCAGATGCGCTGTCTGCATGGCGGTTGGAGTTATACATGGCAGGGCTCTCGTGCAGAAGACCTCTCTGAGAAATACAATACCATTTACGAGGCGCTCTGTAATAAATACGGTAAGGAAAATATCATCCTCGAACAGGGCGTGACCTATAATGAGAACGGGGCTTACTATGATGAGAATGAGCCACAGATAGACAAGGCGGTGAATGCTGCTGCTCAGGCTGATGTCATTATCGCCTGCATCGGTGAGAACTCGTATACAGAGACTCCTGGTAACCTGTCTGACCTATGGCTCTCGGAGAATCAACGTAACCTCGTGAAAGAACTCGCCAAGACGGGTAAACCCATCGTTCTGATTCTGAACGAAGGTCGTCCTCGCCTCATTGCCGATATCGAACCGTTGGCAAAGGCAGTAGTTGATATCCTTATCCCTGGTAACTATGGTGGTGATGCATTAGCCAATCTGTTGGCTGGTGATGCCAATTTCTCTGCCAAGATGCCGTATACTTATCCGCGTGAGATTAATTCACTGAACACCTACGATTATAAAGTCAGTGAGGAAGTAGGTACCATGGCGGGTGCTTATAACTATGATGCGAAAGTATCACTGCAATGGCCTTTCGGTTATGGCATGAGTTATACGACTTATGAGTATTCAAATCTGACAGTAGATAAGGCTTCATTCACAGCCGACGATATCCTGACAGTGAGTGTGGATGTGAAGAATACGGGAAGCAAGGCAGGTAAGGAAGCAGTATTGCTTTACAGTAGCGACCTTATTGCATCTATCGTTCCAGATAACAAGCGGTTACGCGATTTTACAAAAGTGGAACTGAACCCTGGCGAACAGAAGACTGTTACCTTCCAATTGCCTGCCAAGAACCTCGCTTTTGTAGGTGCTGACGGTAAGTGGATTCTGGAAGAGGGTGACTTTGTTTTGAAGGTTGGCAACCAGACAGTGAAGACGACATGTAGTACCACCAAGAAGTGGGAGACACCCAATATCTAACGGGAAAATTTGGTAGTTCACTCGATTTGCACTACCTTTGACCTCGGTCGAAGGTATGCTGCATCTCGGAAATATCCAAATTAATTTGGTATTTCACTCGATTTGTACTACCTTTGCATACTGAAAGCAGTGTCCCGACCTGTCGCTGGTGTCAACCACCTCTTGTCAAGGAGGGTAGGGCACGAGAGGAAAGTCCGGGCAGCATAGGGCACCCCACTTCTGAAAGTGGAAGCAGTTGGTGACAGCTGGTGTAGGAAGAAGAAAATAACCGCCCCTTCGGGGGTAAGGGTGAGAAGGTGGTGTAAGAGACCACCAGCCAGCGGGTGATCGTTGGGCTGTTCCATCTGGGGGCTGCAAGTTCGCGTAAACCATCGTCTGAGGGCTGCCCGCCCGAGTAATACGGTGGAGGGTAGAATGCTAGAGCCGTAGGGTGACTTGCGGAGTAGATAAATGACAGGTGTCTTCCTTTGGGGAGAAACAGAACCCGGCTTACAGGGGCAGTGCTTTCATTTTTAACAGTATATCCATGGGCAAGAAGATAGAACAGATCATTCAGTTTCTGAAAGTGGGGATGTGGAGAATCTCTGCTGGTGATGTCTCTCCGGTGAAATTCCTGCTGGTGGGTATCTTGAAGAAGCTGGCACTGGCCATCCGTTTCTTTACGACAAAGCGCGTGATGACGAAGGCAGCGGCACTGACATACAGTACGCTGTTGGCCATTGTACCTATCCTTGCGGTGGTGTTTGCCATTGCCCGTGGTTTCGGCTATAGCAAGTATATCGAGATATGGTTCCGTGAGTCGTTGGAGTCACAGCCGCAAGTCGCAGAGGCAATCATCGGTTTTGTCAATAGTTACCTGGTGCATACGAAGAGCGGTATCTTCTTGGGTATCGGTCTGTTGTTCATGCTCTATACGGTATTGATGCTGGTGAGTAATGTGGAGGATACCTTCAATGAGATATGGCAGGTAAAGAAACCACGCAGTCTGTTCCGTACTTTTACCGACTATCTCGCGATGTTCTTCTGTTTCCCGATTATCATCGTGCTGACCTCTGGTATCTCTATCTTTATGGCAACGATAGTCGACTCGATGCCCGACTTCCTGATGCTGGGACCTGCACTGCGTTTCCTGATAGATCTGATACCATACGTACTGATGTCGGGCATGTTCATCGCCCTCTATATCTTCATGCCTAACACGCATGTCAAACCCAAATGTGTGATTGTTCCAGGTATCCTTGCGGGTATCGCCATGCAAGGCTTACAGATATTTTATATCCATTCGCAGATATTCCTATCTGGTTATAACGCCATCTACGGCTCGTTTGCCGCGTTACCGTTGTTTATGTTGTGGGTACAGATATCGTGGACTATCTGTCTGTTTGGTGCTGAACTCTGTTATGCCAACCAGTATCTGGACTATTACGATTATGATGCCGATACGAAAGAGATCAGTCATCGCTATCATACGATGCTCTGTGCACTGTTGATGAGTCGTATCTGTCATCGTTTCGCCAATGGAAGTAAACCGTATACTGCTACGGCACTGCGTGACGAGACCACCATTCCTATCCGTATCGTCAATGACCTGTTGTATGAATTGATTGATGCTGGACTGATTATCGAGATTACCAGTGATGAGAAGAGTGAAACCTCACACTTTATGCCTGCTGAGGATATTAACAATCTCACATTGGGAACGATGATTGACAAACTGGAGTCACATGGGCAGTGGAAGATAGAACTGGATGTCGCCAGTCTCTTTACGGAAGAGTGGAGCAAGGCGATGGACCAACGATGGAATTATCTGCATGCACTTCGCGATATTAAGTTGCAAGACTTGAATCCATAGTTCTTTAGTTGCCTAAAATACAAAAATATTATAAATTGTCGTGATTTTTGAACAATAATTATTAAAAAAGTAGACATTGTTTACTTTTTTTACTATATTTGTAGCCAACAATTTACATTTTATTATTTTTTTGTGGGGATTATGGCAAAGTATAACATCACTGTGAAGAAGGAAAAGGAGGCTGCCTACAGGAGTATGGTGAATCCTCAACTGATGGATGAGATGAAGGAGAAAATCCTGAATATCATCGTGATGCAGAAGAAGTATAAGGATAAAGACTATTCTGCTAAGAAACTCGCTGAGGACTTGGGAACCAATACACGTTACATCTCTGCTGTGGTAAATGTGCGTTTTCACATGAATTATACTTCATTTGTCAATAAATTCCGTATTGAAGAAGCTATGACAATATTGGTAGATAAGCGTTACCAAGATTTGTCGATGGAGGAGGTGAGTGATATGGTGGGTTTTGCCAATCGTCAGTCGTTCTACGCATCCTTCTTCAAGTTCATGAATATGACACCGCGTGATTATCGTATCCAACATCTGGAACAACATCCCTCACAGAAAGTCAAGAAATCGAAAAAGAAATAGAAACAAGATAATGTTTAATTACTCAGACGAACGTTTCGCCGACCTACAACTGCTCAGATACCGATTAAACGGATTTGAGCAGTTAACTTTGCGTCAGAAACAATATATCTATGCCCTCTCAGAGGCAACGCTCTATGGTCGGGATATCATCTTCGACCAGTTCGGAAAATATAATCTTCGCATCCGTAAGATGCTGGAGGCTGTCTATACAAGTCCTTTTGTGTCACATGATACCGATGACTTCCGTGCTTTAGAAGTCTATCTGAAACGTGTATGGTTCTCGAACGGTATCTATCATCACTATGGCTGTGAGAAGTTCCAACCGGCATTCCATGAGGATTATCTGCGAGAGACACTCAAGCAGCTTCCTTTGGACAGTCTGCCACTGCGTGAGGGTGAGACATTGGATGATTTCTGCAACGAACTGTTTCCTGTCATCTTCCAACCAGAGGTACTTCCGAAACGAATGAACAAGAACGACGGGGATGATCTCGTGAAGACTTCTGCCTGTAACTACTATCAGGATGTCACACAACAGGAGGTAGAGGATTTCTATCAACAACAGAAAGAGGCCTATCAAGGTGAGGAACCGCCTTCGTTTGGATTGAACACCACGTTGGTGAAGAGAGATGGACACATTCAAGAAGATGTTTGGCATATCGGAGGAAAATACGCTCAGCCCATTGAGAAGATTGTCTATTGGTTGGAACAGGCAAAGGCATTTGCAGAGAATGATAAGCAGGTGGAGATTATCGACCATCTGATTGCCTATTATCGAACAGGCGACTTGCAGTGTTTCAACGATTATTGTAAGGAGTGGGTGAGTGAACACGAGGGCAGGATAGACTTTGTCAACGGATTCATCGAGGTGTATGGTGACCCGTTGTGTTTGAAAGGCTCATGGGAAGGTATTGTAGAATATAAGGACTTGGAAGCAACCAAGCGTACGCAGGCAATCAGTCAGAATGCGCAGTGGTTTGAAGACCATTCTCCTATTGATCCCCGTTTCCGTAAGAAGGAAGTAAAGGGGGTTACTGCCAATGCCATCTGTGCTGCGATGCTGGGTGGCGATGAGTATCCTTCTACGGCGATTGGTATCAACCTGCCGAATGCCGACTGGATACGGGCACAATATGGTAGTAAGAGTATCACCATCAGTAATATCACCGATGCCTATAACAAGGCGGCACATGGCAATGGATTTAAAGAAGAGTTCGTCATCGATGTGGAGACGCTGCAACTGATAGAACAATACGGGGATATCTGTGATGACCTTCATACCGACCTGCATGAGTGTCTGGGACATGGTAGCGGACAGTTACTGCCTGGTACAGACCCTGATGCACTGAGGGCTTATGGAAATATCATCGAGGAAGCAAGGGCTGATTTGTTTGGCTTATATTATATCGCTGATGCAAAGTTGGTGGAGTTGGGATTAACCCCGAATGACGAAGCCTACAAGTCACAGTATTACAGTTATATCATGAATGGTCTGCTGACGCAGTTGATTCGTATTCAGCCAGGCAACCAGATAGAAGAGGCACACATGCGTAATCGTGCCCTTATCGCCCATTGGTGTTATGAGAATAGTAATGTGATTGCTTTGGTGAAGCGTAACGGTAAGACTTTTGTGCAGATTCACGACTATGAGGAGTTACGTAGGTTATTTGCTACCTTATTGGCAGAGATACAACGCATCAAGAGTGAAGGTGACTATGAGGCAGCACGACAATTGGTGGAGCGTTATGCTGTTAAAGTGGATCCTGTCATCCATGCGGAAATACTGGAACGCTATAAACGATTGAACTTAGCACCGTATAAGGGTTTTATCAATCCGAAGATGACACCCGTTAGAAATGAAAAGGGTGAAGTCACGGATATAGCAGTAGACTATTCGGAAGGTTATGCTGAGCAGATGTTACGCTATAGCAATGATTATGGAACGTTGATATAGAAGTTAGAGGTGAGAAGCTAGAGGTGAGAAGCTAGAGGTGAGATATGGATATCAAGGAGCAGGTAAAGGAAATCAAACAGTCGTTCCGTCAGTTGATGGACGGACAGACCGCCCAGTCGATGCGTGACAAGGGACTGGAGTATAAACTCAACTGGGGTGCCTCTATCCCGATGTTGAGGGAGAAGGCAGACGAAATAGCCAATAGCCAAGGGCTAACGGCTAATAGCTTATATGACCTTGCCATCGAACTATGGAAAGCGGATGTCAGGGAGTGTAAGATTCTCGCAACGATGGTAATGCCTGCCGAGAAGATACTTCCTGAGGTGGTAGATATATGGATGGAACAGACACCCTCGCAGGAGATTGCCGAACAGGCGTCTTACAATCTCTATCAACATCTGCCGTTTGCAGCAGAAAAGGCGTATCAGTGGATGGCTTCTGACAAAGAACTCGAACAGTTGTGCGGCTTCCATATCCTGACACGTTTGTTTATGAATAAACAAGAACCTAACGAACGAGGCATCAATGAGTATATCGACCAGTTGTTAGTAGCCTTACAAGGACCATTCCCCTCAGTGAGAAAAGCCGCTATGCAGAGTGCTATCCGTTTTTCGGAACTGGGACTTGTCTATGAGCGAATGGCAAAAAGTGCACTTAAATCGATTAATTTAGAACTTTTTTAAATTATTAATGCCATAATTTGAATAAAATGTAGTAATTTTGTGCGGTTTTATGGTATTATGATTCGATGAAGGAAAGTGTAAAGACCACAGTCAGGCAGATTCTGACGAATTATCTGGAGATGAACAACCACCGCAAGACGCCCGAGCGTTATGCGGTTTTGGATGCTATCTATGATACGAATGGTCATTTCACCCTCGATGAGTTGAGTGAGAAACTGGCAAAGGAGAATAACTTCCCTGTCAGTCGTGCTACCCTTTATAATACGCTGAAACTGTTTATGGAGTTGCGATTGGTCATCCGCCACCGCTTTCAGGGTCAGACGAAATATGAGGCTTGTTACGATAATAACAGTCATAGTCACCAGATCTGTACGATGTGTGGGAAGGTAACAGAGATCAAGGCGCCCCAGATTACCGAGACGATCAGCAATATGCACCTGAAGCGTTTCCGAAAGGATGGCTTCTCGCTTTATATCTATGGCATCTGTAGTACTTGCCAGGCGAAGATCACGCGTCATAAAGCACAGAAGAAAAAACAGAAAACTCAAAATAAAAAGATCAAATGAATCAAGGAAAAGTAGATGTCCTGCTCGGATTACAGTGGGGCGATGAAGGAAAAGGTAAGGTGGTCGATGTGCTGACCCCGCAGTATGATGTGGTAGCCCGCTTCCAAGGCGGTCCTAATGCAGGACATACCTTGGAGTTTGAAGGACAGAAATACGTGCTTCGTAGTATTCCTTCTGGTATCTTCCAGGGCGGAAAAGTAAACATCATCGGTAATGGTGTCGTTTTGGCTCCAGACCTCTTTATGGAAGAGGCAAAGGCTTTGGAGGCAAGCGGACATGAGTTGCGTTCTCGTCTGCATATCTCTAAGAAGGCTCACCTGATTATGCCTACCCACCGTGTACTGGATGCTGCATACGAGGCACAGAAAGGTAAGGACAAGGTTGGTACTACCGGTAAAGGCATTGGTCCTACGTACACAGACAAGGTAAGCCGTAACGGTCTGCGTGTCGGTGATATTCTGGAGAATTTCGAAGAGAAATATGCGAAGGCGAAGGCTCGTCATGATGCTATCCTGAAGTCGCTGAACTTCGAGTATGACATCACCGAGGTAGAGAAGAAATGGCTGGAGGGTATTGAGTATCTCCGTCAGTTCCCCATCGTAGATTCAGAGCATGAGATCAACAACCTGTTGAAGAGTGGTAAGAGCGTACTTTGTGAAGGTGCTCAGGGTACGATGCTAGATATCGATTTCGGTTCTTATCCCTTTGTGACTTCTTCCAATACCATTTGTGCCGGAGCCTGCACAGGTTTGGGTATCGGTCCTAACAAGATTGGTGATGTCTATGGTATCATGAAGGCTTATTGCACACGCGTAGGCGCTGGTCCTTTCCCCACAGAACTCTTTGACGAGACGGGTAAGAAGATTCGCGACTTGGGTCATGAGTATGGTGCAGTAACGGGTCGTGAGCGCCGTTGTGGATGGATTGACCTCGTTGCCTTGAAATACTCTATCATGGTGAATGGTGTTACTAAACTCATCATGATGAAGAGCGATGTGCTTGATGACTTCGATACCATCAAGGCATGTGTTGCCTACAAGCAGAACGGACAGGAGATTGACTATTTCCCCTATAACATTGAAGAGGGTATCGAACCTGTCTTCAAAGAACTGCCAGGATGGAAGACCGATATGACACAGTTCACCAGTGAGGAGCAGTTCCCACAGGCTTTCAAGGAGTATATCCAATTCCTCGAGGCAGAGTTAGAGACACCTATCAAGATTATCTCTATCGGTCCGGATCGTGACCAGACAATCGTAAGAAAGTAAAAAGGTAAAAAAGTAAAAAGGGAAAATATAGATATGGCACAAAAGCCAAGTATTCCAAAAGGTACGCGCGATTTCGGTCCTATCGAAATGGCAAAGCGTAACTATATCTTCAATACCATCCGTGAGGTGTATGCACTCTATGGCTTCCAGCAGATAGAGACACCTGCTATGGAGACCTTGCAGACACTGATGGGAAAATACGGAGAAGAGGGTGACAAACTGCTGTTTAAGGTATTGAACAGTGGCGACTTCATGAATAAGGTGACGGAGCAGGAATTGCAGGAACGTAACCCCCTGCATCTTGCAGCGAAACTCTGTGAAAAGGGTCTTCGCTACGACCTTACCGTTCCCTTTGCCCGTTATGTGGTGATGCATCGTGAGGAACTGCAACTGCCTTTCAAACGTTATCAGATACAACCTGTTTGGCGTGCCGACCGTCCTCAGAAAGGACGCTATCGTGAGTTCTATCAGTGTGATGCTGATGTCGTTGGTTCTGACTCGTTATTAAATGAAGTCGAGTTGATGCAGATTGTAGATACGGTATTCACGCGTTTTGGTATCCGTGTACAAATCAAGATCAACAACCGTAAGATACTCTCTGGTATTGCTGAGGTGATTGGTGCTGCAGATAAGATTGTGGATATCACTGTTGCCATCGACAAACTCGATAAGATAGGTATCGACAATGTGAATGCCGAACTACGTGAGGATGGATTGAGCGAGGAACAGATTAGTAAGTTGCAGCCAATCATTTCTCTCAGTGGTACGAATGAAGAGAAGTTGCAGACTATTGCCGAGGTATTGAAAGACAGTGAGACGGGACTGAAAGGTGTTGAGGAGATTAAATTTATTCTGAGTATTCTGAAAAATCTGAATACGCTGAATAATGAGATTCAACTTGACCTGACGCTGGCACGTGGTTTGAACTACTATACAGGTGCTATCTTCGAAGTAAAAGCACTGGATGTAGAGATGGGCAGTATCACAGGCGGTGGTCGTTACGATAACCTGACGGGTATCTTCGGTATGCCTGGATTGAGTGGGGTAGGTATCTCTTTTGGTGCCGATCGTATCTACGACGTACTGAATACGCTCGACCTCTATCCCAAGGATTCCATGAATGCCACGCAGATTCTCTTCATCAACTTCGGTGAGCGCGAGACAGCCTATTGTCTGCCTATAATTAATAAGGTACGTGTGAATGGTTTCCGGGCAGAGATTTTCCCAGATGTTGCGAAGATGAAGAAGCAGATGGCTTATGCGAATGCCAAACAGATACCATTCGTGGCACTGGCTGGCGAGAACGAGATCAATGAGGGGAAGATTACACTCAAGAATATGGAGACGGGTGAACAGCAACTGTTGACGCCCGATGAACTCATTGCATCGTTGAAACTGTAATCGCATATTGATATGGAGGAATTTGTCAGACCCGTAAAGAAACCCAGCGGATGCCTTAAGTCATTTGGTTGGTTTTTGGTGATCAGCAGTGTGTTGTGTATTGCCTTTAACATCCTGATGATTTTTGAAAGCGAGAAACACCTGGATGAACTGAGGGCGGAATATACCGCATCGACAAAAGAGTATGAAGATGCGTTGGAGGTATATCGTGCCGATTCCGTCCATATGCAGGCAGAGTACCAGCGCCTTCTGGAAGAGATAGAAAAGGCAGAAGCAGCAGGTGATTCTGTATTGGCAGAGGAACTGGCCGACAGTCTCACCCTCTATTCCGAACCATTATGGGAGCCTCGTGGAGTCATTGGCTTCAATATCGCCGCTGCCTTCTTCCTCTTCTTTGCCCTTTGTGCCCTCGTCCCGCTGTTGATTGGTGTCTTCATCCTCATCTATTGTCATCATCGTAATCGTAAATATAAGCGGTATCTGGAAGAAGAAAAACTTCCGTGACTCTAATGATCCTTAATGATACCTTTTAGCCTCATATCCGTTTCTCCAATGATGATATGAGGCTTAATTGTTAATCTTTCTTTAATTTTACGGAATAATTTGGTTTATAAAATAAAGTACTTTATATTTGCATCGTGATTCGAACACAAAAGGCGGAATCCTTGCCTTCTGCAGGGGTAGGGATGAGGCCAGTGAACAAGTAAAACCAAGTTAGTAACCCATTTAAAAAAGAAAAGAATCATGGAAGAAAACAGCAACATGACTGCCGAGCGCAGTCTTGAAATCATTACGAAACAGATTGAACAGAGCCGTCGTGCCGTGTCGAAAACCACAGGTCAGTCGCTCTACGTCTCAGGAATATGCATTATGTGTACAGCCGTCCTGGTGCCCATCATCAATATGATTACGATGAGTCAGGGAATGATAGGTTTAGGACATCTGCTCTGGTTTGCCCTGCCAGTTGTCATCTGGCTGCTCTCGCGTAAATATATTAAGGATCGCGAGCATACGCCCGTAAGTCTTGTCAGTTCGATGATTGCCAAGACATGGATAACGTTTGGTTATTTCGGCATTGGTTTTTTTGTTATCGCCATCATTTGGGGGATAATAGCACCGCGTTTATTGACGCTAAGCGAATATGCAACCTCGCAGATCAGGGTGGCACCAGTTATTGTGCTGCTGATGGGAATGGCCATCACCATAACAGGCCACATTCTGCGTCAGCGTTGGCTGGTCGTCTTCGGCATCGTGGCTGGCCTGCTGTGCTTTGCGTGGGAACATTTCCATGTAGGCGAGGCCATTGTCATGAATCTCGTGTCAGTGGAGTCACCTGCCGCCCTGACTGCTGCTGTCATCAATTCGTCGCTGCCCTGTCTCACTATCTTTATATTCGCACTAGTCGGCCTGCTGCTCCCAGGTATGATGCTTAAAAAGCAGAGCGTATGATGTTCCAGCCATTAGACCCATTGCTACATTCAGAATTGCGATTGGCTGTCATGTCGCTGCTGGTCAGCTCGGAGGAAGCCGAGTTCTCGTATATCAAGGAGCAAACGGGAGCCACGGCGGGCAATCTGAGTGTGCAGATTGATAAGCTCTCAACAGCTGGCTACATTGAAGTCGAGAAAACCTTCAAAGGCAAAATGCCCTGCACTATCTGTCGCATCACTCCTGTCGGTCTAAAAGCCTTTGAAGACTATGTGAAGTCGCTGAAGAGTTATCTCAAAGTGCATAAAAAGTAACTGAAACGACTCTTCCGAAGAACGAGAAAAATGGAGACTCGAAAGTAAACTTTCTGTCTCCATTTTCTGTTTTTGTGATTCCGTAGGGATTCGAACCCTAGACCCACGCCTTAGAAGGGCGTTGCTCTAATCCAACTGAGCTACGGAACCAACCAATTCAAAGAATTCGGCTGCAAAATTAATCAAAAAAGGGGAGAATGCCAAATAAACCTCTAAATATTTTAATGCTTCCCTTTATACCAGAAGAAATACTGGCGCTGGGCGAGTTTCTCTTTCTGACTGCGGGCACTGAATACTTTTTCCATCGTATAGGGATTGTAACCTGTATACCAAGTCTCAGTGGAAACGGTCATGGGGGTGGGCGTGAAGTCCTGTACTTGCTCTAAATGGAAGTTTAGTTTCTTGGTGATCTCTGCCAGTTCTGCCATGTCTTTCTCTGTGCAGCCTGGATGACTGGAGATGAAGTAGGGGATGAGTTGCTGGTTGAGGTGCTCTTCGCGATTGATGCGATCGAAGATGCGCTTGAAGTCATAGAACTGTTGGAAGGAAGGCTTACGCATGAGGTTCAGCACTCGGTCGCTGGTATGCTCGGGTGCTACTTTCAGTCGTCCACTGACATGGCGCATGATGAGTTCGCGGGCATATTCCATGGCGGCACGATTGGACGCCTCGTCGTTACTGCGATGTAGGATGAGGTCGTAGCGCACACCACTACCAATGAAACTCTTCTTGACACCTGGTAGGGCATCGACAGCACGATAGACATCGAGCAGGGCACTATGGTTGGTGTCGAGGTTCGGACAGACTTGCGGATGAATGCAACTCGGACGCTTACAGCGCTCGCATGCCTTCGGATTGCGTCCCTTCATGCCATACATATTGGCAGAGGGTCCGCCGAGGTCGGAGATATATCCCTTGAAGTCGGACATCTGTGTGACTTGCTTCACCTCTTTTAATATGCTCTCTTTCGAGCGGCAGGCAATGAACTTGCCTTGATGGGCAGAGATGGTGCAGAAGGCACAACCACCAAAACAGCCACGATGGATGTTGACTGAGTGTTTGATCATCTCATAGGCTGGGATGCGCTTGTCTTTATATTTCGGATGGGGCAGGCGCGTATAGGGTAGGTCGAAGGAGGCGTCCATCTCTTCGGTGGTCATGGGTGGATATGGAGGGTTGACGACAGTGTAGAGTTTAGAATGTTGAGTGTAGAGTTTAGAGTTTGCTGCCACCGTTCCTGTGAGTTGTATCAGCCGTTGGGCATGAATCATGTTCGACTGCTCTTCGATATGTCGGAAGTTCTCTGCTTGTTTCCGTTTGTCGCGCAGACAGTCTTCATGGGAATGTAGTACGATGTCGTTCTCGTTGATACCGCCAGGGATATCCTGTTTTGGGGCAAGGTAGACAATCTGAGGCAGATCGTGCATGGCGGAGATGGGTTGTCCTTCATCCAAGCGACGTGCAATCTCGAGGATGGTCTTCTCGCCCATACCATAGGAGATGAGGTCGGCAGGTGCATCGCAGAGGATGCAACGTCGCAACGTGTCCTGCCAGTAGTCGTAATGTGTCAAGCGTCGCAACGACGCCTCAATACCCCCTAAGATAATAGGTACGTCAGGATAGAGGTCACGCAGGATGCGGCTATAGACAATCGTAGGGTATTCTGGACGTGCATCATGGCGACCATCAGGACTATAGGCATCTTCGGAACGCAGGCGACGGTTGGCAGTATATTTGTTGACCATCGAGTCCATACAGCCTGGTGAGATACCGAAGAACAGACGGGGACGTCCGAGTTTCTTGAAATCGCGGAAGTCGCCATGCCAGTCAGGTTGCGGTACTATCGCCACCTTATAGCCAGCAGCCTCTAACACACGTCCGATGACGGCAACACCGAACGAGGGATGGTCAACATAGGCATCACCACTGAACAGAATCACATCGACCTCCGTCCATCCGCGGAGGTCGAGTTCTTTCTTAGTTGTGGGAAGAAAATCAGTTAACCTATATTCCATGCTGTTGGCTGTTGGCTATTTGCTATTTGCTAATGGCTAAAAACTAAATGCCTAATTAAATGGAGTTCCTTGGATGGAGCGTGTTGTCATACCGAGGTTGTCGTTGCCACGATTCTTCCAGTTGATATACAACAATACGAGTTGTTGCAAACCGTATGCCTTCATGTTGTGATGATAGATGACGTCGAGGCACAGGTCCAACAGGCTCTTGTCCTTGCCGCCCTCTGACTCGAGCAAGGAACGGATGTTTAGTTTTAATTTGTCGAGCACCTGCTCGTCGACATAACCGTTGGAGTCAATCAGGTCGCGAAAGAATTGATACTTCTCGATGGTCTCTAAGTGTTGGTCGCTAATCTCTATGCTTCGCGTACCACTCGAATTAGTTTGAATCTTGTACATAAGCCTTGTGTTTTATTTTAGTAAGAAATTTAATATACCTCGCATGATAGAGCCTTGTTTTTGCTCTGTCTTGATACACTCGAAGGGGAATCCCATCGTGAAGGAACGATAGTCACTGCCCTTATAGGCAACGGCGGCATTCTGTCCGTCGTTATATTGCATCACAGAGAAGGCTGTGCCTACTGGGAGTAGGATATCAGTAGCCGTAGCAGCATAATGCTCTTCGTTGAGTGTGCTGTAATAGGGTATCTCAGTACCCATACCGTTGACGTTACCTCCCATGGTGGCACGACCACCGAAGTCACATTTCAGTGTCTGATTCAAGAACGTCTCTTCATCAGAACCTGCCACATCGGTACCGATATAGGCACCGCTGACTAACAGAGCACCTCCCTGTCGGGTGTAGTCTTGTAATGCTCGACGCATAGCGGGACGGAACGTTTTGTAATAGACCAGACTATGTCCGTCGTTGCGCTCCAATCCTAAAACGAGGTCGACGAGGGCTGTGTGCTTGAGTTTGACCTTTCCGTCTTCTACCGCATGACTTGAGGCACTGATGATATTATATTCCTGCGCTGAGGCAATGGCCTTTGCATGGGTGGAGACATAGTTGAAGTCGTTGCCGGCAATGAACATACCTGCCAGTTCATCACTAGTCCAACCCAGGCCATCTTCCTTTGTGCTGCCCATTTTCTTGCGGTCGAAGGAACGCTGGCGACCCAGCCATCCTGCAGTGGTTCCGTAGGTGATGCCTGGATCGTCGTCAAGGTCAAAACCTTGTTCAAAGTCGTTATTACGAATGGCAGGAGAGGAGAGACGATGGAATCCGTTGATGATCATCACGGTCTTCTTGGCTGACGGATGATAGTAGGCAGAGAGTGTCTCTGTGGGGAAACTCTTTCCACCCTTGTTCGTTGCCTCTACCTTAAAATGATAGAGCATATCGGGTTGTAATTTTGTTTCATAGTCTCTGCTGCGCACATAGGTACCATTGTCGAAGTCGGCATCACCGATTGCCGTATAGACGATGTATCCTGTCGGATCAGCAGAAGGTTCTTGTGGATCTTCAACAGCATCCCAATGTAGTTGCACCTTATCTTTTGACAGTTCCAAATGGAAATTGTCGGGTGCCAACGGGGTGACTACATACGATTGGTCGTGTAATTCGGTGATATAACGTAAGATGGTCTTGTAGATAGTACGTGCGAATGTGAACCTGAAGTTCGGATCTTGTCCATAGCGCATATCGGGGAAGTTCTGATGCGACATTGTTTCCAAGATGGCACTCGGCATGGCTGGTACTCTCGTCTCGGAATAGTTGCGGTCGAAGAGTTGTCGTTTGCTCCATCGTCCGTATTTGTTCTGCAAGTCGTCCATTACATAGGAAAGCAGGGCATCAGAGAGGTCACGGGAGGTCAGACGGGAGAGTCCGGCATCCAACTTCTTATCGTTGGTGGAGGTGGTGCAAACGGACAACGTACCAATGAGTCCGCTACCGTCTTTCGCATACCCTGCATCACTGTGGATAGCCAAAGATAGTTCAATGGGTACATGCAGTCCTTCCATCGTCGGGACGAAAGGTGAACCACCAGCGAGATAGTTGGTCATATTCGACCGTACGTTGATGTCGTCAGCATAGTCGTCAGTACCTTGTTTGCCACTATAGACTTCATAGGGCATTCCTGCCCATTGTGCATAATAACGTGCACCTTCAACGGCACGGGGTAGTCCGCTGACACGTTCGCCTCGCTTGATATTACCCATACCGCCTCCGAAACGGACGGCATCGGTCGTAACGACACCATTCTGATCACTCTGGTTGGTCAATGTTACCTTATTAAACTCGCTATAGCCCTTGTCAAATTCAAAAGTACCGAGATAGACCCATGTGCCACCTCCCATCTTCTGGTTGACATGGAAGACAGTGCGTTCGCCCTTGTGCCATACGGTGTATTCTGCATTGTCGATACTGTTGTCTAAGGTTTGGTAACTTACATAGACGGCGTAGCGACCTGTCTTGGGGAAGTCTGGCTGATAACTGGCTAACGAATAGCGGCTCTTGCTGTTGGTGGTCTTTACCATCCGTGCTGTTCCTGCCTCGAAAGGATTCTCGTTGTCGACATAGGCAGAATCATGATAGGCAAAACCGTTAAGGGGAGTGTTTCTCCATTTCCCATAAGCAGTTGCTTCGATATAGTTACGTTGACTACCGTCGTTATCCACAATAATCTCCTCGCGTTGCCATGCACGCTCTCGCGGTGTGAAGACAACAGCACCTGCATTTTCCAACATCGGGATGAGGTAGGGGACTACGATGGTCTGTGTGAAAAGGTCTTCCGTGGTGCCGAAGAGTTTTGGTCGCTGCCATTCCCATTGTAGCGACTTCTTGTCAAAATACCTGCCATGACTTGCCCAAAGGGAGATATGTCGGTTTTGTAGTCCTTCCGTGACTTTAACAGGTTGGGAAATATTCTTGACCCATGGTTCTCCGTCATAATCGATATTCCTCCAATAGCGTTCTTTATCTTTGTGTCTCTTCAGTCTGTTGGGAATCAGTTCATTTAGTTCATAGCCGTGGGTACTGATCTTCAAACGATAGTTTTGATAGGTCGATGGAAGTTCATTTCGAACCTCTTTGTAAATACGTTCTACTAATTCTGGTGTAAAGGTCTGTTCGGAAAATACATCATTAGTAGTGATGAGGATGGAATCATTCTCATCGTCAGTCTGTAGGTCGGAAAGGCGAGCCTTCATGATAATGATTCCCTCAGGCTTATAGTTCTTGAAATAGTTCTCTAACTGAGTCTTGAGTTTTTCCTCGTCTGTTTTCTCTTGTGCTACCATGGTCGCTCCATGAAAGGTAAGCAGCAGGAGTATCGCAACAACTTTCTTTTTCATTCAATTTCTCCTATCATAAAGTTCTCAGGGTTCTTACCTTTGAACTTGCTAAAGTATAGTTTGATTTCACGCATCTGTGTATCGACATCTCCATTAGGGATAATCGTCTTGGTGCATTCAATGAGACGTTTCTCATAGTCTACGCCATAAAGAAGAATAGGAATCTCTGCCTTTTGGGCTATGAAATAGAATCCCATCTTCCATTCGGGATTGGGGGAACGTGTTCCTTCTGGAGTGATACAAAGATGAAATGTCTTGGCTTGTTTGGCTGTATCCGCTAAATTGTCGGTCATGCTCGTACGCTTAGAACGCCATACAGGAATGCCACCCAGTTTCCTGAAGAGAGGACCTAACGGCCAGAAGAACCATTCCTTCTTCATCAGGAAATTGCTCTTAAAGCCTGCCGCTCCGCTATAAAGCTGTCCGAGAATGAAATCCCAGTTGCTGGTATGTGGAGCCAGGCAGATGATATACTTGTCGGGGTGAGCCTCCGTTACCTCGGTGGTCCACCCCATGCGTTTGTAAAGTAGCCAGTTACAAAATGATTTCCACATGTCTGCTTTAAAGGTTATTTATTTGGTCAAGAATCTCACTCACCTGTGCACTGAACTTATTCTTGAGATCCTGATAATACTGCTTGGCAGGCATTCCAGGCTCTGCATGTGAGATACGACTGACAAAATCCTCTTGCAGTTTAGCGATAGTGAAAAGCAATGCTTCTACGTCAGACTGCTTGGTGTCGTTGCCATACAATGATGCAGCAATAAACTCAGCGAAAAGTTCTTCGCAGATGAGATTGATTTGTTTTTTTAATGCTCTTTTGTTAGCCATAAATATTCCTCCTTTATGATATAAATTGTCCGTTGATTCGTCAAAGATACGGAAAATATTTCAACTCGCAATGATTTTCATCACAAAAAAATATTAAAAAGGACAAATTACCTTCTTTTCTTTCTTATTTCTATAAGAAAATGATTAATTTTGTCAGCCAATTGAGAATTATTAATCAAGTATTAAATAAAAATTGTATGGAAAAGAGTGCATTGCAGAAAGCAAGAGCAGCCTATCAGCCTAAATTGCCAAAGGCTCTTCAGGGCGCAGTGAAAATCAAGGAAGGTCAGCCAACCCAGAGTGT
Source organism: Prevotella sp. (assembly GCA_045225255.1). Lineage (GTDB taxonomy): Bacteria > Bacteroidota > Bacteroidia > Bacteroidales > Bacteroidaceae > Prevotella. Next base: position 60,959 of record JBGVBD010000051.1, on the reverse strand, counting down.
GGGTGATCAGGAAGAGATCAAGAAGTTGTTCCCCAACACCTACGGTATGCCTATCGTGGAGTTTGAGCCTGCAACAGAGGCTAACACGAAGAAGATGAACGTAGGTATCATTCTTTCTGGTGGTCAGGCTCCTGGCGGACATAACGTTATCACGGGTCTGTTTGACCAGATTAAGAAACTGAATCCTGAGAACCGCCTCTTTGGTTTCATCCTGGGTCCTGGTGGTCTGGTAGATCACAACTATATGGAGTTGACCGATGAGATTATCGACGAGTATCGTAATACAGGTGGTTTCGATATGATTGGTTCCGGTCGTACTAAGTTGGAGAAGGTCGATCAGTTTGAGAAGGGTTTGGAGATTATCCGTGAACTCGATATCAAGGCTATCGTGATTATCGGTGGTGATGACTCTAACACCAATGCTTGTGTACTTGCTGAGTACTATGCCGCTAAGAACTATGGCGTACAGGTTATCGGTTGCCCGAAGACGATCGACGGTGACTTGAAGAACGATCAGATTGAGACTTCTTTCGGTTTCGATACCGCTTGTAAGACCTACTCAGAGTTGATTGGTAATATTGAGCGCGACTGTAATTCTGCCCGTAAGTACTGGCACTTCATCAAGGTGATGGGACGTTCGGCTTCTCATATTGCTTTGGAGTGCGCTTTGCAGACTCAGCCGAACATCTGTCTCGTCTCTGAGGAGGTAGAGGCTAAGGGCATGAGCCTTGACGACATTGTTTCTTATATCGCTAATGCCGTAGCCGTACGTGCTGCTGATGGTAATAACTTCGGTACTGTGATTATTCCTGAGGGTGTTATTGAGTTCATTCCTGCCATCAAGAAACTCATTGCTCAACTGAACGATGTGTTGGCATTGCCAGAGGCTAAGGAAATCAGTCGTGATGAGCAGGTCGACTTCGCCAAGAGTCACCTTACCGAGGAGAACCTGAAGGTCTTCAACAGTCTGCCAGTGGGTGTTGCCCGTCAGTTGGCCCTTGACCGTGACCCACACGGAAACGTACAGGTATCACTGATTGAGACAGAGAAACTGCTGTCTACGATGGTTGCCCAGAAACTTGAGAAGATGAAGAAGGAAGGCAAGTATACAGGTAAGTTTGGTACTCAGCACCACTTCTTCGGTTATGAGGGACGTTGTGCAGCTCCTTCTAACTTCGATGCAGATTACTGCTATGCTCTTGGTACCAGCGCTGCCCAGTTGATTGCCAATGGCAAGACGGGTTATATGGCTATCGTGAAGAACACGACGAAGCCTGCTGAACAGTGGATTGCTGGTGGTGTGCCCATCACGATGATGATGAATATGGAGAAGCGTGCTGGTGAGATGAAACCCGTGATTCGCAAGGCTCTCGTTGAACTTGACGGTGCTCCTTTCAAGGAGTTTGCCGCTCATCGTGACGAGTGGGCTCGCAAGACGGCTTATATCTATCCTGGTCCTATCCAGTACTGGGGACCCACAGAGGTCTGTGACCAGCCCACACGTACGCTGGCTCTTGAGCAAGCATAAATACTGTTATGCCGAATAAGCGTAAACCGCAACATAAAAAGCGTATCACGAGTCCTGTCCGCCGAAAGCGGCCAGGGCTCTTGGTTCGTTTGCTTCAGCGTGTCATGCAGCATACGCCCAGTTGGGCATGGTGGATAGGCGGCGGTTTAATCGTAGCGGCATATATCTTCTTCTTTTATTATATCTTTGTCGGTCCTTTCGGGTTCCGTTGGCGTGCACTCTATGGTGATGTCAGTTATCCTGAGGGTTATGAGATACATGGTATAGATATCAGCCATCATCAGGGACGCATTGATTGGGATGAGTTGAAAGACAATGGTATGATCAACAAATTTCCCGTACGCTTTATCTTTATGAAAGCAACAGAGGGAACCAGTATCATTGACGATAATTTCAAAGAAAACTTCCATCAGGCTCGGGAGTATGGCTTTACCCGTGGAGCCTACCATTTCTATAGTGTTCATTCCCCTGCAAAGGATCAAGCGGAGTTCTTTATCAAGAATGTGAAATTGGAAAATGGCGACCTTCCTCCAGTATTGGATGTGGAGCATAAGCCTAAGAACCAAACCGATGAGGAGTTTAAGGCTAGTGTACAGGAATGGCTTCTCACCGTAGAACAGTATTACCATATCAAGCCGATCATCTATACCTATTATAAGTTTAAACTCAGATACCTGAGTGATCCCATCTTCGACGAATATCCATATTGGATAGCCCATTACTACGTTGAAAAGGTGACCTATCAAGGACCTTGGAAGTTCTGGCAGCATACGGATGCAGGACGCTTGGCAGGTATTAAGGGAACAGTGGATTTTGATATCTATAACGGCTCTTTCTACGATCTGCGTAAACTTACTATTGGAGCCCGTGAACAGATAGGCGAGGAAGCCTATCAAGACGAGTAACGTCTTTCTATTTCTTTTTCTTTGCTTTTTTCTTCTTTTTGCTGAAGAGGTCTTTCCATCCGTTGAAGTCTTTCTTCATGATAAGACCGATGCCTTGGGTATTGAGGCTTGACTTGGTGAAATAGCGATCGTTAGTCTGGTTGTAAACCTTCAAGGCGAGGTTACCATTAGGCATCAACAAGTAGCGGATATCAAAGTCTCCGATGAACGAAGGATTGGCAGTCCTCGTATTGTCGCGATAGCCGAACTGACCATTGATAAGGAGTCTGTTATTAAAGAGACGCCCACTGATAAGTCCTTCATATTCAGCATTATTCCATCCTTCGTCTCCAGTGGAGATATTGGCACCGAAACTCCAGTCATTGCTATTGACAACCGACTTCAAAAGACTGTTGATTTGTCCGGAAAGCGTACCGGAAAGGAGGCTTTGCATGGCGAGGGATGTCTGATTCTGTTGAGAGGAATTCTCGTTATTTGCCCCTTGAGGATAGAAGCGTCCGATAGCAAGCAGATAGAGTACCTGCTGGTTCATCTCATCTTGAGAGTTAATGAGGGAGCGCACCATTTGTTTTTCGTCAGCATTGACATTGGGCATATCCAAGTCAAAGTCGACAATGGGCTGTGAGGGCTGTCCACTGATGTTCATAAGACAGTTGACACGAACCGTGTTGGAGAAACTCCTTCCGACATTCAGATCACTGAGCGAGACGCCATTGACCGTATTGACTGCCTGTAGGTTGAGGCTTGCCTCGTAGGGGTCGCCACCGAAGACAATCGTTCCGCCTTCCTGGAAAGTGAAGTTTTTCTTGATGATATTCTGGATGGTGACGTTATAGGTGCCGTCGGTCACTTGATAGGTTCCGAACATCTGGAAACTGCCTTTATTGAACCATGAGGCGCGAAGTACACCATTACCATGCAAGGTGATATAGTCGTTGGTATAACTATCCATCAACAGGCGTAACGTACCTGCCGGTGTACAGTTGACAAGGAAGTTGATGCGCATATCAGAACGGTCCTCAACAGGCTGGGGCTTTTCCTGTGGTTTCAGTCCTGCAATCTGTGCCTGTGTCCTTTCCTTAATGCCCCATTGAATAAACTCCTGATTGGAAATAGCATCAGGATTGGCAGCGTTAAAGACGAAGACAGAGTTCGGTTGTGGTGTGACATTAAGGTCTATAACCACCTCTCCCGTTCGTCCATGAATCGCTACATCTCCAGAGCCATAGACCGTTCCGTAGAAAATATCATCGCCAAAGTCGGGGAAGTCATAGGCAAGCAGGTTCTGCGCATTGACATAGAGGTCGTATGTCATGTTTGTGAGGTATTTGTGATGGATGCCCCCTGTGACAATGCCCTGATGGTCATGGATGTCATAGATAGGACATCTGACAAATTCAATCTCATTAGGTACAAGACGGATGGTGTCGTTACGCAGTTGGTAGGTACAACCGATAGGTTTGACATGTGTCTCCCCATTGACCACCAATTCACCAGTGATATTGATGAGACTTAGCGGACCAAAGAGACGTACGGCTCCGTCGGCATGTCCTTCTACCTTGCTGGTGAAACTCTCTGTAAACGACTGCATGAAATCGATATGTGTTCCTGCTGCTTTAATGCCTAGGTCGATATAGTCGTTAGTGGGCGATACATAACCGTCGATATAGGTCATGGCATCTTTACCGTCATCGGCAATGGCATGGATATCGATTTGTTCCTTTTCAGTGTTCCAGTTGACGTGAGCATCTAATGTTCCCATACGTCCGTGTTCAAACAGGAAGTTGTTGACAACGAGGTCGGCATGTGCCTGTAACTGTTTACCGAAGACACCTTTCGCAACAGCAGTACCCGTAGCAAGACCGTTGAAACTGACTGCGTCGAAGTTGACGAGTTCCAAGATATAGTCGATATCAACATCCTTCAGATTGACAATGAGAGAATCACTGTTGTTTTCTGATGCCAATCCACGGATGACCAAGTGCTGGTCTCCATGATGGATATTAAAGTCGTTGACCTCCAGTCTTTTGTCGGTATAAGAGATAGCACACGGCTCAACATTCCAGATGGTGTTATGGACATTCAGATGGGAGGGGTCGATACCGACGAGTGCTACTTGTTTGCCGTCGGGTGCCATGAAGAAGTTGGCAGTACTGTTAAGTACTCCGCTCATGCGTTCTACAGCATGGTTATCCCACGAGAAGGTGCTGATGATATGGTTGTTATGTGCCTTTCCTCTCAACTTCAGGTCGAAGTTATTACCGTTGTCCATGAGTTTGACGAGTTGCATGTCACAGACAACGGAATCGTTAGGTGTCGTGATAACGATACGTCCGTCGCGATAGCCACTCTCGTTATATAGAAATGATGGTAGGTTACATTCCAAGTTGATATTCCGCTGGTTGTCGTTGACAAAGCCTTGGAGGGTGACAGGTTGTGTGATGGTCAACGGTACACCCAAGAAACGTTGCAGCCAGTCGCTCTTGCGGATAGTGGCATTCATGCTGAAGTTATTATGCGTATCGGGATTCACACGGGGCAATCCGGGTAGAGTAGGCATCTGACTGGCAAGGAAGTTGGTGAAACTCTGCGTCAGCGTCTGGTAATTGAATTCTCCTCTAATCTCAGCATTCGCGAAGTCACTATTCAACAGCATGTAGTGGGTCTGCTCGTCATAGCCAGTCTGTATATGCAGGTTATCCAACGTATAGTCGTTGTCTGTTGCCTTCATGGTGAAATTACTAATGTCAAGGAAGCCTTTCGCGTTATTCAAGTCAGAGCCAGTTAGGGTGGCTTCTATGTCTGCCGAGATAAGTGCATCTTTCCATTGCTCGGAGAGATGGGTGGCTTGTGGTGAGAAATCCTTGACGGTAGCCTTGATCTGGATATCCTTGGTCGGACCGCCTGTACGGAAGACACCCTCTGCGTTCAACTTGATGTTGGGGTCTTCAACAGACAATATTCCCTCGATACCATTTTGGGCATAACTACCATTGACATCAATATGCTGATAGAGGTAATTTTGGTATTCCAATTTGCTGATAGTACCCTTAGCATGAATACGGGTATTGTTCTTGGCAAGACTGCCATTCAGGTCGATACTGGTGGCAAGTGTTCCGAACTTCTCGTCATCAAGGAGTTGTCGCATGTTGATACCGTCAGTCTGCAAATTTCCCATAAACTCCTGTTGTCCATTCATGGCGAAACGGACAGTAGCATTTCCGATGCCAGAGCGGAGTTGCTGCTGGATGTCTATCTCTTCTGTTCCATGTCCATTGGCACTGCCCGTCAGATGGATATCACCCATTCTGACAATGATGGGAGGCACCTCTACCTGTTTGCCTTTTAAGTTCTCAGAAATGAAATTAATCGTTTTGGCAGAGAGCGACAGGTCTTTGAGGTTTGCATGCCATTGTGGACGTTGGTTGAGTTGTCTGATCCACCCATCGCAATGGATATCGATGTCTCCCGTTGATGAGTTGATATTGAGGTCGGGCATCTCCACATCATAACCTTTTCCCTTGAATTGTGAGGAAAGCGATAATGTACTGTTGAAAGTCTTTAATGAAGGCAGCAGACATGCGATGTCCGACAGTCGGATATGTGAGGGTTTGATTTCTCCTTGATAGGTCAGTGATGGTATATTGATGGTATTACCATCCATCTGATAGTTTGCTGTCACGTCATTGACGGAAAAATCGGTGCCAGGCATCTTGATGTTTAACTGATGCAGATGACTTTGGGAACGTCCGCCGTCAAACTGTAAGGTGAGTTTCTCTAATTCCAATCCCGACTTTTCCTTGAAGGCGAGTTTCTTGACGTTGAGGTTCAAGGTGTCTGGCGTCATCGTCTTCAGGATGATATAGGCGGTGATGTCCTTCACATGAAGGTGTGAGGGATTCAACTGCTGTGGCGTCTCTGGCTCATAGAGTTTGTCGAAACGTACGCTGGAGTGACGTATGATGAGTGAGTTGATGTGCAGGTCAAGAGGCTGTTTGTCTTCCGTGTCCTTGGATGCCAACGAGTCGAGGGCAAACTGGAAGTTAGAATCCGTGTCGGGTGTCGCCTGATAAAGGTTGGCATGGGCACCGAATACCTGTGCGGAGGAGATGGATATCTTTCCGTTGAGAAGGGAAAATACATTGATACGAACACCAAGACGGTTGATGGTCAACATCTCTTTGCCTTGCTGGTCAAGGATGCGAACTTTGTCGATAATCAGGCGATTGAGGATTCCGGGGTTGACACTACCGACCTGTACACTGGTGCCTAACTTCTCTGCCAAAAGCCCGGCAACCTTATTACCTGCAAATTCTTGGACGGCAGGGATTTGAAAAGAGGCAATAAACAATACATACAGACCGATAAGGATCCATATTGTTCTACCGATGATATGTTTCAAAACCCTCACTTGATTTTGTATAGATGAGCGCGTCAATCTGACAGACAGAGATAGCAAAATATTTCTTTGCGCGCTATTTTTGCTACAAAATTACGATAAAAAGTTGTGACATTGGAATATTTCGGGGGAAAATTGCGCATTTTATACCTATTTTTATTAATTTTGCAACGTTTCTGCACGACTATTTTTAAACATTTATATAAATGGCAAATGTAATCAAGTTACGAAAAGGCTTGAATATCAACCTGCAAGGCAAGGCTGAGAATAAGCGTATTCAATTGAAATCCAATGGCAATTATGCGTTAGTGCCGGATGATTTCGAGGGGGTAACGCCGAAGGTCGTTGTCAAGGAAGGTGACAAAGTGAAAGCCGGGGATGCCTTGTTTGTCAACAAACAGTATCCCGAAGTGAAGTTTGCCTCGCCAGTAAGCGGTACGGTTCGTGAGGTGGTGCGTGGTGAACGAAGGAAAGTGCTCTGCGTCAGGGTGGAAGCCGATGCGCAGCAGGAGTTTACGGACTTCGGTAAGAAGGACGTGTCTAAGATGGATGGCAAAGCCGTGATCGATGCATTATTGGAAGCAGGTATCTTCGGATACATCAACCAGTTGCCGTATGCGGTATCGACGAATCCGTCACAGATGCCTAAGTCTATTTTTGTGTCAGCCCTTAGAGACAAGCCCTTGGCTGCTGACTTTGAGTTTGAGGTCAAAGGACAAGAAGGTGACTTCCAGACAGGTCTTACCGCTCTGTCTAAGATTGCCAAGACGTATCTGGGCTGTGGTGTTCATTCCAGTTTCGAGAATTACCAGGATGTAGAGGTGACTATCTTTGATGGTAAGTGTCCTGCTGGTAACGTAGGTGTACAGGTCAATCACCTCGACCCCGTCAATAAGGGTGAGGTAGTCTGGACAATCGGTGATCCCACTGTCGTACTCTTTATCGGACGTCTGTTCAATACGGGTAAGGTAGACCTGAAGCGTACTATTGCCCTGTGTGGTAGTGAGGTTAATCAACCTGCATACGTGGATATGCTGGTAGGTGAGGAACTCTCTACACTGTTAAGCAACAGTTACGATGCAGACAAGAACGTACGTATCATCAATGGTAATGTGCTGACAGGTAAACCTACCACCAAGGATGGATTCCTTGGTGCACATACCTCTGAGATTACCGTGATTCCCGAGGGTAACGATGCTGATGAGATGTTGGGATGGATACTTCCCCGCTTCAAGCAGTTCTCTGTCAACCGCAGTTATTTCTCTTGGCTCTGTGGTAAGAAAAAGTATGCGCTGGATGCCCGCGTGAAGGGTGGTGAGCGTCACATGATTATGAGCGGTGAGTACGACAAGGTGCTGCCGATGGATATCTATGGTGAGTATCTCATCAAGGCGATTATCACAGGTGATATCGACCGTCAGGAGGCTCTGGGTATCTATGAGGTATCGCCCGAGGACTTTGCTTTGGCAGAGTTTGTTGACTCTTCGAAATTGGAATTGCAGCGCATCGTGCGTGAAGGACTGAACATTTTACGTAAAGAAAACGCATAAGACTATGAGCGCATTAAGAAATTTTCTCAATAAGGTAAAGCCGAACTTCGAAGAGGGGGGTAAGTTACATGCCTTCCGTTCGGTGTTTGACGGCTTTGAGACGTTCCTTTACGTGCCCAACGACACGGCAAAGACGGGCGTCAATATCCACGACGCTATCGACTCGAAGCGCATCATGAGTATGGTGGTCATCGCCCTGATGCCTGCCATGCTGTTTGGTATGTATAATATCGGTTATCAGAACTATCTCGCTGCAGGGACACTGGCAACAGCGTCTTTCTGTGAGATATTCTGCTATGGTTTCTTGGCAGTACTTCCTAAGATTCTCGTATCCTATATCGTTGGTCTCGGCATCGAGTTTGCCTGGGCACAGTGGAAGGGCGAGGAGATTCAGGAGGGTTATCTCGTATCGGGTATCATCATCCCGTTGATTATTCCTATCGGTTGCCCACTGTGGATGCTGGCTCTCGCCTGCGCCTTCAGTGTCATCTTCTGTAAGGAAATCTTTGGTGGTACGGGTATGAATATCTTCAATCCCGCTATCGCTGCCCGTATGTTCCTGTTCTTCGCCTATCCTTCAAAGATGACGGGTGATCAGATCTGGGTGGCACAAGATTCTATCTTCGGATTAGGTAACACACTGCCTGACGGATTTACTGCTGCTACACCGCTCGGACAGATAGGGCAGGGCATTACCCCCGATGCTTCTATCATGGATATGGCACTGGGCTTTATCCCTGGTTCTATTGGTGAGACATCACTCATCGCTATCGCTATCGGTGCCGTCATCCTATTGTGGACGGGCATTGCCTCTTGGCGTACGATGCTGAGTGTGTTCGTTGGTGGTGCCCTGTTGGCATTCATCTTCCAGAGCACAGGTTCTTCTATGGAGTGGTGGCATCACTTTGTGATGGGTGGCTTTGCCTTCGGTGCTGTGTTCATGGCTACCGACCCTGTTACCTCTTGCCGCACAACGACAGGTCAGTATATCTATGGCTTCCTGATTGGTGCGATGGCTATCATCATCCGTGTGATGAATGCCGGTTATCCTGAGGGTATGATGCTTGCCATCTTCTTTGGTAATATGTTTGCTCCGACGATCGACCACTTCGTGGTGGCTCGTAACATTTCGAAACGCCAGAAGAGATTGAAGAATTGAAAAATTGTAAAATTGAAGATATGGCTAAGTTAAATACAAATAGCAACGCGTACATTATTATATATAGCGCGATACTTGTGGTCATCGTGGCCTTCCTGCTTGCCTTTGTCTATCAGGCACTGAAGCCCATGCAGGATGCTAACGTTGCCCTCGACGTGAAGAAACAGATTCTCTACTCATTGAATATCCGTGACTTGGACGGCGCAGAGGCTGAAGCCAAGTACAAAGAGGTGGTAAAGAGTGAAGAGAAGGCTGGCGACCAGTTGTATTATGTATGTGATATCAAAGGACAGAAGAAGTATGTGTTCCCCTTGAAGGGCATGGGTCTTTGGGGTGGCATCTCTGCTTTTATTGCTGTCAATGACGACTTGAACACCATCTACGGTGCATACTTCAACCATGAGGGCGAGACTGCCGGTCTGGGTGCAGAGATTAAGGACTCACAGGCATGGCAGGAGAAGTTCCAGGGTAAGAAGATCTTTGCTGACGACGGCAAGGTTGCCATTGGTGTAGTGAAGAAAGTAGAGAATAAAGACTCTGAGGTTGATTGCGTCACTGGTGCTACACTGACCTCTAACGGTGTCTCTGACATGCTTCGCGATGGTCTGAATGCTTATATTACTAAATTGAAGGAGAAGTAAGTTATGGCACTATTCAGTAAACAAAATAAGGAGGTCTTCACGAATCCGTTGAACCTCGACCACCCAATCCTTGGACAGGTATTGGGTATCTGCTCGGCGCTCGCCGTCACTTCGCAGTTGAAGCCTGCCATTGTGATGGGACTCGCCGTAACGGTGATTACCGCTTTCTCAAACGTAATCATCTCTATCATCCGCAACACCATTCCTAACCGCATCCGTATCGTGGTGCAGTTGGTCGTTGTGGCTGCTCTCGTAACTATCGTTTCTCAGATTCTGAAGGCTTTCGCCTATGACGTGAGCGTTCAGTTGAGCGTGTATGTAGGTCTGATTATCACCAACTGTATCCTGATGGGACGCTTGGAGGCGTTTGCCATGCAGAACAAGCCTTGGCCCTCATTCCTCGACGGTGTGGGTAACGGTCTCGGCTATGCGATGATCCTTGTCATCGTCGGTGCCGTGCGTGAGTTCCTCGGACGTGGTTCGTTGCTGGGCTTCCAGATCATTCCCGATAGCGTCTATGACTTCGGTTATGTGAACAACGGTATGATGACGATGCCTGCTATGGCACTGATTCTCGTGGGTTGTGTGATTTGGGTTCATCGTGCATATTTTTATAAGGAGAAGTAAGTTATGGAACACGCAATATCATTACTGTTCAGGTCCATCTTTGTGGACAATATGATTTTCGCCTTCTTCCTCGGCATGTGTTCCTACCTTGCTGTATCGAAGACGGTGAAGACCTCATTGGGTCTCGGACTTGCTGTGACCTTCGTGCTCACAGTAACTGTCCCCGTTAACTATCTGTTGCAGACGAAGGTACTGGGCGACGGTTGCCTGGTAGAAGGTGTTGACCTCAGTTACTTGTCGTTTATCCTCTTTATTGCTGTGATTGCCGGTATGGTACAGTTGGTAGAGATGACGGTTGAGAAGTATAGTCCCTCGCTCTATGCAGCACTGGGTATCTTCTTGCCGCTGATTGCCGTGAACTGCGCCATCATGGGTGCTTCGTTGTTCATGCAGCAGCGCATCCTTATGGAGCCTACTAATTCACAGGCTATCACCTCTATCTGGGATGCTATGGTCTATGGCTTCGGCTCGGGTATCGGTTGGACACTCGCTATTGTAGCGATGGGTGCCATCCGCGAGAAGATGCAGTACTCAGATGTTCCCAAGCCCTTGCAGGGTCTCGGCATTGTGTTTATCACCGTCGGTCTCATGGCGATGGCTATGATGTGCTTCAGTGGACTGAACATATAAAATTTAAAAATTGAAGAATTGAAAAATTGAAGAAATATGGCTCAGTTTATAGCATATAGTATAGGAGTATTCCTCTTGGTAATCATCCTGCTGGTGATTATACTGCTCGTAGCGAAGAAATATCTCTCGCCCTCGGGCAATGTGAATATCGAGATTAACGGTGACCGTACCATCTCTGTAGCCCAGGGTAATAACCTGATGGCGACACTCAACCAGAACGGTATCTTCCTGCCTTCTGCCTGCGGTGGTAAGGCATCTTGCGGACAGTGTAAGGTTCAGGTTCTTGAGGGTGGGGGCGAGATCCTCGACTCTGAGAAGCCTCACTTCACCCGTAAGCAGATCAAGGAGCACTGGCGCCTCGGCTGTCAGTGCAAGGTAAAGGGTGACCTGAAGATTCATGTCGATGAGAGCATCCTTGGCGTCAAAGAGTATGAGTGTACCGTTATCAGTAATAAGAACGTGGCTACGTTCATCAAGGAGTTCAAGGTACAGTTGCCTGCTGGTGAGCACATGGACTTCCTGCCTGGCTCTTACGCACAGATTAAGATTCCTAAGTTCGACTGCATCGACTACGATAAGGACTTTGACAAGAGTCTGATTGGTGACGAGTATCTGCCCAGTTGGGAGAAGTTCGGTCTGTTCCCATTGAAGTGTAAGAACCCTGAGGATACCATCCGTGCTTACTCCATGGCTAACTATCCTGCTGAGGGTGATGTCTTCATGCTGACGGTACGTATCGCTACACCACCGTTCAAGCCCGATAAGAGTGGCTTCATGGAGGTGAACCCAGGTATCGCTTCATCATATATCTTCTCACTGAAACCCGGTGATAAGGTGATTATGAGTGGTCCGTTCGGTGATTTCCATCCACATTTCGACTCGAAGAAGGAGATGATCTGGGTCGGTGGTGGTGCCGGTATGGCTCCGTTGCGCGCACAGATTATGCACATGACGAAGACGCTGCATACGACAGACCGTGAGATGCACTACTTCTATGGTGCACGTGCCCTCAACGAGGTGTTCTATCTTGACGACTTCCTGGGCTTGGAGAAGGAGTTCCCCAACTTCCATTTCCATCTCGCCCTCGACCGTCCAGACCCCGCAGCCGATGCTGCAGGCGTGAAGTACACCCCGGGCTTTGTCCATCAGGTGATGCTCAATACCTACTTGAAGGACCACGAGGCACCCGAAGATGTAGAGTATTACATGTGCGGTCCCGGCCCAATGTCTGCCGCCGTCGTCTCAATGCTCGACAGCCTCGGTGTTGATCCTGAATCAATCATGTACGACAACTTCGGAGGATAATAATCAATTCTGGTATTTATTTCCTCTATCCTTTATAGAGTTAGGCGGCACTTTTCTCATAGAAAGGTGCCGCCTATCGTATCGATACCCCCAAGCAAACGCCTTGATAGGTACGGGCTATCCATGCGAAAGGTGCCACCTATCTCATAGAAAAGTGGCGGGTTTCTCACAAAAACAAGCCAAAAACGCCATTCGTCGTCACTGACGTCACGCCGTCGTCATGCGTAATTCCTTGATTATCAACGAGTGTTACGTTGTGACGACGGTGACGTTAAATTTAAAACTTTATGTAGAAGAACTGGGAAGAATAAAGCCTCTATTTGACCCGAATAAAGCCTTCAAACGGGTCGAATGTAAGCTACTTTCGAAGTGTCCCAAGGCTTGGGACAAATTAAATCTACCTGTTTTGTGTCTTTTCAACACTTAAACAGTGATAACTCCTTTATTTATGTGCGATAGAGCCACATAAAATATAGAAGGTATAGGCTTATTACATTTTTTATTCAAAAAAGTTGCGACATTCAAATTTTATTTCTATCTTTGCCGTTGACTCAGTTAGTCCGTAAGGGCGAGAGGGTCAAGACATCGATGGAACAGAGACCACCAAGCCGTTTGTAGGGCTGGTCTCGAAAGGACGTTTTCTAAACGTTATCTTCTGTGCTCAACTTCGCAACTTGAACTTATCAGGAAGATAATCGCAACGAAGCGTTCATGCTGGGTGTATTATATCCCAATGCAGGAGAACCATTATTGGCTTTCCACATGATCTATAATACGCAATGGCGTGGGCTGACTGAGTTGCTTATCCTTGATAAGGGGCAATGCGAAGGCCTGAGCACGGGGTAAGCGACAGAAAGTTTACTCCCGCGCCCTTTTTGTTTCCAATTACCAATAAGTATTAACCGCCGAGGTAGGGAGAGCGGGTAGGCAGAAACAAAACACAATATGGAAAACGGTAGAGAAGAAAATGATTTTCCATTTAAACAGGATTGTCTATATGTACGAGGAAAACCTCCGTGTGAATATTTATATGTCCATACCAATGATGAAGACGGAGCTGATTTTCTTGCTTATTTTCAGTCTCACTTATCTGATACTCCAGTTGTTTATAAATTAAGCAAAATAGATGTTTCATCACAAATTGCAATAGAGCAGAGTGATTTTTTTAACAATATAGAATGTTTTCAGGACATAGACAAGGATGAGTGGAAAAGGGCGAGAATGTTGAAATCTGTTTTGCCAGGAAGTTGGATACAGCTCTTTCGTACGATACATGAGAAAATAATACAGAATAATAAATAATAAGATGACGAATATGAATAAGATTAATGGATTTAAAGAAGAGCAAATATTTAAGTTGTATGATTATCTAGTAGCATATGAAGATAGTGGTATTGAAATGTATAATAGTACTAAGGCTTTACTTAAAGATCATCCAGAGCTGTCGGAACTTAAAGAAATTCTCAAAAAGGTAGAATGCAAAAAATCCAATTCCATAGAAATGAAAGACATAGATTTGAAGAATATAAATAATGAAATCTATCTTACTAAATGTAAGGGGAATTTATTGCTTTCTTTTCTTGCACATTTAAGGAATTCCATTGCTCATGGAAATGTCTTTGCGCATGATAGCCATATCTTAGTTACGGATTTTGCAAATCCGAAATTCAACCCTATTGACTTTACTGCAAGAGGTAGTATAGAATTTTCCGTAATAATTGATTTAACAAATATACTTAAAAGTATTGAATTATGAAACAACTTAACTTTATTATTCTGCTCACTGTGCTCATGAGCATGGTTGGAGCAAAGGCGTTCGCTTACGACATTGCCGTAGAGAATGAAGACGGAGTAACTATCTATTACAACTACATTAGTGATGGTAAGGAACTTGAGGTGACATATTATAAAGATTATAATAATACAGGTTACAAATCTATTAAAACAATAGTCATTCCTGAAAAGGTCAACTATATGGGAAGAACGCGAAAGGTTACGAGCATCGGGGAAGGTGTTTTCAACCACAGTAGCTTGACCTCGGTAACGATTCCCAACAGCGTGACGAGCATCGGCGGTCTTGCGTTCTATTATTGTAGTGGTCTGACCTCGGTAACGATTCCCAACAGCGTGACGAGCATTGGCGTTTGGGCGTTCAATGGTTGCAGCGGCCTGACCTCGGTGAATATCTCTGATTTAGAAGCATGGTGTAAAATATCATTTGAAGGCTTTGATTCTAATCCACTATATTTTGTACATCATTTGTTTTTGAATGGAACAGAAATCAAAGACTTGGTAATTCCCAACAGCGTGACGAGCATTGGCGATTGGGCATTCAATGGTTGCAGCGGCCTGACCTCGGTGACCATCCCCAATAGTGTAACGAGCATTGGTAATGGTGCGTTCTATTATTGTAGTGGTCTGACCTCGGTGACCATCCCCAACAGCGTGACGAGCATTGGCGATTATGCGTTCTATTATTGTAGTGGTCTGACCTCGGTGAATATCTCTGATTTAGAAGCATGGTGTAAAATATCATTCGGTGGTAGTTCTTCTAATCCACTATCTTATGCAAATCATTTGTTCTTGAATGGAACAGAAATCAAAGACTTGGTAATCCCCAACAGCGTGACGAGCATTGGCGATTATGCGTTCTATTATTGTAGTGGTCTGACCTCGGTAACGATTCCGAATAGTGTAACGAGCATAGGCACTTATGCGTTCAATTTTAGTAATAACGAAGGTAAATTGGTAGAGATAACAAGTTTGATAGAAGAACCTATGGATATTGCCGAAAATGTTTTTTCTGAAGGTTTGTACAGTAACGCATCGCTATATGTCCCTATAGGAACAATGGAAAAGTATAAAGAAAAAACGGGCTGGAAGAATTTCGTGTGGATAGAGGAATCCTCTACTGGCATCAATGACATCAAACAAGAAACGACAACCGTTAGTCACTATTACAACCTGAATGGTCAGGAAATCTCACAACCTCGTAAGGGACTGAACATCGTGAAAATGAGTAATGGAAAAACGAAAAAGGTCTTGGTGAAGTAAAGACAAAAGCATTATAATTAACGGGGCTGTTCATTATGTGTGAACAGCCCTTTTTATTCGAAGAATAATAGGTATCGGGATGAAGGTGGAACTTCTATTTACTTTGAAGTAAATATTATATGCTTTCGCAAATCATTTGTGCGAGGGCGTTTAAAGTAAGGCATTGATTTCGAGTGATAGCTTGTTTCTCATTATGGTCTCTTCATCTTGAAAAACAATAAATAAAGAAGGAACCTTCACGGCTCCTTCTTATTTCTTTGTTATCCTGAAATACAATGGGGGAGGTTATTTCTCTGCAAAAAGCAAGGGGAGTCCTGATACTACTGTCTCGCTGACGAGTTCGAAGAGGGCTGTGGGTTTGGTGCGCTGGTAGCAGCTGATAAGGTTGATGTCGTCATTGGGGAGCAACGAGTAGATCATCTTCTCTACGGGCTCGTCGAAACTGTTGGTAGTGTGGTTGTAACGGCTGTACTCGGCATAGTATTTATCATTGTCGAGGGTGTAGCTGTTGCGAGAAGCACATGCCCATTTGTTCTGACTGTCCATCCAGCGGTAAGTGATGCGGCTGGTGAGTGTGCCGTCAGCGGCATAAGAATACTCATACTTCAGATGTGGCTTCATGCCAACGACTTCATTATCTTTATTGATCTTCTTGAAGATATACATCGCACTGATGTTGTTATCCTCGCGATCGACATTGTAGACGAAGTCGCTATTGTTCTTGTTGGAAACTTTCTCGTAGACGTGCTTAACGGTCTCGGAGGTGAGAATTTGTGCCTTGGCGCTCATGGCGGCTACGCACATCAGGGTTGCGAATACAATCTTTTTCATTTTGGTGTAGTTTTTAAATTGTTGTTGTTTATTATTTTTTACTCTTTAGATGCATGGCGTTACCGATTTATTACAGCCGTGCGTCATTTTTTTTGTTCTTTCATCCTTTAGACGTATGGTGGTTGTCAAAAAGTTGCAAGAATCAATTATTTTTTTTATTCTAAATTTGTTTTTTCGCTCGCTATTTATTACTTTTGCACCCGATAACAACAACACAAACTTACGAGAGAGAGAAAGAAATATGTGTGGAATAGTAGGATATTTAGGTAGTAAAGAGGCTTTCCCCATACTGATTAAAGGTTTGCGCCGTCTGGAGTATCGTGGTTACGATTCAGCAGGTGTTGCCTTGATTAACGACAACGGTAATCTGAATGTCTGTAAGACGAAGGGAAAAGTTGATAATCTGGTAGAGTATTGCAGTGACAAGAATGTCAGTGGCAGTGTGGGCATCGCCCATACACGTTGGGCTACCCATGGTGAGCCATCGGCAGTGAATGCGCATCCTCACTATTCCGAATCAAAGAATCTGGCTATCATCCATAATGGCATCATTGAGAACTATGCCGACCTGAAGGAGAAGTTGAAGGCGAAGGGTGTGACCTTCCGCTCGGATACGGATACGGAGGTACTGGTGCAACTCGTGGAATATATCATGGAGCATAAGTCGCTCGACTTGTTGACGGCTGTGCAAGTAGCACTCTATCAGGTGATTGGTGCCTATGCTATTGCCATCATCGACAAGCGTGCACCGAAGCAGATTATCGCTGCCCGCAAGCAGAGTCCGTTGGTAGTAGGTATCGGCGACAATGAGTTCTTCCTCGGTTCGGATGCCAGTCCTATTGTGGAATATACTGATAAGGTGGTGTATCTGGAAGACGGTAACATCGCCGTGCTGCGATTGGGTGAAGAACTGAAGGTGGTTAGCATCTTAGGTGAAGAACAAGAACTTGCCGTCAAGAAAGTTGATATCAATCTGGGACAGTTGGAGAAGGGTGGTTTCCCGCACTTCATGTTGAAGGAGATCTTCGAGCAGCCCGACTGTCTGACGAACTGTATGCGTGGACGTGTGAACGTGGATACGGATAATGTGGTGCTGTCTGCAGTAATAGACTATAAACAGCAACTGCTTTCCGCCAAGCGCTTCATCATCGTGGCATGCGGTACCTCGTGGCATGCAGGACTGATAGGCAAACAGATGATAGAGCAACTCTGTCGCATCCCTGTAGAAGTTGAGTATGCTTCGGAGTTCCGCTATCGCCATCCAGTGATTACCAAAGAGGATGTTGTCATCGCCATCTCACAGAGTGGAGAGACTGCCGATACGTTAGCAGCCGTCCAGTTGGCGAAAGAGGCGGGTGCCTTTATCTATGGTATCTGTAATGCTGTAGGTTCGAGCATCCCCCGTGCAACGGATACGGGTTCGTACATCCACGTAGGTCCTGAGATTGGTGTTGCCTCGACAAAGGCATTTACTGGTCAGGTCACTGTCTTGACGATGCTGGCGTTAGCACTGGCGAAAGAGAAAGGTACGATTTCAGCAGACGACTATATGCATATCGTGAAGGAGTTACATGAGATTCCTGCAAAGATCAAAGAGGTGTTGAAACTCAACGTCCGTATCGCTGACCTCGCGCGCACGTTCACGTATGCGCGTAATTTCCTATATTTAGGTAGAGGCTTCAGTTATCCTGTGGCATTGGAAGGTGCGTTGAAACTGAAAGAGATATCCTATATCCACGCAGAGGGCTATCCTGCTGCGGAGATGAAACACGGTCCGATTGCCCTCATCGATTCCGATATGCCTGTGGTGGTCATCGCCACGCATAATGCGATGTATGAGAAGGTGCTGTCGAATATCCAAGAGGTAAAAGCCCGTAAGGGTAAGGTGATTGCCATTGTCAGCGAAGGCGACAACACGATTAGTCATATCGCTGATGAGGTGATTGAGTTGCCAGACACCATCGAATGTCTGGAACCGCTATTGGCAACGATACCTCTGCAGATGTTAGCATACCATGTTGCTGTTTGTAAAGGTCTCAATGTCGACCAACCCAGGAACTTGGCTAAGAGTGTTACTGTTGAATGATGATAAGGGCGATTCGTTATTGACGTTTCGCCCTTCTTTTTGAAATAGAGACAAAGAAATAGATATGATGAAAGATGTAACATTGGTTCTGGAAGACGGAACGAAATTTAAAGGGAAGTCATTTGGCTATGATGCCCCTGTGGCTGGTGAAGTGGTCTTTAACACCGCCATGATGGGTTATCCGGAGTCACTGACCGACCCCTCGTATGCAGGACAGTTGATGGTGCTCACTTATCCGTTGGTAGGAAACTATGGTGTGCCTCGCTTCTCTTTCGAGGAGAACGGACTGCCTACCTTTATGGAAAGTGACAAAATCTATGCCACTGCCATCATCGTGGGTGACTACAGTGAGGAGTATAATCACTGGAATGCCAACGAGAGTCTGGGCGACTGGCTGAAAAGAGAGAAGGTGCCTGGCGTGACAGGTATCGACACCAGACAGTTGACGAAGGTACTTCGTGAGCACGGTGTGATGATGGGGCACTTGGAGTTTGAGAGTTCTGTGGGATGCGAATCCGTCGCAGCATATGACAGTATCAACTGGGTAGACCGTGTTTCCTGTAAAGACATCATCCGCTATAATGAGGGAGCAGGCAAGAAAGTCGTTTTGGTTGACTGCGGTGTAAAGGCTAATATCATTCGTTGTCTGATACAGCGTGGCGTAGAGGTGATCCGTGTTCCTTGGAACTATGACTATACCAATATGGACTTCGACGGATTGTTCCTTGCCAATGGTCCTGGTGATCCCGATATGTGTGAGGATGCCGTGAACATCATCCGCAAGCAGATGTCACAGAGTCGTAAACCGATATGCGGTATCTGTATGGGTAATCAGTTGCTGGCTAAGGCAGGTGGTGCTACCATCTATAAACTGAAATACGGACACCGTTCGCACAACCAACCCGTACGTGAGGTAGGCACTAACCGCTGCTATGTGACCTCACAGAATCATGGTTATGCTGTAGATGGAGCAACGCTGGGAAGGGAATGGCGCGAACTCTTTGTGAATATGAACGATGGCTCTAATGAGGGTATCCGTCATCAGACGAATCCTTGGTTCAGTAGTCAGTTCCACCCAGAGGCATGCTCTGGACCTGTAGATACAGAATTTATGTTTGACCGTTTTATAGAAGCATTATAAGATGAAATACGATAATATCAAAAAAGTCCTGTTACTTGGTTCAGGAGCATTGAAAATCGGTGAGGCTGGTGAGTTTGACTATTCTGGTTCACAAGCTTTGAAAGCATTACGTGAGGAAGGTGTGAAGACCATACTCATCAATCCAAATATTGCGACGGTGCAAACATCCGAGGGTGTTGCCGACGAGATATATTTCTTGCCCGTTCAACCTTATTTCGTAGAGCGTGTCATCCAGAAGGAACGACCTGACGGTATTCTGCTTTCCTTTGGAGGACAGACAGCCTTGAACTGTGGCGTGGAACTCTATAAGAGCGGTGTACTCGAGAAGTATGGTGTGAAGGTGTTAGGTACTCCTGTGCAGGCGATTATGGATACCGAAGACCGTGAACTCTTCGTAGAGAAGTTAAATGAGATTGATGTTAAGACGATTAAGAGCGAGGCTTGTGAGACTATCGAACAGGCTCGTCAGGCAGCCAAGGATTTAGGCTATCCCGTTATCCTCCGTGCAGCATACGCTCTGGGTGGTCTTGGCTCTGGCTTCTGTGACAACGAGGAAGAGTTGAACAAACTCGCAGAGAAAGCCTTCTCGTTCTCTCCACAGGTATTAGTAGAGAAATCTCTGAAGGGATGGAAGGAGATAGAGTATGAGGTGGTGCGTGACCGTTATGACAACTGTATCACGGTATGTAATATGGAGAACTTCGACCCGCTGGGTATCCATACGGGAGAGTCTATCGTCATTGCTCCTTCTCAGACGCTGACCAATTCTGAATATCATAAACTGCGTGCCCTTGCTATCAAGATCATCCGTCATATCGGTATCGTGGGTGAGTGTAACGTACAATATGCCTTCGACCCGCAGTCAGAGGATTATCGTGTGATTGAGGTAAATGCCCGTCTGAGTCGTTCATCGGCTTTGGCAAGTAAGGCAACAGGTTATCCGTTGGCTTTCGTTGCTGCTAAGTTGGGAATGGGCTACGGACTCTTTGAACTGAAGAACTCCGTAACGAAGACTACTAGTGCTTTCTTCGAGCCAGCCCTCGACTATGTGGTATGTAAGATTCCGCGTTGGGACCTCTCAAAGTTCCGTGGTGTAGACAAGGAACTGGGTTCTTCGATGAAGTCTGTAGGTGAGGTAATGGCAATCGGTCGTAACTTCGAAGAGGCTATTCAGAAGGGACTTCGTATGATTGGACAGGGTATGCACGGTTTCGTGGAAAATAAGGTACTTGAGATTGCCGATATTGATGCTGCTCTTCGTGAACCAACTGATAAGCGTATCTTCATCATCTCGAAGGCGATGCACTTGCCTGAATATGATATCGAGAAGATTCACGAACTGACGAAGATAGACAAGTGGTTCCTCTATAAACTAAAGCATATCATTGATATTGATGAAAAATTGAAAAGTTTAAGAATTGAAAATTTGAAGTCAGGTGAGAATGATATCACTTCAATTCTTCAATCCTTGAATCCTTCAACTTTAAGAGAGGCAAAGGTCTATGGATTTACCGACTTCCAGATAGCCCGCGCTATTGGATTGGAAGATAAGATTGGTAATATGCACAAGGCCATGCTGGAGGTTCGTGCGCTGAGAAAGGAAAAAGGCATCCTGCCCGTTATCAAGCAGATAGACACATTGGCTGCAGAATATCCTGCACAAACGAATTATCTGTATGTGACCTATAGTGGAACAGAGAGTGATATACCTTTCGAGCACGACGGAAAGAGCATCATCGTATTAGGTTCTGGTGCCTACCGCATCGGTTCCAGTGTGGAGTTTGACTGGTGTGGCGTACAGGCTTTGAACACCATTCGCAAAGAAGGGTGGAGGAGTATCATGATCAATTATAACCCTGAGACGGTATCTACCGACTATGATATGTGTGACCGCTTGTACTTCGATGAGTTGACGTTCGAGCGTGTGATGGATATCATAGATATGGAACAGCCGCATGGTGTCATCGTCTCTACGGGTGGTCAGATTCCTAACAACCTGGCTGTCTATCTCGATGAGCAACATGTGTCTATCCTTGGTACGTCAGCACAAGATATTGATGGGGCAGAGGATAGAGCCAAGTTCTCACAGATGCTGAATGAGATAGGAGTGAACCAGCCGGAATGGAGTGCCTTGACCTCTATGCGGGATATTGATGCTTTTGTAGAGCGTGTAGGTTTCCCTGTATTGGTTCGTCCCTCTTATGTACTGAGTGGTGCTGCAATGAACGTATGTTCGAATAAAGAGGAGTTGGAGCGCTTCCTTCAGTTGGCGGCGAATGTGAGTGAGGATCACCCTGTGGTGGTATCTAAGTTCATTGAGCATGCCAAGGAGATAGAGATGGATGCAGTAGCGAAAGACGGTGAGATTCTGGCTTATGCCATTTCAGAACATATCGAGTTTGCTGGTGTGCATTCAGGTGATGCAACCATCCAGTTCCCGCCGCAGAAACTATATGTAGAGACTGTTCGTCGTATCAAACGTATCTCGCGTCAGATAGCCAAGGCACTACATATCAACGGTCCCTTCAATATCCAGTTTATGGCACGTGACAATGACATTCTCGTGATAGAGTGTAACCTGCGTGCTTCCCGTTCGTTCCCCTTCGTATCGAAGGTGTTGAAACTGAATCTGATTGAACTGGCTACGAAAGTGATGTTGGGTTTGCCAGTAGAGAGACCTCATAAGAACTTGTTTGACCTTGATTACGTCGGTATTAAGGCGAGTCAGTTCTCTTTCAACCGTCTGCAGAAGGCCGACCCAGTACTTGGTGTGGATATGGCATCGACAGGTGAAGTAGGATGTATTGGTGACAATACCAATACGGCTTTGTTGAAGTCGATGTTAAGTGTGGGTCATCGCATTCCTAAGAAAACAGTTCTGCTTTCAACGGGTACTGCCAAGCAGAAGGCGGAGATGCTGGATGCAGCACGTATGCTCATCGACCATGGCTATGAAATCTATGCGACAGGTGGTACATCAAAATACTTAGCAGACAATGGTATTGAGAATACGATGGTACATTGGCCCAGTGAGCCGGATCAACAGCCGCAGGCACTCGACCTGTTGCATAGTCATAAGATAGATATGGTAGTGAATATCCCCAAGAATTTGACGACTCATGAGTTGACTAATGGCTATAAGATTCGTCGTGCTGCCATTGATTTGAATGTGCCGTTGATTACCAATAGTCGCCTCGCTTCTGCATTTATCCAGGCCTTCTGTACAGTGAAACTGGATGAAATAGGTATTAAGTCTTGGAACGAATACCGATAAATAATTCAACAAATATTTGGCGGTTCGTCAAATATTTGCTAATTTTGCAGAAAGAATAACTAAAGAACAACGAAAAGATGGACTTTGGAAGCACTTTTGAATCCAATATTAACCGAAGTGATTATAAAATCCTGATAGTTGATGATGTGGTCAGCAATGTATTGCTGCTCAAGATATTGTTGACTAATGAGAAGTTTCAGGTATGTACCGCTAACAATGGTAATGTTTGTATTGAACAGGCAAAAAAAGAGCATCCGGATTTGATACTTCTGGATGTGATGATGCCAGATATCAGCGGTTTTGATACGGCTGTGATTCTGAAAAAGGATCCAGAGACCCGTGATATACCTATCATCTTCCTGACGGCTTTGAATAATCCGAGTGATTTGGTTCATGGATTCCAAGTTGGTGCTAACGATTTCCTAACGAAGCCTTTCAACAAAGAAGAATTGGTGATGCGTGTGATGCACCAGATTCAATTGGTCGCTGCTAAGCGTATCATCGTGCGACAGAATGAAGAATTAAGACGTACGATTTCCAACCGCGATAAGATGTATTCCGTTATTGCCCACGACCTGCGTTCACCAATGGCATCTATCCGTATGGTGCTCAACCTTGCTGTCAACGTGGTGTCTGCAGACACCGTTGGTGAAGAGATATACGGTTTGTTGGACAAAGCGAATCGTGAGTCAGAAGAAACGCACGACCTGCTGGATAACCTGTTGAAGTGGACGAAGAGCCAGACAGGTCGTCTAAATGTGGTTTATCAGGATGTAGAATTAGACGATATCATTCCTGGTGTTGTTGATATCTTTGTGATGATTGCTGAGATGAAGAAGATCAAACTTCAATATATCCCAGCAGAAGAGAAACTGATGGTACGTGCTGATAGTGATATGATCAAAACCATCATCAGAAACTTCATTTCCAATGCTATCAAGTTTACTCCAGAAAGCAAGAGTATTGAAGTCTATTATAAACGTGAAGGTGATTTTGCCCGTATCTGTGTACAAGACCATGGTGTAGGTATTGAGGAAGACCGTATTGATACCATCTTCCATAAGGGTGAGACGACTTATGGTACAGGCGGTGAGGAAGGATCAGGACTTGGTCTTCAACTTTGTCAAGACTTCGCCCGTAAGAATGGTGGTGATGCACAGGTAGACTCTGTCCTTGGAGAAGGCTCTTGCTTCAGTTTCACGATTCCCCTTAAAAAAGAAGAACAAAACGCATAATAGTATAAATGATGAAACAAACAATATTAGTAACAGGTGGTACTGGCTTTATAGGTAGTCATACTACTGTTGAACTTCAGAATGCAGGATATAAGGTAGTAATTGTTGACAACCTCTCTAATTCTAATGAGAATGTTGTAGACGGTATTGAAAAGATAACAGGTATCCGTCCTGCTTTTGAGAAAGCAGACTGTTGCGATTTTGAGGCAATGGAGCGTATCTTTGTAAAATATCCCGATATAGAGGGTATTATTCATTTTGCAGCATCAAAAGCAGTAGGTGAGAGTGTGGAGAAGCCATTGCTTTATTATCGTAATAACATTGTCAGTTTGGTGAATCTGCTGGAGTTGATGCCGAAATATGGAGTAAAGGGCATTATATTCTCGTCAAGTTGTACGGTCTATGGTCAGCCTGACCCAGAGAATCTTCCTGTTACAGAAGATGCTCCTATCAAACCTGCAGAGAGTCCTTATGGTAATACCAAGCAGATTAACGAAGAGATTATCCGTGATGATATCAATAGCGGTGCTCCTATCAAGGCAATACTGTTGCGTTACTTTAACCCGATTGGTTCTCATCCTTCTGCCATTATTGGTGAATTACCTAATGGTGTGCCCATGAATCTGATTCCTTATGTGACACAGACAGCGATGGGTATTCGTGAGCAACTGAAGGTGTTTGGTAATGACTATAACACTCCTGATGGAACATGTATTCGTGACTATATCTATGTGGTTGACCTTGCTAAAGCACATGTAAAGGCAATGACCCGTGTATTGGATACGGACAGTGATAAGTTGGAGGTTTTCAATGTCGGTACAGGTCATGGATGCACAACAAAGGAGATTGTAGATACTTTCCAGAAGGCTACGGGTGTAAAACTCAACTGGGCTTTTGCACCTCGTCGTGCTGGTGATGTTGAGAAGGTGTGGGCTAATCCTGAAAAAGCCAATAAGGTTTTGGGATGGAAGGCTGAGACTTCTCTTGAAGACACTCTGAAGAGTGCATGGAACTGGCAGAAGAAGTTGCGTGAGGAAGGTATTCAATAATAGAACGATATAGACCAGTCGTAATGACTGTGTTTTATTTTGTGTTTGTGTTGTTATGAGCCCCCGAT
Source organism: Prevotella sp. (assembly GCA_045225255.1). Taxonomy (GTDB): domain Bacteria; phylum Bacteroidota; class Bacteroidia; order Bacteroidales; family Bacteroidaceae; genus Prevotella. The sequence goes on along the minus strand of JBGVBD010000051.1, from coordinate 35,477 downwards.
GCGAATCGAGGGCTCATTCTATCCAAAAAGAATGAAAAGATGATGAATAATGAGAGTCTTTTAGAACAACTGAATGACGGTCAGCGTAAGGCTGTTGTTTATTGTGACGGACCGCAACTGGTAATAGCCGGTGCCGGTTCGGGTAAGACCCGTGTCTTGACATATAAGATTGCCTATCTTTTAGAACAAGGAATGAATCCCTGGAATATCCTTGCTCTTACCTTTACCAATAAGGCCGCAAGGGAGATGAAGGAACGTATAGGAAAACTGGTGGGTACGGAACGTGCGCGTTATCTTCAAATGGGTACTTTCCATTCTGTGTTTGCCCGTATCTTGAGGTCAGAGGCACAGGTGCTTGGATTCCAGTCTAACTTCACCATTTATGACCAGAGTGATTCTCGTTCCTTGGTGAAGAGCATCATCAAAGATATGCAGTTGGATGACAAGACCTACAAACCTGCCAGTGTGGCGGATCGTATCTCTATGGCGAAGAATCATCTTCTGTCACCTGCTCAGTATGCTACCAGTTCGTGGGCGTCAGATGATGTCCAAATGAAACGTCCGGCATTGTCTCATATATATATTAGGTATGTGGAGCGTTGCAAACAAGCAAACACGATGGATTTTGACGACCTGTTGGTTTATACCTATTTGTTGTTCAAGCATCATGAAGATATTCGTCAGAAATATGTCGAGCGTTTTCAATATGTATTAGTCGATGAGTATCAAGATACGAATTATGCCCAACAGGCAATTGTCGGGTTGTTGTCTAAAGAACACGGACGTGTTTGTGTGGTAGGTGATGATGCGCAGAGTATATATAGTTTTCGTGGTGCAAACATTGATAATATCCTTAATTTTCAAAAGGAGTATGATGATGCGAGACTTTTTAAACTCGAACAGAATTATCGCTCTACCCAGTTGATTGTCCAGGCAGCAAATAGTCTGATTCGTCATAATGCTCGCCAGATACCCAAGGATGTTTTCAGTGAGAATGAGCATGGCGAGAAATTGACATTGAAGCCGGCATATAGCGACAAGGAAGAATCCATGATTGTATGTAATGATATCAAACGTATCAAACGACAGGATTCATGCCATTATAGTGACTTCGCTATTCTCTATCGTACCAATTCACAGAGCCGTTCTTTTGAGGAGCAGATGCGTAAGGACGGCATTCCGTATCGTATCTATGGCGGTTTGAGTTTCTATCAGCGTAAGGAGATTAAAGATGTGATTGCCTACTATCGTGTGGTGGTGAACCCTGATGACGAGGAAGCATTGCGCCGTATCATCAACTATCCAACGAGAGGTATTGGTGATTCGACTGTTGCTAAAATCATAGAAGTAGCAAATATACATCAAGTAAGTCTATGGACGGTACTCTCTCAGCCAGCTCTCTTCCATTTGGATGTGTCCAAGGGAACAGCCACTAAACTGGATGCTTTTCGACAATTGATAGAAGGATGGATAGCACGTCGTAATCAAGAAGACGCTTATGTATTAGGACATGCGATAGTTATGGAAAGTGGTATCAGTAAGGATATCTATAGTTCTAATAATCCGGAGGATCTGTCACGACAAGAGAATTTAGAAGAGTTCTTGGGTGGTATGCAGGATTTTGTAGAGAGTAGGAAAGAGGAGGATATGGGTGACCAGATATATCTCAATGACTTTCTACAGGAAGTGGCTTTGTTGACAGACTTGGATAGTGATGCGGGAGATGCTGATGATAAGGTAACACTGATGACCATTCATAGTGCCAAAGGCTTGGAGTTTCCCACTGTCTTTGTTGTAGGTTTGGAAGAGAATATCTTCCCATCTCCGATGTGTACTAATTCCCTCCGTGAGTTAGAGGAAGAGCGTCGTTTGCTTTATGTTGCCATTACCCGTGCAGAGAAACATTGTATCCTAACGTGTGCGAATAATCGTTGGCGTTATGGAAGGATGGAATATGATACACCGTCAAGGTTCATTAAAGATATAGATCCGTCGTTATTACGTGTGGAATCAGAAAAGGGGAATAGTAACAATTACAATAATAGAGTCTCTTCATATACCAGTCGTCCTGCATCAAGGATGCAGAATCCGAGACCAGTAGCCACGCAGTTTATGGCAGATCCAAAACCTCGTCTTGTTCCTTTGCGACAAGAAGTACCCAGTCCTCAGTCATCGATTGGCAACATTGGTTTGAAAGAAGGTGATACGATTGAACACCAGCGTTTTGGAATAGGAAAAGTCATTAAGATGGAAGGTAGTGGTGAGAATCAGAAAGCAACAGTGGAATTCAAGAATGCGGGTACTAAACAGTTGCTTTTGAAGTTTGCTAAGTACACAATCCTTAAATAAGAAACTAAAGAGAATCATCTTCCGGACGTTCAGGAAGATGATTCTTTATTTTGGGTAGGTGTTTCTTCTTGCGGAGGTATGCAGCCTTGCGGGCTTCATATTCTTCGAAATGTTTCTCTAAGAAGTTATCTGCCATCTCTAATGCGTCTTATTATAAATAACGCTAATCCTGATAGGCTCATGTTGGTTGTTACTTCCTCCTACCAGTCGTGTACTGGTAATCGACATCTCGTTATTAACAGCGGTGACTGATGATGTTCCAGATGACGATGAAGCTGTGGATGTGTTGACAGGAACTAATACAACCTTGTTCCAGTTGGGATGTTCAGTAGTATAGTTTGCCCCTCCTTCCAGTTTCTTCATATACATATAGTTCACTAATCCAGCGATACTATTGAACGTATAAGAATTATAGGCAGTACTTAAAGTCGTCAGGTAGGATGTCGGACTACTCGGTGTCTTGTGATTCTCGAAGAAACTCTCCAAACTGTCTTTTTCTACCATCAACAAGTAAACGGGGTCCTTTAATAATTGATCAGACAGTTCGCTCTTGTCGTTCATCTTATGGAATACCACCTTTGCAGAGGCAATGGTGTCATTCTCGTGTCCTTTCTTGATTTCATCAACAGGGATGGTTACTTCTGTAAAGATACCAGCCGGCGTCTTTAGATAGGTCCATTCGTCTTCTTCTGCAAGTTTTTGGATAAGGTCTTCGTTGTTGGTGACACGTGTCGTTTGAAGAACCTCTTCTGTTGCATGGAACTCCGTCTTGGTATGATATGTCTTATCATCCTTTTCAACGGTATAATATACCACCAGTCGGGTATCTATAATCTGCGACATCACACCTAATCCGTCTGTCGTCTTGATATAGAAGCCAGGACAGAGATTATGAATGAATGAATATGAATTCTTGAAGTATTCCGGATGTTCGTAATAATTTCGCATAAGGTATGTACCGTAATTATTATATTCCTTTCCGTTCTTGTCTGTATATGCTTTCTTGAAAGGTACCCAAATGGAAGTATAGTATTGGGTTGATTTACCATATACGTTTCTAAGACTGTCGCTTAGTTGCATATTAGTAATACTATAGACTAAATTCTGCGTTAAACCGTCATTTCTTACATATCCTTCCTTCTGAGGATCGAAATCGGTATAATAGTTCTTACCGTCTTCAACAGGTTTGGAAAGTTCGTAAGTCGTAAGTTTCATGGCTGCCAAAGAATCACCGATGTAACTATTGATAATAAGAATGATGCCACAGGAGTCAGCAGCGATTTCTCCATTCTCATCCTTACTGGTAATGAGTTCTTTCTGAAGGAACACACTGTCAATATTGTTTTCCAGCGTAGAGAATTGTGTCATATAGTCTTCTGTGATATAGGCACTCGTCTCTGGGTCTTTGATACGACCAAGATAACTATATTGACTTCGTGAGAGAACACGATCAGCAATGATAGAACGGGATGTGACATCAAAGGTATCGGTTACAATAGTAAACAAGTCTGCAGTATCGGTGAGAGATTTTCCTATACTAGCCGTATCTTCATCACATGAGGAGATTGTAAACATTGCCATTACAACCCCTGCCAGTAGTGTTTTTTTCATCATTGAAGTTTAATGATATTATCCTTAAATATTTTATTCTTGACAAATCTGCTCGTAGAATGTCTCATAAGCCGCTCCGAAGTCCTCACCAGGATATGTCAGGGTGGGGATATTGCCTGCTTGTGCATATTTCAGTAAGTCTTTGTTGACATTCTTATGGGCAGCAATCACGCCATCGCTATAGTCAATAGCCAGTTTGGCGAGTTCCTCAAAGTCAAAATCATCTTTATATTTCTCCAGCAAGTCTGCCTTTGCCTCACGGAACTCAACACATTTCTTGAAATTCGTACCAAGACCAGAATTCAGGCTCTTGGTAAAGAGGGAGGTTACCACTTTCGTATTAGCGAAAGAAGGCTCCTCGTGGTATGCCGTCTTGATATACAGGGGTACTACTGCGCCCATCCATCCTTGTACGTGAATGATGTCGGGTACCCAACGCAGTTTCTTAACAGTCTCCAATACACCACGTGCAAAGAATATAGCACGCTCTCCGTTATCAGCATAGTCTTCCCCTTTCTCGTTGACCGTCATCTGACGTTTGGAGAAATAGTCATCATTATCGATGAAATATACCTGTATACGAGTCTGGGCGATAGAGGCAACCTTAATAATCAGAGGGTGATCGGTATCGTCTATGATAAGGTTCATGCCAGACAAGCGGATGACTTCATGTAACTGACCACGACGCTCATTGATTGTTCCCCATTTGGGCATGAATGTACGTATTTCATGACCATTCTCCTGCATAGCCTGTGGGAGAGCCTTTCCCATCAGCGAGAGGTCGCTGTCTGGTACATAAGGAACGATTTCCTGGTTGATGAACAATATCTTCTTTGCCATATTGGGGTTATTTGTTGTGCAAAGGTACTAAAAATAATTCACAAAAGCGCATAAACGTGCACATTTAAGGATTTTTAGTTACGAATTTGGCATATTTTTACGATATTTTTTCCTTATTTGCCAAAAATGTTGTTATTTTGCACCCGATTTGTATACAAGCAACAAAGAAAGATGAAAGTATTCAATAGGATTGTGGATCTTCAAAACCAACTTTTTGATGACCGCAAGCAAGGAAAAGAAATTGGTCTCGTACCCACGATGGGAGCACTACATGAAGGACATGCTTCTCTGGTGAAGCGTAGTGTGAAGGAAAACGGGATAACAGTAGTGTCGGTATTTGTCAACCCCACCCAGTTCAACGACAAGAATGATTTGAAGAATTACCCTCGTACCTTAGATGCTGATTGTGCATTGCTTGAGCAGTGTGGAGCAGATTATGTTCTGGCTCCATCGGTAGAGGAAATGTATCCTGTACCTGATACGCGTCAGTTTGAGTATCCTCCAGTATCCACGGTGATGGAAGGTGCGCATCGTCCAGGGCATTTCAATGGCGTCTGTCAGGTGGTAAGTCGTCTGTTTTATATTGTCAAGCCGACACGTGCTTATTTCGGTGAGAAAGACTGGCAGCAGATTGCTGTAGTCAAGGCGATGGTTCGCCATCTTGGAATCAACGTCCAGATAGTGGAGTGTGACATTGTCCGTGATAAGGACGGACTGGCAAAGAGTTCTCGTAACACCCTCTTATCACCCGATGAAAGAGCAATAGCACCTGCCATCTATAAGGCATTGAAGGGAAGTTTGAAATACGCTAAGAATCACACTGTTAAGGAAACGCATGATAAGGTGGTAAATGATATCAATAGCGTGGAAGGACTGGATGTGGAGTACTTCTCTATCGTGGATGGAAACACCTTGCAGGATGTAGATAGTTGGGAGACCTCTCCCTATGTTGTTGGCTGTATTACTGTCTACTGTGGCAAGACACCGATTCGTTTAATTGACCATATAAAGTATAAGGAATCATGATGATAGAAGTATTGAAATCGAAGCTCCATTGTGTAACCGTTACGGAAGCCAATCTCAACTATATGGGCAGTATCACCATTGATGAGGATCTGATGGATGCTGCCAATCTGATAGCAGGAGAGAAGGTACAGGTACTTGACAATAATAATGGTGAACGCTTTGAGACCTATATTATAAAAGGTGAGCGTGGCAGTGGTTGTGTCTGTCTCAATGGAGCGGCAGCCCGTCGTGTACAGGTAGGAGATGTCATCATCGTCATTTCTTATGCAATGATGGACTTTGAAGAGGCAAAAACCTTCCAGCCCAAAGTGGTATTCCCGAAAGAAGGAAATAAGGTATAACAATCATTCTTTGTACCTTAATTATATATAGGACTTGCAGAACTATTTAGAATAAACTAAGGAACGGTTCTTTGATTACTGTATCAGAGAACCGTTCCTTTTAGTATGATAGCCATGCTCTACAGCCTGGCGGTCAGCATTTTATTGCTTAATTTTCTGTCCTGCGATATTATAGGTGTTACCGTTGCTCTCTATGACAATGCGACCATTTACCAGACGCTTCACTGTCTTGTTGCGGTTAGCCTTATCGACAGTAGCATTATTGATGCCTGAAGGCGTGACATCCTTTACCAGACGGATGGAGCCACCATCCAGGGATAGCATGGCATTCGTACTTGAAGGGGTTTGGATGCCGACATCGTCACTGAAGCACAGTTGGAAGACTCGCAACTGTTTATCTTGATCAACAAATGTCTTGTTGACCCAGTATGAGCCAATCGTGTTTCTGTTGTTTTCCATCCAACCATCAATGCTTTGTTTTGAGAGTCGGCCTGCGGCAGTTAAGAATACGGCACCGTTGGCCTCCATCTGTGCCCAGTCTTCCTTACTGAAGTAGTTGATGTAGTAGTTCTGCGCGTTGCAGTTCAGGGACAGTCCGGAAGGCATTTCGAATTCATCGGGGAGCAGCACCATACCATTCTCTGGATAGCGTCCATATAATCCGTCATCGACTTCTACCGAGGCAAGTGCCTTCTTCTCTGCGGCTCCTGGGCGGATCTCCAGGATGTACTTCCACTCTAGGTCTGTCAGTAGGCGCCAATCGTCCGTCTTGTTGCCAAGATTCTGAATGGGATGGGTGCCAAAGTCTTCACTCCATCTCAGAAGGTCTATAAATTCAAAATTGTTCTTCGGATATTTCACGAATGTATTGAGGTGGTTGAGCACTCTGTTTTGTGCGCCGGCAAAGCGGTAGACATCGTATGCGGCACGATACTCCAGGTTGCCTGTTGCGAAAGACACCTTGCCGCCACTGCCATTGACGCTAAACTCGCCAGGCAGCAAGCCCGTCGGTATGACAGCGTGACTGTCGTCAGTAGGATCAATGAACGCCATCATAATACCTTCTTGCACTTTTTCATCGCCTTGAACATAAATCGGCTTCATCATGTAGTCTTGATAGCACAGGCTGGTGCGATATGGGACAGCACCGTTCAGTACAGGCCTGTTCCACAGCTGATTGCCGTTGGCATCGTATGCCTCCACATAGCACTGGACATGACTCTCTGTTGTTGGTTTAGCATATGGCAGTACCCCATAATAAAGCACGTAATAGATACCATCTTTCGTGGACGTGCCGAGAATCTGGTATACATTGTCTTCCTTCATCATGACCGGGCGTCCTGTCTCGTCATCCCACAGGGGGGTGCCGTCAACGCTTAGTCTGTTCATCCACAGATAGCAACTGTAAGTGAATACCGCATCTTGTGCATAGACCCTGCTTTCAAAGGTGGTGATGGTACCATCTTCTTCTTCAATCACCCAGTCATAGTTGTTATTATCTGCAAGACTGTCACCCGTCTCAACACTATGCTCAAACACAGTGCCGTCTGGCATCAAACGGTTGTAATGGAGTTTTCTCGGTTTCATTGGGGGATCTGCGGCGTAATACAACATCAGCAGACTTCCGTCTTTGTATGTATGAATCTTAAAATCATTGATCATTGCAAATACATTTTCAGTAACTTCCAAATCAGCCACATTGTTTGGCTCCACAGTCACTACGTCATCCCATTTGTTCTTGCAGTCGGGACCAATAAGCATTGCGTCCAAGCCAAAGCATTCATATTTTGGCTTCTTTGTGTGATTAGCGATGATCAGATACACATTGCCATCGGGGGCAGGGCTCATAGTATTGAAAATCGTTGCGTTTGTCTGGATGTCCGACGAGAGGATGTTGCCATCCTGGTCCAGACAGGCTATTTCATAATAGTAATTAAAGTTAGTTATAATATCATTTTCTTCATAGTTACAAGAAAAATAGATATAGTCACCACTGACGCAAACCTTCGGAACTTTGTAGAATCTTCTTTTGGTCGTCACCAATTCCTTGCGTAAGTCAGGCAGTTGCACGCCGTCTTTCGACCACACTGACTCGCCTGTCTGCGTATAGCGATAGAGATAGACTTTATCAATGTAATCTTGCGTCTTCTCGTCATATTCGCGTTGATCGGTATAACACATCAAAATGTCGCCATTAGGAGCCAGCACTGCCGACAAATCACCATACAAGGCAGAATTGGTAGGCTGTTTGGACACACAGACACCCTCGCCTTCCAAGGTTGGGTTGCCATCCGCATCGAACACCTGATAATACAACAGGAAACGCGATTCTTCGAACGCTTCGCCTGTGTCAGGGTCTTTTAATGAATATCTTCGCCAAACGCAGATGGTCTTGCCATCATCCGTCTGGATGTTAATCGGAGAGGTAAAAATAAATTGGCTGGGCTCGTCAAGCGTGACAACTGCCTTTATGTTGTTGTCACTGGGTTGCCACTGTGCCATTGCGGTCAGCGTGGCGGCTACACATAGTAGCAAAGTGAGTAGAACTTTTTTCATAGTTGTGTTTGTTTGGGTAAAAATAATATTCATTGAATTTATAAGCAAAGATAAAAAAAATAGTTTGTTTGACAATGGTTCAGACCATTTAATTCGTTTTTTTTAGACAAGATTTAAAGTTTTTTAAATAAGAAGCAAGCCTGCAATTGATTGCAGGCTTGCTTCTTATTTACATATCAGCGAGGCTTATTCGATCACTACCAGTGCATCGTCTTCCATGACGGTCTGACCTTGTTGTACGCAGATAGCGGTAATCTTACCATCCTTCTCTGCCTCAATATTGTTAGCCATCTTCATCGCCTCCAATACGACAACAGTATCACCAGCCTTCACCTCGTCTCCTACGGCAACGCAGATGTCTGTAATAACACCAGGCAATGGGGCCTTCACGGCATTGTTGGTATTGATATTTGCGGAACCCTCTGAACTGTCAGATTTCTCTGAGTTCTCCGTAGCTGCAGGCTTGCGCACCACAACTTTCTTTTCCTCTTCGGCTTCCGGTTCCATCTCCACTTTATATTCCTCACCATTCACAGTGACAGTAGCGATGTTTTCTACAATCTCTCCAATGGCAACCTGATATTCATTGCCATTGATGGTGTATTTATATTCTTTCTTCATCGTATAAATCTTTTAAGGGTGTTCTGTCATTGTCTGGGCATAACCGTTCCATTGCGTCTGCTTCTCGGCAATTGTAATGATGCCGGGCTCTTTGTCGTGAACGTTATTGCCCTGGAACTCGTAAAGTGCCATGGCGATGGCTGCATAAACTTCGTTCTTCATAAGCAGAATAGTATTGATAATTACATAGGAATATTACCATGCTTCTTGGCAGGCAGGGCATCACGCTTGGTAGCCAATTGTGCCAGTGCACGACAGATGCGGAAGCGCGTGTTACGTGGCTCGATGACATCGTCGATATAACCATATTTGGCTGCCTGATAAGGATTGGCGAAGAGTTCGTTGTACTCCTCTTCCTTTTCTGCGATGAATGCCTTGACGTCCTCACCAGCCTCTTTCTTCGCCTTGGCTTCCTTGGCATAGAGCACAGCAGCGGCACCAGAGGCACCCATTACTGCAATCTCTGCAGAAGGCCATGCGTAGTTGAGGTCAGTGTGGAGTTGCTTAGAACCCATCACGATGTGGGAACCACCATATGACTTACGTAGGGTAACGGTGATCTTGGGAACGGTAGCCTCTCCGTAAGCATAGAGTAACTGAGCTCCGTGCAGGATGACGGCGTTGTACTCCTGACCAGTACCGGGCAGGAATCCGGGAACGTCAACCAGTGATACGATAGGAATATTGAAGGCGTCGCAGAAACGAACGAAACGGGCACCCTTACGAGAAGCGTTTACATCGAGCACACCAGCATAGCAAGAAGGCTGGTTAGCCACGATACCTACGCTCTGACCATTGAAGCGTGCGAAGCCTACGATGATATTCTTGGCGAACTTAGGCTGTACCTCAAAGAACTCGTTATCGTCAACAACGGCACTGATGACTTTATACATGTCGTATGCCTCGTTGGGGTTCTCAGGAATAATCTCGTTCAGAGAATCCTCCAGACGGTCTATGGGGTCAGTGCACTTCTTGCGAGGTGCCAATTCCATATTGTTGGATGGAATATAACTCAACAAGGTCTTCAGCATCACAACAGCCTCTTCCTCAGTCTTGGCGGTAAAGTGTGTCACACCAGACTTAGAAGCGTGTACGCTGGCACCTCCGAGGTGCTCTTGGTCGATATCCTCACCAGTAACGGTCTTTACCACTTTCGGACCTGTAAGGAACATATAGGATGTACCTTCCATCATCAGTGTGAAGTCGGTGAGGGCAGGAGAGTAAACGGCACCACCTGCACATGGACCGAAGATACCAGAAATCTGGGGAATCACACCAGAGGCAAGAATGTTACGCTCGAAAATCTCTGCATAACCGGCAAGAGCGTTGATACCTTCCTGAATACGGGCACCACCAGAGTCATTGATGCCAATGACGGGGGCTCCCATCTTCATGGCCATATCCATCACCTTACAGATCTTCTGGCTCATGGTCTCAGAAAGAGAACCTGCATGAACGGTGAAGTCCTGTGCAAAGATGAATACCAGACGACCGTCGATGGTTCCGCTACCTGCTACGACACCGTCACCGAGGAACTGTTTCTTCTCCATGCCGAAGTTATGACAACGATGCTCCTTGAACATGTCGTACTCTTCGAACGAACCTTTGTCAAGCAGCATCTCTATGCGCTCGCGGGCTGTGTATTTCCCCTTGTCGTGCTGCTTCTGTATGGCTTTCTCACCACCACCGAGACGAGCCTGTTCACGCTTCTCGATGAGTTGCTTAATCTTTTCTAATTGCTTGCTCATTATCTTATTATTTCGTTATTACGTTATGACGTTATTACGATATTTACTCGGGATGCTCACACAATTCTGTGAGAATACCTGCTGTTGATTTCGGATGCAAGAAGGCGATATTTAGGTTCTCAGCACCCTTGCGAGGCTTCTCGTCAATCAAACGGATACCCTTCTCGCTGACTTCAGCAAGAGCGTTGGCTACACCATCCTCTATGCAGAATGCTACATGGTGAACACCCTTATTACCCTTGTCAAGCCACTTCTGGATGGTGCTCTCAGGAGATGTCGGCTCCAATAGTTCCAGTTTCACCTCACCGCACTTCAGAAAGGCGGTCTTTACCTTCTGGTCTTCTACCGTCTCAACGGCATAACACTTAAGTCCCAGCACGTTTTCAAAGAACGGCAGGCTCTCTTCAATGCTCTGGACAGCGATGCCCAGATGCTCAATGTGAGAAATCTTCATATTGTTATAAATATTAGTTGTACAAATAATGGTGCAAAGGTACAACAATTAATTGAGAAATGAGAATCAGGTATTAATAATTAAACATTATTAAAACTCAACGGTTACTTTTCCGTTGATTTGTCTGCCTGTAAGGTAATTGGGCACAGCATATTGCTTGTTGGTTACGTCTGTCACCCAATAGTAGGAATTGACATTTGAGATACCAAAGATATTCAGTCCGTCGATTCCCAACCATATTTTTCTGATACCGAAGGAAGAACGGTCCTCATGTTGATAGGCGAGAAAACTCATACCGATATCTGCACGCTTGTAGGCAGGTGCGCGGAACTGTTGGTATTCCAGTCCTCGGTGTGGTGCACCGAAGGGCAGTCCGTCTGCAAAGGCGAGACGCAACGTCAACTTCCATCGTTCCGTTCCTGGGAAATAGTCGGTGAAGTGGAGATTCACGCCCCATCGCTGGTCTGTGGGCATGGGGATATCGATGCCGTTAATGGTCTGACGGGTACTCATAATCGAGAATGTCAGCCACGAATCTGTTCCTGGCACAAACTCTCCATAGAGTTTCAGGTCAAGTCCTGCTGCATACCCTTTTGCCATATTCTGTCCGTAATATACGACCTTCATGTTCTGCACGTTATACGGCACGAGGTTATCCATCATCTTATAATAGGCTTCTGCCGTAAAGCGGAAGGGGCGGTCAGCCAAGCGGAAACGATAGTCGAAGGCTCCTACGATATGGATAGACCGTTGACTCTTAATATCGTTGTTAAGGGTGACAATCGTTCTCCCATTGATAGTCGTCGTATCGCGCAGTTCCTTATAGAATGGTGCCTGATAATAGATACCCGTTGACAAGCGGAAGGTCATATTCTCATTGAAACCCGGAATCATGGCAAGTGAGAGTCGTGGCGAGATAATCGTCTCTTTATTGTAACTCCAGTTTGCCAGTCTCACACCCATGTTCAACGTCCATAGGTTAGGTTTCTCCGCATTACCAGTCTGGAATCGGTAGGTATCTTGTAGATATGCCTCTAAACGGGTAGAGGATATCTTATTCTTCGAGTCGAGTGAGTAGATGAGATCCAGGCGGTCGGCTTTATGAGGGATGCTGTAGCCGCTGGAGTCGCGCATCTCATACTCTCGTGCATTCTCCTCAATCTCTTCCCATTTCATAGTGAAACCACCTTCGATGTCATGTCGCTTTGCCTTATGATTGACGGTCATCTTGACACTTTCCACATTCGCAGTCAGATAGTTGCGTGCATGTTCCATATACGTACCCACACCCAGATTTTCTGTGGTCTGTGTGTCGTCTAGCCAATATTGTCCTTGGATATCGTAGGTCTCCTGTTCCTTTGTATGGAAGGCTGCTGCTTGTATTTTCACGTGTGTCTTTTCGGTTGGATGGTAGGTGATGGCGGCAGTTCCGAACAAGGTGCGGAAGATATCTTTCTCCTGTCCGTCGAAATATACCTTAAACGACTTCACATTTTGCATCGTTCCGAAAGAGGTCTCACGGTCGCTGGGTACGAAGTTATAATGGTTTTCGGAGATATTGCCAATGACTTCCAAGTCCCATCGCTTATTGGGATGCCATGTGATGTAGGTCTGGTAGTCGAGGAAATTCGGACGGTATTCACCTTTAGTCTCTAAAGAGCCTAACAGGTAACGGTTGGTCTTGTAGCGTACGCCATGACTCATGGAGAACTTTTTGTTACCATAGCCTAAGAATACGCTGCCTCCGAGGAGTGATGCCTGTAGGTTTCCTTCCAGTCGGGTAGGCTTGCGATACTGGATATCCAGTGCACTCGACATCTTATCACCGTATTTCGCTTCGAAGCCACCGGATGAGAAACCGATCTTCTCTACCATATCACTATTGATGACGCTGAGTCCTTCTTGTTGTCCGCTACGGATGAGCAAAGGACGATACACCTCCGTACCGTTGATATAGACAGAGTTCTCGTCAAAGGAACCACCACGCACGTTATATTGACTCGATAGCTCATTGTGGGTTGATACGCCTGCCTGTTGCTGTACCAGTTCCTCTACGGCATTACCCGATGTTGAGGGCGTCTGTTTGATGTTTTTTGTATCCAGTTGTTCTGTCCCTGTGGTCTGACGACGTTTCTCGGTAACAACCACCTCGTCGAGTTCTTTCATGGGATGCAGCGTGACGAGCAGTCGCTGGTTACTCTTGGGATTACGTAATACACGGGTATGTGTTTGGAAACCCACCATCGAGAACTTCACGACGACAGAGTCGGCAGACTTTAGTCTTAGTGAGTATTCGCCTTTCAGGTTTGCCATCGTCACGGCACCTTGTTCAAGACAACTCACCGTTGCCAATTCAATGGCATTGCCCTCTTCGTCACTGACGGTGCCGGAGAGTGTAAAAGACTGTGCTTTTGCTATCATGCTGCCCGTCAGCATGAGTATAATGAGGATATAGGATTTACAATTCATCATCCTATATAACGCAAAACGAAAGATTTTATTATAATTGCCAACAGCCAATTACCATTACTCTCTCCACCACCATGATGCGAGTGAGTTGACCCATCGGATGCTGATACGGAACCACCGATAGGCTGTCACTTCCTTACCACCGAAACTCAGGATGAAGTCACGGTAAGGATTCTTGCGGAAGGGGAGTCCTACATCCACAAAACGGAAATGCTGCATACCTTCCTCATGTGCGTTTTTCATTGCATTCCAAATAGTTACGGAATTTGGGTGAAGTCTGACGTAACTCTTTCTGCGTGAAGCGGAATACCATAGATACATATCACCATTAGAGTGAACACAGGCACAACATCCGATGACCTTCTCATGGTATTTCGTGATAAACAGTCGGCACCGTTGACTCTTCATCATCCCTTGGAAGAAAATGTCATCGGGCAGAAAGCGACGTGGCTTTAACCAGTTATGACGGCGCAAGAGTTTTGAGAACTGGCGGAACTCTTCCTGTGTCTCCACCTGTTTTGTTTCCGCACCACGTTCCAGCGCATTCTCTATACGTTTCATCTGTTTATAGGTGATGCGGTCCTCTGGCGTATGGGAATGCAAGGAATTATGGATGTTCATCCATTTTACGTGGAAATAGTTCATGCGCTTCAGGTCCTTGTATCCGAACATCTTCTGGGAAAGATGACTGAACTCAATATATAGGCACTTGTTTTGCAAACGTTCGGTAATCGCCTCTGCCATGAGTCCGAAGAGATGCTGTTCGTTATGCTCATCGTCAGTCTGGTGATAGACTCCTTCGCCCATCACACGGACATGTATATATAAATAAGGTGGGAACCACGAGCGCTTGTAGCGCATGATGGCGAGCATGTGAGCCACCACCGTACCATCTGCCTCCGTCACCACTGCCATATAAGGCTTGTGGCGCGGAGTCTTCTCGCACAGTTCCATCATTTCTGGACTATGGAAGTAGTTGCCTTCCAAGATAGCAGGCAACTCTGCTGTGCGGGTATAGATGGTGACCTTCAGTTCTTTCATCTTGCGTGATTATCGAACCACTTGCGTGAACTCAGGCTTGCCGTCACGAGGAACAGTGACATAGATGATGGAAGTAGACTCTTCACCATTCATGCCGCGGCCCGTGACAGTATATTTATAGTCAATGCTGTCGTCAGCAGTGCGCTTGCCCACCGTAGATGGTGTACCGAGCGGGAACTGATAACTGGAACAGGCTGCGCTGAAGATGGCTTTTTCCTCGTCAGTCAC
Organism: Prevotella sp.; assembly: GCA_045225255.1. Taxonomy (GTDB): domain Bacteria; phylum Bacteroidota; class Bacteroidia; order Bacteroidales; family Bacteroidaceae; genus Prevotella. The sequence continues at coordinate 20,193 of JBGVBD010000051.1, read as the reverse complement.
AGGTTTCTGTTCTGAGTAGTCGGGCAGGGGAGTGACTTTACCTTCCTTGTATCCATTCTCTTTCAGGAAACGGTCGAGTTCCTTTGCTGCGGATGCCACTCTTGCCGTACGTACGCCATAGCCCTCTTTGATGGTGGCTTTCGGCAGTGCTTTCTTCAGAGCCTCCGTCGAAGTGTTCAATCCTCCGCTACCGAAGGTGCAGAGGGGTACGATGGTCTTTCCTGCGAAGTCATTGTCTTTCACAAGTGTAACGATAGGATTGGCGTATGTACCAAACCAGATGGGATAGCCGAGGAAGATCACGTCATAGTCGGCAATCTTCTTCTGCAAGGGTTTGAGTGCAGGCCATTCGCCACTCTGCATCTCGCGCTGTCCGCGTTGTATTGTCTCTTGGAAGTTGCCCGAATAGGGTTTGACGGCTTCGATGGCCTCCATGTCCGCTCCGAGTTGTTTCTGCAACTCTTCTGCAACGGCCTTGGTGGTGCCTGTCTCTGAATAATAGAGTATCAGGCTCTTCTGTGCATAACTGGTTGTGAATACTGTCATAGCAGCGATTGATAATAATAGTTTTTTCATTTGTCTTTTGTTTTTAGAATTTATATGATTTCTGATTGCAAAGATACACATTTTCTGAAAAAAGTAGTATCTTTGCATGCGTAAAAAAACTTAAAGCAATTATGAAACAATTCAACCACCTTGCCATTACATAACCTCACGATGATGGGCATCCGTGTAAGTTGAAAAAGTAACAATAGGATTATTCTGTCAAGAAAAAGTACTGAATTTTATGTTCGGATTTTTGGTGCTTCTGGAAAATATAGAGGTTTTAAAACGTTCATTTTAGGCTAAAAAAGTGTCAGTATGTACTTAACGGGTAGAAAGGTGCCGCCTTTCTACCCGTTTGCTACGTGCAAACGCCCCGTTTGAAGGCACCTTTCCATCCGAAACATAGGGGCAAAGTAGGGGTTTTCTCCCCCTTTTTACCCTCTTTTTTATAAGTGATTTTGTCTCTAAAACGGGTAAGTCATTACGACTCAATTTGTTACCGTAACCTCTCTGTTTCCGCGTATTTGCAGTCAGATAAACAGTTGGTGAATTCCAACCCTACTTTTTTGATGCACTTTGTTAAGATTAATCATACTACCAACCTCTCCCATTCAATATAACAATCTCTGTTCTTTAACATTATTTAGAGAGATGGATATAGCTTGTTAATTAAAATATTCGTACATTTGCAACATCACTTTAAGGAATATGACGAAATACAAATTATATAACTAAGTAGCTACGTAATATGAAGAAATGTTTCCTTTTCATAATTCTTTCATTGCTGTCCCATGAGATGCTTGCCCAGTTCAGCGGCTTGGGATCGGGAACGGCAGATGACCCATATCAGATTACCAACGGTGATGACCTTTTTGACATGAGGAACAAACCAGAGGCTTATTATATTCTGATGAATGACATTGACCTGACGGAATGGATTGCCGAAGATAATCCAGAGCAGGGCTGGTTGCCGATACCTAATTTCAAGGGATATTTTGACGGGAACAACAAAACCATCCGTGGATTATACATCAACCGCCCTACCACTGATAACGTTGGTCTTTTCCAGGTCAGCAATGCCAAGGAAATCAAGGATCTGACGATTATGGAACCTCGTATCATAGGAAAGGATGATGTGGGTGTCTTGTCAGGTACTGAAAAAGGGTATGCTCATCGGATAACCATCATCAACCCGCAGGTGAAAGGAATCAACCATGTCGGAGGATTGGCGGGCAGCATCGCTGCCAAGGCTGTTGATAATATCATTTTAGAAGGGCTCATTGAAGGTACTGATTATGTAGGTGGTGTTTATGGCTGTACAACAGGATCCGTCGGTGGGCACCATTGGTTGTCACCCAACAGTCCAGGTATTCAAAGGATATATTCTTCTGCATACGTCAAAGGGGATGCTGGCGTAGGTGGCATCATTGGAAAAGTGAAAACTCACTACTTTGTCGTTACGAACCAGTACTCTGGCATCAAGACCGAGTATAAGATTGGCGGAGGCATGCATAACTGCCGTTTCTCGGGCTATGTTGAGGCAGAGAAGGGTGCTGGTGCCTTGATTGGTGGCACCTATTCTGACAAATACACTGGAACGGCGGGTGACCTCTTTGACTTGACCTATAACGTCTTCAGCGGAGTCGTCAAAGCCAAAGGCGGTATCAACGGCATGGTAGGTAGCTATGCCAACCAAACCTTCGGTGGAACAACATGGAGCTATAGAAAGAATAATGTCTGTGTCATGGACTCTATCGTCGCGACAGGAACTACTGCGAATACCCCCAGCCGTATTGCGACGATGGCAGGAACGGATAACTATGCATCACTCAAAACTATAGTGTCTCGGACTGGTGAAGTGGTGCAAATAGAAGACGACGAATACAACGGTACGGGTTATAGCTATAGAAACCTGTTGCGTAAGAACACTTATGTGGGCTGGGACTTCAACTTTGACAGCAATTGGTCTATGATTGATGGCGAGACACTGCCTTACAACAAGAATCAGACAGCCCCCGTGAAAATCACTTCTTTCGTCAGTGGGAAGAATAGTGTCATCAAGGGAACTGCGGAGGCAGACGGCAAATTGTTTGTCTTTGTCGATGGAAAGGTATTTGAGGGTGTCGTGAAGAATAACGAATGGGAAGTCTGGCTCGGTACATTGATTGAAGGAACGGAGGCACAGGTGTCCGTACAAAAGGAAGGGATGCTGCCCTCTATACTCGTGTCTGCCAAATGTGTCAGCCAGTCAGAAGGCGGTGACATTATTGATGCCGATCCTGAAGCCGATGCCGTTTACATTGGTGAGGTAACAGGCTATCAAGATGGTGAGGCTACAGTAAGCATCAGCTTGAAGAACTCGCAAGAGGTCAATAGCTACAGTTTTGACCTGTCACTGCCGGAAGGAATTTTATTGGAAGGGTACAAACACAGCGAACGTCACCAGAGTCAGTATTGCAGCGTTGATTACCAGAAAACTGCGAAGACCTATCACTTCGAGGCTATCTCATTGTCACCCTCAGAGCATATAGCTGATGACAACGGACTGCTTTGGACCCTGAAGATGAAGGTCTCCGACAAGGTGAAGGAAGGCGAATACGCCATCACGCTGAAGAATGCGAGCTATCGGCTGCCACAGAGTTCCACCACTATAGCACTGGCTCCTGTTGATGGCATTATGATTATCAAGAAAAGACTGAAAGGTGATGTGGATGGTGACGGTGTAGTTGATGTCAATGACGTACAGACAACCATCAATATCATATTGAAGAAGTAAAAGAAAAACAATCCCAAGCACTACCTCACATGGGGAAATCCCCTTGTGAGGTGTTTTGTTGTATGAAAGAAATAATCTTCATGAAATCTATGATATTAAGAAATAATTCGTACCTTTGCAGAAGAAACATAGATTAGGAATTAGGAATATGGAATTTAAGGATTTAGTACAGATGCGCCGCTCGCACCGTAAGTTCACGGACGAGGAGATTGACGCAGAGGACGTGAAGACAATACTCAGGGCTGGACTGATGTCGCCGACATCAAAAGGTCAGCGTGCCTGGCAGTTTGTTGTTGTAGACGACAAGATGGACATTGAGAAACTGTCGGATGCCAAGGATATGGGTGGACAGTTCTTGAAAGGTGCCCCGCTGGCTATCGTCGTATTGGGTGACCCGATGCAGAATGACTGTTGGGTAGAGGATGGTTCAATTGCCGCTATCTCGATGCAATATCAGGCAGAGGCATTAGGACTGGGCTCGTGCTGGATACAGATGCGTGGCAGAGGACTGAGCGACGGAACGAGTGCTGACACAGTGATTCAAGGTGTGCTGGATATTCCTGAAAACCTCTCTTGTCTCTGTATCCTTGCAGTTGGTCATAAGGCTGATGAGCGCAAGCCACAGAATGAAGAGAAACTGAAGTGGGAGAACGTGCATCTGAATAAGTTCTAGGCTAACAGCCAACAGTTAACAGCATGAAAATAGTTCTAATCGGCAGGGGACGGTTGGCAACGAATCTGGAAAGGGCGTTACTGGAGGTCGGTCATGAAGTGGTGAGCATCAACAGTCGTACACTGGAGGGCTTGCCTCAAGAAGCCGATGTCTTTGTCATTGCCGTGAAGGACTCTGCACTGGCGGATGTCATCCGTGAGGCGACGAAGGGTAGGGAGACGCAAGTGTTCGTACATACTGCCGGTTCGATGCCCCTGCGCCTATTTGAAGGTATGACCCAGCATTACGGTGTGTTCTATCCAATGCAGACATTCTCGAAGGAAAGGGCTGTGGACTTCACGGAGATACCTATCTTCATTGAGGCATCTGATAATGAGACACTGGGTGTGCTGAGACAACTGGCAGAAAGTATCACACGGAGAGTCTACGAACTGTCGAGCGACGACCGTCAATATCTGCATCTTGCTGCCGTCTTTGCCTGTAACTTTGCAAACCACTGCTATGCGATGGCGGCAGAGATACTGGAAGAACACGGTCTACCGTTTGACGTGATGCTTCCGCTTATTGATGAGACAGCACGCAAGGTACACCAGTTGCATCCGCTGGAGGCACAGACGGGTCCTGCCGTCCGCTACGATGAGAATGTCATCCGCCATCAATCAGACCTGTTGGCTAATGAGCCGCAGATGAAAGACTTATACGAGCGACTGTCGCTTCATATACACGAAAAAGCCGAAAAGAAATGATTAACTACGATTTAAAGAAAATACGCGCCATCATCTTCGACTTGGATGGCGTGCTGAGTGCAGAGACTATCTCACTTGCCGAGGATGGTACACCACTGCGTACCGTGAATATCAAGGACGGCTATGCCATTCAACTCGCCATGAAGATGGGACTGCGTATCGCCATTATCACGGGCTGTAAGATAGAGAGTGTACGCAAGCGTTACGAGGGATTGGGTATGGAGGATATCTATCTTGGTGCCGCCGTGAAGATCAAGACCTACGAAGAGTTTTTGGCAAAATACGGCTTTGCTGATGACGAGGTGATGTTCATGGGTGACGATATCCCCGATATGGAAATCCTGCGTCGGGTGGGTTGTCCCGTCTGTCCGAAGGATGCCTGCGATGAGGTGAAGGCACTCTGTGTATATATCAGTGATAAACGTGGTGGTTATGGTTGCGGTCGTGACGTGATAGAACAGACACTGACAGCACAGGATAAATGGTTGCAAGACGAAAGGGCGTTTGGATGGTGAACTATCGCGTCATCTTGGCAAGTAACTCGCCACGCAGGAAGGAATTGCTGGCAGGTATCGACCTTCCCTTTGAGGTAAGGGTACTGGATGATATTGACGAGAGTTATCCCGCCGATTTGCCCACCAAGGAGATAGCCGGCTATATCTCGAAGAAAAAGGCGGCAGCCTATCGTGAGACGATGGCGGACGACGAACTGATTATCACTGCCGATACCATTGTGGTGCTTGGTAATGAGGTGATGGGTAAACCGAAAGACGCCAACGAGGCAAAGAAGATGCTGCATGAACTTAGTGGAAAGACGCATCAAGTCATTACGGGAGTCTGTATTACCACGAAAGAGCGTCAGTCGAACTTCTCCGTAGAGACTGACGTCACCTTCAAGAAATTGTCAGACCAAGAGATAGACTACTATGTGGAACGCTACCAACCCTTTGACAAAGCGGGTGCCTACGGTATTCAGGAATGGATAGGACATATAGGTGTGACGGGCTTGAATGGTAGTTATTTCAATGTCATGGGACTACCTGTGCAGCGTATCTACGAAGAGTTGAGAAAGTATTAACAAATGCAAAATGTGCGTGAACGTCGAGTTTTTTGCACAAATATTTGGTGATATAAAAAATAATTTCTACTTTTGCAGCGTACAACTAGTAATTTTAATCTATATTTATCATTTTCCTCGGAGGGAGTCCATCTGTGAAGATCGAGTCCCTTTTTTTTTATCCCCTTCGACGAAACTCGGAACAGGTGATGGCTGTGGCAATGGCTACGTTTAGACTCTCAGCGCGTAGACCGTCACTGTGGAAATCAGGTATCAGCAAACGTTTGGTGATATGCTTGCGCACTTCAGCAGAAATACCGTTTCCCTCATTACCCATGACGATAATACCTTCCGCACTGAGTTCCTGTTCGTAAATGTTTTCCCCATCAAGCAACGTCCCATAGATAGGATAGGAGGGAGGCAGTTGCTTGAAAAGTTCCAAGAGATTAGTATACACTACCTGCACATGTGCCAGACTACCCATCGTTGCCTGTACGACTTTGGGATTATAGACGTCGGCAGTATCCAAAGAACAATAGATAGTAGAGATGCCAAACCAGTCGGCAATGCGAATGATGGTACCAAGGTTGCCTGGGTCTTGGATGCCGTCAAGGGCAATGGAGAGTGTGGAATGAGGAGTGTGGAGTGAGGAGTTGGGTATCTCAAAGACGGCAAGGACTTCCTGTGGGTGTTGCAGGAAACTGATCTTACGCAGTTCATCGTCGGTGATGCGTTCGGCGTCAGGACGCTCTACGGTGGAGAACATAAGACGGACATGATAGCCTGCCTGTAGGAGATCGCCCACTACTTTAGGACCCTCTGCAACGAACAGTCCTTCATTCTTTCGGTTCTTCTTCTGTTCCAGTGAACGGATGAATTTGATTTGGTTCTTGCTAATCATAAATCATATTTTCGGCAAAGATAAGAATAATTCTCAATTATCAATTGTCAATTCTCAATTATTTTCGTACCTTTGCAACAAAATGCGACTCAGATATTATTTGTTGGCTATGGCAGGACTCTTGTTCTGTGCCTGTTCAGAGACGAAATACGTCCCTGAAGGGGAGTATTTGCTGAGTCGTGTGTATGTCAAGAGTGAGCCGAAGACCAAAGGTGTGAACTCCACTGATATGAAACTCTATGTCCGTCAGCGTGGAAACACCCGATGGTTCTCTGCCGTGAAGTTGCCCCTTGCCACTTATTCCCTGTCTGGACGCGACACCACCAAATGGATGAACCGTCTGTTAAGGTCTATCGGTGAAGCACCAGTTATCTATGACTCTACTAGTACACGTCGCTCGATGGAGGACTTGCAGGCTCAGTTGGTGAACATGGGTTATCTGAGAGCCAGTGTGGATGCCATGACGAGAGCGAAAGGCAAGAAGATCAATGTGAGTTACTTGATGCATCCGGGAACACCTTATTATATACGTAACGTGGATTACGTGATACAGGATTCGCTTATTGCCGACCTGTTGAAACTCGATGAGGTGAAAAACAGAGGACTGAAGAAAGGGATGCGCTTTAACGTGGAGAATCTGGATGCGGAGCGCAAGCGTATCACCAAGGAACTCACCAATCTTGGCTATTATCGTTTCAACAAGGAATATATCACTTATCAGGCAGACTCGGTGGCTGGTACGCATGATATCGATATCACGCTCGTATTGCGACAGAACCGTGACAGCGAAGGAGAAACGCATCCCCATCAACGTTATATGGTGCGTGATATCCAGTATGCCAGTGGCGATCCGGAAGACTCTGTGATTCACCTGCGTGCTGGTGTGTTGCGAAAGAACACGTTTATCAGGAAGAATGACTACTATTCGTCGGATGGTCTGCAGAATACTTATACGCATTTTGGACGAATGGGGGCAGTGCGTTATACGAATATCTCATGGAAGGAACAGCCCGACTCTAATCTGCTGGATTGTCAGATACAGATCAGTACCAATAAGCCGTCCACTATCTCGTTCCAGCCTGAGGGTACGAATACGGCAGGCGACTTAGGTGTGGCTGCCTCATTGACCTATCAGAACCGTAACCTGTTCAGAGGCTCTGAGAATCTAAGTATCGAACTGCGTGGTGCCTACGAGGCTATCAAAGGACTGGAGGGTTATTCGAATCATAACTTCTTGGAGTATAGTTTGGAGACGAAACTCTCTTTCCCCCGTTTTATTGCCCCATTCCTTTCTGCCAGTTTCCGCCGCCGTATCCTTGCCACCAGCGAGGTGTCGTTATCATACGACTTGCAGAACCGTCCGGAATTCCATCGACGCGTTCTTTCTGCAGGATGGCGGTATAGATGGAACGACCCGAAGCATCACGACCGTTATCATATCGACTTGCTGGACTTGAACTATATCTCTATGCCGTGGGTGAGTGAGACCTTCAAGGAGGAGTATTTGGACGATACCAGTAGCCGTAATGCTATCCTGCGTTACAACTACGAGAACCTCTTCATCATGAAGTTTGGTGTGGGCTATACCTATAATAATGGTATTATCGCCGTCAAAGCGAATGCGGAGACAGCAGGTAATCTCTTAGGATTGGCTGCCAAGACGTTTGGTTTCCATCGTAATGCGGAAGGACAATATACATTCCTTGATATCGCCTATGCCCAGTATGTTAAGGCAGACGTAGATGTTACTCGTAATATTGTTTTTGGAGATAACAGTCATCTGGTGTTCCATGCAGGATTGGGTATTGCCTATCCTTATGGAAACAGCACTATCTTGCCTTTTGAGAAGCGTTATTTCTCAGGTGGTGCCAACAGTGTGAGGGGATGGAGTGTCAGAAGCCTTGGTCCTGGTAAGTATATCAGTCGTGATGGACGTATTGACTTCATCAACCAAACGGGTGATATGAAGCTAGATTTTAATGTGGAATACCGTGCCCACCTCTTCTGGAAACTTGGTGCGGCATTGTTTGTGGATGCAGGAAATATTTGGACGCTCCGTGACTATGAAGACCAGCCCGGGGGACAGTTTAAGATTGCTGAGTTCTGGAAACAGTTGGCAGTAGGCTATGGTTTAGGTTTCCGCTTTAACTTCGACTATTTCATCCTACGTTTTGATATGGGTATGAAAGCCATTAATCCTGCTTATGAGGATGAAGACGGGCATTATCCCATAACCCATCCGAAACTTAGTCGCGACTTTGCCTTTCATTTCGCGGTAGGGCTTCCATTCTAACCTGCCATTTACCGCTACGCTTAACCACGCGGATAGAGAATGTTCCTTCGTTAACGACTTTGTTCTCTTTTCCGATGGCACCTAACTGTACATAATTGGATACACGGATATCTACCGTACCGATGGTATCGCCTTCTGCAATCTGGCGACTTTGTACCTCGGCACTTGCCTTGTTACCCTGTTGACGAATGAAGTCCACATCCTTCTCCGTGATGTTGGAGGCAGCAAAGCGAATCCATTTCTCACTCTCAGGAGTCGTGTATTTCAATGCCTCCTCATAATCATAGTTGAAATAAGCATCTGCCCATGATGTTACCGTATTCTCAGCGGCATCAGGAGTACCTTCGTCAAACAATTGGCAGCCGACGAGCAGGAAGGATAGAAAAGTCAGTAAATATTTCATAAGTTTAAAATAATCAAAAAACGATGCAAAGATAAAGAAAACTCCTAACTTTTTATTACTTTTGCACAAAATATTAACTAAAATGCTGAAATTTATATCCTTTGGAAGCGGCAGTAGCGGAAACTGTTACTTGCTGACGACACCGACGGATGGACTTTTGATAGATATTGGAGTAGGATTGAGAGGTCTGAAAAAGGACTTCAGAGATTACGGACTGAGTATGTCTCAGGTGCATCATGTTCTTGTAACGCATGATCACGCTGACCATATAAAGTCTGTAGGCTCGTTTAGCAATGACTATCATGTGCCTGTGTATACCACAGAGAAAGTGCATGAGGGTATCAATCGTAACTATTGTATCCAACAGAAAGTCCCGGAGGAACTGAAATGTTATGTGGAGAAAAGGAAGGCTATTCAGATTGGCGACTTTCTGGTAACTCCCTTTGAAGTGCCTCATGACAGTAGTGATAATGTCGGTTATATGATTGAGGCGGAAGGTGTCGTGTTCTGTATCATTACGGATGCAGGATATGTCACTGACGAGATGAAGACCTACATCTCCAGAGCCAATTATCTTGTGATTGAGGCCAATCATGACGAGGAAATGGTGGCAAATGGACCTTATCCACAATTCTTGAAAGGGCGTATCCTTTCCCAGACAGGACATCTGAGCAACCGTTCCTGTGCTCTTGCGTTAGTGGAGAATATGACAGAGCAACTGCGTTACGTATGGCTCTGCCATCTCAGTGAGGAGAACAATCATCCTGAACTCGCCAGGAAGACTGTCGAGTCGTTGCTTCGTGACTATGGTATTATTGTGGGTGTCGATGTCAAGATGGAAGTGTTGAAGCGTACAGTGCCGACAGGTATTTATGAACTAGATTAAACAAAAGAACAAAAATAAAGTATTATGGCAGAATCTATTGATATCCGTGAATTGAATATCCGGATAGAACAGCAAAGCGGATTCGTTACCAATCTGGTAACGGGTATGGATCAAGTGATAGTAGGACAGAGACACCTGGTGGACTCGTTGCTGATAGGATTGCTGAGTGATGGTAACATTCTCTTGGAAGGTGTTCCTGGTTTGGCAAAGACATTGGCAATCAAGACACTGGCACAACTGATTGACGCTACCTATAGCCGTATTCAGTTTACGCCAGACCTTTTGCCGGCTGACGTAACGGGTACGATGATCTATTCTCAGAAAGACGAGAAGTTTCAGGTAAAGCAAGGTCCTGTATTTGCTAATTTCGTATTGGCAGATGAGATCAACCGTGCGCCTGCTAAAGTGCAGAGTGCCTTGTTGGAGGCGATGCAAGAGAAACAAGTGACGATTGGTAAGGAGACTTTCGACCTGCCTTCACCTTTCTTGGTGATGGCAACGCAGAACCCTATTGAGCAGGAAGGTACTTATCCATTGCCAGAGGCACAGATGGACCGTTTCATGCTGAAGGTCGTCATTGATTATCCAACACTGGAAGAAGAGAAGCGCATCATCCGCGAGAATATCGCTGGTGCCCTTCCCGAAGTGAAGCCTGTAACCACAGCACAAGATATACTGAATGCCCGTGCAGTGGTTCGTGAGGTATATATTGACGAGAAGATTGAGCAATATATTGCTGATATCGTCTTTGCTACCCGTTATCCTGACCGTTATGGCTTGAAGGATATGAAGGACATGATTTCGTTTGGTGGTAGTCCTCGTGCTTCCATCAATCTGGCAAAGGCTGCCCGTGCCTACGCGTTTATCAAGCGTCGTGGTTATGTGGTTCCAGAGGATGTCCGTGCCGTGGCTCATGATGTACTGCGTCATCGTATTGGTCTTACCTACGAGGCAGAGGCAAGTAATGTAACGAGCGAGGAAATCGTATCGAAGATTATCAATAAGGTGGAAGTGCCTTAATGGAAACAGCAGAATTACTTAAGAAAGTTCGGAAGATAGAGATCAAGGCGCGCGGATTGAGTGCCAACGTCTTTGCAGGTCAGTACCATTCTGCCTTTAAGGGTAGGGGTATGGCCTTTAGCGAGGTGCGTGAATATCAGTATGGCGATGATGTGCGTGATATTGACTGGAACGTGACGGCACGTTTCCATCGTCCCTATGTGAAGGTGTTTGAAGAAGAACGTGAGTTGACGGTGATGTTACTCATCGATGTCAGTGGCTCATTGGATTTCGGCACGCAGAAGCAGATGAAGCGGGATATGGTGACAGAGATTGCGGCAACCATTGCTTTTAGTGCCATCCAGAACAACGACAAGATTGGAGTGGTGTTCTTTTCCGACCATATCGAGAAGTATATCCCCCCCAAGAAAGGTCGTAAGCACATCCTCTATATCATCCGTGAGATGTTGGACTTCAAACCAGAGAGTAAGCGTACGGATGTGAAGCAGGCACTGGAGTTCCTGACGAGTGTGGCAAAGCGTCGTTGCACTGCCTTTGTCCTCAGTGATTTCTATGTGCAGCAAGACTTCCTGCAACCCTTGCAGATATGTAACCGTAAGCACGATGTGGTTGCCGTTCAGGTCTATGACCTTCGTGCCAAGGAGTTACCGAATGTAGGACTGATGCGCGTGGTGGATGCGGAGACTGGTTATGAACAGTATATTGATACCAGTAGCCGTCGCCTTCGTCAGGCACACCAGCAATATTGGATGAATCGTCAGCAGCATCTTCGCGAGACGATGAACAAGAGTAATGTAGATATGATCAGTATCGCCACGAATGACGATTATGTCAAGCATCTGCTGATGCTCTTTAAACAAAGAAGTTAGATGAAACGAATCCTGTTACTGATAAGTATATGGTGCTCTGTAGTCAGCATGATGGCACAGACAGGCGTGGAGGCGAGTATCGATTCCATTCAGATGCTGATAGGACAACAGGTGCATCTTACGCTAACAGCGACAACACCTGTAGAGGCAAAAGTCGTATTTCCTACCTATAAACCTCGTGAGATGATGACACCTGGAGTCGAGGTGCTGTCTACCAGTGAGGAGCAAAAGGAGGAGATAGATAATGGCATGCAACGGTTGACGCATGTCTATACATTGACCTCGTTTGACGGTAACCTCTATTACCTTCCGCCTTTGAAGGTGAAGGTTAATGGAAAGGTATATCAAAGCAAGAGTCTTGCGCTGAAAGTCCTTGAGGTAGAAGTAGATACTACGAAACTTGATCAGTATTACGGACCTAAGGATGTACAGGATAATCCCTTCCTGTGGAGTGACTGGTCACTAGCATTTTGGTTGAGTGTCCTGATACTTCTTCTCATGGCAGTAGCCTATTATCTCTACTTGCGTCTGCGCGATAATAAGCCTATCATCAAGAGTTTCAAGATTGTGAAGCGACTCCTGCCTCATCAGAAAGCGATGAAGGAGATTGAGCAGATCAAAGCCGAAAAGATGGTGGCGTCAGAGAATCAGAAGGAATACTATACGAAACTGACGGATACGCTTCGTCGTTATATCGAGGAACGCTATAAGTTCTCAGCGATGGAGATGACGAGTTCGGAGATTATCGAACACTTGATGCAGGCAGGCGACCAAAAGTCATTGGATGAGTTACGCCAACTCTTCACGACTGCCGATTTGGTGAAGTTTGCTAAGTATTCGACGCTGATTAACGAGAACGACATGAATCTGGTGAATGCTATAGAGTTCATCAACCAGACGAAGCAAGACGTACAGGTCGTGGAAGAAGAGAAACCACAACTGTCTGAGGCTGACCAGCGTTCACTGAAGACACGTCGTGTATTGAAGATATTGATTGGAGGTATCGTTGCCGTATGCATCGCCCTCTTGGTATTTGTGGTATATCGCCTTGTCGTACTGACAGGTATTATATAATATGGAATAATGGAATTTGCGAATAAAGAATATCTGTTTCTACTTCTCCTGCTGATACCGTATATCATCTGGTATCTGATGTATAGGAAGAAGACGGAGCCGACCATGCGCATGAGTGATACGAAAGCCTATCGCTTCGCTCCGCGTAGTTGGAAGGTGACGCTGATGCCATTACAGTTGATTCTACGTTTGGCAGTCTTTGTACTGCTCGTCCTGATACTGGCTCGTCCCCAAACCCGTAACTCTTGGAACAACAAGTCGGTAGAGGGTATTGATATCATGATGGCGATGGACGTGTCAGGCTCTATGCTGGCAGAGGATTTGAAGCCTAACCGTATAGAGGCAGCCAAGCAGGTTGCTGCTGAGTTCATCGCTGGTCGTCCTAATGATAATATAGGTCTGACTATCTTTGCTGGTGAGGCGTTTACCCAGTGTCCGATGACCACTGATCATGCCTCGTTGCTCAATCTGCTTCAAGGTGTCCGTACGGATATTGCCACACGTGGCTTGATAGAAGACGGAACGGCAATCGGTATGGGACTTGCCAATGCAGTGAGTCGTCTGAAGGACTCGAAGGCGAAGAGCAAGGTGGTCATCCTGTTGACAGATGGTAGTAACAATCGTGGTGATATCTCGCCGATGACTGCGGCAGAGATTGCCAAGAGTCTGGGCATCCGTGTCTATACCATTGGTGTGGGAACGAATAAGGTAGCCCCATACCCGATGGTTGTGGCAGGAGGAGTACAGTATGTGAATATCCCTGTGGAGATTGACAGTAAGACACTGAGTGACATCGCGACAGCGACGGATGGTGACTTCTATCGTGCTACGAATAACAAGGAGTTGCAGAATATCTATAAGGAGATTGACAAGTTGGAGAAATCCAAGTTAAGTGTTAAGACCTACAGTAAGAAATACGATGCCTATCAGCCATTCGCCATGGTTGCCATCCTGTTGCTGCTGTTGGAAATCCTGTTTAGAATAACTATATTTAGAAAATTACCGTAAGAAAGTTATGTTTCGATTCGAAGACCCTATATATCTCTATCTACTGGTGCTGATACCTGTATTGGCGCTGATTCGTTGGTGGATGGTACTTCGTCAGCGGAAACAGTTACGTCGTTTCGGCGATAAGGAACTGGTGCGCCAACTGATGCCTGACGTATCACGCCTCCGTCCTTTGGTGAAGTTCTGTCTGTTGTTGGCTGCATTGGCATTACTCATCGTCATGCTGGCACGTCCGCAGATGGGCACGAAGATTACACATGAGAAGCGTACAGGTATTGAGACGATTATCGCTTTGGATATCAGTAACTCAATGCTTGCCGAGGATGTGGCACCCAGTCGCCTCGACCGTGCGAAGATGATGGTAGAGAATCTGGTGGATCACTTCACCAACGATAAGATAGGTCTCATTGTCTTTGCTGGTGATGCTTTCGTGCAGTTGCCGATTACCAGTGACTTTGTATCAGCAAAGATGTTCCTTTCCAGTATCGAGCCCTCGATGATTGAGACACAAGGCACGGATATTGCTGCTGCCGTGAATATGGCAACCCATAGTTTCACGCAGGAAGAAGGAGTAGGGAAGGCGATTATTGTGATTACTGATGGTGAAGACCATGAAGGTGGCGCCTTGGAGGCTGCCCAGGAAGCCAAGGATAAAGGTATGCGTGTCTATGTCCTTGGTATCGGTTCTACGAAGGGTTCACCCATCCCCATACCAGGAACGGATGGTTATATGAAAGACAATACTGGCGAGACTGTCATGTCGGCACTCAATGAAGAGATGTGTAAACAAGTCGCTGAGGCTGGTGGCGGTGCCTATATCCACGTGGAGAACAACAGTAATGCACAGGAACAGTTGAACAGGGAGTTGGATAAACTCGCCAAGAAAGAGATATCCAGTACTGTCTATAGTGACTACGACGAACAGTTCCAGGCAGTGGGCATCCTTGTCCTCTTGCTTTTGATTGCAGAGATTTGTCTGTTGGAAATCAAGAACCCGCATCTGAAGAAACTGCATCTGTTTAGCAGAAAGAAAACGGCAACAGTATTGTTGTTGCTGGTTGCGATGGCTGCCCATGCACAAAGCGACCGTGACTATATCCGTAGTGGTAATAAACAGTTCCGTGCTGGTAAGTATGCAGAAGCAGAGGTCGACTATCGGAAGGCGATAGAGAAGAACGGCAAGAACTCACAGGCAATCTATAACTTAGGTAACGCGTTATTGGCACAGAAGAAAGACTCTGCTGCCATTGAGCAATACCAGTCCGCTGCAAAGTTGGAGACGAATGCGAGACGTAGGTCTTTTGCCTATCATAATATCGGTGTTATCTGTCAGAGCCATCAGATGTTCGGCGAGGCGATAGAAGCCTATAAGGAGGCATTACGTAATAATCCCCTTGATGACGAGACGCGCTATAATCTGGAAGTCTGCAAACATCAGCAGAAGAAACAACAGCAGAACCAACAGAACCAGAATCAGCAGCAGAATAAGGACAACAAAGATAAGAAAGACGATAAGGACAAGAATAAAGAACAAGATAAGAAAGACCAGCAGAAGCAGGATAAGCAACAGCAGCAGAAGCCTCAGATGAGTAAGGAGAATGCCGAGCAGTTGTTGAATGCCGCGATGCAGGAAGAGAAGAATACGCAGCAGCGTATCAAGAAAGCCCAGCATCAGAAACAGTCTCGCAAGTTACAGAAAAACTGGTGATATATGAAACGACTGATAACATTTTTAATATTTAATGTTTCATTTTTAATTTGCTGGGCCCAGCAGATTACAGGACGTGCACCCTCGCAAGTGGCAGTGGGTGAACAGTTCCGTCTGACCTATACGGTCAATACAGATGATGTCAGTGGCTTCCGTGCAGGAAATATCCCTGATGGCTTTGAGGTCCTGATGGGTCCCAGCACATCTACGCAGTCCAGTTTCCAGATGGTAAACGGACATACGTCGAGTTCTACATCCGTCACTTATACCTATATCCTTTCTGCTACGAAGAATGGTTCCTTTACCATTCCTGCCGCCCATGCCAATGTGAATGGCAAGACCATCCACTCTAATGAGTTGCATATCAAGGTATCTGGAACGGCACCACAGGGTAATGGCAGCGCAGGCGGACAGCGTTCACAGGGAAATAGTCAGATGCGTGCTGCCGGTAGTCATATCTCTGGTAGTGACTTGTTTATCAAGGTGAGTGCGAATAAGAGTCATGTGCATGAGCAGGAGCCTATTCTGTTGACCTATAAGGTATATACGTTGGTCGACCTGACATCGTTGAATGGTAAGATGCCTGACCTGAAGAGTTTCTATACCCGTGAGGTTCCGCTGCCACAGCAGAAGAGTTTCAAGGTTGAGTCGCTCAACGGTCGTCCTTATCGTACAGTCACATGGCAGCAGTATGTGATGTTCCCACAGACCACTGGTAAACTGGAGATTCCGAGCATCACCTATGAGGGAATGGTTGTCCTGCAGAATCGTAACGTCGATCCTTTCGAGGCATTCTTCAATGGCGGTTCTGGTTATATGGAAGTGAAGAAGGAAATCACGGCACCAGGACTGACGATTACTGTCGATCCGTTGCCTGCACGTCCTACAGGCTTCTCGGGTGGAGTAGGTTCATTCACGATGACTGCCCAACTCGACAAAACGGAGGTAAAGGCAAATGATCCTATCACGTTGCGTGTCATTATTAGTGGAACGGGAAACCTTAAACTCATCAAACAGCCTGTTGTCAATCTTCCGAAGGATTTTGACCAGTATGATGCGAAGGTGACGGATAAGACCAAACTCACGACGAATGGCATTGAGGGAAGCATGGTCTATGACATTCTGATGGTGCCTCGCCATCAGGGTAAGTTTGAAGTGCCCCCTGTGGAGTTCACCTATTTCGATACTCAGACGAATGCCTATAAGACACTTCGCTCGCAACCTTTCAAACTGGATGTGGCAAAGGGTGACGGCTCGTCGAGCGTGTCCACCTATACGAGTGAGGACATCAAACAGTTGAACAAGGATATCCGTTATATCAAGACGGAAGACACACGTCTTCGTCAGGTCGATGACTATTTCTTCGGCTCGTCACTCTATTGGATATGCCTCGCAGTACTGTTGGCAGCCTTTATCTCTCTCTTTATCATCTTCCGCCATCGTGCCATCGAGAATGCGAATATCGGCAAGATGCGTGGCAAGCGTGCCAACAAGGTGGCTGTCCGCCGTCTGCGTGTGGCTGATAAACTGCTCAAGGCTGGCAAGCAGAATGAGTTCTATGATGAGGTGCTTCGTGCCTTGTGGGGCTATGTGGGCGATAAACTCGATATGCCCGTTACCCAACTCTCGCGTGACAATATCAGTCAGCAACTGACAAGTCGTGGCGTTGACAATGACACTGTCACACAGTTTATTGGTGCCCTCGACGATTGTGAGTATGCACGTTATGCCCCAGGTGATGCCAGTGGTAATATGAATAAAGTTTACGATTCTGCGATACAGGCGATTATGAAGATTGAAGACACGATGAAGAAGCGTAAGAAAGTAAACGCCAACCTTTTACTTCTTTGTCTTTTTGCCCTTTTACCTTTATCTGCTTCAGCAGATGTCACCAAGGCACAGGCAGACAGTGCTTATGCCCGTGAGAACTATCAGCAGGCGATTGCGGACTATGAGGCGTTATTGAAGCGTGGGGTGAGTGCCGACCTGTATTATAACTTAGGCAATGCCTATTATCGTACAGACAATATCACGAAGGCGGTATTGAATTACGAGCGTGCGTTATTGCTTACCCCAGGTGATGCCGATATCCGTTTCAATCTTCAGATGGCACGTTCGAAGACGATAGACAAGATTACCCCAGAGTCGGAGATGTTCTTCGTCACCTGGTATCACTCACTGGTCAACATCATGAGTGTGGACGCATGGGCGCGTACAGCCTTGATAGCCCTTGCCATCGCTATCATCCTTGCACTTGCCTATCTCTTCTCTGAGCGTATGTGGCTGCGTAAGTTGGGATTCTTCGGAGCGCTGTTCCTCTTGGCAGTCTTCGTGTTGAGTAATATCTTCGCTTTCCATCAGAAGCGTAAGTTGACGCATCGCACAGGTGCTATCATCATGTCTTCGGCAGCCACCATCAAGAGTACGCCTTCGAAAAACGGAACCGACCTGTTTATCCTGCATGAAGGTACGAAGGTCACTATTACCGATGGTTCCATGAAGGGATGGAAGGAAATCCGCGTGGATGATGGTAAGGAAGGCTGGGTGGAAGACAAACAAATAGAGGTTATCTAAATTGAAGCATTGAAGGATGGAAGAGATTATACAGTTTGACAAGCAGTTATTGTTACTGTTGAATGGCAGTGACTCGTTGTTCCTCGACGAACTCGTGTTGACGCTTACGAATGCCAAGACATGGATACTGCTGTATGTCGCCTTCTTCTATGCTGTATTGAAAAACAGTAAAAATATCCGTCAGGTACTGTTGGTTGTTGGTTGTGCAGCCCTCTGTGTACTGGTGGCAGGAATGGTTGACGATATGATCGTGAAGCCCACGGTAGCCCGTTGGCGTCCTGCCCGTGATCCAGAGATAGGTATTCTGGTGGATGTCGTCAATGGCTATAGGGGAGGGAAGTACGGCTTCTTCTCTGCCCATGCCTCTAACACCTTCAGCATCGCCATCTTCTTTTCCTTACTGTTCCGCAGACGTGTTGTCACCTGTTTCTTGGTAGGCTGGTCGTTGATCAACTGTTGGACACGTCTTTATCTTGGCGTCCATTATCCTGGAGATATCATGGTCGGTTTGATATGGGGTGGCTTGGTAGGCTATGGTATCTTCCGTCTTTATCGCCATTACAATCCTCAAGTACAGACTTTTCGCGAACGCGAGACAGACATCGTCATCCTCGTATTTGTCCTTCTATTATTATATGCCGTCATCAAGGCATTCATCCTAACGTGGGTATAACGAGATAGGTGCCGCCTATCGGGTAGATAGGTACGAGCAAACGGGTCGAAAGGTGCCGCCTATCCATGCGAAAGGTGCCGCCTATCTCAAAGAAAAGTGGCGGTTTTCTCACAAAAATAAGCCGAAAACGCCATTCATCGTCACTGACGTCACACCGTCGTCACGCGTAATTTCCTGATTATCAATGAGTGTTACGTTGTGACGACGGTGACGTTAAATTTAAAACTTTATGTAGAAGAAATAGAGAGAATAAAGCCTACAAACGGATCGAATAAAGCCTATTTTCATAGTGTCCCAAGGCTTGGGACAAATAAAATACAATACATACATAAAACTGCATATAATTATGACGCGTTTTGCATATTTATTCTTCGCAAACAAAAGAATGCCTTCTATCGGTTGTTCCAAGGCTTGTTTGGGGGGTAAAGGAATGCCTTCTTCACCTCGTTCGAGGGCTTGTTATGGGGGTATAACAGGCTGTGGAACGAGGTGATAGAAAGCCCTCGAACAAACCGTTCCCTCGATTTCTTCTATATTTATACAGTAGTCTATGCAAATTGAGCTTTGTGTAATCCCAAATTTTTGTTGACTTCGTAAAAACTCCTCACATCTTAACCCGACATCCCTCAAACCCCGATAAATAAAGGGCGCAAGCCAGGTTACCTGTTGGTTGAACACTTAACCTACTCCTCACCTTTGATCAGTTTGAGATGATTTTGAACACAATTTTCATAAAATATTCTTCATTCTTTTGACTTCAATTTTTGCAAATACGTGAGAAGTGGGTTAAGTGTTCGAGCAACAGGTAACCCGATCACTTCCCTTTGTACATCGGCATTTCAGCCCTATTTGGTTAACATGTTAGGAGTTTCTGCGAAACACTCTTTTCGTAAATATCTATCGAAATCCTTGCGACTTAACGGTGTCATCGTCATCGTTTTTTATTATTTAACGCGATTTATCCGGTTGCTAATTATAGTATGTTG